>JAVBMR010000022.1:0-65284 GCA_031552235.1 Tidjanibacter sp. | reverse complement strand
TTGATGTTATCCCGTTCGTAACTCAACTTAACCGCACGTTCCTTGAACGAACGATCATACTGCCTGTGTGTTCCCATTTTTCAAAGTTAAGATTATTAAACAACCTTAACTTTTTGTGCGGACTAAGTTAGGAACTCCAGTCTAGATAATGCAAGATTAGACACAGACAATGATAAGGCAGCTACAGATGATAGTTATCTAATTTACAGAATCAATAAAAAAGTTGATGAAAGATTAAATAAGGAAATATTGTCAGGGAGAAAGTTTTTCAGTGACGCAGAAATTGATCAGTTAATTGATGATGCTCTTAATAAGGATTTGAATAATGAGGAAGATAGATAAAGATTATTCAGACGTACCAATTTCATTGATTCCTGCTTATGCCGAGTTTTTTGTGAGAGGGATTATTCATAGTGCGTCCAAATTAACTCATCAAAGAAGGATAGAGATTATTAAAAATGGAGCATATATTGATGAAGATGTATATAATAGCAGATATAAATTTGATGATGTAAAAAACAAATTATCTTTAATTTACCACAATAAATGTGCTTTTTGTGAACAGCGAATTGAGCAGTATCATGTGGAGCATTACAGACCAAAAAAAGGGGAAGGTGCATATTATTGGCTTGCTTTTAGTTGGGATAATCTATTGCTTGCTTGCCCAAACTGTAATACAAATAAAGGGACTAATTTTGATATTACAGGGAAAAAAGTAGTTTTTACCTCTTCAGAAGATAATCTCAAAAGCATAAATACTCTATCTGCAAATTATAATATCGAAGAACAACCCAAGATGGTAAATCCCGAAGTTGTTAATCCTGAAGGCTTAATTGATTTTAATAGAAATGGTGTGATTAGTTCTGTTGACGATAGGTTTGTTTATACAATTAATAAGTGTAAATTAGATAGAGATTATCTCAACGATGAAAGAAGGAAAATATATGATGAGTTTGAAAAAAATTGAAATCAAAGATCCTTAAGTATGTTCATAATCCAGTGCTATTAAAATCTCACCTACAAGAATTAATATCTGACTATCATTCTGACGCTAATAATTTGGATAAAGAATATATTGCATTTAGGCGATATTCTATTGATAAAGGTTGGGTGAAAACCAGCTTAAACAAGCTAATGGGTAATTTTTAATTAACCTTCAATGGCTAACATATTCGAAATAATACAAATGGATTAGCGGCAGTGAAATCTTGGGAAATAATTAAATTTTAAGAGAGAAGACAAGATGCTGAATTCCCGATAAATAAAATTATTTTTCAGGATGTTTTGCAACTGTTTTGCAACTCCCAAAACCAAAAACTCCAACTGACTGATTGTCAATTGGAGTTTTCTTTGTTTTGTGCCCAGAACAGGAGTCGAACCTGCACATCATTACTGATACTCGCCCCTGAAACGAGCGCGTCTACCAATTCCGCCATCTGGGCATTTTGCGGCATAAACAGGACGCAAATATAAAGAAAAAATCCGTTATCCGGCAATTAATGATAAAAAATAAATGTGCTTATCCGCAATCTTTTACCTGCGGCGCAGTCTGCCGCCGGCGGTGGATGCAAACGAGCCAACGGCGAGTAAAGCAGCCCGCCGCATGGGACGGCGGCAGGCTGCCGGTGTCATTAAAGCAACACCGTGAGATTAATATGCCCTGTTTAAAAATTAGGTGTATTTTTGCGGATAAGCGTTAAAACAAACCCCATCGCCGCAATATTCAGGACAATATCAGATGGTGAGAACGGGAGCAGTGGATGAAAGCGACAAGCGGCGTGGAACGGGCGACAGAGAAGGTAAGTCCAAACAAAAACGGCAGAAAAGATCGGTCTTCCCTGCCGTTTGTCATATGCCGAAGACCAAACCGGCTAATACTCGTTCCAGCTCTTGATCGCTATGTCTTTTCGGTCGATGCGGCAGAAAGCCCGGATAAACGCGCTTGCCAGGCGGGCATTCGTTATCAGCGGAACGTTGAAGTCTATCGCGCCGCGCCGTATCGCGTAGTCGTTGTTCAGCTCGTCGGCCGAAAGGTTTTTCGGGATATTGATGACCAGGTCGATCTTCTTTTCCTTGATATAATCCAGCGTATTGGGCTTTTCGGACGAATCCGGCCAGTGCAGCACCTCGGCCGCCACCCCGTTCTGGCCGAGGAATTCGGCCGTGCCCTTAGTCGCATAAAGATTATAGCCTTTTTCCCGGAGGAGTTTCGCCGCCGAGAGCATGTCCGTCTTCGAGCGCGAGTCGCCGGTCGAGAGGAGGATATTCTTCCCGGGAATGCGGTAACCCACCGAGAGCATCGCCTTGAGGATGGCTTCGTGGAAGTCCTCGCCGATGCAGCCCACCTCGCCGGTGGAGGCCATCTCGACACCCAGCACCGGGTCGGCCTTCTGAAGGCGCGAGAACGAGAACTGCGAGGCCTTGATACCCACGTAATCCAACTCGAACGCCGATTTGTGCGGTATTTCCGGATCGAGGCCGAGCATCACTTTAGTGGCTATCTCGATAAAGTTTACCTTCAGCACCTTCGACACGAACGGGAAGCTGCGGCTCGCACGCAGGTTGCACTCTATGACCTTGATGTCGTTGTTCTTGGCCATGAGCTGCATGTTGAACGGCCCCGTGATATTGAGCCCCTGCGCTATCTGGCGGGCGATCTTCTTCACGCGGCGCATGGTTTCGACATACATTTTCTGGGGCGGGAACACCATTGTTGCGTCGCCAGAATGCACGCCGGCGAATTCGACATGTTCCGAGATGGCGTAGATCAGCACCTCGCCGTCACGCGCCACGGCGTCTATCTCGATCTCCTTGGCGTTCTCGATAAATTCGGTCACTACAACGGGGTGCTGCTTCGAAACGTTTGTGGCGAGGGTCAGGAAGTGTTCCAACTCGCCGCGGTTCGACACCACGTTCATCGCCGCCCCCGAAAGCACGTAGGACGGGCGTATCAGCAGCGGGAAGCCCACCTCGTCGGCGAACTTATAGATGTCGGCCATCGACGAAAGCTCTTTCCATCGAGGCTGGTCGATGCCCAACTCGTCGCACATGCTGGAGAACTTGTGGCGGTCTTCGGCACGGTCGATATCCTCCGCCTTAGTCCCGAGGATCGGCACATTCTCGGCATCGAGGCGCATGGCGAGGTTATTCGGGATCTGGCCGCCCACCGAAACGATGACCCCCTTCGGGGCTTCGAGGTCGGCGATATCTAGCACACGCTCCAAGGTCAGCTCGTCGAAATAGAGCCGGTCGCACATGTCATAGTCGGTCGAAACGGTTTCGGGGTTGTAGTTTATCATTATCGAGCGCAGGCCGCTACCCCGGATGGTCGAAGCGGCGTTCACCGAGCACCAGTCGAATTCCACCGAGCTGCCGATGCGGTAGGCCCCCGATCCCAACACTATCACGGACTGGCCGTCGCGCTGGAAATCCACGTCGTGGGCCGAGCCGTTGTAGGTCACGTAGAGGTAGTTGGTCTGCGCCGGATATTCGGCTGCAAGGGTGTCGATCTGCTTGATGACCGGCGTGATGCCGCGTCTTTTTCGTTCGGTGCGCACCTCGCTTATCGCACTTTCCATAGCCTCGGCCTTGGGATTGAGTACCGTGCGGGCTATCTGGAAGTCCGAGAACCCTTTCTGTTTGGCCTCCAGCATCAGGGCGTCAGTGACTTTAGCCAAATCCTTTGCCTTGCCGAGTTCCTTTTCGATGTTCAGGATGCCTTGCAGCTTGTAAAGGAACCACTTGTCTATCTTCGTCAGCTCGTGTACCCGGTCGACGGTATAGCCTTTATGCAGCGCGTTGGCGATCATAAAGATACGCTTGTCTGTGGGGCGCGAGAGCGCCTCGTCCATATCCGGCACCTCAAGCTCCTTGTTGGCCACGAAGCCGTGCATCCCCTGGCCTATCATGCGCAGGCCCTTCTGTATCGCTTCCTCGAACGAGCGGCCTATCGCCATTACCTCGCCGACCGATTTCATGCTCGATCCCAACTCGCGCGACACGCCCTTGAATTTGCCGAGATCCCAGCGCGGTATCTTGCAAACGATATAGTCCAGCGCCGGTTCGAAGCAGGCCGTGGTCGATTTCGTGACCGAATTCTTGAGTTCGTGAAGCCCGTAGCCCAGCCCCAGCTTCGCCGCCACGAACGCCAGCGGGTAACCCGTGGCCTTCGATGCCAGCGCCGAAGAGCGCGAAAGGCGCGCGTTTACCTCGATCACGCGGTAGTCTTCCGACTCGGGGTCGAGAGCGTACTGCACGTTGCACTCGCCCACGATGCCGATATGGCGGATAATTTTGATCGCGAGCTGGCGGAGTTTGTGGTACTCGCTGTTGGTGAGCGTCTGCGACGGGGCGACCACGATACTCTCGCCGGTATGGATGCCGAGCGGGTCGAAGTTCTCCATGTTGCAGACCGTGATGCAGTTGTCGAAACGGTCGCGCACCACCTCGTACTCTACCTCTTTCCAGCCCCTCAGCGATTTTTCAACAAGTATCTGAGGCGAATATGTGAACGCCTTGGCGGCCATGCCTTCGAGCTCATCCTCGTTGTCGCAGAAGCCCGAACCCAGCCCCCCGAGCGTGTAGGCCGCGCGGATTATGATCGGATAACCGAGTTCGGCGGCGACACGTTTCGCATCGGCGACCGTAGTCACTGCCTCGCTCTTTATAGTTTTTACATTTATCTCATCGAGTTTCCCGACGAATTTCTTGCGGTCTTCGGTGTCCATGATGGCCTGGACCGGGGTCCCAAGCACGCGGACATTATATTTTTCAAGTATCCCGTCCTGATACAGGCTCACCCCGCAGTTCAGCGCCGTCTGCCCACCGAATGCCAGCAAGATGCCGTCCGGGCGCTCCTTTTCGATGACCTGCTCCACGAAATCGGGCGTCACAGGCAGGAAGTAGACCCTGTCGGCAATGTTCTCCGACGTCTGGATGGTAGCGATATTGGGGTTTATCAGCACCGTGTATATCCCCTCCTCCTTGAGCGCCTTGAGCGCCTGCGAACCCGAATAATCGAACTCGCCCGCCTCTCCTATCTTCAGCGCCCCGGACCCCAGAAGGATAACTTTCTTGATACTTTTGTCTATGCCTTGTGCTCTGCTTTCCATCGTTCGATATTTTCTATAAAGTGGTCAAAAAGGAATTCTGTGTCTACCGGGCCGCTGGTGGCCTCGGGGTGGAACTGCACCGAGAAGAACGGCCTGGACTTGTGGCGGATACCCTCGTTCGAACCGTCGTTGAGGTTCACGAAGAACGGTTCCCAGTCCTTGCCCAGCCCTGCCGGATCGACCGCGAACCCATGGTTCTGCGAAGTTATGAAAGCCTTGTCCGTGCCAACCATAAGCGCCGGCTGGTTGTGGCTGCGGTGGCCGTACTTGAGCTTGTAGGTATCCGCCCCCGCCGCCCGTGCCAGCAGTTGGTTGCCCATGCAGATGCCGAAGATCGGTTTGCCGATGTCGAACGCCTTGCGGATATTGGCCACGGTCTTATCGGCCATCCGCGGGTCGCCGGGGCCATTGCTTATCATCACGCCGTCGTAGTCCATCGCCGTGAAGTCGTAGTCCCACGGCACACGCACCACCGTCACGTCGCGCCGCAGCAGGCACCTTATTATATTGTACTTGCATCCGCAGTCGACCAACACCACTTTGTGGCGGCCGCTGCCGTAGGTTTCGACCCCGGGGCAGCTTGTCGCGGCAACGAGGTTCTCCGTGTTGGGGTCTTCGAACTCCACTGGCTCGGGCTGGTCCTCGACGGCAATTTTACCGAGCATCACGCCTTTCTCGCGTATCATGCGCGTGACCGCCCTCGTATCCACCCCGTACACCGCCGGGATGCCATGCTCTTTAAGCCACGCGTCGAGAGTTTTCATCGCGTTCCAGTGGCTCTCCTCGAACGAGTAATCGGAGACCACAAGCCCGCGCACATGGATTTTCTCCGATTCAAAAAAAAGCGGCAAACCGTTCTCGGTCGCCGCTTCTGAAGGAATTCCGTAATTCCCGACAAGCGGGAACGTAAGGACCAATATTTGTCCGTGATACGAGGGATCGGTCAAACTTTCCGGATACCCCGTCATCGCGGTGTTGAATACGACCTCGCCGGTTGCGGGCCGCGGCTCTCCGAACGAAAACCCCTGGAACCTTGTCCCGTCTTCGAGGATGAGCGTTGCTTTCTTTTTATCAGGCATTTTTCAGAAATGTATTACTCCGCTTTTTAGGATGGCATGCCGCGAAAGGCATGGTTTTGCGCGGATTTTCTGAAACACAAAAGTAGTGTTTTTTCTGCGAATACGAAAATTCCGGCAATACTATTAACGTTTTTTTTACCTTTGTACTGTAAGGCGGCATGCAGAATTACGATATCCGAAACAAACCGGGAATGTTGATAAAGGCAGACATATCGCTCGTGCGCTCGCTCTCCGACAAAAAGTCGAGGGCGGAGCATGGCCTGTTCGTGGCGGAGGGGCGCAAGATGGTGGGCGAGGCAACAGCTTCGCCGCTGGCCGTGCGCCGCATATTCGGCACGGAAGAGTTTTCAGGGATCGCCGGATGCGAGGTCGTATCGCCCAAGGACATAGAACGCATGAGTTCGCTCAAAACGCCGCAGGGGATTCTGGCGCTGGTCGAAATCCCTCGGTATGGGTTGCCGGCCTCGCCCGGAAGCGAACTTACCCTTGTACTCGACGGGGTACAGGACCCCGGTAACCTCGGGACTATAATCCGCATCGCCGACTGGTTCGGGATACGCGACATAATATGTTCGCCCGACACGGCCGACTGCTACAACCCGAAAACCGTGCAGGCCACCATGGGGGCGATCTTCAGGGTGCGCGTGCATTATGCCGACCTGCCTGCCGTGCTCGGCGGCACCGGGGTGCCGGTTTTCGGCACTTTCCTCGAAGGGGACAATATATACAAGACGGAACTCGGCGGTGACCGGGGCATAATCGTGCTCGGGAGCGAGGGCAACGGCATAAGCGACGCTGTGGCGGCGGCCGTGACCCGTAAACTTTACATCCCGCCCTACCCGGCGGGCGAACCGGCCTCGGAATCGCTCAACGTGGGAGTGGCGGCCGCCATAGTTTGCTCGGAGTTCAGGAGAAAGGCGTAGATAAGGCGCGGAATCAAGTACCGCCCTTTTCAGCGGAGCCGTTAAAAGGATAGACGCGAACCGACGCCAAACCGAGCGCCATCGAGCTTGCTCGAATGGCCGAGGTGCGACCTTAGATCACCCGAAGTTATCGTGTAACGAGGGAAGCTCGCAGGAGAGCCTTAGGCGACGGTGAGGGCAGCGGGTTTTACTCCGCTTTTGCCCGTACAAAAGTGGAAAAAGAAAAAACAATATCGATAATGGGGTCATACCTCGATAACGACATAAAATTCCTTGCGGGTGTGGGGGAAAAACGGGCCGGGCTTCTGAAAAAGGAGCTCGGGATATCCACCATGTTCGACCTGCTCTATTATTTCCCGTTCCGCTATATCGACCGTTCGCGGGTCTACAAAATATCCGAAATCACGTCAGAATCACCTGCCTACATACAGTTGCAGGTACGGGTCGACGGCTTCTCCGAGGTGGGCGAAGGGCGGCGTAAACGCCTTGTGGCCCACGTCGCCGACAGCACCGGGACGGCCGAACTCGTGTGGTTCAGCGGCATAAAATGGATCGAAAAACGCCTCGAAGCCGGGCGCGAATACATAGTGTTCGGCCGGCCAGGCTTCTTCAACAACGAACTCTCGATGGTCCACCCCGAGCTTGAATCGGTAGGCGCGATGCACGCCCGGCCGGCCGGGGCCATGCAGGGCATTTACAGCACGACAGAGATACTCACGTCTAACCAGCTCGGCTCGCGGGGGATCTACAACCTCGTGTGCAACCTCTGGGAAGTGGCCGAGAGCCGCATCGCCGAAACCCTGCCAGAAGAAATAATGCGCGCGAACGGACTCATCGGGCTGAAAGAGGCGCTGTACAACATCCACTTTCCGCAAAACCCCGAAAAGCTCAGGCAGGCCGAGTACCGCCTCAAGTTCGAGGAGCTTTTCGGTATACAGTTAGGCATCCTCGCGCAACGAGCCGGGAGGGTAACGAAAGAGAACGGCTTCATGTTCAGCCGCGTGGGCGACAAATTCAACGAATTTTACAGCGGCCACCTGCCCTTCGAGCTTACCGGCGCGCAAAAAAGGGTTATAAAAGAAATACGCGGCGACACAATTACCGGCCACCAGATGAACCGCCTGCTTCAGGGCGACGTGGGCAGCGGCAAGACCTTAGTCGCGCTCATGAGCATGCTCCTGTCCATCGACAACGGATACCAGGCCTGCATGATGGCCCCCACCGAAATACTTGCCCGCCAGCACTATACGACCATAGTCAAGCTGCTGGGCGGCATGAACGTCAAAGTCGGCATCATCACCGGAACAACCAAGAAAAAGGAACGCGACACGCTGCTTGAAGCCCTCGCGGAAGGTTCGCTCGACATACTTTTAGGCACACACGCGCTTATTGAGAACCGGGTGCAGTTCTCGAACCTGGGGTTCGTGGTGATAGACGAACAGCACCGATTCGGGGTCGAACAGCGCGCGCGGCTCTGGACAAAAAACCACCAGCCGCCGCACATGCTCGTTATGACCGCCACGCCAATACCGCGCACCCTCGCCATGACGCTCTACGGCGACCTGGACGTTTCGGTCATAGACGAACTTCCGCCCGGGCGCAAACCCATTAAAACATACCACGTCCGCGACTCGCAGCGCCTGCGCGTGTTCGGATTCATGGCCGAGCAGATAGCGCAGGGGCGGCAGGTTTATGTGGTCTATCCGCTTATCTCGGAGTCGGAAAAGATGGACTACAAGGACCTCGAAGACGGCTTCGACAGCATCAGCCGGGAATTCCCGCTGCCGGAATACAACACCGTGGTCGTGCACGGCCGCCTCAAAGCCGCCCAGAAGGAGGAGAACATGAACTTCTTCAAAGAAGGCAAAGCGCATATCATGGTTGCGACCTCCGTAATAGAGGTGGGTGTGGACGTGCCGAACGCGAGCGTGATGGTCATCGAAAGCGCCGAACGCTTCGGGCTGTCGCAGCTCCACCAGTTGCGCGGCCGCGTGGGCCGGGGCGCCGACCAGGCGTTTTGTATCCTGATGAGCGGCGACAAACTCTCGAAAGAAGCCAAAGCACGCCTCCAGGCCATGGTCGCCACCAACGACGGCTTCGAACTCTCGGAACTCGACCTGAAACTGCGAGGCGCAGGCGATATTTCCGGCACGCAGCAAAGCGGTTTGGCATTTGAATTGAAGATCGCTAACTTAGGCAAAGATTCTCAGATCGTCGAAACGGCCAGGAATGCCGCGCAGGACGTTCTCGACGGGATATCCCGGTTTTCGCCGGCCGACCGCGCACTGCTCGAAGCGGCACGGGAGAGGTATTCTTATTCAAAGGATCAGGATTTCAGCATGATTTCATAATTTTATCGGGAGGCACGACGTTATACCTGCATGAGAAAACATATAGCCTTTTTATTTTCGATATTCACGTTCGCCGCGGCCGGAGCATGGCCCTCGGCGAAAGAAGCGCCGTTCATGGGCGGCGAAGAGTTGGTTTACGAAGTCAGCTACAAAGCGGCCCTCGTGCCAAATACCGTGGTCGCGGAGGTAAAGACCAAAGTCAGCCAAACCAACGATCCCGTGCCGGCCTATCATGTCTGGGCCAATGCCGCCGTCATGTCCCAGTTCAAGTGGTTCTTCGACATGAGCGACATCTACGAAATATGGCTCGACCAGAAAACGCTCCTGCCGCTCCGCTTCGCCAACGACCTGAAAGAAGGGAAGTACACATACAAAAGCAATTACACCTACGACTGGGACTCGATGCGGGTCACGACCGTTGCCAGCCGACCCAAATGGGACAAGGACAGGGTGGCAAAATTCGACCTTACCCGGACAAGCATGGACCCCCTCTCCACATTCTTCAACCTCCGGGGAGAGGACATAGCGGCTTTCGAGGTTGGGAAAGCAATGCCCCTGCAACTGGTTTTCGCCAATAAGATCAGAAACATAAACTTCAAGTTCCTTGGCAAAGAGGTGCGCGATTTCAAGAAAGCAGGCAAATTCAACACGCTTAAATTCGCCTGCCAGTTGGCGGACGACGACGGCAATAGTTTCGAAGAAGGCTCGGAATTCTTCGTGTGGCTGAGCGACGACCAGAACAAGATCCCGCTTTACCTCGAATCGCCGGTAAAGGTGGGAAGCGTCAAGGCCACCATATCGAAAATGAAGAACCTCAAGTACCCTTTAACGAGTAAAATCAATTAGCAGGCGGACAGTGTCAACCAAAATCGCTATATTTGCAAAATATCAGGCGGCAAACGCAAGCTTGCATTATATTTGAAGAATACAGGAGGCGCCCCGGCAATCTTTTGCGCGGCAAGTTCGCACGATTGCTCCCGGCTTTCACTATATTTGCACCATCAACCCACCACCCAACGGATTATGGAAGAGATAAATTACGGATACGAAGACCAACAGCCCTCGCCGAACAAAGCGGCGAAGGGTTATAAAGTGATAATAATCGCGCTCGCGGTTATCCTCGTGGCTGTTTCGGCGATGTTCATGAAACAGACCAACGACCTCAAACAGGCATACGCGGTGGAACGCGCACAGCTCACGACCGAGATAACGAGCCTCGTGGGCCAGTACGACAGCCTCAGGGTCGAGAACGACACCCTCGCCCACAACATGTCGGTGGAACGCAACCGCGCAGACTCGCTCCTCCAGAAACTCGCCGACGAACGCACCCTCAACAGGTCGAAAATACGCCAGTACGAAAAAGAACTCGGCACATTGCGCACGGTCATGCGCAGTTACGTACACCAGATAGACTCGCTCAGCACCATGAACAAGGGCCTCATCGCGGAAAACAGCACCATGCGCACCCAAGTGGCGACACAGCGCCAGCGTGCCGACATAGCCGAAGAACGGGCGCAGGAACAAGAGTTAAGGCTACGCCAGGGGGCGGTAATCAAGGCGCGCGGCATCAGCCTCGTGGCACTCAGCAGCAACGACCGTGTGGTTGAACGCGCAGGGCGCGCGGCAAGACTGAGGGTCGACCTCGTACTCTCGGGCAACGAACTCGGAAGACCTGGCGAAAGGCCGGTATACGTGCGCATAACAGGCCCGGACGGATATATCATGACCGACAACGTCAACAAAGTATTCGACTTCGAAGGCGAGAAAAGGACATACTCCGCTTCGCGCGACGTCGACTACCAGCTCGAAGACCTCCCTGTCGGCATACTCTACAACGGGGGCGGCATAACCGCGGGCAAACACCTCGTCGAAGTCTACATGGACGGACACCTGATCGGCAGCAGCGAAGTATTCCTGCGCTAACGACATCACGAGCCGTGTCCCGCCGTCCGCCGACATCTTTTGCCCACACCCGCACAAGGAAGGTACGCATAGGCAATGTCGTGATCGGAGGCGGAGAACCCATAGCCGTCCAGTCGATGACCAACACCGACACGATGGACACTGAAGCCTGCGTGGCCCAGATCGGCCGTATGCACGCCGCCGGATGTGATATCGTGAGGCTCACGGCTCCGGGCAGGCGCGAGGCCGAAAATCTCAGGAACATAGCGGCGCAGGCCGAAGCCGCCGGACTAGGCGGAGTTGCGTTGGTCGCCGACATCCATTTCACGCCGGACGCCGCGCTCACAGCGGCGCAGTACGCGAACAAAGTCCGCATCAACCCCGGAAATTACGACATTTCACGACTCCCGGAACTGCTCGGCGTCTGCCGCGGGCGCGGTATTCCCATACGCATAGGTGTCAACCACGGGTCGCTCGCGGCACGGATGGTCGAAAAATACGGCGACACGCCGCAGGGGATGGTCGAGTCAGCCATGGAATTCCTGCGCGAATGCCGCAGCAACGATTTTTACGACATCGTGGTATCCATGAAGTCGAGCAACGTGCGGGTAATGGTGCATGCCTACCGTATGCTTGCGGCGGCGATGGAGGCCGAAGGGATGGATTTCCCGCTCCATCTCGGTATCACGGAGGCTGGCGACGGGGCAGACGGGCGGATACGTTCGGCCGTGGGCATAGGCGCCCTGCTGGCCGACGGTCTGGGCGACACCATCCGTGTTTCGCTCACGGAACCGCCCGAGAACGAGATCCCCGTTGCGCAGGCCATAGTCGATTATTTCGCAGGAAGACAGTTGGAAGAGGCCGAACGGGCAGAAAACGTAAGCATCTATAATCCATATGAATACACACGGCGCGAAACAGTGGCGCAGGGCAACATAGGCGGCGGGAACATCCCTGTATTATACGGCGAACTCGACCCGGCCGCAAGGGGCGCGCTCGCCGAAGGGGAAGTCGCGATGATAGAATCGGTCACGGACAACGCCCCTGCCGAATGGCGCGCGGCCATCCTCAACATGGCTGCGGCCGGCGACAAGCGCCCCGTCATACTATATAAAAAATACGGCGAACCGTCGCTGGAATCGCTCCGGATAAAGGCCGCGTGCGATTTCGGAATGGCCTTCATCGACGGCCTCGCGGACGGCATCAGGATAGAAAACGCAGGCATCGGCCAAGCCGAGTTAGACGACCTCGCCCTCTCGATCTTACAGGCGGCGAGGGTCAGGACGACCAAAACGGAATACATCGCCTGCCCCGGATGCGGCCGCACGCTGTTCGACCTGCAAAGCACGCTGGCCGCCGTACGCGCCGAAACGTCGCACCTGACACACCTGAAAATAGCCGTCATGGGCTGTATCGTGAACGGCCCCGGCGAAATGGCCGACGCCGATTACGGATACGTCGGGGCAGGGCGCGGTCTCGTAACCCTCTACAAAGGCCGCGAAGTCATGCGCCACTCGATACCGCAGGCCGAAGCCGTCCCTGCGCTCGTCGAACTGATACGCGCGTGCGGCGACTGGAAAGACCCCGCGTAACGGAAAGACCAGCGCAATGTATATCCTCCCCCTCACATACCTCGGCAACATCCAGTGGTTCACGAAGCTCATATGCTCGCCGGACTGCGTGATCGACATCCACGAACACTACGTCAAGCAAAGCTACCGCAACCGCTGCGACATACTGACTGCCAACGGCCCGGCCGCCCTTACGGTCAACACCGTCAAAGCGAGCAACCGGGACAAAGCCGCTGTAAAAGACACCCGGATAGATTACTCCAAACGCTGGCAGCACCTCCACTGGCAATCGCTCGTGTCGTCATACGGCGGATCGCCGTATTTCGAGCATTACGCCGGGGAGTTCGAGCCATTCTATACTTCGCGGTTCGATTTTCTGTTAGATTTTAACCTCGGGTTGCTCGAAACGGTTCTGCGCCTCGTGGGAAGCGATGCGGAAATAATGCTATCGGAAATGTATATCGAGCCGCCTGTAGACACTTCTGCAAAAGACTGGCGCAGTGCTATTTCGCCAAAACCACGGCTTTTTCAACCCGATGCCTTGTTCATACCTGAGCCATACTGGCAGGTGTTCTCGGACAGGACGGATTTCGTCCCGAACCTCTCGGTCATAGACCTTCTTTTTTGCGAAGGCCCCCAGGCGCTCGAAATAATACGGAACTCGGTCGCAAGGTAGAACGAGGACTGTTTTTTCGGTTTTCTTAGAAAGCAACCTTGTATCCATTTGCAGTGCCATCTTTTCAACCCGCAGACAACAGTAGATAAAACGGAGTCGCTTCAGCGACTCCGGCAGTCCGCCGGCGGCAGACAGCATATCCATGAAAATTTATTGTGGCCGGTAATCGACAAAGCCCGCAAAAGCGGGCCTTGTTATTTATCCGGTCAGGCGCAGAGGCCAGCCTTATTTCGAATAGGAAAAAGTTTCGCCGTTATGGGTTATGGTAAGCCCGGCCGCCGTGCCCGAACCCGCAGGCTCCGAAACGCGCCCTACTATCTGAGCAGGGATGCCGAAACTTTCGGAAATCGCGATTATCTCGTCCGCCGCCGCCGGATCGACGTAAAGCTCCATGCGGTGACCCATGTTGAACACCTTGTACATCTCCTGCCACGGGGTTCCGCTTTGCTCCTGTATAGCCCTGAAAAGTATCGGGGTTTCGAAAAGGTTATCCTTCACGATATGCACGCCCTCGACGAAGTGGAGCACCTTGGTCTGGCCGCCCCCCGAGCAATGCACCATCCCGCGAACTCCTGCGCGGCACTTGCGAAGCACCTCGGCTATTACCGGTGCATAGGTGCGCGTGGGCGACAGCACAAGCTGCCCCATGGTCAGCCCCGGATGTCCGGGAACAGGGTCGGTGAGTTTGTACCCGCCCGTATATGTAACGTCGTCGGGGATGCCGCCGTCATAGCTTTCTGGGTACTTTTCTGCCAGATATTTCGCGAACATATCGTGGCGAGCGGAGGTAAGCCCGTTGCTGCCCATGCCGCCGTTGTAGCGGTCCTCATACTTAGCCTGCCCTGAAGAGGCCAGCCCCACGATCACGCAGCCCGGCTTTATGTCAGCGTTATTGACCACGTCCGCGCGCTTCATCCTTGCCGTAACCGTGCTGTCGACGATTATGGTTCGCACCAAATCGCCCACGTCGGCGGTTTCGCCGCCCGTAGACCATATGCCAACCCCCAGGTCGCGCATCTGCTGGAGTATCTCCTCCGTGCCGTTGATTATGGCTGAGATTACCTCGCCAGGGATAAGCCTCTTGTTGCGCCCTATCGTTGACGAGAGCAGGATATTATCCACAGCCCCCACGCAGATAAGGTCGTCGGTGTTCATCACGATGGCGTCCTGCGCTATGCCTTTCCACACCGACATATCGCCGGTTTCGCGCCAGTACATGTAGGCCAGTGACGATTTGGTCCCCGCGCCGTCGGCGTGCATCAGAAGGCAGCTATCCGGGTCGCCCCCCAGCATATCGGGGATGATCTTGCAGAAAGCCTTGGGGTACAAACCCTTGTCCACGTTCTTTATCGCGTTGTGCACGTCCTCCTTGTCGGAAGAGACCCCGCGGCGGGCATATCTCGATGTAGCGTCCATATCACTCATATTGAATAGAGTGCAAAGATATAAAATGCCGGGGATTTTTCGTATATTTGAAGAATATAGGATGCGCCTCGGCAATCTTTTGCGTGCAAGCCCGCACGATTGCACTCGGTTTTCACTATATTTACGCCATAGCTTTTACAGCAGCATGAAAACCAAAGAGAGAAACAACGCACAATCCGAAAAACGCGAACCCGTATTCGACCTGATCAAAAACATGACGAAGGCCGAAAAACGGAGTTTTAAACTTTATGCAACGCGTTTGGCTGGCAATCAGGAGGCTAAATTCCTCTCGCTGTTCGACTATCTCGACTCGGTTGACGAGTACGACGAGGCCAAGGTGCTGCAAAAATGCCCTGTCAAAAAGGAGCAACTCCCCAACATGAAGGCGCACCTCTACCGCCAACTCCTGGTGAGCATGCGCCTTCTGGACGTGCAGCACTCCGATGCCATGCAACTGCGCGAACAGCTCGATTTTGCCCGCATACTCTACGACAAAGGCCTCTACAAACAGAGTGACAAAATGCTCGAAAAGGTCATCGAGCAGGCATTCGCGCTGGACGAATACACCATAGCCATCGACGCGGTACACTTCCAGTCGAAGATCGACACGCTCAACGTCACCCGCGACATGACCAACACCAGCGACACGGCCAGCCGCCAGGTCATTGAACTCGCCGGCAAGATATCGGAAGCCGGGGAACTGTCGAGTATCTCGACCAGGGCATATTCGCTATACCAGAAGTTAGGGTACGCCCGTTCGCAGAAAGACCTCGACCTCATAGTGCTCTATTTCAAGCCCAAGCTCGAATCGTTCAACGAGAGGAAGTTGTCGTTCGACGGCAAATCGCACTACTATCAGGCATGGGCGCTGTACTATTATATACAGCACGATTTCGTGAAGAGCTACCGTTACAGCCGCAAATGGCTCGACCTGTTCGACGGCAAACCGCGCATGAAGCACGTCATGTACGACGACTACATAAGAGGCTCGGCGCAGATACTCGAAGCCCTCTACCTGATGCGAAAATACAGGCATTTCTCGGAGCATCTCACCCAGTTCGAGAGCGAATTCGAAGAACTGGCCTCGCTCAACCCCAACGCCAACATGATCGGCAAGCGGCTCCTGTATATCAACAAGATAAACAAAAGCTTCATCGAAGGGGATTTCAAACAGGGGCTGATGCTCGTGCGCGAGATAGAGGCGTTCATACGCAAGTACTCGCACGACCTGAACGTCCACCAGAAGATGCTGATATACTACAAGATAGCATGCCTCTATTTCGGTGACGGGAACTATACGAAGTGCATCGAGTACCTCGGCCGCATAACAAGCACCAAAGACCCCCAGATACGGCGCGACCTGCAGGTTTTCTCGCGCATCCTCAACCTGATAGCATCTTACGAGGCCGGGATAGACTACAACCTCGACTACCAGATACGCTCGGTCTACTCGTTCCTTGTCAAGAGCAACGACATGGGCGCCGTGCAGAAAGAGATGCTCTCGTTCCTCAAGAAACTAAACTCGATATACGCAGACGACATCAAATCGGAACTTAAGGTCCTGTACAACAGGCTTAAACCATACGAGAACCGCACATACGAACGCCGCGCGTTCTACTACCTCGACATCCTGTCGTGGCTCGAAAGCAAGATCACGGGCAAGACAGTCGGCGAGATCGTCCGCCGCAAATTCAAAGAACTCGCAGACTGACGGCCGCTCCGGCAGCGCAGTTGCCATACTCCGCGTCGCGGAGGCTACCCGGCCGCTTACATAATGTAAATTTTACGGGACGAAAAATTACTATCCGTAAGTTCCATTTTCAGAAAAAAAGAGAAAGTACCCGGGTTTGTTAAAAATTAATCATAAAAAAAACTAAAATTAATAATTTTTACAAAAATTTGGCCGACGGTTTTAATCCGTAACCCGTTAACCGGATATGCGTAAAATTATGAACCAAACCGCCTGTTGAGATTTCAACATGCGCGCCCGTATATGCTTAAGTACGCCCGCGAGATTTGGCGGAACACTCTGAAAATGCTATATTTGCATTCGGAAACAACATCCGTTAACAGAATAACAACACTCACATCATAGAAAAAGCATTATGGAAGCCGAAGTAAAAAAGTACGTCGAAACGTTCATGGAGAACATAAAGGCGAAGAATCCCGGTGAGAAAGAATTCCACCAGGCAGTACACGAAGTAGTGGAGAGCGTAGCCCCCTTCATACTCGAAAACCCGCAGATACAGAAAATGAAGGTCCTTGAGCGCATCGCGGAACCGGAACGCGTGATAATGTTCCGTGTGCCCTGGCTCGACGACAAAGGCGAGATACAGATCAACAAGGCATACCGCGTGCAGATGAACAGCGCCATCGGCCCGTACAAGGGAGGCATGCGTTTCCACACAAGCGTCAACCTGAGCATCCTCAAATTCCTTGCGTTCGAACAGACGTTCAAGAACAGCCTCACTACCCTTCCCATGGGCGGAGGCAAGGGCGGTTCGGACTTCAGCCCGAAAGGCAAGTCGGACAACGAAGTGATGAAATTCTGCCAGAGCCTTATGACCGAACTCCAGCGCCATATCGGTGCGGACACGGACGTTCCCGCAGGCGACATCGGCGTAGGCGCACGTGAAATAGGTTTCATGTACGGACAGTACAAACGCCTGCGCAACGAGTTCACAGGCGTGCTTACCGGAAAAGGCATCGGCTGGGGCGGTTCATTCATGCGTCCGGAAGCCACCGGTTACGGAACCTGCTACTTCGCCGACGCCATGCTCAAAACCAAGAACGACAGCTTCCAGGGCAAGACCGTAGTCGTTTCGGGTTCGGGCAACGTTGCGCAGTTCGCGGTGCAGAAAGCCACGCAGTTAGGCGCGAAATGCGTTACCCTTTCCGACTCGAACGGTTTCATTTACGACCCGGACGGCATCGACGCCGAGAAACTGGCTTACGTACAGGAGCTCAAGAACGTTATCCGCGGCCGCATTAAGGAATACACCACCAAATACCCGAACGCCAAGTACTTCGAAGGCGAGCGCCCCTGGAGCATCAAATGCGACATCGCAATGCCCTGCGCCACGCAGAACGAACTCAACGGCGACCAGGCCAAAGAACTTGTGAAGAACGGCTGTATCTGCGTTGCCGAAGGCGCCAATATGCCCTCGACCCCGGAAGCTATCGAAGTGTTCCAGAGCGCCAAGATACTCTATGCACCGGGCAAAGCGGCTAACGCAGGCGGTGTCGCTACATCGGGTCTCGAAATGAGCCAGAACTCGCTCCGCTTCAACTGGACGCCGCAGGAAGTGGACGAAAAACTCCACAGGATCATGAACGACATCCACGCTACCTGCGCCAAGTACGGCAAGCTGGAAGACGGCCGCATCGACTACGTGAAAGGCGCTAACATCGGCGGTTTCATCAAAGTCGCCAACGCCATGCTCGCTCAGGGCCTCGTGTAGCGAGTGACATCCCCAGAAAAAAGCCTTCCCTCATGGGAGGGCTTTTTTATATGCTTACACCCCTGCGGTGCAGGCTGCCGCGTGTGAAGCGCGGCAGCATAGTCAGTGCGCAGGGACATCACTGCGGGTAAATATTGTTAATATATATATATCAAGATACAGAAAATCCCTCAATCACTTAAAATTCTTAACGTTTTATGAATTGGAGATGGTAATTAATCTTGATTTTCCTTAACATTAAACATCCCTCGTAATACAATAAATGCCAAACCTAAGATATTAGCAGTGGTGGTGGTCAACAATGCGACTAAAACGGTATCAGAAATGTCCATACACCATGCCCTATTGAGAAATAGTATTGAAAATGTTAAAATTAATGAGCCTGTCACGACACATTTAACCCAAAATATTAACCCCTTTCGGTGTGCTGTATCTTCAGCAAAGCGTTTAGCTTTCTGCCATTTTATATCGTGCTTATCATAATCCTCTTCTTTCTTAGTAATTAGAGGAGGGATAAGAAGAGTACTTATGTCAAAACTCCCAACATCACTTGTTTTTTTCTTACTCATTCTTGACAAGTATTGTTAAGAAGTATTCTTTTATATATTCATCCGATATCGGATTATTCCATTTAAACCCATCAGTATTTACTGTCTTATCCCAAGGAGAGCCTGGTTCATGAGACCATTCGGTAAGTTGGCCAGCCGTCCAATTACCAAAAGTCTTCAAGACTAATGAAATAAGACTATCAATCTCTTCATCATTTTTTACATCCTCACTACAATCCGAATCGGACGAAATGTCATAATCCACAAAATCAAATTTCAACAACTTCTCTCGAGTTGTAGGAAATACCGGACCATACGGCCAAGCTTTGGGGTATTCATTAGTTAAACGTTCATTCTTAATCGCTAAATAAATCCCATAAGCAGCATACAATAGCTTTTGAAGCTTAGTCATATTCATAACTATCTTCTTCTCGTTCGCACGAGCAACAATGCATTTCGCTATATCAGTGCTCTTATATTTATATGACTCGCTGTTCATAACATGAAGATTACAGTGCAAATATAATCACATTTAGTTATATTCACTTAATAATATTAATAACTAACTGACACTTTCATTTACTGTAAATTACATACAGTTAATTTTCTTATTATCCCCGAAAACTATCTTTTTAACCAAACTTTGTTTAACTTAACGGAGCAAAACGGGGATAAGCATAAAATAAACCCACCATGCACTTTGAGTGCATGGGTTTGGCGAGAGGAATAAATCCCTGCTCCCGAGTCGCCTTGCGACTCGCATCGCCGCCCTGAAGGGGCGGAGGGCGGCGATGAAAAAACAACAAAAAGACAAAGGCCCAACTCAAAAAAACAGAAACTGAAGGTAACCGCAATCAAAGTTGCGGGGTTTGAACCATTAACCGCAAACAATAAAGACGCATGAAGATACTGATAATCGAAGACGAACCGGCGTTGAGGGAGGTAATGACGGAATTCCTCCGCAAAGAACGCTATATTGTTGAGTGGGCCGACTCGATGAAAAGCGCCCTCTACAAAACGGCGGACTATAATTACGACTGCATACTGCTGGACATAATGCTTCCGGACGGCAACGGGCTGATGCTCCTGCGGCAGCTCCACGAAGCGGGTAAAAGCGGGAACGTGATAATCATCTCGGCCAAAGACACCGTGGAGGACAAGATCGAAGGGTTGGAACTGGGGGCCGACGACTACCTAGCCAAACCATTCCACCTCGCCGAGCTGAATGCCCGTATACGCAGCGTGATCCGCCGAAAAGACCAGAACGGCGACAAGACGGTAGCCTTCGGGAATACGAGGGTCGATACCGGTTCTTACGAGGTTTTCATAGAGGACAAGCCGCTCGAAGTCAACCGCAAGGAATACGACATACTCACGTTCTTCATGACGCGCCCGAACCATCTCGTGGACAAAATAACCCTCGCCGAAGCCGTATGGGGCGACCATATCGACCAGGTCGACAACTTCGACTTCCTTTACGCCCAGATGAAGAACCTGCGCAAAAAGATGAACGACGCGGGCGCAAATATCGAGATAAAAGCAAATTACGGACTCGGATACAAATTAGTAGAGAAATGAAACTGCTGTACCGCATAACATGGCGCATCTCCGTCGCGCTCCTGCTGCTTTCCGCGGCATGGGGCAGCGTGTTCTTTTTTGCCATTATCGACGAGATCAACGACGAAACAGACGACTCTCTGGAGCGTTACTCGGAATTCATAATCGTAAGGGCGCTCGCCGGTGAAGAACTTCCAGACCAGGACGACGGCACCAACAACACATACTTCCTCAACGAGGTAACGGAAGAATACGCACTGAGCAATCCGCCCATGCGATTCCTCGACGACGAGGTCTTTATATACACCAAACAGGAAGTGGACCCCGCGAGGATACTGAAAACCATTTTTAAAAACGAAGAAGGCGTCTACCACGAACTCACGGTGCTGGTGCCGACCATCGAGAAAGCCGACCTCAAAAAAACCATCCTCACATGGCTGCTCATTCTCTATGTCGGGATAGTGATATCTACGCTGACGGTCGACGCCATCGTGCTGCGGCGCAGCCTGCGCCCCCTGTACGCCATACTCGACTGGCTGAACAAGCTGGAACTCGGCAAGGAGATCCCGGAGCTGAAAATGGACACCGACGTTTCGGAATACAACAAGCTCTCGGACAGCATTCAGGAGGCCGCCCGGCGACACAACGACATGTACGAGCAGCAAAGCCTTTTCATAGGCCACGCCGCGCACGAGCTGCAAACTCCGATCGCCATTGCGCAGAACAGGCTTGAACTGCTCGCGGAAGACCCGGCGCTGACCCAGGTGCAGCTGGAGCAGATAATCAAGACCCGCAGGTCGCTCGAAAACCTGTCGAAACTCAATAAGACCCTCCTGCTGCTCACCAAGATCGAGAACCGCCAGTTCCCCGAAACGGAAACCGTCGACGTGAACGAAACGCTGCACTCATTATCAGACGACCTGAAAGAGGCCTACGGATCATATGAAATAGATTTTTCGTGGACGGAAAGCGCACACCTGAAAGTCGACATGAACCGTACGCTGGCCTCGGTGCTTTTCAGCAACCTGCTGAAAAACGCATTCATCCACAACGAGCAACATGGAAAAGTGTCGGTAAACATCTCGGCGGACAGCGTCAGTATAAAGAACACCGCCTCGGCCGGCGCCCTTAGTCCGGAATATATCTTCCGCCGGTTCTATCAGTACAACAAAAGCAAAGGTTCGGTCGGCCTGGGGCTACCCCTCGCCGAATCCGCCGCCAAACTTTACGGAACCAGTATCGTCTACTCCTTTGAAAAGGGCATGCACGTATTCGAAGTGAAATTCCCTCACTCCGTCATAGTCCCGTAAATCCACAGGATTTTATTTTGTTTTCAGTTTCAGGTACGAAGTTTGCGCCATGAGACAATGTCCAACTAAAAACCATACAAAATGAAAACAAGGAAAATCTTTATCGCGGCATGCATGATGTTTGCCGCCATATTTACCGCCAAGGCAGACAATGACAAAATCATCACTGTCGAACAGTTGCCCGCCGAATCCCGCGAATTCCTCCAGAAATATTTCCAAAACGTGGAGGTGTCTTATGTGAAGGTCGAGCAGGAATTCATGGATAAATCCTACGAAGTCCTCCTGCAGAACGGCAGCAAGGTCGAATTCGACAGGCAGGGCAAATGGGACAATGTGGAATGCCGCAAGAACGCCATCCCGGCCGGTATAGTACCTGCACCTATCGACGACTTTGTGAAAAAGAACCATCCGGGCCAGATCATCTTAAAGATCGACCGCGACAACAACGGCTATGAGATCGACCTGGGCAACAAGCTGGAACTCAAATTCGACAAAAAGTACAACCTGGTAAGCTACGACGACTAACCGGCATAACGCGCAAAAGAAAGAGGCCCTTTCAAAGGGGCCTCTTTCTTTTGCGCCGCAAGTTTGCCGTTTACCTGAAAGACAGCCCTAACGATATGCCGAGCATGTTCATATTATTACCCTTTACCTCGAAACTACGCTGGACATTGCCGTTGAACGTATTGGAATATTTGCCATAGAAATTCACCGCACTGAAAAAATAGGTGTACTCCAAGCCGAGCAGAAGGCTCGATTTGGGATTGAGTTTATACTTAAAATTCAACCGACCTGACAGATAGCCCAACATCTCCGAATCCGAGGTATTGTCATCCCCGCTGCTATGCCCCCATGTATACGTCGTATAATACTGGTTGTTCGAGCCGTCTTCCTTCAATACCATTTCGCAGTTCCTGCGCGACATCGTCATCCCGCCGACACCAAAGTAAGGCATGACGTTCAGTTTGTCGGTCGCGCGGAAATCCCCGAAAAGGCCCGCCGTGATCTTAAAATGGGCGCTCGCCCCATCGGCCCCTGATTCCGAGACCATCTCGCGCAAATAATATCGCGTCCCGCTGTTAGGCATAGGCATGCGGCCGAGGTCGAAAGACTTCATGTCAGGTGCGGGCATGATCCCGAGCCCCATATCCATAAATGCGCCGAACGAGGATGGGACAATATAGACGTTTCCTACGCCCCGTATCTCCGTGACCGAAGCGGAAGGCAGGCCGTCATTGACATAACCTACATCGCTCCAACTGTTAAGCCCGATATTTTGCACCAACTGAAGGTCTATCCACCAGTCTTTTCGATGTTTCAAACCGGATGTCTGCGCCGAGATCGACTGCGCGGCCATAACCGCCGCGACGAATAGTAATATAGTCCTTTTCATAGCTTAAAAGAATTCGATTGTCGGAGTGTCGTAAAAAAATTTGAGTTCGTCGCCGTCATAATACTCGACCCTGAAAGAGTGCAAGCCCGGATCGGGCGCCACCAGCAGGACAAATCCCTCGTTGACATCCGCGGGAAGGTAATTACGATTTATTTCCTTAAAAAACTTGGACACATACGTACCGGCCGGGATGCCGGAATTGAACTGCGAAAGGCACATGACAGCCTTCGAATAACCGTCGGCGATGGAACCGTAGGCCTGCTCCCCCTGTCGGATAGGATCGGTAATAAATTTATCGGCATCGGTAGGGGTATTATCCGCGATCCACCTGACGCCCAGCATATAGGCCTCTTTTTTCACAGGCAGCACGGACACGATGGGGTACTCTCCGGAATTGTCGATATTCACAGCCTCGATACCCTTCAGGCTAACCGGAATGACTGGATCATTCCAGCCGTCGTCTGTGGAGCATCCGGCCATTGCCACGGCAGTAATGGCAAGAAACAGTAGTTTTCTCATAAGACTAAATGTTTAGATTAGTTGTTTTTACAACATTTTAAATATATGTAATTTTCAGATAAATACAAAATAAAAAGCTTATCCGCAAGAATATCCCTATGGTACGGCCTGCCACCGGCGGCAGGGACATTACGGATAAACACAAAAAATCCGCAACCGTTGATTAACAACTGATTGCGGATCTTCATGGTGCCCAGAACGATATTTGAAATACGCAAAAGCATAAAAGGTCACGCAATACATTATTTCATATAAATAGCTGAATTTCAACAACAACATTCACAGTACTGTTTTCATTCCTTTTCAGATGATTGCAATTTGTGGTGCAAATGTGGTGCAATTTTATTATATTTGCACCACGGAGATATAACACCGCAAGACAATGGCAACGGTAACCGCGTTTATTCGCACCACGAAGAAAAAATCCGACAAGACCAGCATCCGTTTCCGGTTGAGGGATGGGCGCACTGTTCAGCTATTCCACAAAAGCGAAATCGAAGTCAATCCGGCACTTTGGGACGGCGCAAAACAGGAGATCAAAGCAAAAGTAATTTGTGATGCGGACGAACGCCTGCGGATTTCAACAGCTGTGCCGGCACGTAAACGATTGATGCTGGAAATATACAACGTCATCGACAACAAGGAAGAACTTACATCGGATTGGCTGGAAACGGAACTTGACAAAAAACTGCACCCCGAAAAATACAACCTCAACGAACGCCCACAAACATTCTTTGAGGCTTTCGATGAATTCCTAGAAAAACGTAAACTATCCGAGTGGCGCATCCGGGCGTTTAATGTGGTTATCCGCACTCTAAAACGATATGAATTATATGCACAAGCAACGCAAAGTCGAGCGTTTAAATTATCATTTGACAGCATCACTCCGTTAGTTTTACGCGATATAGAGGAGTTTTTGCGTAACGAATATACATTTGCGGAGAAATATCCCGAAATATACACCGCTGTCCCCGAAAGCCGGACACCCCAACCACGCGGACAGAATACGATCAATGGCATACTGACCAAAATCCGCACTTTCTTTATTTGGGCGAATGATGTAGGCAAGACTACGAATAACCCATTTAAGAATTATGCCGTTGAGGAGTGCGTATATGGAACACCTTATTACATCTCTATTGACGAACGCAACAAATTATACAGCACAAACCTATCCCGGCACCCGAAATTAGCTGTTCAGCGAGATATTTTTGTATTCCAATGTCTTGTTGGGTGCAGGGTTGGCGATTTATATAAAATGACAAGGGAGAATGTGATTAATGGAGGTATAGAATACGTTCCGAGAAAGACAAGAGAGGGACGGCCTATTACGGTGCGTGTTCCCCTCAACTCCATAGCAAAAGAGATATTGAATAAGTATAAAAATACAGGAGATGGGTTATTTCCGTTTATATCTGAGCAAAAATATAACATTGCTATAAAGCGTATTTTTCTCGCAGCGCGATTAAAGCGGCCGGTCACAATCATAAATCCCACCACTAGGGAACCGGAGGTAAAGCCATTGAACGAAATAGCATCATCACACCTTGCCCGGCGTTGCTTTGTCGGGAATTTATACAAACAGGTAAAAGACCCTAATCTTGTCGGAGCGTTATCCGGCCACAAAGAAGGCAGTCGTGCCTTTAGTCGATACCGAGAGATAGACGAGCAAATGAAAACCGAACTTGTTAAAATGTTGGAATAATGGAAAATATTGAAATAATGACACCTCAACAGGTTTTAACTGCAATTAAGGAGTATAAGGAATCTAACCGTGCTTTAAAATACACTACAGCTACTTACACTTTACTTGATAGCGAGACATATTTAGATTTTCATATACAATACGACAATAAAGATTACTATATAAGTGATATTAATGTCGCTGCAATTTTTATTTTTCAAACACTAGAAATAGATGAAGACAAACAAAATCTAGTTAAAGACAGGTTTTCGCAAGGATATGATGCTGGATATACAGATGCAAAACATAGAATTACAGAAAGAATTGCCAACATAAATAATGGTAAAGATAAGTTAATAGTATTACGCGGTGCCTATAAAGATATATTCCAAAAACAGAACTATAAACTCTCTTATTGCCAGTTACGCAATTATTATAGTATTGGCCGTCGGGAAGGAAAACTATTTGCATTAAGAGAGTGTATAACGGATATTGAAAGGATTTTTAAACCTAAACGCGAACAAGATGAAAATTTGTCATACCAATATGATGCATCCTCGGTTAATGATATTTTTAATTTTTGTATAGAGACAAATGTCTTTAAGAATATTACACCACATGACTTTGGCAGATATATTGCCCATGCTGATTTTTCAGAAATTTATGACAGAGAAGATACAATACAATCCAAACTTAAATATGCTATTTCTGTACTCCAGCTTTATATTGATCCCGCACATCATAAAGACTGGTATAGGGAGGCTGCTCAAAGCATCTGTCAAACTCCGTCCAAATGTAGTGGTGCTAATGTCTCTGATGATTGGAAATATAATATAGACAAGTTCAAAAAGAAGAAATTGCATTAAAATACAATAGTCGAACATACAACAACCCTAAGCTATCCTTTCACCAAAATATCTAATGCGCTGATTCAATACGAATTAGCGCATTATTTTTTTTGTATAATCCTTCCATTTACCACAAACATGCCACAATTACTATAGGATATTTTTGTATCAGTCAAACAACCGATAGAGCGGCCGCCTATTGGAGAAAGGCAAATTGCAAAATTAAAAGTAATGAACATAGAAACACTAATAAAGAATGGGGCAAATATCACTCTTGCAGTCGGTGTCAACGATCTAAAAGAGTTTGCTCAAACGATTGTCGCGCAGACGCGTACCGAGATTGAGCGTGATCTAGCTGAAAGCCGGAGTGAAGTTTATTATACGGCCGAACAAGCTACACACATACTCAGTGTAGATAAAACAACGCTTTGGCGGTGGAGCAAGCGCAATTACCTAAAGCCAATTAAGGTAGGCGGACTTCTGCGTTACCGGAAATCGGATATTGACAAAATCCTAAATCACGGAAAGGAGGCATCAAAATGAAAAAGGTACGTTTCGCTGCTGTAGACAATTCTATTCTTCCCGGCTTTAAGGCAGACAGTATTATGTTCCATCCCAAAACTTTAAGAGGACTTATACTTAAAGCAGATGGCAATAGGCTTATTACATTGCCATTTTACTATTCTGAAATAAAGCGGGACTGGCGTGATGCTATTATCGAGTCTTTATCTAATCACGGAGCCAAACGGCTGGAGCTATCCTGCAAGCCCGATCCTGATTTTCTACAGAGATGCAATTCAATAGGCGTTGAAGTATGTTGGATAGAACTCTAAACTTTGACAGGTTCATGGAATGGGAAGTGAATCAGATAAGTGTAACGGCTGTAGCTAGCTTACTAGAGCGCTGCCGGATCGACCTCTCAAAAGATTACGAGCCTGTTGATTTCCTTTTGTCTCGGAACGAAGTCGGATGCTTGCCTCGTGGAGACTTGCAGGTCATTACGGGCAAGCAAAAGGCTGGAAAAAGTTTTGCCATATCCTGCCTGATAGTTGCGCTGCTACGTGGCGAATTTATGGGCTTTAAAGCTATGAAAGAAAGCATCCGAGTTCTGCACATAGATACCGAGCAGCACAAAAGCAATGTGTTGGGCAAGTATCGGACAATTCATTATTTATGCGACTGGGATCAGCGAGCTAACAATGAGCAACTAATAACGCTTTCTTTGCGGGAATCTACCAACAAAGAGCGCATGAAAATATGCGTTGAAGCCATCAAGTGTTATTCTCCTGATTTGGTCGTAATAGATGGGATTCGGGATTTGTGCTACGATTTTAACGACATTGAGGAAAGCGCAACACTAGTCGGGCAACTTATGAAGTTGAGCACTGAACATAAAATTGCGATCATAAGTGTTTTGCATGAGAATAAGGGAGACACTAACATGAGAGGTCATCTCGGCACAGAGCTGGCAAATAAGTGTTCTGAGACCTATAAAATCTCGAAAGATGGCAATACTATCAAAGTCGAGCAAGTAATATGCAGAAATGCGCCTATTGATAGCTGGACATTTGAAATCGGCGAGAACGGTATACCTATCCCCACTGCGATTATTGGTAAAGCAGCCAATAAACTATTTGAAAGGGCTAGCCACTGGAACACGGTATTTCAACAGCAGACGCAATTTAAGCACGGTGAATTGATAGCTGCTTATATGGAGACAGCTAATTGCGGAATTTCAACGGCTAAAAACCACATGAAAGAAGCACTTGATGCAGGGTCAATTATTAAGGAGGGATTCTACTACAGTCGTAATGAAAACAAAGTTGGGGATTAGGTCAGGGCAACCCCTATTTATATATAGGGGATTGCCCTTGACCCTAGATAATTTCCCGAACAAGGACAAAAGGCCAATTAACCCTGTTTTGACCTATTAACCTAAAATGTTAAACCCTAAAAATCAAAGCGATGAATAATATTCTAGATGTAAAAGTAAGTTTCTATACCAAGTTCACTACTAAAAAACCCGTTGAACTCAATCTATATATGCTATTGACAAATCAAGGCTACCGGGATAAGGTTGATGCTATCCGATCGGAAAGTGATCCGGAAAAGCAGAAACAAATGAAAAATACTCTGCCCTTATTTACTCCATCAGGAATTTTTAGTGGGGCAAATGCTGCCAGCCTGACTAAGCCGTCCGGGTTGATATGTATTGACATCGACAAAAAAGACAATGAAGATGTAGCCGACCTCAACAGTTTAAAGGAGAAGATAAAGAACGTGCCTTATATTGCCTATTGTGGGCAATCAGTACGGGGCGAGGGTTATTTCTGTATAATCCCTATTGCTATGCCGGAAAAACATAAACAGCATTTTCTAAGTTTAGAAATGGATTTCGCTCGGTGTGGAATTGTCATAGATAAAGCCTGTAGCGACATATCACGCAAGCGGTTTGTATCGTATGACCCAGCGCCATACCTGAACCCAAATGCCGAGGTTTATGATCGAATAGTAGAGCCTCAACGCAGGGCAGATAAAACAGCGATGTCGATTATTGATAGCTCCAGTGCAGCGGTTGAGGTTGCCCGGCTTATATCTTTGATATCTAAAGAGCAGAAAGATATTACAGGAGGCTATAGCCAATGGTTTGAAATAGCTTGTTCACTGGCTAATGAGTTCGGAGAGAATGGGCGTGAGATGTTTCATGCAATAAGCCAATACGGAAATTCTTACGATTCTACAATTGCAGATAATAAATATAGCGAGGCATTGAAAGGTAATTATAGCTACACAATCGGCACCCTATTTCATTATGCCGGAGAAGCTGGGTTAAGACCACAAATACATAGTTTCCCTGATCTAACTAAAAAAATATAGACAATGGAGAACAAGAAAGGCCGAGGCCGTCCGGCTAAATATAAAACAGCAGCAGGACTACAGGCAGCTATTGATGAGTATTTTGCTGCTTGTGACGACAGGAAACGGGTCGTGAGTAAAAAACCACTAGTGGTTGAGGGGACTCCTTACACCATTGAGGGGCTTTGCCATGCCCTTGATATTGACCGCAGTACGCTAATGCGTTATGAAAAAGACGAGAAAAAACCCGAATTTTGCAACACTATAAAAAAGGCTAAAATGCGGATACAGCAGGATTTAATGGAACGGGGACTTGTGGGAGTCGCCAATCCGGCTGTAACAATCTTTAATCTCAAGAATAATTTCGGTTATACAGATAAGCAGGAGCATGATGTGAAAAATAAATTTGAAGCAGTCGAGCCAATTACAGGCCTAATAGTATACGATGGCTGGCCACCCAAAAATAAATGATTAGTGTAATTTTATTATCTTTGCTGTAGAAATACATATTATAGCGTTAGCTATTGTTTTAGAGCTGAGAAAACGACCAATTTTAAGCACTCTACAAAACAATAAGTTGAACGCTCACGCTTGGCGTGGGCATATACTTATTTGGAGTGCGGGTGCTTGGTCGTACCTCTCAGCCAATAAGATATGACCCGCGCCTTTTGCTTTTTAATGGTGTTGTGGTCTGGACAATAAACCATTGTTCAACCATTAAAATAAAAAATCATGAGTATCAGTACACTACAAAGAGCAGAAAAATCAATGACAATCAACTTCCCTTTGGAAAAAGTAAAAGAGTCTGTAAAAAAGGTTTCTGAAAAGCTTGTCGGGAAGTACAACATGATCGAAGTAAATGAGGTTTTTAATACTTATCAGTTCGCTTTACATAACGGAATGATAATCGGGATAGGAGACCTTGTGCTTGAAGCCGTGAGCGATGACAAAACAAAAATAAGTTTTGTCGTTAATAACGCACATGGCTCTCAAGGAACGAGTCCAATCTTAGAGGGGATGGCAAATGACTACCTCAACGTATTGGGTAAAATTCTTGCGGGTCAAGATATAGAAAAAGAAAAAAACGCAGCCAGCAGTGCGGGACTGGGAGGCATTGTCTACCTCATAGTATTTATAATTATCATAGTCATAATTGTTAGGGCTTTTTTCTAATAGATAAACTGCTTATATAATAACCCTTAATCATGAAAAACAGTGATTTGAAATTTCTTGAAAAAGTAATGCTCGAAAGCAAAAAAAGCGACAACATCTCCAGTTTAAACATATTTGCTTGGATATTTTATGCAATGTCTATTATTATCGTACTATATGCAATAATAATATTAATTCAAGGGGAGTTAGAGTTTGGGTATGAAAACGACACTATGCTATTTATGGCTTATATTGTGGGTGCCGTATTAATTTCTTCATGGGGTGCCTTACTTAATGGCATCGACAATATTGTCAAGAACACATCGGCCCAAGAAGAGTAACTGATTACAAATTATTTAATAAAGACAGCCTTTAGGGGCTGTTTTTTGTTGTTACAAAGCCTGCTTTGTCTGCTGATTTGAAGAAGTGTATTTTGTCAAGGCAATGGTATCGCCTATAAATCTTAACGGAGAATGAGCATATAATATTAATTAATATGATGCTCGCTAACATGATAACTCTATCAAAATCAGAATTATTTCCGATTTCCCCAATCAATATTTGTCCTCGTCAATAAATATGAACATACAAGGCAACAATTTTCAACTCTTCTGTTTTCTCGGATCATCTTTCCACGTTTTAAGGGATTATTTTAGCCATTACTCCAATTTGCTGATAATCAAGCAAATAAATGTATACGTAATTTATGATTATAAAAATAATAATCATCTGCCTGATTATCAGTGCGTTTCGTGTTGTGTGGTAATATGAATTTATAGGTATTTTTCTAATATCTTGATATTCTAAGACATAGATTTGTAACTAAACTCTTTAATAAAAAACAGTTATGAAATTATTTACTTTCGGAAGCCTTTATGGTAGAAGATGTCATGTCTTGTTGTTATTTATCTTTTGTTCTGTTTTTGCAGTTCAGGGACAATACTATTCTCAAGGTCGTTTTTGGGAACCCAATCCCCAAGTATATAGCTTTATCAAGTATACAGACCTTAGTTCCGTAGACTATTATACTGGAACTATTAATGTTGATATTCCTTTTTATACATATAAGGACAGCGACTTTGAGGTTCCTGTTTCCTTTAGCTATTCTTCCAATGGATATCGCCCCAATATACCGGCAGGACCTGTTGGCATGGGATGGTTTATAAATGCAGGAGGTTTTATAACAAGAGAGGTCAGGGGAGAAAAAGATGAGGCTTGGAGGGGTTTCTATAAATGGTATAAAAATGGAGATGCAGACTACTCAAATATACAAAGCAAAGGGACTGCCGATAGTCTAATAAGGATTCAAAATCCTGATGAAACTAATTTGAGCTTTGATGCTAGTGCAAGCCTATATATAGATACGGGGCATTGGCGATATTGGAATAAAAATTATGTTCATGATAAAGTAGATGCTATAGAAAGCGAACCCGATATTTTTTCATTCAATTTTTTTGGACATAAAGGCCGGTTCAATATGGGACCTAGTAAGAAGGTGTTTATTTATGCGACAAACCATCCTTCAGGAGAGTATAGTGTAGATTTAACAAGCTTTCCGTCAAAGATCATTATAAAAACCGGGGATGGGTATAAATATACTTTCGAAAAGACAAACTCTAAAATGGGACGATATGGCCCCGAGCACGACAGTAAAGCCCAAGATGACAATCCATTATTATACTGGCCATTGACTAATATTAAAGCGCCGAATGGCCGTGAAATCATATTCAGTTATACAGAACCGGAAAAGAGCCAGAAATCGACGCCGTCATATTACAGTACTGGCACATCGGACAATACAACGCAAACATGGACAATGGAACATCCGTTTGATAATTATGATTACAATCATGAATCCGAAATAAAAGAAAAACAGGAGCCTGAAACAGAGTATGTGGTTCAATTGAAAGATATACGGATCGGTGATTTTAAAATAGATTTCAATTATGTACCTCGTACTCCGGAAAGGATTTATTATAAACATAATGGAACATTATATAATAATTCATCATGTGCGACTATGTCCATACTTAACTCAGTGGATATAATCAATACTAAAAATAATGAGACAATAAAGCATGCCGATTTCAAATACACTTCAGCCTCAGGCAACCCTTACCAATTCCTTAAGAGCATAGAAATAGATAATGTTGATAAGTATGAAATGTCATACACATCTATATGGGATTTCCCATTGCATGGGACCACAGGGGTCGATCATTTTGGTTTTTTCAATAATAGGCAAGTTTATGATATAAATGATCTCTTTGCGGGAGAAGCGGATATTTCCAAGCCAGAGTGGTATCCTAAACGGACGCGTGAGCCATCTTTCGAAGGAGCTGTGAAAGGGATGCTTTCCGAACTGAAATACCCGACAGGAGGAATGACTAAATATTATTATGAGGCTAATGATTATGCATCATTCATAACGAAAGACCCTTATGTGCTGCTCAATCAGTCAGATTCTACGCGTAAAACTACAGGAGGTGTCAGGGTAAAAAGGATAACCGATTATTCATCTCCAACCGACAGCACTTATAGGAATTTCGATTATAGCTATTATGACAAGAGGCATGGGACATCGAGTGGCATAAAGCTGCATACATTACGCTATGCTGAAAAATATGATGTAAGTTATACGCTCAGGTTCGAATTCTGGTATAGCAAATGGGAAATAACGAACGACACTACAGGTTGGGGTGAATGGAAGGAAGTGAGATTCCCTCTTGATTTTAAAAAACGCATTTTTGTGAATATGAAGAATTCGAATGGCATTATTCCTTCTACAAGGGATAAGAGTCATATAGAATACCCGGAGGTAGTAGAGCGCAGACAGGACGGTACTTGCATCGTATATGGCTTCACGTCCTATAAAACTGTACCTGACATTAGTTCCACATTCCAGTTTAATAAAAGTCTTGGAATATTTACCAATTACAATCCCGATTATATAAACGATTATATGAAAGAATATAACGATTATTCACACCAAAGGGGTAAGCCCACATATATACGAGAATATGATGCGGGTGGGAAACTTGTCAAAGAAACAAAATACAAATATGCAACAGGAAGAACGCTAGAAAAGTTCCCGACTATACGACCATCCGTAGTTACTTATTATTACGACCATATTATAGTTGATGATTACCCTTTGATCGAGATAGTAAAGTCAGATTATTTGCCTCACATATACAATAATGATTTTATCAGTAAGAGAACCACACTGTCATATAACGGAAAAAAGCAAGTTATTTCTGAAGAGACGACCTTTGAAAATTATCATGAACCACAAAAGTGGATTTTAAATAAATACCAATATGTTGCCGACCTACCATCATCAGAGAAAACCGCTGTGCATACTTTCATGGAAAACAATAATATAGTTAAAAATCCCATAAAGACTCAAACATCGGTTAAACAAACCGAAACTAGTGATTATCGTATAACTCAGGCAAATAGGTTCGATTATGAGGCGAAAACGGTAGGTGGTAACAATATGGTTAATTTGTCGAAAGAAATGGAAACGGCAAATGATGTTCCTGTCGGGTGTGCCGATTTTGGCTTTGATAATTACTTGTATGCTAAATATGCCTACAAGTATAACAACTTAGGGCAAGTCATTGAGGTAACAGATAGGGGAAATACCCCAACATCATATTTATGGGGATATAATGGCATTTACATCGTTGCATTAATAGAAAACGTTGCAATCAACGATCTAAAAACGGTTAATGGGTTTGAGGGAGTTGAAGATTCTGCTTTCGAAGAGGGAATCCCTGATAATAATTTACAGCAGCTTTATGAACATAATACTAATAGTGCGGTCACCACATTTTATTATAAACCATATATCGGTTTAACAAAAATGATAGCACCTACACAAAGGTTCAAGTTTTATGAATACGATTCAGCGGGAAGGTTAATAAAAGAACTTAATGACAAGAATGAGCCTGTATCTGAATACGAGTACAATATTGTCAACACGAATAACTAACACTGGCTTGCGATGAAAAAGATAATAATATTATTGCTTGGTTTATTCTGCTGCTTTAGCGCGGTAAAAGCAGCTAATTATTGGGATGAGGAATTTGGTTATATGCTGACTGTTAATATTCCGCATATATCTTCTTTCGCTGACGATCCAGGAGCGGCGGTTGCCGATCTGAAACTCGATGTGCTGCAAAATGCAACGTCTGTGACAGTAAAGTATAATGGTTTGGTGTCCACTGCATACAGCGAAAGTACCATGCGTGACGAAATAAACACTGCACTGGCAAGCGCAGGCGCGTGGGTGCGGGTAAGCAGCATGACAAAAAGCGGATCTGCGGGGACTATAACATTTAATATATTGACCCCGAACAACAGCCAGCCGCTACGCTTAAATACACAATCCAAAAAAACGTTCAAGTTGGGGCGTGTGCCGTCTTCAATGGAAATAAGCGCCAACACGACTATCATAGGCCCGTCATACCCTCAGATTCAAATGTACTCGCTCGATATGTGCACAAACAGGCAGTACTATATTAGGTATATTTACAGCGATAATTCTTATGGCGATGTACCTTTGCTATATGCTGGCTCGCCCAATGGATCTTCTATCCATACGTTTTCTCCCGAATATCCCGATATGGTAGGCGTTAGGTATCAACTTGTACTTCACACTTTCCTTTCCGATGGTAGGACCATATATTCAAACATATTAGAGGAAACAACTAACGAGTGGCCTTATTACTCATTAGTAGAGGTCGATCCGGGCGACAAGTATATGAGCAATGACGGTACAGAGTCGGTGATAAGGAGATATAAACTTGACGGTGGTGGTGCTTTCAGCCAAGAGCAGATCCGAATAATGGAAAATATTATCGCGGAAATGAATATGGTAGAAGACTATAATCCGTATGCAGGTCCTTATGTATATATTTATCCTTCTTATGACGCAGTTGCCCAGGAATATATTTTGGAATACCGCCCTACCGGCTGTAATCCGCATTATGATATGTGGCATTATAACGAATTCGACAAGGATGGTATATCATATACCATTATGGAGGGCGGGTTTTATATGGAAGTAGAGCCCCTTGCAATAGAAGGCATGCTTTTGACTGAGCCATATACGAGGCATGCGGTAAAAATACAAGGGGTGCAGCAGTATGTGTCTTATGTACTTTACCGCAACGGAGAATATCATGACAGCTATCCCGATTATCAGCTGGGCACTGATTGCGCTATCTTCGACGATATATATGATGAGGGTACATATACGGTAAAAGGTGTTATCGAATGGCCCTATGTGGATATGATAGGGAGTTATACTGTCGATTCAAAAATCATGCATCCACCATTTAAAGTATACGGGGGCAAGCAGTATTATCCGGCAGGGACATATTATGTAAAATTAACAGGAAGCCAGATTGGTGTGACATATAAGCTTTATCGTGATGGCCAGTATGTTGCCGAAAAAGTAGGTACTACACATTACAGCTATTCAGAGTATCCGTCTTTCACTGTAACCGAGGAAGGGTTATATACCATAAAGGCATTCTATGGTTCCATGGAGTTGGATATGCAAGGGAGCTACCGGGCTTCAGCAAGCGTGCTGCTTTTCGATGTTATGGGCGAGAGAGATCCAATTACAGGGAAGAGTACTATAAGGTTGTCAGGAGCACAGACCGACGTCCACTACAGATTGTACTGTAATGGCCTGCAAGTTGCAGATAAAAGCGCGTTCGAGGATGATGATGTCATATCTTTTGAGAACAGGGAAGAGGTCGGTATATATACTATAACGGGAGGCTTCTCTTCTGGGAACCTCTCTGAAGTTGCGATGAGAGGAAGTTATGCGGCATCTAAACTCTATATTTTTAGTGATAAGACTAATATTTCTGATGTTAATGAGCCTATTATTTTGACACTTGCTAAATCTGATGCCGACAAAGAATATTATTTGTGGAAGAGAAATGACGGGTTGTCATTTGGGCAACAGATAAAACAAGGAACTGGTGCTTCACTGATTTTTGACGATACCTCAGGACCGGGAGAATATTACGTCGAGGAAATAGGGACTAACATCGTTTCAAACACAGTTAAAGTTTCTGTCGAGTGGCCTTACCAATCGCTTATTGCCGTTCCAGATGAATGGTCGGAAGTAAATGTAGGTAATGACGGCTCTCCAACATACCGCACTTTTTTAAACATTGACTTTCATTTGCCAACCCCGGAAGAGAGGGCTAAACTTGAATCCATACTTCAGGATTTCAATAATGGTAATGTGAGCTCCTGGGATAACAGACTTCAGATATCTTTGGTAAGTGATCCGACTTCCAATCGAATTGTATTTAAAATATCCGGAACCATAAATATGGGCGAAAGGATACAAAGTAATCATGGTTTCACAGTAACATCCCAATCCCAAGCACCTATAATACAATTGGGAGGATGGCAAATTATACCTTATGAGATTGGTTGGTATAAAGATGAAGCGAATCTCGAGTCCAATAATGTAATGGTTAAGGGGAAGCAAAATCTGATTGAATACCAGTTGTACAGGGATGATCAATATTTTGCTGTGATGCCTGAATATCAGGATTCGGTGGTTATATTCCGTGATCTACCAAAGGAAGGAAGTTATAAGGTTAAAGGCATATATCAGGATTTGGAGCGTTTTATGTCCAAAGAATTGTCTGTCGGCGATGCAGATATTGATTTTAAACGTGTAAGTATTATAACACATACATATACCTCTCCTAATGATAAAGTTTCGGATGTTACATATTATGACGGACTTGGGAGGAGTGCCCAGAGCATAATGATCGATAAATCCCTGCAAGGTGCAGATATTGTGAAATTTACAAAATACGATATAATGGGGCGTCCTGATTCTGTCAATTATCTGCCATATGCTATGTGGGGTAATAATGGGGCGTTCAGAGAAAATCCAGTAAATGAACAAAGAGCATATTATAGTTCGTTGTCACAGTATTCTAATGATGCAGATTATGCCTTTTCGCTTAAGGAATATGAGAATTCCATAAGCAACAAGGTTGTCTCTATTACCCAACCAGGTAAAACCTATCAAAATGGCGTCGGAAAGCATATTTTATATAAATATACTTTTAATTCGATTGCCGATAGTGTAATGTCCTTTACCTTAAACGAAACAACGTATGCCATACAATGTACATTATATGGCCAAGATAGACTGAGTAAATATACTGAAACGAATGAAGACGGTAGCGTAAGCATTACTTTCAAGGACAATGAAGACAAACTGATCCTATCCCGCAGGATCGGGAATGCTAATCATAGGGTTGATACATATTATGTTTATGATTTATTAAACAGGCCTTGTTGGGTTATCAGTCCTGAAGGGATCAACCGTATAAAAAGCCAAAATATAACAGTCATTAGCATAGACAATGATATAGCCAAGCAATATTGTTATATATATCAATATGACAAGTTCGGCAATAAGAAAGAGCAAAAATTACCAGGAAGAGGTATTGACTATTTCGTGTATGACATGAAAGGCAGGATTGTCATGCTCCAGGATGCCGAATTACGGAAAAGCAATAATTGGGTCTATAATGTTTATGATGGCCTGGGAAGAGATACTCATAAAGCGATAGTAAATTGCACTATGCCTCATAATGAGATACAGGATAAGTTCTATACAACTTCGAGGCAGGAATGGCTAAAGAACTCAATCGAGCCAAAACCTTTTAGTGGAGACAGTTCACGTGTGGTCATTTTGCTCAGCGAAACACTATACGGTCAATCTTCCAGTGGTAATCCTATACTTGATTTCCAGCCCGTAAGCGGGATTGTAGATCAAACGATGGTGGATTCGCGGATACAGCAATTTAAAACATATGAAAAGATAGCTATTCTTGATGGAAATGAATATGCGTCTCCTGATTATATTGAGAAGGCATACTATTACGATTCTGAAGGTCGGATAATCCAGATCGTGGAAAATAACCATCTGGACGGCATAAGTACGAGCAGTTTCTTGTTTGATTATAAAGGAAATGTACTTAAACAACATGAATCGCACAAAACATCTGTGAATGCAGTTGCTGATGTACTTGTGAAAACATTTAGCTACGACAGCAGGAGCAGACTTTTGAGTGAAGAAACAGTGCTTAATAATGGTCAATCGGCCATTGTGCAATATGCATATGATAATCTTGGTGTCCTTGCAGCCAAAACATACGGTGACCAAACTGCGCCTATAGTCGATTCTGTCATATATAACATCCGGGGACAGGTTACGGACAAGAGGAGTGATCTGTTCAAGATGACACTGAAATATGACAATAAATCTCTTCCCGGAGGTCATGCTGCATCGTACGCAGGCAATATATCGGAATGGCATTGGCAGCACAAAGATATAAACGGAAGTACGGGGCCGGAGAATATATATGCATTTACGTACGATAAGATGGGGCGTTTGATTTCTTCGAACAATTATAATGTACAGTCATTTAGAGAAAATATGAGTTATGACGACAATGGAAACACGACATGGCTGGAAAGATACTCTAATGGCGTTTATGCCGATGATATTATATATGAGTATACCGGCAATCAATTGACTGCTCTTGCGGAAACCGCTAATCCGGCAGCTCAATATGATGTATATCCCCGCGGAACTTCACAGATCGGAACCTATCAGTATGACCAGAATGGCAATATGACAAAGGATAGCCGGAAGAATTTGGAATTCGAATATAATTTCTTAAATTTAACTTCTAGTGTAAAAGAAGGAAATACGGTGAGGTCGAATTATTCGTGGCTTGCAGACGGTAAGAAACTGTCAGCCCGCCAGTCCGGAATTAATGGAGGCGGATACGAGTATCTTGGTTCTTTGATATACCAATATGTGAACGGACAAAGGCAACTGGAGAGCGCGGCTTTTGGTGCCGGGAGGATAATCGCCAATAACGGCAGCCAAAACACATACACCCCAAATTATTACATTACCGACCATTTGGGGAGCGTGAGGGTAATATGGGACGGGGCTAATGTCGTTGGGCGTAATGATTATTATCCCAGCGGGACGGCGTGGAACACCCCGAACAGTATGGGCTCCACCGACCGTTTCAAATACAACGGCAAGGAAGACCAGAGCCTGTTCGGGATAGATTATCTGGATTACGGCGCGCGCATGTATGACCCGAAACTGGGGAGGTGGCATTCTGTGGACCCGTTGTCAGAAAAGTACTATTCGCTGAGTCCTTATAACTATACGGCTAATAATCCTATAAAATATATCGATCCGGACGGGATGGACTACTATTTGGCATTATTCACTGGGCAAATAAGCTATTTTGAAGGGAGTGCAGATTTATTCAGCACAGGCTATGTTAATATTCTTGCGGGGGAAAATGCCACCATGGGTCAATTACAAGATGCCTTGGTGGGATTAGGTTATGAATATAAGATGGATGCTTCCGTACCCGGAGGGTTTTTAGTCGATACTGAAAAGGCTTATAAGGGTTGGGCGATGATGCAAATTTTTAGCCCGGAGAATGTAGGAACTATTTTAGGCCTTGCGAGCTCAGGAGGAGCAACTGCCGCCGAAGTGGGTGCAAGTAAAGGAGTTGCGAAGGCTACGGCCAATGGAGTGTCTAAGATTGCTGATGAAGCGTTTGCCAGCAATGGCGTAACTGTTTTGGGTAAGTATCCTGATTATTTAAATATAGCTTCGGAATTAGGGGCTAATAAGTTTCAGATACCCGCAAAAATATGGAACAGCATGTCTGCAGCAGAACAATGGGCCGCAAATATGAAATTTCTAGATAGGGCAATTGGACGTGGTGATGTCATTGTCTTATCAAATCGAGTAACTGATATTAATAAAGTTTCAGGTGCTTTTAGACAAGAATTGGACTATCTTATTAATAGGGGTTATCGACTTTCTTCTGATGGTCTAAAAATGGTTAAATAATTTTTATTTTGTATGTTATGAATGATATAACTTTAATTGATGAAATTCTTGCGCTCCCACAAAAGTTTTATGCAGGAAAGAGCGAGTCTTTTTATGGATTATTGAAGGCATCAGGATATTTTAAGTATTATAATGATGTTACTGAAGTAAATATTTATGAACAATTGAAGAAACATCCTGAATATTGCAATCAATGGATTGAGTGGTCTGAAAATCAAAGAAGTGATGCTGGATGGTATATACAACAAAAGGATAAGAATACCTATATCGTAGGATATTTCCCTCCGCAAAGACAGATTATCCCTAAGCAATTTAATGATTCTATTCAAGCGTTGGCTTATTTTATAAAGAACCAGATAGAAGTTATTAGAAAATATGAATCTCAGTAAAAATACTTGATGACAAGGAAGGCCAGAGCCTGTTCGGGATAGATTATCTTGATTACGGCGCCCGGATGTATGATTCGAAACTGGGAAGATGGCATTCCGTGGACCCGCTGGCGGAGAAGTATTATTCGTTCAGCCCTTATAACTATACGGCGAATAATCCGATAAAATATATTGATCCGGATGGTAAGGCTGTTTTCGTGAATTCGCAAGGGAAGGTAATTGGAACTGATGGTATTAAAAATGGACAAATACGTGTTCTAAAAACGACCATTGAAGATTTTGGCAATGGAGTTGCAGGTGCGGGTTTATCGAAGAAAGATTTGAAAGCAATTATAGATTTCATAATGAAAAACAATGGTAATAGTGACGTATTTGGCTCCAATCCCATTGCTTATGATAATAGTGTGGAAATTGTGGGAAGCCAGGAGACAAGGCAGGCTATGTATAATGAAGTTAGCAGGGACAATGGTCAAGGAGGAATGGGAGCGGATAACAATCGTGAATATGGAGGCTATCTCGAAGGTGGCAAGGCGATCAATGTTGCGCCCGGCAAAGTTGGAGTTTCTGGAGTAAATGAATATGTCAATATTGACTTCCCTGCAAACAAGTCAACTTATCACAGTCATCCCAGTGGAGGATCGGAGAAACAAGAATATAACCCAAACTCATATAATATGGGAGACTCTATGAACAGAGGGTGGACTCAGCATCCAAGTCCTCAGGACCTTCAAATCGCTGGGGGAAACACAAGCTATGTTTTTGGAATGGATAATGGAATGGTGTATATCTACAATCAGGTATGTGTTCAGGCTATTATTCCAATGTTATATTTTGTTACTCCGAAAATGAAATAAATGGATAAGAATATGAAAAAACTGATTTTTGTAATTCTTGTATTATTGATGCCTTTTTCTGTGGTTATTTCACAGGAAAGGCCAAGGTATCATCAGATGTTAGATGAATTGCTAATTAGATATGTAGAAGCCCAAAAAAAATATCATGATGAATTGTATGAAAGGAATAAGTCTAAGGAAAAGACCTCTTTCAGTTTATCTGAAAGAGGAATTGCCCTTGACGGATTTCCTCATAATTATAAATTTCCCAATGAACTTCATGAAACAGGGATTAAATTTTTTTATCCTACGTGCGGGAATCCAAAGGCAAATAAATTTCTGAAAAAACCTAGAACCATTGTGGTTTTAGGAGGGCCTATGTTAGAAGGCAATAAACTTACTCTAAGTTTGAATCATGTGACAATATCTTATAAAAAAAAGGTTCTGAACTGCCTGTATGGGTCATTGTGGTTTGACTGCGAATGGACATTATCATGTGAAACCGGTGAATGGGTTTTGACAAATATTAAGGATGGAGGCATATGAGTTTAATTTTTATAGATTGAGGAATTATATATGGCAAAAACCATAATAGTCTTACTTTCAGCATTTATTGCCTTGTCTTGCGGTAAAACGCAGGACAAGGTGGTTCCTGTCGAACTGATTTTGAATTACATCGGTTTCGACTGCGGTCTTAAAGGAGACAAGAAAGAAATAATAGTGCCATATGATATATTCTGGACTGTTACGGTCAAGAATAATGGGGATAAGCCCTTGATGTTCGGAGCGTATGACCATCAATATGACCAAGAAAATAGAAAATATGGTTATTTCGAATTTATAACCGATCTGGATACGATCAGGATGTATTCCCGTTATGATCTTTGGAAAATAGAGCCCGGCAAAAGTTTTGATTTTCGAATGTTTATTTTAAGCTTTATTTCAATTGAAGAGGAGAGCAAAGAATTATATGCGAACATAGACATTGAGCATATATTAGAGGGCTTGGAAGAGAAGGAAGAGTACAATGAGGCGGATATCCCCTATGAGATTGACAGCGTTGCACTCAAGACATTTTATTCTAAAATTCTGGCGAAAAACGAATTTGTCACGACCAGAGACAGTTTGGGTGCGCAGAAAGCCATAGAAAAACTCAAAAAATGCAGGGCGAGGTATATTCCCATGGAGTTTGAGCCTGAAGAAGGGGCTTATACTGTAAACGAGATAATGGAGGTAAGGATCGATACTCTCAGGGTGTCATATACTAGCAGCGGAGAATCTCTGCTTTGGATTGAAAAAATAGGTAATAACTGGACATACAAAATCCAGTAAAAATACAACGGCAAAGAAGACCAGAGCCTGTTCGGGATAGACTATCTCGATTACGGTGCCCGGATGTATGACCCTAAGCTGGGAAGGTGGCATAGTCTCGATCCAAAGGCTAATTCATTCTATGGATTTTCTCCGTATAACTTTGCTGTGAATAATCCTTTGTCATATGTAGATCCGGACGGAAGAAGTCCGTATTATACTAAAGGAGGAAGCTATCTCGGTGACGATGCGCTTGGATTTACTGGCAATATTTATATAGCGACATTAGATGTATATGACAAAATTGTTAAGAAAAACATTTATAAGCACGATGATATTATTAAAGCGGGTGCTGAGTTTATAAAAAATGTCCCTCTTTCTCATGAAGCCGAATCAAGGATATATACCCATGTTCTTTCTCAGATGAAAGAGGTCGATGTGGAAAAACTTCATAATGGAAAGATTTCGATTAATACAAATTACAGACAAAATGGCAAGCCTTTCGGATATAATGATCCAAGTCCTTATATTAGATATGAAGAAGTCACAACGGACGAAGACAAATATAAAATAACTGCCTTTGAGGGATCTTATCATCTTGAACTTTATAATGTAGAAACGATTCAGAATTATTTAGGCGTACATGAATATACGGGGCATGGTGTGAACGAATATTCGGGAGATAAGCATTACGGTTCAATTGACGGCTGGACATATCATAATATATTGAATGACACAAGGCGTAATCCCCTCGTGAAGTTAAATTGATCAGAAAAATAATAAATAGCTAACGAGTGGTGCAAGTGTGGTGCAAAACCGTAAAAGAAAAATCCGCAACCGTTGATTAACAACTGATTGCGGATCTTCATGGTGCCCAGAACGAGACTCGAACTCACACGCCGTAACCGGCACTACCCCCTCAAAGTAGCGTGTCTACCAATTCCACCATCTGGGCTTTGAGGTTGCAAAGATAAATAAATTTTCAGAAAACAATAAATTTTCACGTTTTTTTGTGAAAAATATATGACAGCACCCATAGCTTCCGCGGCAGCTACAAGTCCCGTCCGAAAAACCATATCTCCCCCGCCAGGCACAAAACATATCCCCGACATGTTTGGTTTTTAATGTTTTATTATTATTTTTGCACCCGCAAGTGCTGTGGGGCCATGCTGTTGTGCAAGGCTGAGAGGCGCCCGAGTGAAATATTAAAAAAATCAAAACAATGAAAAGCATCGAAATCAAAGCCAAAAAACGTGAAGTTTTCGGCAAAAAAGAGTCTAAAAAGATCCAGCGCGAAGACATGATCCCCGCCGCTATCTACGGCAACGGCGACACGATCCACTGCTCTATCGACGTGAAAGACGTGAAACCGCTCATCTACTCGCCCAACTCTTACATCGTAAACCTCGACATCGAAGGCAAAAAAGAGATGTGCGTTATGCGCGAAGTGCAGTTCCACCCGGTAAAGGAGCAGATCCTGCACATAGATTTCTACCGCGCGGTCAAGGGACAGGAAGTAGCTATCGACATACCCGTGCGCCTCACAGGCAGCTCGGTCGGCGTTAAGCAAGGTGGTAAGCTCTCCCTGATGAAACGCAAAGTTCATGTGAAAGGCGTTCTCGAAAACCTGCCTGACGAACTGACTATCGACATCACAAACCTCGAACTCGGCAAGTCGATCTTCGTGGGCGACCTCGATTTCAAAGGCCTTGCCCTGCTCACGCCGGCCACTACGGCTATCGCGGCTGTGAAGATGACCCGTGCGGCACGCGGTGCGGCGGCCACAGCCGGAAAATAGCAGTCGCACGCAGGGGGAACGGGGCGGCACGACGTGAAGCGGGACAACGCGTAACGGGGACAACAAAGCCAACACACCATGAAAAGCTTTTTCAAACGGTTTTTTAGCCGTCCGGAACCTGTAAAACATGACGACGAAGTGAAATACCTGATCGTGGGGCTGGGCAACATAGGCGCTGAATATGCCGAAACCCGCCACAACATAGGATTCAAAGTATTGGACGCCCTCGCGGCGTCCGATGCTGTTTTTATGGCATCGCGTTACGGCGACGTGGCCAGGATGAAATACAAGGGGCGCACGCTCATACTGCTGAAGCCCTCGACATACATGAACCTGAGCGGCAAGGCCGCGGCCTACTGGATCAACCAGGAAAAAATACCGATTGAGAACGTGATGGTCGTGACCGACGACCTCGCGCTTCCGTTCGGAACCATCCGCATCAGGGCGAAAGGCAGCGACGGCGGCCACAACGGGCTGAAAAGCATAAACGCCTGTTTAGGCACGACTGAATACGCCCGCATGAGGATGGGCATAAGCAACGATTTTGCGAAAGGAGCGCAGGTGGATTACGTCCTGAGCGAATGGTCGGATGCGGAAAAAACCGCAATGCCGGCGACGCTGGCCGCGGCAGGCGAGGCGATCAAGTCGTTCGCCGCCATCGGGCTGGAGCGCACCATGAACCTCCACAACAGCAAGAAGTCGAAATAGTCCGGGAAATCCCATCAGGCCGGTCATAGTTTTTTGGGCACGCGGCTAACGGAGAATGAAACAGGCAACATAAAAAACGAGATGACCTTCACCCGGTCGTCTCGTTTTTCGTTCATTGCCAAGTCGTGAGGCTAATCGTTTTCAAAATCATCTCTGGGTGCGTGCCGAAAAAAGACGCGACAAGCCCCAAAGGTATGATTCCGATTGTTTTGGGGTCGCTACGCCTCGCCCATGTTGAACCCGGGAGTGGGAGTCAGCGAGTCGTCCGGCAACGCCTGCATGGGGATGTCTATGCGCCCCACGTTGCTCTCATAACGTGTGATGTTGTCCTGCAACGACATCAACAGGCGTTTTGCATGCTCCGGCGCGAGGATAATCCTGTTGCGCACCTTGGCCTTCGGGAGGCCGGGCATCAAGGCCGCGAAGTCTATGACGAATTCTGAAGTGGAATGTGAAATTATAGCGAGGTTGGCATAATTGCCATGCGCAACCGTTTCATCGAGCTCGATATCTATCTCCTGTCTTTTTTCCATTGCCCTGCCGTTATTTGCCTCCAAAAGTAGGCATAAAAACAGGTTCTCGGCCAGGCCTGACGAACAACTTATGCCTAATTTATCAACAATTCACACTCCATAGTGTGATTTGGGCGAGTGTCGGACTGTCGACCCGCAGCCGGCGGTGGGCGCGAACGAGCCTCGGTCGAGTGAAGCGGCCCTCCGCATGGCGCGGCTGCGGGCTGCCGATTCCGCTTGCGGAATCGAAATCATATGCCCGGTCTTCGAACGATCTATCGCTCGCCTTCGTCGGCATTTGGAGAAAAAGAAATATAGATTCGCGCCGAAACGTCACGGCATGGGGCCATTCAGACGCTATGTGCGCATCGCGATCGTGCTCCCCCTATGCCTCAACAGCCTCGCCACCGGCATAGAAATCGAGGACAGCCCTGGCGCGTGAGTCGCCGACCACTTCGGCGAGCTGTTCTCGGGTCGCCTTTTTTATGGCGGCCACTGTTTTGAACTGTTTCAGCAGTTTGGCGACCGAAACGTCGCCCAGCCCCGGGATAGACTCCAGCTCGCTCTTGATGAACGCCTTGGAGCGTTTCTGGCGGTGGAACGTGATCCCGAACCGGTGGGCTTCGTCGCGCAGATGTGTGATGACCTTCAGCGGTTCGCCCGTGCGGTCGAGATAATAAGGCTCGGGATCGCCGGGGAAGAACACCTCCTCGATGCGCTTGGCAAGCCCCACGATGGCCACCTTATCGGCTATCCCCAATTCGCGCAGGACGCCGTATGCCGAACTCAGCTGCCCCTTGCCGCCGTCAACGACTATAAGGTCGGGCAGCGCGCCGCCCTCGTCCAGCACGCGGCGATAGCGGCGGCCTATGATCTCGCGCATCGAGGCGAAGTCGTCCGCGCCCACCACGGTCTTTATATTGAAGTGGCGGTACTCCTTGCGCGAGGGTTTCCCGTCGCGGAACACCACGCACGAAGCCACAGGGTTCGTCCCCTGCAAGTTGGAGTTGTCGAAACACTCGATATGGCGCGGTTCGACCGACATATGAAGTTCGCGCCGCATAGCCTCCATGATGCGGTCGGTGTGGCGCGAGGGATCTTTTATTTCGAGGTTCTTCATCCGTTCGAGGCGGTACATTTTGGCGCTCCGCTCAGAAAATTCTAACAACTTGGCCTTGTCGCCCCGGACCGGCACGAGGAAACGCGTATCGGGGAACAGCGCCTCCTCCGGCAGGAACGGCACGAGTATCTCGCGTGCGAGCGGCCCCTGCACAAGCTCCGCCATCTGCTGTATAACCCGCGTAAGAACGGTTTTGTCATCCTCGTCCACCCCCAGCGAGAACTGCGCCGTGAAAGAATTGACGATATGTCCGTTTACCACCCTAACAAAATTGCAGTACACCGCGTCTATATCCTTCATGATCGAGAACACGTCGACGTCCTTTACCGTATTGCTCACGATGACCGATTTGCTGGCGTAATTTTCGAGCAGGTGCAGGCGCTGCTTATAGCGCTCGGCCTGCTCGAAGCGCATACCCGCCGCGGCCTCGCGCATGGCCTTTTCGAGCCATTGCCGGGTCGAGCGCAGATCGCCCCGAAGGATAGCGGCAATGCGGTCTATCATAGCGTCGTAGTCCTCCTGCGGCTGAAGCCCGACGCAAGGCCCCTTGCAGTTGCCGATATGGTATTCGAGGCATACGGAGTACTTCCCCCGGGCTATGGCCGCTGGCGCAAGGTTCAGCGAACACGTCCTGACCGGAAACAGTCCCCGTATCAACTCAAGCATGTTTTTCTGCACCGTTACCGAAGCGTAAGGCCCGAAATAGCGCGATCCGTCGCGTACCAGCCGCCGGGTCGAAACCACGCGCGGGAAAGGCTCGTTCAGGATGGCTATCCAAGGATAGGTCTTGTCGTCCTTGAGCATTGAGTTATATCGCGGCTGGAGCGTTTTTATCAGGTTGTTCTCCAACAGCAGGGCATCGCCCTCGTTGTAGACCACGATATGGCGTATCTCGGCGATGTTGCGCACCATCACGCGCACCTTGGCAATGGGATGGTTCTCGATGAAATACGACGACACGCGCTTGCGCAGGCTCTTGGCTTTGCCCACGTATATCACAGTCCCCTCGGAGTTCACGAACTGGTAAACTCCGGGCGAGAGCGGCAAAAGCGCCACCTGCTCCTTGAGATATGTTATATTCCCTGCGGCCATATCTTTCTTAAATTGCCCCCTTGGGGCTTATCTCATCTTTTCGGGTTGCAAAGCAACCAGCATCGCCGCCCTGAAGGGGCGGAGGGCGGCGATGAAAAAACCACACACCCAAAGGAATAATCCGGTATTTTTCCGTTTAATCCCACACAAAGCTAATAATTTATGTGCCAAATATAGTGCAAGCCGGTCATTTCCATGCACAGGTGCTTTCCATCACACGGACAGAATTATGTAGCGACAAGATAATTTCGTGCCATGGAAATGACCCGTGTGCCGGAAGGCACCAGAGGCGTAGCCCGGATTCCAGAAATACGGGAATTTTGTATGTTTTTTGTTTTCCGGCTATTTTAATGTATCTTTGAACGATACGCCAATTACTACCGATGAGCAAAGCATGGCTGGCACCTTTTAGCGTCCTGTACGGGATGGGAGTCGCGATCAGACACAAACTGTTTGATTGGAAAGTCATGCGCTCGCAGGAATACGACATCCCCATCATCTGCGTGGGCAACCTCACGGTGGGAGGAACGGGCAAAACCCCCGTGACAGACCTGCTGGCCCGCCATTTCAAGAAAACGCACAACGTCGCCGTACTGTCGCGGGGATACAAAAGGCGCACGAAAGGCTACCTCGAAGCCGACCCCGGGACCTCGTTCCTCGACGTGGGCGACGAACCGAAACTCATAAAACAACGCCACCCGGATGTCATAGTGGCCGTATGCGAAAAGCGCAGGGACGGCATCGACGAGATACGCAGGCGCCACCCGGAGGTAAACCTCATAATCCTCGACGACGGGTTCCAGCACAGGTATGTGGAGCCGTGGGTCAACGTGATACTCATAGACTACACCCGCCCCATATACAACGACCACCTGCTCCCCTGGGGAAACCTGCGGGACACCGTAGACCAACTCGCCAGGGCCAGGTACATAATCATGACCAAATGCCCGGCGAACATGACCCCGCTCGACCGGCGAATAGTCCGCAAATGGCTCAAGCTATACCCCTACCAGTCGCTTTTTTTCACCAATACGGAATGCGGAGGGGCTGTGCCGATGTTCATGGAAGGGCTGGATTACATCCCGTCGGACGGCGCGAGCGTGGTCGCAATGTCGGGGATAGGCAATCCGCAGGCGTTCCGCGAGAGCCTCGAAGAACGCTATAAAGTACGCGGCGAGATAGTATTCCCAGACCACCACCCATACCGCAGGCGCGACCTGACGCAAATGGAAAACACGCTCGGCGAACTGCCTGCATCCACGGTCATCATGGCCACCGAAAAGGACGCGGTGAAACTCTCGGGAAGCAAGAAAATACCGGTGGAACTGCGAAAGAAACTGTTCTACCAACCGCTGGATATCCGCTTCTATGACGGCACGGTCGTGGAATTTTTTGAAAAACTGGAACAAGATGTTAAAGCAAATCCAAAATACAGCCTCCTTAATCCTTAACCAGACCGGGTTCATACCCGAGGTGGGGATTATCCTCGGTTCGGGGCTGGGCAGGCTGGCCGACAGCATCGACATAAGGGCTTCGATAGATTACAAGGACATCCCGGGGTTCCCGGTTTCCACGGTCGAAGGGCATGCCGGGCGCCTTATCTTCGGGACGCTGGGCGGCAAAAGGGTCGTGGCCATGCAGGGGCGCTTCCACTATTACGAGGGCTACACGCCCCAGCAGGTGGTGTTTCCGGTGAGAGTAATGAAATTTCTCGGCATAGAAAAACTGTTCGTATCGAACGCGGCCGGAGGCATAAACCCCGATCTCAAGGTCGGCGACCTGATGGTCATAACCGACCACATAAATCTGATACCCAATCCGTTGGTCGGGCCGAACATCGCCGAATTAGGCGTGCGTTTTCCCGACATGAGCGAAGCTTACGACAGCGGAATGCGCGCGCTGGCGGAAGAGGTCGCGGCAGCAGAGGGCATTGCGTTGCGGCACGGCGTATACGTGGGCGGCACAGGCCCCACATTCGAAACGCAGGCAGAGTACCGCTACTTCCGCGCCATAGGCGGCGACGCGGCAGGTATGTCGACCACCCCCGAGGTAATCGCCGCGCGGCACATGGGCATCCCGGTATTCGGGATTTCGGTCATCACCAACGCGGGGCTGTCGGGCGAAAAATCAACACATGAAGAAGTGCAGCGCGAAGGCGCCAAGGCCGCCGAACGCATGACGAGGCTCGTAACTGGCATGATAGAAAAACTGTAACCGGAAGTGCATCCGGCGATACACATAGCCATCTGGGGAGAGGCCCTGCTGATGACAGGCATAGCGGCTTTTGTGAAGCGTTACCCCGACACGTTGGCGGGATACAACACGATGTCGGACGAGAAGAAAAAGAACGTCGACCTGCAGGGCATGGTCAGCTATATTTACAGAGGCATGCTCATAGTATCGTGGTCGATGGTGCCGGCGGTTTATATCACGGCCTTTCTCACCCGAAACGAGCGGTGGTATATGTGGGGCATGCCCGCCTGGATAGTGGCAGGAATGATAATCGTATGTATCGGAGCCCGGAAATTCGACAACAACAGAAGGAAACGAAAACAAACTAAATAACAGGCAGATATGATCAACAAAGTAATCCTCGTAGGAAACGTGGGGGCCGACCCCGAGATCCGCACGCTCGAAGGCGGCGCGAAAGTGGCACGCGTAAGGCTCGCCACCACCGAACGAATATACAACCGCCAGACCCAGGAAGCCAAAGACCACACCGAATGGCACAGCATAACGCTTTGGCGCAATCTCGCCGACGTTGCCGACAGGTTCATCCGCAAAGGAAGCCAAATATATGTAGAGGGCAGCATCCGTTCACGCGAATGGACAGACGCCAACAACGTTAAGCGCTACGGTATCGACATCGTGGCCAACGAACTCAAATTGTTAGGCCGCCGCCCCGAAGGCGCGACAGGCGCGCCGATGGACGGCTCGACATACGCGCAGCAGGCCCCGGCCGCCCCGTATACGCCCCCGGCGTCGGGAAGCGCATCGGGCCCCATCTCCGCGACATCGGCAGACGAGATAGACGACCTGCCGTTCTAAGCCATTGCGGCGACACCGAGAGAGCAGGAAAGTCAGCACATACCTGAAACTCGCGGTGTGAAATATATGAACTATGGAACAAAGCGTAAGGATAGACAAATGGCTGTGGGCGATGCGGGTTTTCAAGACCCGAGAGGATGCGGCGGATGCATGCCGCAACAACCGCGTGTCAATAAACGGCGCATACACCAAGCCCTCGCGCGATGTCAAGGCAGGCGATGTAGTCACGGTCAGGAAGCAGCCGGTGACATGGTCGTTCCGCGTAATCGAACCCATAAGCAATCGCCAACCGGCCAAAAATGTACCGCTGTACGCCGAGAACATCACGCCGCAGGAAGAACTCGACAAACTGAACGTTCCGCGCGAAACCATATTCATACAGCGCGACCGCGGAACCGGCAGGCCCACGAAAAAAGAACGCAGGGAGATAGACAACCTCATGGAAGACGTCTCCTATCTGGACTGGGAGGACTGAGCAGTTATCTTTCACAGTATGGCCGTGAACAGCTGCCGCTTTCGGCAATCGCAATATCCCGCGGCCCGGCCATTTCACGCCGCCCCGCAGTTGCGGGATATGTGTACAAAAATTGCGACGGAAACATTTAACCAAACCTACGACAATGGACATAGCACGGGCGAAACGCCATGAGAATATAGCGGAATACATACTCTACCTGTGGCAATTGGAAGACCTGCTGCGGGCGCTCCAGTTCAGCCCCGAGGCCATATACAGCCAACTGGTGCAGCCCCGCGGACTTGAGCCTGACCGACAGCAGGAACTGCTGATGTGGTATATGGAGCTGGCGAACCTGCTGAGGGAGGAGGGCAAGGAAACCACCGGACATCTCGCCCATACGCTCCATCTGATAACCGACCTGAACAGCCTCCACCTGCAGCTTATGGAGTCGGCGGCCGGGGAGCGTTACCGCCAACTTTACGCGGCCATGTCGGCGGAATTGCCGGCCCTGCGCGAAGTGCTGGGCGGCAGCAAAAGCGTCGACGCCCTGAAAACGACCGATACGGAACTGGCTTTTCGCGCCCTGTATGCCGCCATGCTTTACAGGATAAAAGGCGGGGGCAAAGCGGACAAAACATTTGCCGACGTGACCGAAGTCGTATCCCCAGTAATAGCCGAACTGGCGAGGGTATTCCGACTGGTGGAGATCGGGGAACTGGATATCTTTTCGAACGCGGAAGAATAAACCGCCATGCGATGGGTTTGATGAGAGGAATAAATCCTTCCTCCTCCCGAATCGCTTTGCGACTCGCATCGCTGCCTCAAAGGGGAGGAGGGCGGCGATGAAAAAACAACAGAAAGGACAGACTCGAAAAAATAGAAACTGAAAGTAGCCGCAATCAAATCGCTGGATTTTGACAATTAACCGCAAACGATAAAATCCCTTCCCGATCCCGGAACATAGCAAAAACACAATAAATATGGCCCTGAACGGAATTATCCGTTCAGGGCCATATGCCGTTTCATACTGCATAAGGCAGAAGGAAAGCGGGCCTGCAACCCGTTTCGCCATCCGAAAAAACGTCGCTATATAAAAAGAATATTTTTGAAAAAATCCGCCGGTTGGTTGAAAAATTCAGCATATTTCAGCATAATTAATTATACACGATTTGATTTTAGTGTTAATTATTCGCAAAATGTCTTGTTTTGACCATTTTTTGTTTTATATTTGATTTGAAAACGAAACATGGCGATATGTTTCACCCCTTCTCAGGTTCTCATCATATTAAGACATTCAAAAATGAAAAGCGAAGTCCTGCATGATAAACTGATAGCGGAAATAAAGCGCAAATTACCTCATAACGCCAATATGGCAGCGACACTGTCCGACATCCTGTCCCTGGGAAAAGAAGCGGTGTACAGAAGGTTGCGGGGAGAGGTTCCATTTTCCTTCGCAGAGGTAGCCCAGATATCCGAAAAATTAGACGTCTCGCTGAACGATATAGTCGGGGCAAGCGTCTCGGACGGGGCATTGTTCAGGCTCCAGGATATCCGGTTCCTCAACCCCCGGGAATCAGATTACAAACAATTCGAAGCCTGCATAAACGCTCTCAAATCGATAGAGCACGATCCATATTCGGAATTAGGGTCCTCTTCGAACACCATCCAGCAACACCTGCTCATCCCGCATCCTGCTCTCGACAAGTTCCGCAGGTTCAAATGGCAGTACCAGCACTGCTTTAACGAGACGGCGATCCCGTTCCACGAAGTGGTGATAACCGAAAAATTCCAGGAGATCGAGAAACAATTCGTACACGGGATAGACATGATAAAGACCGTTACGTATATATGGGACAAGATGATCTTCGAATCCATGGTCAACGACATAAAATATTTCATGCGCGTCAGACTGATCAGCGACGAAGATGTGAAAAAACTGAAAGAAGAACTCTACGACCTCATAAACAATATCGAGGAGATGGCGGTCAACGGAAAAAACGCCCTGGGCAACAGGAGGCATATCTATATATCCAACACTAATTTCGAATCGTCCTACACATACGTCCAGAGCAATGCGAGGAAACTGAGCCTGCTCGGCGTATTTTCGCTCAACATGGCCTCGTCGCCGGATGAGAAAGTATTCGACTGCCTGAAGAAATGGATACTCTCGCTGCGGCGTGTTTCGGTGCTGATCTCGGAATGCGGCGAAATGCAGAGGGTACTGTTCTTCCGCAGGCAGCGCGAATTGATAGACTCATTATAAAGCAAGTCGATATCTTATGCTTCGTATTTTGTAAAAACCGCCTTGTATACGAGGCGGTTTTTTTATCTTTGCCACAGTTCTTGGTGTGCTTTTTGTGATAGAGACCGCATCACACAAGAACTATACACGTATGGATTGGATCGTTAAAACACTGCAGAATTCCCCGGAACTGGCACTGTTCCTTACCCTCGCGCTGGGCTTCGCGCTCGGGCAGGTAAAGATCAAAGGCTTCGGATTGGGGACCGTGACAAGCGTACTCCTTGTAGGGGTGGTTGTCGGACAACTCGACATAGCGATTTCGCCCACGGTAAAATCGACATTTTTCCTGCTCTTCCTGTTCGCCGTAGGCTACAGCGTTGGGCCGCAGTTCATACACAGTCTCAAAAAAGAGGGCATACCCCAGATACTGTTTGCGTGCGTAGTCTGCGTGGCGTGCCTTCTGACCGCCTGGGCGGCAGGGAAGATCGCCGGGTTCGATATCGGCAACACGGCAGGGTTGCTTTCCGGGGCCTGCACCATATCGGCCGTGCTGGGGGTCGCCACCGACACCATAAACCAACTGCCAATCGACGCGGCTGCCAAATCGACGATGATAAACGAAATGCCCGTAGCGTACGCCGTAACATATATTTTCGGGACGGCAGGAACGGCGTGGTTCCTGTCATCGGTAGGGCCTAAGATTCTCGGCGGCAACCTCGAACAACTCAGCAAGCAATACGAGGCCGAACACGGCGGCATGGGCGAAGACAACGACCCGTCGCTCGAATACGCCTACGACGGGACAACATTCCGGGCTTTCAGGGCCGAATGCGGATTCTTCGACAACCCGAAAAGCATAGATGAAACCGAACGCCGATTGGCCGAAAAAGGCTGGCCGGTCTATATCGAGCGGCTCCGCACCGCCAAAGGCGAAATAATCCCCGACCCGGCGGCAGACCAAAAGATAGGCAAAAGCGACGTGATCGTCCTCAACGGCCCGCTCGACACGATCCTTGCCGACGAAAACATCATCGGGCCGGAAGTGGCGGACACCGAATTGCTCGGTTTCCGCGTCGAAAAGCTGCGCGTTATCGTAAGCAACAAGCATGCGGCAGGCAAAACGCTCAAGGCCCTCAGGACGATGAAAGAACGTCACGGGGTCGTGATCAGAAAGATACACCGCGGAAACGCCGAACTCCCGCTGCTGCCCAAACTCAAACTGACCAGGGGCGACGTGGTCGAGATCGAAGGCCGCAAGACCGACGTCGACCGCTTCGCGGAATGGCTGGGTTATCCGGAGCGTCCCACCACGGTCACAGACCTCCTGTACGTGTGCCTGGGCATATTCATAGGCGGCATAATAGGTTCGCTCACGGTGCATGCCGGGAACATTCCGCTGAGCCTCAGCGCGAGCGGCGGCGTGCTTATCCTGGGCATAATTTTCGGATGGCTGCGATCCGTACGCCCAACGTTCGGCGCAGTCCCCGAAGCATCGATATGGCTTATGAACAACCTCGGGCTTAACGCTTTCATCGCCATCGTGGGCATCACGGCAGGGCCGGATTTCATAGCGGGCCTAAAAGCCGACGGCATCAGCCTCTTCATCGCAGGCGTGGCGGTCAGCATCGTTCCCATGTTCGTCGGACTGATGGCAGGCAAATACCTCTTCAGGTTCCACCCGGCCATAACGCTCGGGGCATGCTCGGGATCACGCACCACGACGGCCGCGTTAGGCGCCATCGAAGAGGCCATACACAGCAAAGTCCCGGCACTTTCATATACCACCACATACGCTGTCGGGAACACGCTGTTGATAATATGGGGTGTGGTAATAGTACTTATGATGAGTTGACAAGATGAAAAAAAACATGACAATAGCGGCAGCCCTGTTGATCGGCGCGGCAGCCAACGCACAAACGGCCACTCAACCCGACGCAAAAACTGCCACGGCACAAACGATCACACAAACGCTATCCGAAACCGAATCCATCCTGGGCAAACGCGACCCGAGGCTCAAAGTAGACCTCGACACCCGCATAGACCTGCAATACATCGAAGGGAGCAATCCGGAGTATTCTGATTTCAACCTCCAGAACATGCGCCTTATCGTGACCGGGGAGATAGTCTCCGGACTGCGCTACCGATGGAGGCAGCGCATCAACAAGCCGACTACGACCAATGCCGACGGCTCCGGCTCGGCAACCGACCATATATGGGTGGCGGTAGACCTCGGACACCGCTGGACCCTGACGGCCGGGAAGCAATTCGTGCAGTTAGGGACATACGAATTCGCCTACAACGGCGCCGACGTATACCTCAGCTCGCTGGTAAACAACGATTTTACGAACACCCGCATAGGCGTAAACGCGGCGTACAAGTTTCTCGGGCAGACCCTCAACTTCCAGTTCATGAACGCCGGGGAGCAGATGACAGCCGACGACTACACGACGCAGGGGCTGGCCGCGGCGGCGATGTGGGAAGGCAGCCTGTTCGACGGAGTGATCGGGACGCGCATAGGTTACGCCGCATTCCAGCACAACAGTTCGGAGATCTATCAATGGACTACCGCAGGGCTGCAGGTCAACACCGGCGTCCTCACTACCGAGTTTGACTTCTACCACGGCGACCGCATGATGGACTACAGCTCGACCGTAGCCATCCGCACCGGAAAACACCACGTCCGTGACATGTCGGGATCGGCAAACTTTAAATTCGCATTCGGCAAATGGCGCCCTTCTGTCAAGGGGATATGGGACCGCAGGAAAGATATGGAGTTGAACTCCGACGCTTACGACAACCTCGGCATACAGGCGCTGCTGGAATACTACCCGTTCGCCGAAGGCCTCCTGAAGGACATGGGTTTCCACGCGATGTACTCGTATAAAAACACGGAATTCGAAGGCGCGTTCAGCGACATGGAAAGCACAGGCGTGAACACCGCCCTTGTGGGGATGCACTGGATAATACCGGTAAAATAGCAATTTATCGGCAAGAATATTTCTATGTCGCAGTATGTCGCCGCCGACGGCATAGTTTCGCATCACAGCGTTTCAGGTGTGCATCGACGTTCACGCCCTATCGGTGTCGCCGAAGCGACCAGCCCTCCGAGCCGGGTGGAAAGCCAACAGCACTTCGTTTGTTTTTATCCTCGCGGCTCGGCATAGTCCACTTGTGGCCTCTGCTCTCGCTCGCAGCGTCGATTGCGGGCCGACAGCTTTGCTTTGCAAAGCTGATTCTCAGGCAAATGAGACTTTAATGCCTCGTTTTCTAAATGCACAACGGGTGCAAATAATATACTTATCCGTAATACTACCTCTGCGGTGCAGTCTGCCGCCGGCGGTGGGCGCGAACGAGCCTTCTGCGAGTGACGCAGCCCGCCGCATGGGGCGGCGGCAGGCTGCGGGTGTCGCTTTGCGACACCGTAAGATTAACAACGACCTGTTTAAAGGCTGGGGTATTTTTGCGGACAAGCGGTTTAAAATAGTGCTCCCCGGCATGCGGTGAGAGCAGTGGCGTTTACCGCACCCAAAACGTTACTGAATTATCCATTTAAAACTTGTTCGGCCTCTTTTGAAGGCCGTCAGGCACCCCTCGGGGCGCCTGAACCGACGCTCGCAGCGGGAGCAGAGACTGCTTGCAGGCTATGCCCCGCAGTTGACGCAGGAGTGAGCGAAAAGCGAAGGTTGCTTTAGCTTTTCCGAGCGACAAGGAAGAAGACCGAAGGTCAACTCCCGGAGGAGGAAAATGAATCGTTTTTTTGATTCGGGAACAAAAATATTTGTACGGCAGGCATTATAAATCGGAATTATCCCTTTTAGTCGTGTTCTGTGTTTACGGCCTGCAGCCAGCGGGGGGATGAATGATATTCATCACTCCGCGCCGGGAGGCTGCGGACTGACGGCTTGCTTCGCATGCCGAAACATAAATACACGACTAAAAGGGATAATCCCAAAAACGTTATAGCGTGAAACGACCATTACGCCCTGCCGGTGTCGCCTTAGCGGCCAGCCCGCGACACCGGCCGACGGCTTTCTGCGAAAACCGGGAACACCAAGGCTAAAGCCCGTCGATGTAACCGAGACGGTTCAACAACACTTCTTTGGTAATGCCCTCTTCCCCGGTCTGCATCCACCTGATGACCCCGGCGGCATCCACACGGTAGATCCGCGGCACATAGATGCTGGCGAACTTGCGATATGCCGACCTGTCGGAATCGAGGTAGTAGGGCATTGTCATATCGTTTTCGCTCCATGCCGCATCGACAGCGCCCTGGAGGCTTTCGCGGGCTATAGGGATTATTCGGTATCCGCCATCGTCCTTTACTTCCTGCCATGCCGCATCGACTATTGGCATCAATACCCTGCAATGGGGGCATTCCGCGGTAAAAAGCACGATCAGCGAACTCTTGCCCAGAAAATCGGATTTGGCAAAACTCTCGGTACTTCCGCCGGGAACCTTCACCGAAAACGACGGCACCTGATCGCCAACTTTCACATATTCCTCGGCCTCTTTGGTTTTCCCGTCTTTGACGCACGACTGAAGCGAAACAGCGCAAACCGCCGCCAGGGACATTGCGCAAAATATTCTTTTAAAATTCATATTTATCGGTGTATTAGATTTTAAACTGCCGAATTCATCCGGATCGTCGCCTTTATGAAAGCCAGTCCGCGTATTTTCGAAATTTCCAACTCTTTGTCGTCGTGCGGGGAGCCGTATCCCGAAAGCCTCACGTAACCGGCCCTGTCTGACTTGCGCACGATCCTGACGGTAAGGTATTCGTCTCCCGCGACATCGACCGCAAGCAGGTACATCTCGCCCCAGAATATATCGGCTATGCTCTCCATGCGCTTGTACATCACGATGTCGCCGCTGCCGACCACAGGCGACATGGCATCCCCGGCCAAGTACACAGCCCCGTCGCACCGCGGCATGTTCGGCACATGTATATGGTCGACAGGCGCATACCCGGAACTGTCGCGCAGGAGGGCGGCAAAACCATCGGTCCCTTCGAGGCTATACAACGGAACGGACTGAAGCGGCATTTTGTTGTTGTCGCGGTCGAGGAACGACCGAACGTCCGGCGGAGCGTTGAACATCTCGCCGCGGCCTGTCGCCATCCAGTCGGGATTGACGTTCAATCCCTGCACCAGGATATTCTTATTCCTCTCCGACAAGGGCGCCTTGCCCGTTTCGATCATCGAAAGGGCGCTCTTCCCGATCCCGATCCTCTGCGCCATGACCTCCTGAGTAAGGTTCAACGCCTTGCGCAACTGCCTCAGCCTGCTTTCCATATTACCGTATTCAATTCTTTGACCCGCACTGACACAAAGTTAAGAAATTTATCTTCGTCAGGCATCCATGCCGCAAAAAAAGAACGCCGTTCAAAACATATATAAAATCCGGGGGCGACAGGCGGTTACTTTTACGTCCGAAACCAAACCGATCGACGCCATGGATGAACTGTATTACAAAGACCTTGCCCGGCTTTTAGTGTCGCGCATAGGCGACCGCCATTATTTCAACGGGACGGTGGAGTGCGGCTGTGGAGATAGTGGCGGCGTGCTGAAAACTGCGTTAATAATCTACCGCGCACCGTTGCTCGACCCCGCCGACAAAACAGGAGCGGCAACAGGGATAACCGACATCGTCCCCGTATGGTGGGAGTTTTCGGCATGCGATGCCGAAGGCCCCGTACGGGATGATTTCAGTTGGAGCGAATTCCGGCCATACCTGCTGGGAGCGTGCTGAGCGGCGGGCGGTCGCTTCTGCCACACGAACCAATTAATGACAATTACCTATGACAAAAAATAAAAGTTCCTCGGCAATCGGAAATGAACTACCTGTGCCGCAAGAAAAGGCAGATATAAAACGCCGCAAGAAGCCCGGCAACAAAACCGGCTGTGCCGCTATGCCCACAACGCCCCTGTCCGGCACAATCGCAGGGGTTGGCTGCGCCACCGGACACACTGCGCCCGCAGACCCCGGCTTCTGCGACTTCGCGGCGCAGGTATACCCCTCTTTCCGCAAGACGCCGTTCCACGAGGCGTACTACCGCATACTCGAACGTTTCGCCCGGGGCGAGATACGCAAACTCATGGTGTCCGTCCCGCCCCAGCATGGCAAATCGCTCGGCTCGTCGGTCCTTATGCCGGCCTACATGCTGGGACTGAACCCCGATCTGAAGATCGCCATATCGTCCTACAACCAGACGCTTGCCTCGCGGTTCAACCGCCGAATACAACGAATACTCGACCTCGAAGCATACTCGGGAATGTTTCCGGAAACCACGATAAAACCCCTGTCGGGCCGCTCGGAATACGTCCGCACATCGACGCAGGTCGACATAGTAGGCCGCCGCGGAGAGATTCTCGCCGTCGGGCGCGAAGGGTCGCTCACGGGCAACGAGGTCGATATATTCATCCTCGACGACCTCTACAAGGACGCCATGGAGGCCAACTCGCCCGTCATACGCGAGAACTGTTGGGAATGGTACACCTCGGTCGTGCGCACGAGGCTCCACAACACCTCGCAGGAACTCATAGTCTTCACGCGCTGGCACGAGGAAGACCTTATGGGAAAACTGCTCGAAAAAGAAGAAAGCGTCCGGCTTACCGAGTGGCGGCAGATAGACACCGTCGATCCGTCGCACTGGCTGGTGGTGAACTTCGAGGCCCTCAAAGAAAGCCCCGCCACCGAGGTCGACCCGCGCGCAGAGGGAGAGGCGCTCTGGCCGCATCGGCACAGCGCCAAACTGCTGCTCGAAAAACGCAACCTGGACGCCCACTGGTTCGACTGCATGTTCCAGGGGCGGCCTTCGCTGCGCGACGGGCTACTGTACGGCAACCGCTTCGCGACCTATTCCGACATCCCGTGCGAGGCCGTCCGCAAGGGGAATTATACCGACACAGCCGACCTGGGCGACGACTACCTATGCTCGGTGTGTTACGATGTGGCGGCTGACGGGCTGATATACATCACCGACATAGTCTACTCGCGCGAGCCGATGGAGGTGACCGAAAAACTCGTCGCCGACATGTTCGAGCGCAACCTCACGCGCATAGCTTTCGTCGAGAGCAACAACGGCGGGCGCGGTTTCGCCAGGGCGGTCGGGGCGCTGTGCGGCCTCACACGCATAGAATGGTTCCACCAGGGCGGCAACAAAGAGGCGCGGATACTTTCCAACTCGGCCACGGTCATACAGAAGATACGCATGCCCTCGGACTGGGCGCGGCGCTGGCCGGAATTCCACAACCACCTGCTGACCTACCGCCGGATGTTCAGGATGAACCGCTGGCACGACGCTCCCGACGTACTGACGGGTATAATAGAGCGTGAAGTGGTCGAGGCCGTCTCGAAAAAGATACGCAAGTTCGGGTATATATAACAAGATAGGGGGCTTTTACGCCCTCTATATCTTTATCGCCGGCAATATCCGGTCTACCGACTGGCCATGCCGGTTATTTCAACGCCAAAGCTATCGCATCGGCGATCCTTTCGCCGTCGAGCGCCGCCGAGACGATGCCCCCGGCATAGCCCGCCCCCTCGCCGGCAGGGTACAGCCAGGCGACCTCGGTATGCTGAAGCGATTCGGGGTCGCGCGGAATGCGCACCGGCGTCGAGGTACGTGATTCGACACCTATCAGGCAGGCTTCGTTCGTCACGAAGCCTTTCATTTTGCGGCCGAACTCCTCCAGCCCCGCGCGAAGCGACTTCGAGATAAGCTCGGGCATCCAGTCGTGCAGAGGCGAGGCCGCAAGGCCGGGGACGTATGACGTTTTCGGGGTCGTCTTCGACTCTTTGCCCGCTACGAAATCCGCTACACGCTGCGAAGGCGCGACATGCCCCGCGGCGCCGTTCTCCAACGCCGCCTGCTCGAAAAGGCGCTGAAATTCCAGCCCGGCCAGTTCGCCGTGCTTCTCGCGCAGGTGCGCGAAATCGTCGAGCCTCACCTCTGTCACGATCGCTGAATTGGCGTATGGCGAGTTGCGCCCTGATGGCGACATGCCGTTCACCACACACTCGGCGTCGGAGGTCATAGCCGGAACCACAAACCCTCCCGGGCACATGCAGAACGAATAGACACCGCGGCCGCCGATCTGAGCGGCAAGCGTGTATGTGGCAGCCGGAAGAAATTCGCCCCTCGGCTGACGGTACTGTATGTGATCGATCAACGTCTGGGGGTGTTCGATACGCACTCCCATAGCGAACGGCTTGGCCTCGACCCGCACGCCCTGCTTCGCGAGCATATCGTAGATGTCACGAGCCGAGTGGCCCGTAGCCAAGACGACCGCCGCGCCCTCGATCAACTCCGAGCCGCAGAATACGCCCATGGCACGGCCGTCCTTCATCTTCAGTCCGGTCACACGTTTTTCGAAAACGAAGCTCCCGCCGGCATCGAGAATAGTCTGCCGTATGTTGCTTATCACGCGCGGCAGCTTGTCGGTACCGATATGCGGATGGGCGTCGCAGAGTATCTCGGGGTTCGCACCGTGCTGCACCAGCACTTGGAGCGCCTTGTTGTAGTCGCCGCGTTTTTTCGAGCGCGTGAAGAGTTTTCCGTCAGAGAACGTCCCCGCGCCGCCCTCGCCGAAGCAGTAGTTCGAGTCGGGATCGACAGCGCCGCCACGGTTTATGGCGGCTATGTCCTGTTTGCGGGCTGAAACGTCGCGGCCGCGCTCCAGTATGATGGGGCGGTATTTTTGCTCTATAAGCCTCAGGGCGCAGAAAAGCCCGGCAGGGCCCGACCCCACGATCACCACCTCCGGCCGCCCCGAAACGTCGGGATAATCGAAATGCACCTCGGGCGGCGTTTGCTCATCGTCCACATAGAGCCTGACCACAAGGTTGACCTTGATCTGTCCGCGGCGGGCGTCGACCGAGCGCCGCACGACCTGCGCCAGCGCCACGCGCGACTCGGGAATCCCCGCCTGTTTGGCCGCAAGGGCTACGTATATCTGTTTGTCCGCCGCCTGCTTGGGCATAAGGCTGAGTGAAATATCTTGTGGCATAAGCTGTAATTTTGTGCAAAAGTACTATATTTAGAGAATATAGGAGGCGCCTCGGATATCTTTGCGGATAAATTAGCACGATATCTCCCGGCTTTCACTATATTTGTACTTATTAGCACACTCTTCCGATGCGCAAAATCGTAATCATACCCACATACAACGAAAGCGAGAATATCGAGGCGATGATCGGCGCCGTGTTAGGCCTCGACGTCCCGTTCGACATACTCATCGTGGACGACGGTTCGCCCGACGGGACCGCCGACATAGTGCGGCGCTGCCAGGCGCAATCAGAAGGCCGACTCCACATGATCGAACGCCGGGGCAAACTCGGTCTCGGAACAGCCTACATCACAGGGTTCGAATGGGCGCTCGAAAAGGGGTATGACTGCGTTTTCGAAATGGACTGCGATTTTTCACACGACCCGGCAGACCTGCCGCGGCTTTACGAGGCTATCCTCGACGGGGCGGACGTGGTCATCGGGTCGCGCTACATACATGGCGTGAGGGTCGTGAACTGGCCCATGGGGCGGTTGCTGATGTCGTTCTTCGCATCGGTATATGTCCGCGCGGTCACGGGAATGCCAGTCAGGGACTCCACCGCAGGATTCGTCGGCTACTCGCGCGAAGTCCTCGAAACGATAGACCTCTCGAACATCCGGATGAAAGGCTACGGATTCCAGATAGAGATGAAATACTCGGCGTGGAAGCTCGGGTTCGACATACGCGAGGTGCCGATAATATTTACCGAAAGACGAAAAGGGACTTCGAAAATGAGCAGCGGCATATTCGGCGAGGCGTTCTGGGGGGTGATGGGACTGAAATTCCGCAGGATCAGGGGTCGGGTTAACGGATAAGGAGATGGGAAAGATACTTATAGAGAACGGCACGCTCGTGAACGAGGGCCTGAGCCGCAATGGATATGTGCTTGTCGAAGGCGACCGCATAGCCGCTGTCGGCGAGGGAAAGTTCAGCGGCGAATTTTATGGCACACGCATCGACGCCGCAGGAAAGTTGGTGATACCCGGCATCATAGACGACCAGGTGCATTTCCGCGAGCCCGGCCTGACCGAGAAAGGCGACATAGCCAGCGAATCGGCCGCCGCGGTCGCGGGAGGCGTGACCTCATACATGGAGATGCCCAACACCAAACCGCCGACCACCAACGAGGGAAGTTTGGAATGGAAATACGCACGGGCGGAAGAAACCTCGCTCGCCAACTACTCGTTCTATCTCGGGGCGACAAACGACAACCTCAAAGAGATAAGGCAGTTGGACCCGCACACCGTGTGCGGCGTGAAGGTGTTCATGGGGTCGTCGACCGGCAACATGCTCGTGGATGACCAGAAGACGCTGTCGGCCATCTTCGCCGAAAGCCCCGTCCTGATCGCCACCCACTGCGAAGACGAGGCGGTGATCCGCGCCAACATTGAGGAATTCCGCGCCCAATACGGCGAAAACATCGAGCCATGGATGCACCCACAGATCCGCAACGCCGAGGCCTGCTACCGTTCGTCGGCACACGCCGTGGAGTTGGCAGACAAGTATGGTTCGAACCTCCACGTACTGCACCTCAGCACCGCGCAGGAACTGGCGTTGTTCGATGCCAAGCCGCTGGCGGAGAAGAAAATAACGAACGAAATATGCGCCCACCACCTGTGGTTTTCGGAGGAAGACTACAAGTTGAAGGGCAATTTCATAAAATGGAACCCGGCCATCAAGTCGGCGGCAGACCGCGCGGCGCTCCGCGAGGGGTTGCTGGGCGGCAAGGCCGACGTCGTAGCCACCGACCACGCCCCGCACACGCTCGCCGAAAAGCAACGGTCCTACTGGGAATGCCCGTCGGGCGGACCGCTCGTCCAGCACTCGCTCGCCGCGATGCTGGAGCTTGCCAGGCAGGGGGTACTTTCCGTGGAAAAAGTTATCGAGAAAATGTGCCACGCACCGGCGCAGCGGTTCAAGGTCAGCCAGCGCGGCTACCTGCGCCCGGGCTATTTCGCCGACATCGTAATCGTAGACCCGGCTTCGCCGTGGACGGTTTCGCGCGACAACATCCTCTACAAGTGCGTATGGTCGCCTTTCGAAGGCACGCAGTTCTCACACAGGGTCTTACATACGTTCGTGAACGGCCGCCACGCCTATAACGACGGCCAACTCGACCGCAGCATCCGCGGACGCCGTTTGGAGTTCGACAGATAACGCGACAAGCATGCTTATGAACAACTACAACCCGATAGCGGAACCCGACAAGGACGAGGCCGCAATAGCCGAATACGATCCCGACTACATCCCGGATATGTCCTTTATTCATACTGGATTTCCCAACTTATTCTGCACAAAAAGTTAAGCACTTTTTGCGTTTAGTTTCCAGAACTCGTCGATAGTCATATTGTTCAGCGCTTTATGGCGTCTGATCTTATTATACCAGATTTCGATATATTCAAAGACTTC
>JAVBMR010000012.1:0-35194 GCA_031552235.1 Tidjanibacter sp. | reverse complement strand
GCACATCCATGTCGGCGCTGATTTTATTGGTTGTTACGCGGGCATAAATCTGCGTGGTGCGGATGCTCCGGTGGCCGAGCATCTTGCTGACCGTTTCCAAAGGCACTCCGTTCGAGAGGGTTACGGTCGTTGCGAACGTGTGCCGCGACAGGTGGAAGGTCACGTTCTTCTCGATGCCGCAGATTGCGGCGATCTCCTTCCGGTAGTCGTTGACCTTCTGGTTCGAGGGGATTTTGAAGAGGCGGCCGTCGTTCGTTTGGCCGCCGTGCTTTTTGATGATGGCCAGCGGCACGTCCAAAAGCCGGACATTGACCTGCGCCCCAGTCTTGATGCGCGTGGTGTCGATCCACAGGTGTCCGTCGTCGCCGCGCACGATATCGGTTTCGAGAAGTTCCTTCAGGTCGATATAGCAGAGGCCGCAGAAGCAACTGAATACGAACAGGTCGCGCACCTTCTCCAGCCGGGCCGATGGCATCGGCTTGCTCATGATGGCGTCCAGTTCTGCTTTGGAAAGGTAGCCCCGGTCGACCTCCTCGAAGCGCATCTTGAAGTTGGCGAAAGGGTCGCCCTGCACCCAGCCATTGTTGCGGGCGACGTTGAAAACCGTCCGGAAGCGCTGGATGAATTTCGTGTGGTAGTTATGACCGTTGCTGTCCCGGTTGCGCAACCATACGAAGAAATCGTTGATAAATTTAAGGTTGATCTCGGCCACCGCCATGTCCCGGCGGCTGAACTTCGCCTCGATGAACTCGGCCAGCAGGTTGCGCGTGAGCACATAGCGGGTATGGGTCTTGTGGGTCGTGCCCTTGCCGACCATCTTCGCATAGTCGTCGTTGAATTGGTCAAACAGCTCCAACATCTTGATGCCGCGCTGGTCGAGGTTCAGTACGGCCTGCTTGACCCGGTCGGCGCTGACGACCTCGCCTTGCAAGACCATTTCATTATAGCGCGACTTGACCAGCGCCCGGAAATCATCAAGCATCGAGTTAATCTGCTTCTCCTCAGCGGTGAGGCCGAGCGTCCGGCCTTCTTTCGTGAGCCAGCGGTCGGGGGCGATATGAAATTTGGTGGTGAAGTGGGACATCTCGCCGTTGACGATGATGCGGGCGAGGATGGGAACCGTCCCGTCGGCTTTGGGCTTGCCTTTCTGGACAAGGAACCGGAGTGTAAATGTGCTTTTTGCGGTCATGGTTTTCGTGCTTTTGCCCCTGCCTTATGAACTGCGACAAAATGCGGCACTTAACTTGAGCAGAGTGGTTTACACGACAAACATAACATCACGTTCCGGCACACGCAAGGGGTGTTTCGTAATTTGTGACCACTTTTCGCACTTTGTCGACCACTGGTTACAAGTTGGTTACGGCGGGGAGTTTTTCGCACCTTGTCGCAGCCCTTCGCACACAAATTGCGTCAAAGTGCGACAAATCAGAACATTGCGCCTGATTTCGGCGAACATCAACCAAATATAACTATCTGATAAATAGCGAAATACGATTTACGAGATTCGCCAGCACAGAAAACTTTGGCACAAAAAAGAAGCGCCGACAATCATTTGATTATCAGCGCCTTTCTGTTTAAATGTGATCCCGCTGGGGCTCGAACCCAGGACCCCAACATTAAAAGTGTTGTGCTCTACCAGCTGAGCTACGGAATCCTTACTTCTAAAACGACCTTCCTCGCAGTGCCTTTGACGGACCTCGGCAGGAATGCCTGTTTTTTCGTGGTGCAAAGATAAGCGTCTTTTTTTATTCTGCAAAATAATGTGTTTTTTTTATGAAGCAACGCAGGATTTTGTGCCTGAGATACCTGTGGGAAGCACTATTTGCCATGCCGCATATATGTATCACGGGCGGGCCGGGTGGTTTTTCGCAAAAAAAGAGTATTTTTGCTCGCCGGTCTATAAAGACCGTAAACCATTGGCGCATAAAATTTAAAAAATACAGGATATGTTCAAATTGATGATTATCGGGGCAGGGGGCGTGGGGACCGTTGTCGCGCATAAGGCTGCCGCCAACCCAGTGTTCGACGAGATAGTGCTCGCCAGCAGGACCAAATCCAAGGCCGACGCCATAGCCGAAGCCGTGGGCGGCGGACGCATTAAGACCGACAGCGTCGATGCCGACGAGGTGCCGCAGTTGGTGGCGCTTTTCAACAGGCATAAACCCAACCTGGTCGTTAATGTGGCACTCCCGTACCAGGACCTTACGATAATGGACGCGTGCCTTGAGTGCGGCGTGAACTACCTCGATACGGCTAATTACGAGCCCAAGGACGAGGCCAAGTTCGAGTATTCGTGGCAGTGGGCCTATCAGGACAGGTTCAAAAAGGCCGGCCTGACGGCGATACTCGGATGCGGATTCGACCCGGGCGTATCGGCGATATACACGGCCTACGCCGCTAAACATTATTTCGACGAGATACATTACCTCGATATAGTGGACTGCAACGCCGGGAACCACGGTATGGCTTTCGCCACCAACTTCAACCCCGAGATCAATATCCGTGAGGTGACTCAAAAGGGCCGCTACTGGGAGAACGGCAAATGGGTGGTGACCGAGCCGCACGAGATACACAAACCGCTCAATTACCCGGAGATAGGCCCGCGCGAGTCGTATGTAATCTACCACGAGGAGCTCGAATCGCTGGTGAAGAATTTCCCGACCATCAAGCGCGCGCGTTTCTGGATGACGTTCGGGCAGGAATATCTCACCCACCTGCGTGTGATCCAGAACATCGGCATGGCGCGTATCGACGAAATCGACTATAACGGATGCAAGATCGTTCCGATCCAGTTCCTCAAGGCGGTGCTTCCCGACCCGAAATCGCTCGGCGAGAACTACACGGGGCTTACCTCGATAGGTTGCCGCATCAGGGGGATTAAGGACGGCAAGGAGCGCACATATTATATATATAACAACTGCGACCACGAAAAGGCGTTCGAAGAGACAGGAACACAGGCTGTCAGCTACACCACCGGCGTGCCGGCTGCGCTTGGTGCGGCGATGTTCGCCAAAGGACTGTGGACAGGGGCAGGCGTGTATAACGTAGAGGAGTTCAACCCCGATCCGTTCATGGCCGAGATAGGCGAGCAGGGCCTGCCTTTCGTCGAGAAGTTCGACCTCGACCTGGAATTGTAGTTTTGCCGCATTTGAAAAAACTACTCCTGATCCTGTTTGTCGCGTTATGGGCGCATGCCCAGGTATTTGCGCGGCCGCAGGCGGAGAAAGTTTCCTTGGCCGGAGCCTGTCTGGAGAATATATACCGGATAGACGAAGGTGTTTACCGCTGCGAGCAGCCGTATGGTAATGATTTCGTCGCATTGGAAGCGTTCGGGATACAAGAGGTTCTGTCGCTGCGCCGATATCACGGCGACAGAAGCCAGGCGAAAGGGTCAGGACTTAAACTTTATTGGCTCAAGACCCGTGCGTCTAAGATAGGTGGACAGGATCTGGCAGATGCCCTTTCGGTAATATTGAACCGCGAAGGCCCGATAGTGTTCCATTGCTGGCATGGCTCGGACAGGACGGGTGCCGTATGCGCGGCCTATAGGGTAGTGGTGCAGGGGTGGCCGAAGGACGATGCTATCGACGAAATGGTTAATGGTGGCTTCGGATTCCATAAGCAGTTCAGCCAGATTATCGATGTTATCGAGGGACTGGACGTCGATTCAATGCGCCGGCAACTCGGCCTTGAAAAACAATAAGCCTTACTGAAGAGAGAAATGGTTGATTACTCAAAAATACCTTCACCCTGTTTCGTCGTAGAGGAAAAACTTCTGCGGCGCAACCTCTCTGTGATAAAGGACGTGGCCGACAGGTCGGGCGCGGAGATAATCGTTGCGCTCAAAGCCAACGCCATGTGGAGCATCTTCCCCATAATGAGGGAGTACGTGGACGGGGCTACGGCCAGTTCGCTCGCCGAGGCGAGGCTCGTGTTCGAGCAGTTCGGCACGAAGGCGCACACTTACGCCCCGGTCTACACCGACGGCGAGATAGACGAAATACTGGAATACAGCCACACGATAACGTTCAACTCGGCAGCGCAGTACGAGCGTTTCGGGGCGCGCGCCAAAGCGCGCGGCATATCGTGCGGCCTGAGGATAAACCCCGGATGGTCGCCGGTGGAGACCGACCTCTACAACCCGGCTATTCCCGGTTCGAGGCTCGGCATCCCCGCCGAAGCGCTGCCTGAACTGCCCGAGGGCATCGAGGGCCTGCATTGCCACAACCTGTGCGAGTCGCGCCCGGCAGACCTCGCGCGCACTTTCGAGGCCATCGAGGAGAATTTCGGCCACCTGCTTCCGCACATCAAATGGCTCAACATGGGCGGCGGACACCTTATGACCCATAAGGACTACGACCGCGACGAGCTTGTGCGCATCATCGAGGCGTTCAGGGCGCACCACCCGAACCTGCATATAATCCTCGAACCGGGAAGCGCCTTCACGTGGCAGACCGGTGTGCTTGTTGCAACCGTCGAGGACATAATCACGAACGGCGGTGTCGATACGCTGATGGTCAACGTTTCGTTCGCCTGCCACATGCCCGACTGCCTCGAAATGCCCTACAAACCGGCCATAACCGGTGCGCACGATCCCCTGCCGGGCGAAAAACGCTGGCGCATAGGCGGGAACAGCTGCCTCGCCGGGGATTACATCGGCGACTGGGCTTTCGACGCGGGGCCTAAGGTCGGCGACCGCGTAGTCTTCGAGGACATGATACACTACACGATGGTCAAGACCACCATGTTCAACGGGGTGTCGCATCCTTCTATCGCGATCCTGCGCGAGAACGGCAGGCTCGACGTCGTGCGCCGCTTCGGATACGAAGACTATAAAACCCGTATGTCGTAACCGGGCATTTACGCAATAATACCCATTGTCCGCCCGGAGGAAATACGCTAAATTTGCCCGGAAAGGGAAGGACGGCTTAAATAAACACGAATCAGATGAATAATTTCGAACCTACGGAATATACCTTGCGGAACGTTGACAGCGGCCGCGAGTTCGAGGATACGGGCTGGGCGCTCGACGACCCGCAGTGCTGTCCGGACACCCCGGCGCTCGTGAGGGCCGTGTATGCCAAAAAGCGGTTGGAGGTGGGCGACTGTTGCCTTGGCCTGTATAAATTCGCCGACTGGCTGCCGGTGAGCCGTATGCTGCAAGGGTCTTCCGCCCCGGTCACGTATAAAAGCGAGGGGCTGGCAAAAAAACTTGGCCTCGACGACCTGTGGATCACTTTCAGCGGTTACTGGCCGGCGAAAGGCGCCGGGATGAAGACATGCTCTTTCAAGGAAACCGAGGCGTACACGGTCGGGGGCCGCATGTCGCCCGACGAGAAACGCGTGCTTGTGGTGGCGTCGGCAGGGAATACCGCCCGCGCTTTCGCCAAAGTATGCTCGGACAACAATATCCCTCTGCTGCTCAGCGTACCGGAAGAGAACCTCAGTGCGCTGTGGTTCGACGCGCCGCTGAACGACTGCGTGAAACTCATAAGCCCGCAGAACGGAGGCGATTATTTCGACGCCATACACCTTAGCAACCTTGCGCTGCAATCGCCCAAGTTCTTCGCAGAGGGCGGATGCAAGAACGTTGCACGCCGCGACGGTATGTCTACGACGATGCTGTCGGCCGTGACTACCATAGGCCGCATCCCCGACTATTATTTCCAGGCGGTGGGCAGCGGTACGGGCGCGATAGCGGCCTGGGAGGCGAATATGCGCTTTGTTGAGGATGGCCGCTTCGGGGACAATAAAATGAAGCTCGTCGTGTCGCAGAACGCGCCTTTCCTGCCGATGTACGAGGCGTGGAAGGCCGATTCGCGTGCGATGCTGCCTTACGACGACGATCAGGCGCGGCACGATGCCGAAACGATAGACGCCAAAGTGCTGTCGAACCGCCGTCCGCCGTGGGGCGTACGCGGAGGGCTTTACGATGCGCTGAAGGATACCGGCGGCGACGTGGTGGCGATAACCAACGAGGAACTGCGTGCCGCGTGCAGGTTGTTCGAGGAGTTGGAGGGCGTGGATATTTATTCGGCGGCCGGGGTGGCGACGTCGTCGCTCATCAAGGCGGTTGAGGCTGGGCAGATAGACCGTTCGAAAACCATTATGCTGAACATCACAGGCGGTGGCGAGCGCCATTTCAAAGACGAACTGGCGGCGAAAGGCGGCAAACTGCACTACCTTAAACCCTCGCACGTATTCCCGCTGGATCCTTCGGCGGCAGACGTGGTCGCTGTGGTGGACAAGCTTTTTTAGGCATTGCTGCGGTAATCAAGCGACGTACAGAGTGTTGAGATGACAAAAGACTCCGGATCTTCCGGAGTCTTTTGCTTTATGCCGACCGGCGGCCAAACAGGTTTCAATTTCTGCGGTGGGCAATTACCCGCCGTTTGCGGCGTATTATATTCATTTCCGGCGGCGGGGCCAAAGGCGTCGTGCCGCAGGATGTTGCGGCTGTTTGCGGCAGCCGCAGTTTTTTATTGTTTGTTGTTAATGGTTAAAACCCCGCAATTTTATTGCGGCTACTTTAGTTTCTATAAATTTTTGTTTTTTTCTGGCGATTCGTCCTTTCTTCATCGCCGCCCTAAAGGAGCGGAGGGCGGCGATGCGGGTTGCCTTGCAACCCGGAAAGAGGAATTTATTCCTCTGACTAAACCCATGTACTTTAGTGCATGGTGGTTTAATTGCTTCTTGGTAATAATACCCTTGTTTGATCTTTTTCGACCTTCGAAGAAAGCCGTCGGGCGCCCGACAGTATTTGTGTGACAGACTCTATCTCCGCCTGCTGTCTGCTGATAGAAATGTAATGCGTCCTTATTCTATCGACCTTTCGAGTTTCTCCCGCCATTCGTCGGGAACGGGTATCGAGGTCTGGCGTTCGAAGTCGTAGGCGACCATGACCGAGCGGCTGTCCGACCTGACCTCGCCTGAAGGACGCGCGATGATTCGCTGGAACAGGGTAATGCTCTTGTTGCCGACCTTTTCGACACGGGTTTCAACAAATATGTCGTCGTCGACCCTCGTCTGGCCCAGGTAGGACGAATCTGTGGCCGCCGTGATAAGTCCTTTGCTGCTGTACCCCGGCCTGACGCCTGTCAATTCAGTAAAATGGTGGTTCTTGGCCAGGTCGTAATAGTGCTGGAGGTTGACGTTGTTGACATGGCGGAGCATATCCACGTCCGCGAACCTGATCTGTATGTCTACCGTTGTTTTCATCTTATTCCCTTATTATCTTTATTTCGCCGCCTTTGCCCAGCATCACGATCGAGGATGCCTTGCCCGTAGCGCCTTTCTCGTACCTGCGCTCAACGACAAAATCCACGCCGTTTTTTATTTCGGCGCCGATATCGTCGAAGTTCATGGGTGTGGGTTCGCCCGAAATGTTGGCCGAAGTCGATACCACCGCACGCCCGAACCGGCGGAGCATAGCGCTGCAAAAATCGTGCTGCGGGATGCGGATGCCTATTGTGCCCTCCTCAGGGACGAGGTTAACCGCCACCCCTGCCGCGTCGGGAAGGATGAGCGTCAGTGGCTTGTCGGCCAGCTCGAAAAGCTGCCATGCCACATCCGGGGCTTTGCCCACGTAGCGTGCCGCGCGGTCCGGCGAATCTACCAGCACGAGCATGCCTTTTTTGTCGTGCGAGCGCTTCAGCGCGTACACCTTTTCCACCGCCTCGCTGTTCGTGGCGTCGCACCCGATGCCCCATACCGTGTCCGTAGGATAGAGTATCAGACCTCCCCGCCGAAGCACCTCGACGGCCTTGTCCACCTGTTCTTTCATTGCTGTGATATTGTCCATACCGCAAAGTTAATATTTTTTGGTTTGCCTGCCGATTTTCATTATATTTGCGAATCCAAAAACCAAAATTATTATGGGAAGGGCATTTGAATACAGGAAAGCGACCAAAATGAAACGCTGGGGCAACATGGCCCGCGTGTTTACGAAGATAGGCAAAGGCATCGAAATGGCGGTCAAGGAGAGTGGCCCGGACCCGGCTAACAACCTGCGCCTGAGGATGCTTATCCAGAACGCCAAGAACGAAAATATGCCCAAGGACAACATCGAAAGGGCAATCAAGCGTGCGACGAGCAAGGATACGAGCGATTACAAGGAGATGGTGTACGAGGGCTACGGCCCGTTCGGGATCGCAGTACTCGTTGAAACGGCAACCGACAACACCACCCGTACGGTGGCTAATGTCCGCAGCTATTTCAACAAGGCTGGCGGTTCGCTTGGCACGAGCGGCAGCGTCAGCTTCATGTTCGACCACAAGTGCCATTTCCGTTTCAAATCGGCAGCCGAGATGGATGCCGACGAGCTGGAACTCGAAATGATAGACTACGGGGTGGACGAACTTTTTGTGGATGAAGACGGAAATGTGAACGCATACGCGCCTTTCGAGTCCTACGGCGAGGTGCAAAAATATCTGGAAGACAAAGGTTTCGAGATTGTGAGCGGCGAATTCGTTCGCATCCCTACCGACACCAAGGACGTGACGCCCGAACAGCGCGAGTCGATAGACAAACTGGTCGAAAGGCTCGAAGAGGACGACGACGTAACCAATGTGTTCACGAACATGAAAGAAGAGGAGTAAACGTCATCGAAACATATTCAACGAAAAGGGAGGCGAAAGTTTCCCTTTTCTTTTGCCGTTGATCCCCGCGATTTTATATCTTTGCAATATAATGCGCCATAGCGTATGGAAATTAAGAAGACCATGAAAAAAATAGCATTCAAACCGGGCTTCGCGTCCGGCATCCTTGCGGCGGCAGTCGCGATGTTAGCTTTGGGACTGGCATCGTGCGGCGACAAGAACCAGAAAGTATTGGATAAAGGCCGGCTCGACGGTAATATTTATTACAATTCGTATTTCGACTTCCGGATGGATGTCCCCGAAAAATGGCACATCTACGGCCGCCAGGAATTGGAGCAGGCCAACAGGGAGGCCGTCGAAGCCATTCCGAACAAGGTCATGAAGGAGCAGATGGAGAGGGTTATGGCGCTGCAGAGCGTCCAGCTCCTGACAATGTTCCAGTCCGAACCCGGCACTGCGGAAGGATTTATCCCAAGCATACAGGTAGTTGCGGAGAACCTCAAATGGCTCCCCAACGTGAAGACCGGCGAGCATTACCTGAAACAGGCGCTGGAGGTTTTCGTCGCTTCCGGGGCGCCGTACAAGGAACTCGACGTGCCGATAATTTTGGTGAGATTGGGCGGCAGGGATTTTTATAAAATGAAACTCGAAGCCGACTACGGGGAGTATGTCGTGGGTCAGGAATGGTACTCCGCGGTCATCGACGGCTTTGCGCTTAATTTCGGTTTCACATACGATATCCTGGAACTGAAGCAAGGCGAGGAAATGGCGAAAATAAGGAGCAGCATAACATTTTCCCCGGATATGTCCGAGCGGCAATAATCTTTTGCCGGTTACCGTTTATTCTGACGAATAACTGTGAGGCAGAGAGGATTTGCGGGTAAAAAAGAACCGAAAAATGTCATAATCCGACACATGCGCAATTTTTTTCCGCTTTCCTATTGCAAAACCGAACATTTTGCGTTCCTTTGCCAAGGTTATTTCTTTTAATTTTAATTTTTCTATGAAAGGCACAGTAAAATGGTTTGATTCAGCCAAAGGTTATGGCTTTATCACAACTGAAACAGGTAGCGACGTATTTGTTCACTACACAGGAATCAACAAAGAAGGCTTCCGCGGCCTCGAAGAAGGTCAGAACGTTGAGTTCGAAATCTCGGAAGGCAAAAAAGGCGAACAGGCAGTAAACGTAGAAGTTGTTGCGTAAGTAGCGTGGAATAGGATCTTTCAGTATAAAACCAATATATACTCGATTTTTCTATTGACACAAGCGGCCCTCATCGAGGGCCGCTTTCTGTTTCAGCCTGCGCCATTTGTTCCCGCAAGCATAATTTATTTACTTTAGTCACACCAAATAACGCTGTATGGATATAATGGAATTCAGGGAGTTCTGCCTCTCGCTGCCGCTGGCCGAGGAAACGACGCCTTTCGACGAGGATACGCTCGTTTACAAGATAGGCGGCAAAATGTTCGCCTATACGGGAATGGCCGGGTTCAGGCTGTTCAATGTCAAAGCCGATCCGCTGCGAATACCCGAATTGATGGACCGTTATCCCGAGATAGGCGATCCGGTGCATATGGCAAAGGGCCATTGGGTCAGTGTCGACACGCAAGGGGATCTGCCGGGCGATTTCATCCGTGAAATGATACGGAACTCGTTCCGCCTGGTCATCGGAGGCATGACAAAAAAACAGCGGACAGAGATACTCTCAGCCATAGAGGAGGCCGGTCGCGGCGTGTAATCCGGTTGATGGGCAGATCGCTGCCTGTGTGGGGCCGGATGGTTATAGCCCGGTCTTCTGATTGGTGACGCCGTTCGGGTGCCCCGCTATTTGACTTTTTTCAGGCCTTCTTTCTCCGCCAGCTTTTCCATAAGCGCGTATGCCTCGGTGTAGTCGTTCGCAATGTCGCCTTCGAGGATCGCCTCCTTTATCATGGCTTTTATATCGCCGACCACGCGGCATGGCTCGATTCCGTAGGTTTCCATGATGAGTTCGCCCGAGATGGGCGGCTGGAAATTGCGCACGCGGTCTTTCTCCTCGATCTCGCGCATCTTCTCGCGCACCAGTTCGAAGTTTTCGAGGTAGCGCTTCACTTTCGATTCGATGCCCGACGTAATGTCGGCCTCGCACAGCAGCATGAGAGATTCGATGTCGTCGCCCACCTCGAAAAGCAGCCGCCGCACCGCCGAATCCGTAACCGTACTCTCGACGAGCGCGATGGGCCGCAGGTGCAGGAAGACCATCTTCTGCACGAATTTCATCTTCTCGTTCAGCGGCATCTTGAGGCTGCGGAAAATCCCCGGGACCATCTTCGAGCCCAGTACCTCGTGGCCGTGGAACGTCCACCCCGCGCGCGCGTCGTAGGCTTTCGTTCTGGGTTTGCCGATGTCGTGGAGCAGGGCAGCCCAGCGCAGCCACAGGTCGCCGGTCTTGGGTGCGATATTGTCCACGACCTTGAGCGTATGGATGAAATTGTCCTTGTGGGCGTGCGTGCCGACCTTATCGACGCCTTTCATGGCGCTGAGTTCGGGGAATATCAGCGGCAGGAGTCCTGTCAGGTCGAGCAGTTCGAACCCGATGGACGGCATCGGGGCGAGGAGTATCTTGTTTAGTTCGGTCACGATGCGCTCCTTCGAGACTATCTTGATGCGCTCCCTGTTGCGCACTATTGCGTCGAAGGTGGCCGGTTCGATGTCGAAGCCGAGCTGGGTGGCGAACCTGATGCCGCGTATCATGCGCAGCGGGTCGTCCGAGAACGTTATGTCGGGGTCGCACGGGGTGCGGATTATGCAGTTGTCGAGGTCTTGCATGCCGTTGAACGGATCGACCAGCTCGCCGAAAGAGGCCTCGTTAAGCGACCAGGCCATTGCGTTTATCGTGAAGTCGCGGCGTTTCTGGTCGTCGTCCAGCGTGCCGTCCTCGACTATGGGTTTGCGCGAGTCCGCCCTGTACGATTCCCGCCGTGCACCCACGAACTCGACCTCCAGCCCTCCGGCCCGCAACATGGCCGTGCCGAAATTCTTGAATACCGAAACGTTGGTTTTGAGTTGGTGTCCGAGTTCCCGCGCGACGTCTATGCCGCAGCGATTTTCGCTGTCCGCTTCCATCGCATCGCACTGGTGCGTTCCGGGGTGAACCGGCCTGTCGGTTTCTTCCGGGAGCCGGAGGGTGCCGCATCCCACCACAACCACGTCTATGTCGGTACACGGCCGGTGCAGGTACCAGTCGCGCACGTAACCGCCCACGACAAAAGCCCTTACGCCGAGTTTGTCGGCGATGGAGCCTATCTGTTTGAATATCGGGTTGGTCAGCGGCATTGGGTATGTTGTTGAAACAGTTGGGTACTGTGCATCGGCCGTTATTTTTCAGAGTTATCCCTTTTAGTGTTGCTGCAACGCAAAATTATTTAGCGACCCGCCCTCCGCCCCTTTAGGGCGGGCCACCGGATCGCGGAGCGATCCGAAAAAATGCTGCAATAAGAGAAGGGGTAATCCCGTTATTTTTTGGTTTTATTTCACATACGGGCGGATAATTTCTGCCCACGCCATGTATCCGGCGCCGTTGAGGTGCAGGCCGTCGGCGAAGGTGTATTCCTTTTTGAGGTTGCCGTTCTCGTCAGCGAAGGTGGTGTACAGGTCTATATATGCCACGCCTTTCTCTTCGCACATTTTTTCGAGGTCGGGGTTCACCTTGCGCAGTTCCCTGTCCCTGTCAACGCGGTCTTTGCTTACCGGAAGTATGCTCTGTACGTAGATTTTGGTCTTGGGCGATTCCTTTTGGATGCGCTCGACGATGGTTCGGATATTTTTCTGCACCGCGTTGTCTTTGTTCGTGGGGTTGGAATTGAAGTCGTTGATGCCGATCATAAGGAACACTTTTTTCGGTTTCCCGTCGGTCACCTGATAGAGGCGGTTGAGTACGTCGGTGGTCGTTTCGCCGCCGATACCGCGGTTCTTGACGCGTGCGTTGTTGAATATTTCCGACCACAGGCCACCCTCGGTGATGCTGTTGCCCACGAAAACTATGTCTTTCGATGTGACCGGGAGCAGCTCGAACTGGCTCCTGCGGCGCAGCTGCTGGTCGTTTTGCGCCGAAAGCCATTGCGGGACGAAAATTATCGCCAGCACGACGAGTTTTTTCACGAGGCCGATAACCAGGAGCGCCTTGAGGTTTCCGGGGCTTGCAATGTCTTTGAAGCTCTTGGCGTTTGCGAGGTCTTTGAGGTTTTTCATATAGGTTATTTTTATTTTAAAGAGTAATTCCCTGTCGTGCGCAACGGGTTTCCGTATTATACATCCCGTGACTGCGGGGGCGGCGCGAAGCATTGGGCCGCGGGATGTTGCGATTGCTTGAGGCAATCGCAGGATTATTTCCCGGGGTTTGTGGCGTTGCTCAGTTCTCTTAAATAGAGCTGTATGGTGTTTTCAAGTCCGAGGTAGAGGGCGTCGGAGATAAGCGCGTGGCCTATCGAGACCTCCAGCAACCCGGGGATGGTCTTTGCGAAATAGCCGAGGTTTTCGAGGCTCAGGTCGTGGCCGGCGTTTATGCCAAGGCCCAGTTTCTGCGCTTCTATGGCCGCTTCGAGATAGGGAGCGATGGCCTTTTCGCGCCCTGCCGCATATTCGCGGGCATACGCCTCAGTGTAGAATTCTATGCGGTCGGTGCCGGTTTCCTTGGCGTAGCGCACCATTTCCACATCCGGGTTGAGGAATATCGAAACGCGGATGCCTTTCCGGTGGAACGTGTCGACCATCCCGCGCAGGTAGTCGAGGTTCTTTTTCGTATCCCAGCCGTTGTTCGAGGTAATGGCGTCCGGGGCATCGGGGACGAGCGTCACCTGCGCCGGAACGACTTCGAGTACCAGCTGTGTGAAACTGTCGACCGGGTTGCCCTCGATGTTGAACTCGGTAGTCAGCACCTTTTTGAGGTCGCGCGCGTCCTGATAACGGATGTGGCGCTCGTCGGGGCGCGGATGCACCGTGATCCCCTGCGCGCCGAACCGTTCGCAGTCGAGCGCCGTGCGTACAACATTAGGCATGTCGCCACCGCGCGAATTGCGCAATGTGGCTATTTTATTGATATTGACGCTTAATTTTGTCATAATAAAAGGTATCTTTGTAGGATGTAAGCCACGCCCCGGCAATTTTTCCGCAGCGCCGGATTGCTTTTGGCCTGTGTCGCACAGGCCCGGTAAAACGTTGTAAAGTTATTATTTTTACAGTAATTCGCCAACCTGTATGAAGATATTGTTGTTTTCACGAGCCGGTTTGTCCCACACGCCCGAGGCTGTGGGGACGCTCATGGATACCCTCGCGGGGTCGGGGCTGGACTATGCCGTGAACCGGGAGTTCGCGGAATTGGCCGCGTCGCTTACAGGGCAGGCTGTCACGGCCGCACGACGCTATGACACCTATAATATATCAAACGCTCAAGACACTGTGGCCCTGAGCTATGGCGGCGACGGTACGTTCCTCGAATGCGTAAAAACCCTTGGTTTGCACGGGATTCCGATCCTGGGCGTCAACTCGGGACGGTTGGGATTCCTGGCCAACGTGCCGAAAGAGGGCCTCGGGCAGGCAATGGAAGACCTCAAGGCCGGAAAATACAAGGTCGAAGGCCGGGCGTTACTGCATGTCTCGGGCGATTTTCCCGAAACTTCCTACCCGTATGCTTTCAACGAATTCACGATCCAGCGCACGGGGACGGGGATGGTGGCGGTCGAGGCCTATGTCAACGGCGAGATGGTGGCGACCTACTGGGGCGACGGTGTAATACTTTCTACACCAGCCGGTTCCACGGCCTATTCACTGAGCGTGGGAGGGCCTGTGGTGGCCCCCGAGTGCGGTTGTTTCGTGCTTTCGCCCATCGCGCCGCACAACCTCACGATGCGCCCCGTGGTGCTGCCCGACAGCGGCAGGGTGTCGTTCCGCGTGTCGTCGCGCGGCGAAAAATGCTTCGTGTCGCTCGACAGCACCAACTGGACAGTGCCCGACGGGGCGGCGTTCGAGGTGTCGAGGGCGAAAAATTCGGTGTTTTTAGTGAAGCTGCAAAATATATCGTTCTACGATACGTTAAGGAATAAAATGATGTGGGGGCTCGACCGCCGCGACGAGAAAAAAGGATGATTGTTGCGATAAAGACGGACAAGCATATATTTTGATTGCAAGAACCGATCTGAACCGGCAGTAAATTTGGCTTTCCTCTCGGCTTACACTATATTTGTACCGCAAAAAGGATCGCGACCCGAAATTATAATGACAGATTTTCCGAAGATACCCCGGCACATTGCCGTAATAATGGACGGCAACGGCCGCTGGGCGCAAAGCCAGGGGCACGACCGCCTTTACGGCCACAACAACGGGATAAAAAGCGTCAGGAGTACCATCGACCGGTGCGCACGCATCGGGGTGGAGTTCCTGACCCTTTATGTTTTTTCGGCGGAAAACTGGGGCAGGCCACAGGACGAGGTCGAAGGGCTGATGGCGCTGCTTTGCCAGGCGATACGTGATGAGGCCGAAGAACTGGCCAAAAAAGGTATAAGGATGAAAGCCATCGGCGACAGGGAGTCGATGCCCGAGGGGGTAGTGCGGCAGCTCGACTGGATAGAGGAGGAAACGGCCGGAGGGGAAACAATGACCGTGTTGCTCGCAATAAACTACGGTTCGCGCAACGAGATGGCGCGTGCCGCGAAGATGATCGCCGCGGAAGTCGCCGAAGGGCGCTGCACTCCGGACGAGGTAACGTGCGAAAAGGTGTCGCGGTATTTATACACGGCGGGATGTCCCGACCCCGACCTCTTGATACGCACTGGCGGCGAATACCGCCTGAGCAATTTCCTGCTGTGGCAGGCGGCCTATGCCGAACTTTATTTTACCGAAACCTACTGGCCCGATTTCGGTGCCGATCAGCTGGATGAGGCGATAGCCGAATACGGCCGCAGGGAACGCAGGTTCGGGAAAATAGATGAAAAAAAGTAAGAAACAGTTGACGAGGAATTATATGAAGAACCCCCTATTGTCCATAGTGCTCCTGACGGTTTTCTGCGCTGCGCAGGCATTCGCGCAGCAATCCCCGGCCGAAGAAACCGCCGGGAACAGCCAGAGGCCGCCGATAATGGACTACGAATCCCCGAAAATGTATACGGTCAAGGACGTGAGGATGTCGGGGCTGAAATTCCTCGACAGCAACACGCTGATGGCCGTCGCGGGCCTTAACGTGGGGGACCAGGCCATGATACCCGGCGGATACATATCTTCGGCCATGACCAAGCTGTGGAACATGCGCAACTTCTCCGACGTCGACATCACGGCGCAGGTCGAGGGTGACAGCGTCATCCTTTTCGTCGAACTTACTGAGCGGCCCAGGGTAAACTCATGGAATATCGAGGGTATACGCCCGGGGCAGGCCACCGAGATCAAGGAAAAACTGAAGATCACAAGGGGAGGCAGCGAACTGTCGGATTACACGATAGACAAAAACATAAAGGGCATCAAAGACTACCTGATAGAGAAATCGTTCCTTAATGTCAAGGTTGACCCGAAGATAACCAATGTGCCGAACGCCGATAACCGTAATATCGTGGACGTTACGTTCGTGGTCGACCGCGGCCCGAAGGTAAAGATAGGCGAGGTGTCGTTTGAAGGCAACGAGGCGTTCGAAGACAAGCGCCTGCGCAGGACGTTCAAGAAAACGCGCGAAAAGAGCATCGTCAATATATTCAAGGGGGCTAAGTTCAACGAAAAAGCATTCGAAACTGACAAGGACAACCTTGTCGACTTCTATAACTCGAAAGGCTACCGTAACGCCGACATAGTTTCCGACTCGGTATACAGGATCAGCGATAACAGGATAGGCGTGAAAGTCGGCGTCAGCGAGGGCAACCAGTTCTTTATCCGCGACGTCGAATGGGCCGGCAACAGCCTCTATAAAACCGAGGACCTCAGCAAGCTCTTCGACATTGGTAAAGGCGATATTTACGACAAGAAAAAAATAAACAAGAACCTCGGCGTAGGGTCGGGCGACAACCCCGAGGACCCCAATACCGTGTCGTCGCTGTACCAGAACGAGGGATACCTGTTTTCGAGCATCGACCCTGTCGAAACGGTCGTCGGGCAGGACTCGATAGATATCGCCATAAATATCATAGAAGGCAAGCCGGCGCGCTGGAACGAGGTCAATATCGTGGGCAATTACAGGGTAAACGACGAAGTGATCCGCCGCGAACTTGCCGTGATGCCGGGCGAACTCTACAACCGCGCGCTGATAATGCGCACGCTGCGCCTGTTGGCAGGCATGCAGCACTTCAACCCGGAGTCGCTCCAGCCAAAGATCGACCCCGTCCCCGGACGCAAAGACCTTGTCGACCTGACGCTGAACTTCGAAGAGCAGGCCAGCGACCGTGCCGAAATATCCGGCGGCTGGGGCGCCGGGATGTTCGTAGGGTCGGTTTCGCTTACGCTGAACAACGTTTCGATCAGGAACTTCCTCAATAAAAACGAGTGGAGGCCGTATCCGCAGGGACAAAACCAGAAACTGTCGATAAGGGCGCAGACCAACGGTAAATATTATTCCGCCTACTCGCTCGGGTTTACAGAGCCGTGGTTCGGAGGCAAAAAGCCTAACTCGCTGTCGGTAAGCGCACACTACTCGAACGAAACGAACGCGACGGCGTGGGGCAGGAACGTGACCCGGTATTTCCGCACGGTCGGGGCGGCTGCCGGCATCGGCAAAAGGCTTTCGTGGCCCGACCAGAACTTTACGCTTTACACGGAACTCGCATACCAGGCATATATACTCAAGGACTGGAATTACTTCGTGATCAACAACGGGACGTCGAACGTCATCGCACTCAATACGACGTTCGCCCGAAATACCATAGACAACCCAATATTCCCGTCGAGCGGATCGAATATCTCCCTGGGCCTGTCGCTCACGCCGCCGTACTCGCTTTTCGACGGCAAAGATTATGCGGACCCGAACCTCTCGGACGAAGAACGTTACGGATGGATCGAATACCATAAATGGAAATTCAGGGCCGAATGGTTCAATACCGTCGCCCGCGGCTTCGACCGCAACCTGGTGATTATGGTCAAGGCGGAAATGGGTTACCTCGGCCACTATAATAAATATAAGGTGTCGCCGTTCGAAGGCTTCGACGTCGGTGGCGACGGTATGTCGGGGTATAACGTATATGGTGTGGACGTGGTGGGCCTCAGGGGCTATGAGAACGGCTCGATAACGCCTCTTTCGGATTTTGGCGACTACGCCCGCGTTTACAACAAGGTTACGCTGGAGATGCGATATCCGATAATAATGTCGGCACAGGCGCAGGCCTATGCGCTCGCGTTCCTCGAAGGCGGTAACGCTTTCTCGGAATGGGACAAGTTCGACCCGTTCAAGATCAAGCGCTCGGCCGGTTTCGGTATCAGGGTCATGCTGCCGATAGTCGGGGTAATGGGGGTTGACTGGGCATACGGTTTCGACCGCGCACCGGGTGCCACCAAAAAATCGGGAGGACAAATACATTACGTATTAGGGGCCCAATTTTAGCAGGATGTCATAAATTTGCTATATTTACGTTATTATAGTAAACCTAAATGTGTAGATTATGAAAAAAGGATTGTTTATAGCGGCTGCGGCGCTTCTGGCCGCCTTTACGGCACAGGCACAGAATTATATGGTGGTCGATACCGAGAAAATATTCAAGGCCATACCGGCATACGTGCAGGCGATCGAAACCCTTGATAAGCAGGCGGAGACCTACCAGAAGACCATAGACGACGCTTACGCCCAGATAGAAACGCTGTTCCAGGATTTCCAGAGTAAAAAGGACGGGCTAAACCAGGCCACCCGTACTGCCCGCGAGGACGAGATCATACGCCGAGAACGCGAGGTGACGGAATACCAGGAAAAGGTTTTCGGGCAGGAAGGCGACCTTTTCAAAAAGCGCATGGAGCTTATAAAACCTATTCAGGACAAAGTGTTCAACGCCATTAGCCAATACGCCAAATTCAACAACTTCGCGTTGGTGCTCGATCTGGCCTCCAACCCCACGATCCTTTATTATGTACCATCGGCCGATAAAACGGAAGAAATAATAAAATTAACTAAATAAAAAAAGACCAAAACCATTATGAGAAAATTGATTAAGACGCTTGTCGCATTATGCGGGGTTTTCATGCTTAGTTCGGCAAGCGCGAGCGCGCAGAAATTCGGATATGTGGATGCGCAGGAGATACTGATGCAAATGCCGGATGTCGATTCCGTGCAGACCAAACTTCAGGCATTCCAGACAGAGTTGGTCAGCCAGCTTGAAATAATGCAGGTGGAATACAATAAGAAGCTCGATGAGTACCAGAAATCTTCGCCGGCGGCAAGCGACGCCGTTAAACGCGATAAGGAAAGGGAGCTTACTGGCCTCATGCAGAGGATACAGGAGTTCCAGCAGCGGGCGCAGGCCGATATGCAGGCCAAGGAGCAGGAGCTGCTCAAACCCCTTGCCGACAAGATCGACGCCGCCATAGCAAAGGTCAGCAAGGCTGCCGGTCTGGCTGCCGTGTTCAATGTGAACGTACTCGAATATTTCGACAAGAGCGCTCTGGTCGACGTCAACCCGCTGGTAAAAGCCGAGCTTAAAATAAAGTAAGGCATCGATCCGGATAAAAAGAAAGCAGCCCTCGCGAGGGCTGCTTTCTTTTTATATTATCGCATTGGCGGGTACGTTGTTTTTCCGGCTTTTATTCATCTATTCGGGCATTAACTATTACCCCATCCCGTATGAAAAGAATTTTAATCTTTGCGATTGCGCTTGCTGTGTTCACGGCATGCGGCAGCGATGACAAAACGACACCCAACGTCAAAGTGACGAATATCACACTCAATAAAACCACCAAGGTACTTGCTGCGGGCGGAACTTTCCACCTGTCTGTGGCCGAGGTGCTTCCGGCTGACGCTACGGATAAGGGCGTGACATGGGATTGCGTTCCGACCGATGTTGCGACAGTCGATCCGACAGGCCTGGTGGCCGTTTTAGCTACTGCCGCCGACGGTGCTACGGCCACCATTACCGCCACGGCCAAGGATGGAAGCGGCAAAACCGCCACTTGCGGCATAACCGTAGGAGGCGTATTGGTCAACGGCGTTACCTGGGCAAGATGCAATGTCGGCGTTCCCGGTACTTTTGTGGCAGTGCCGGAAGCCGCAGGGATGTTATACCAGTGGAACCGCAGAACCGGATGGAGTTCGGCCGACCCTGTGGCCTCTTCGCCTGCCGGTGCGACATGGGATGCCGCTGTCCCGACCGGCGACACTTGGGATGCTGTCAACGATCCATGCCCTGCCGGTTGGCGCATGCCGACAGAGGAAGAATATGCAATACTGTGCGATGCCGCAAATGTGTTCAATGAGTGGACGACGGAAAACAGCGCGAACGGTCGCAGGTTTACCGACAATACATCCGAAAATTATATTTTCTTGCCTGCTGCCGGCAGTCGTAACTACCAATCCGGGGCACTCACAAACGTTGGTTCCAACGGCAACTACTGGTCAAGTATATCGTTTTTATCCACGAACAGCTACTACCTGAACTTCTCCGGCACTTATATTTACTCGGATGGCGCCACCAACCGTGCTTTCGGCTATTCCGTCCGCTGCGTAGCGGAATAACAGCCTGTATTGAAAGAACAAGCCCGTTTGCGAAAACGCAAACGGGCTTGTTTTATGTTTATCCCGCGCCTATCCGAATATATGCCTGAAGTCCTCTCCGGGGGCCGGGAGGTAGGTGCGGAACCCGAAAGCGAGCGCACTCTCGATATTGGCCTCCGAGTCGTCTATGAACAGCGTTTCCTCCGCCTTTATGCCCGTCCGGCTCAGGACGGCCTCGAATATCTCGGCGTCCGGCTTGAGCATCCCCATCTCGTAGGAGAGGAACAGCCGGTCGAAATAATCGCCTACGGTCAGCCCCTGCTGTCTGAAGAACCTCTCTTTTATATATGGCATCATTACGGCGTTGGTGTTGGAGAGCATATATGTCTTGTAGCTTTTTCTCAGTTCGAGCAGCATGTCGAGTTTGTAGACCGGAAGCCCCACGAGGAAAGCGCACAGGGCCTTGTCGACGTCTTCCGGCGCTATGGGGCGCTCGGCGTGGCTGCTGATGTAGTCGTATAGCTCCTGCGGCGAAACCGCCCCCAGTTCGAGTTCCTTGAATATGCCTTTCTGGCGGTAGGGGTCGAGCAGTTCGTCCGCCTCGGGGAACCCGAGCTTTTTGAATTTCGCTATGCACGCGTCGCGGTCGAGGTCGATCAGCACCCCGCCCATGTCGAAAATTATGTTCTTTATCCCGTTCATGGATGCAAAGTTAGGCGAAATGCGTTGTCCTTTTATCTGTTTTACGAAAATAATCGTTAATTTTAAATTATAATTTGGGAATTATTCCTTTTCATGTCGCCGCATTTTCCCTGATCGTGAAGCGATCCGGCGGCCAGCCCTAAAGGGGAGTGGGGGCGCTTAATAATTTCAGGTTGCGACAAAACTAAAGGGGGATAATCCTGTTAATATTTGACTTATCTAAAGATTAGGGGTATTTTTGCGAATAAGCGTAAGAAAGAATCAATGTGAATTTTATATAATTACCTAAATATGTGTTAGCTATGAAAAACAGGCATGAGGAATTGCTCTCGGAATTCAGGGAATCGGGGCAAAAGTATGAAATGGAAAATATGAAACCGGATGACGGGCATGCGCTGTCGGTGCTGTTCTTCGCACACGCGAGTCTCGCTTTGGTGTGGGACGGTACGGTCGTCTACCTCGATCCGCTGATGGAGCATGCCGACTACACCGCTATGCCGAAAGCCGACCTGTTGCTCATAACCCACCAACACTACGACCATCTCGATAAGGATGCCGTGGCGGCCGCCCGTAAAGCCGACACGGTCGTACTGACAAGCGCGGAGGTCGGGAAAGAACTCGACGGCGTCCGGGTCATGAAGCCGGGAGACGAACTGGACGTGAAGCCGGGCATTTCGGTGCGGGCCACGTATGCCTACAACACTACCGAAGGCCACCTGCAATTCCACCCGAAGGAGAGGGGCGACAACGGCTATCTGCTCACGCTCGGCGAAACGACGGTCTATTTTGCAGGCGACACGGAGTTCATTCCGGAGATGAAGGAATTGGGGCGTGTCGATATCGCGTTCTTGCCTGTGAACCAGCCTTATACCATGACGCTCGACCAGGCCGTTGAGGCCGTGAAAGCCATAAAGCCGCGCATATTTTTCCCATACCACACGACGGATACCGAGATCGGAAAGATCGCAGGCATGCTGGCGGATACGCCATCCGTGTCCGTGCGCATCCACCATATGCCGTAGGATCCGGCCCTGCATAATGGCCGTATGGCCCTCTCGCCACTGGAGTCACAAAATGTTATAGTTTCTGCACAATTTGTACTACTTTTTGGATCATCCGCGCAAATAATTACTATATTTGCATGTAATGTGCCGATGAAGCCGCAGGCCTTTCGGAGCCGCAGTTATGTTGCCGCCGGGCAGTTCGCCGAGTGACAAAATGCTGCGGACAGGGCAGTGGCCGAATCTGTTTTGCATGGTTCCAGACGCGCCGTATGGCGCCCGGCATATAGTAAACCTAAAACCGCACCAAAAAATCACTTAAAACTCAATTTTTATGTTTTTGCCATTATTTATGGGGCTCGGAGGCCCGGAAATAATTTTTATCGTACTGATCGTCGTCCTTCTGTTCGGGGCCAAAAAGATCCCCGATCTGATGAAAGGCGTCGGCAAAGGAGTGAAGAGCTTCAAGGACGGCATCAACGGCGTCGGAGATATCGAAGACACTGCTGCTAAGGCTGAGGAAAAAGACAAGCAATAGCGTCGGGGGATGACTTTCTGGGATCATTTGGATGAACTCCGCAAGTCGCTGACCTATCCGGTCGTAGTGCTGCTGGTATTGACAATGGTGGCGTTCTCGCTGAAAAAACAATTGTTCGATATCGTGCTTGCGGCGAATTCCTGGAACTTCGTAACGCACAGGCTCATTCCGCCGGACAGTGACGAGCGCGATTCGGAAGCGGAGGTGGAGTTGCGTGGAGAATCGAAAGGCGTGTATGTGTTGTCGCCCGAGGATGCTCGTAACCAGTGGATGACGTTGGTCGACCGGGTGAATGACCCGGGCGGGCGAACACCGTCGTATACCTCGGTGGTTTCGGGAAAAAGTGCGATATCGCAAGGGACAACGGTTGCGGCAACGTCCGGGGGCGAAACGCCCGTAAGGATAGTCCGCGACCCGGGAAAGTTGGTGCAGCTTGTCAGTACGGAATTGCCGGCTCAGCTGATGGCCAGCATGAAAATGTCGTTCTATGTGGCGCTTGTCCTGACAATCCCCTATCTGTTATACAGGCTTTACCGTTTCGCACTGCCGGCGCTGTATGAAAAGGAACGCAAATATTCCGGACGGATACTGGTATTCTCCTTTTTGTCATTCTTCATCGGGATATTGGTAAGCTATTTCATCGTATTCCCGGTATCGCTCAGGTTCCTTGTGAGTTACGACGTGAGCGACCAGGTGATAAACATGTTCAGCCTGACATCGTACATCAACATGCTGACCACCTTGTCGATACTGATGGGGCTCTGTTTCGAGTTGCCGGTGCTGTCGTGGATACTCGCGATCTTCGGGGTGCTGAAAGCGGCACTGCTGAAGCAATACCGCAAACATGCCTTCATAGGCATACTCATTATCGCCGCGGTAATCACACCGACGACGGATATTTTTACACTCCTGTTGGTCGCCATGCCTGTGGCATTGCTTTATGAACTCAGTGTGTTGATCGTGAAGATAACGGAACGCAAGAGGAATAAAAAATTGGCGCTGGAAGCGGCGGCGGTATAAAAATATTGTGACTATATACGATTTTACACTGAGCGAAAAAAACTGGTATTTAAATCGGAGTAGTGGGTTTCCGCTTGGTTTTCGCAAGCGAAAGACGAAAATAAGTCGAGACGTACCGTGTCCGACGACTGTTAGACGTGCCGAAGGCACGGATAAAAGGGAGGAGTCTTACGTGAGACTTATTTTCTAGACCTTTTTGGTTACTTTTTACGGCAATGGTAAAAAGTAACAGAAAGAAATAAGTGTAAACTGGTATATAATTACCTGAAAAATTACAAACCCGGGCGGCATTCGGGATAAGGGAGCGGCTGGGGAAAGCGAAAAACTAACCTAAGTTATGGAAAAAGATTTAAGCAGACGCGAATTTTTAAAGAACGCGGGGTTGATCGGCCTGGGGGCGGGGACGCTCCTTTCCGCCGTGCCGTGGATGTCGGCCCTCGCGGATGAAAATACAGCCGAAACGACCAAAGAAAAAATACGTATAGGCATCATAGGCCCGGGGTCGAGGGGCAGGTTCCTGATGAACCTCCTGAAGAACAACAAGAAGGCCGAGATGGTTGCGATATGCGACATCTACCAGCCGTCGATAGACAAAGCCCTGGAAATAGCCCCCAAGGCTAAAGTATACAACGACTACAAAAAACTTCTTGAGGACAAGAATATCGACGCGGTGGTTATCACCACGCCGCTTTTCAGGCACTACCAGATGGCGATGGACGCTCTCGACGCCGGGAAAGACCTCTATCTCGAAAAGTCGATGGCCTACAACGTGTCGCAATGTTACGACATATACCAGAAATACAAATCCACCGGACGGATATTCTTCGTGGGCCAGCAGCGCCTTTTCGACCCGCGCTACCACAAGGCGATGGAGATGATCCACAACGGTACGTTCGGCGAGATCCAGGCCGTGAGGACGTTTTGGTTCCGCAACGGAAGCTGGCGCAATAAGGTGCCCGATCCGGCGCTAGAAAGGCAGCTCAACTGGAGGCTCTACAAGGAATACTCGCGCGGGCTGATGACCGAGCTTGGCGGCCACCTGTTGCAGGTGGGGACGTGGGCGATGCAGAAACTGCCCGAGCAGGTGATGGGCGCCGGCGGCATAACTTTCTGGAAGGACGGCCGTGAGGTCGAAGACAACCTGAGCTGCATCTTCTCGATGGACGATGGCCGCAGGATAACCTACGAATCGGTGATATCGAACAAATACTACGGTCTGGAAGAGCAGATAATGGGTAATTTGGGTACTGTCGAACCTGAAAAGGGGATGTACTATTTCGAAGACGGTACAGTTAACGGTACTCCGGCCAAACCTGCGCCGGGCTTCACTCAGCTCATGCGCGACGTCCAGAACAGGGTGTTCGAAAAACTGCCTTTCGCAGGCACGAGCTGGGAACCGGAGGTGGCCAAGGAGATAAAGGGCAACTACATCATGGGCGAGGACTACAAGATCAATACGGACGGCACGCAGGAGGCGCTGAACGCTTTCGTCGAGTCGGTCATCACGCAGAAACAGCCCGAGCGCATAGCCGAAGAATGCTACTACGCGAGCGCCATGGTGCTGCTGGGGTGCGACGCCATCGAGCAGAAAAAGATACTCGAATTCCCCCACGAGTACAGGCTAAATTACCTTAACCACAAGAACCAACCGAAATAGGACGCGCCATGAAAGATACAATAATAACCGTCAGAAGGAAGAAGATCGAGATATGGACGTTCGTGGCTTGTTTCGTGATTGCGAACGCCATAAACATCTACGCGATAAACAAATTCGACACCCCGTGGAGCGAACTTTTCTGGTCGCTGGGCTTTGTCGTTGTGGCAGCGATAGTTATCTATGTCGTGTGGAGCCTGCTGAGGCTGATATTCTGTGGGATATTCAGGCTGTTCAGGAAGAAAAAACGCAACGACTACAGGTAAAGGGCGATGGATTCCTTCGAGCATATATATAAAGGTATCGACTCCCAAAGGGGCATGCTATACGCGTGGTTCGCCGCGATGCACACGCGGGTCGATATGGCTGTATGCGGAAGGGACGAAGCCGACCTTATGGCCGTCGCGGGCAAGGTGCAGGAAAGGATAGGGCAACTCGAAAAACTGGCGAATTTCTACGACCCGGACAGCGAGCTGGCCAACCTTAACGACGCCGTGGCCGGGACGAAAACCGAGGTCAGCGAGGAATTGCTCGCGATGATATACCTCGCCATGCGCTACAACGAGCTGACAGACGGCAACTTCGACATCTGCATCAAATCGCCGGGCTATACGGCAGGGATGGCGAAGGACGTCGAGATAGACCTCGCGGCCGGCACGCTGGCAAAGCACAGGTACGGCATCCGGTTCGACATGTCGGGCTTCATCAAGGGTTATGCGTTGGACGAGGCCCGGAATATACTCGAAAGGTATGCCGTCGGCGATGTCCTGCTGAGCATCGGCAACAGTTCGATCCTGGCGTTGGGCAACCACCCGTTCGGCGAAGGCTGGCTGGTGTCGTACCCGGGCGAAGGCGGAGAGAACATGGAAGCGGCACTCTATGGCGAATGTCTGAGTACCTCGGGCAACGCGACAGGCGACAGGCGCCATATAATCTCGCCGTCGAGCGGCAAACCGGTGGAGGGCGCGGGCATGGCCTCTGTGGCGACCCGCACGGGCGCCGAAGGCGAAGCGCTGGCGACAGCGATGTTCATAGAAAAAGATCCGGCCAAACGGGACGCGATACTCTGCCGCTTTGGCGGCGCACGCCTGATGGCGGATAACCAAAACTAACCAAAGATTAACACTTAACCTTAAAACAATAATATTATGGTTACACGCAGAGATTTTTTCAAGACCGCAGGAATGGCAGCCGCATCGGTGGCGCTGGCAAGCCTTGGTACTCCTCTGGCCGCGCTTGGTCAGGAGCAGAGTAAAAAACGCGTTCTCGGCGCTAACGGCAAGGTCAATGTAGCACTGGTCGGGATAGGCAACCGCGGCGATGAGGTCGAAAGGAATTTTTCGGACACGGGCATGATCAACGTAGTCGCAATATGCGACGTCGACATGGGCGCCAAACACACGCAGAGGGTAATGAACAAATACTCGGGCGTTAAAAAGTATAAGGACTTCCGCAAAATGTTCGACGAGATGGCAGGCCAGATCGAGGCCGTTGTCGTTTGCACGCCCGACCACTCGCACTTCCCGATATGCATGAGGGCCATCAAAGAGGGCATCCATGTGTATACCGAAAAGCCCATGGCCCGTACTTTCCTTGAAAACGAACTGCTGATTCAGTCCGCTCTCAAAAACCCGAAAGTAGTGACGCAGATGGGTAACCAGGGCCACTCGGAGGCCAACTACTTCCAGTTCAAGGAGTGGGTTAAGGCGGGGATCATCAAAGACGTTACCGCAATTACCGCGCATATGAACTCTGCGCGCCGCTGGCACGGATGGGATCCTAATATCAAGAAATTCCCCGATGCGCAGCCAATTCCCGAAACCCTCGACTGGGATATGTGGTTGATGACAGAAATGTATCACGACTTCAACGAAAAATTCCATCCCGGAAACTGGCGTTGCTGGTACGACTTCGGTATGGGCGCCCTCGGCGACTGGGGCGCGCACATAATCGACACCGCCCATGAATTCCTCGACCTGGGACTTCCGCACGAAATCCAGATGCAGAAAGCTACGGGGCATAACGACTATTTCTTCCCGATGTCGTCGACGATCCTGTTCCGCTTCCCGCGCAGGGGGAACATGCCTGCCTGCGACGTGACGTGGTACGACGGTGTGGATAACATCCCGGCGGTTCCGGACGGATATGGCGTGAGCGAGATCGACCCCAACATCCCATCGGTAGCCGGAGGCACTATCCAGCCCGCCAAGCTCAACCCGGGTAAGATCATCTACAGCAAAGAACTCACTTTCAAGGGCGGATCGCACGGCAGTACGCTTTCGATAATCCCCGAAGCCAAAGCCAAAGAAATGGCTTCGAAGCTTCCCGAAATACCTAAGAGTCCCTCCAACCACCAGGCTAACTTCCTGCTGGCATGTATGGGTAAGGAGAAAACACGTTCGCCGTTCCAGATCGCTGGCGTGCTGAGCCAGGTGTTCTCGCTCGGCGTTATGGCCCAGAGGCTTAATACCACGCTCAAGATCGACCGCAACACGAAAGAAATTACAAACAACCCGTTCGCCAACGCGATGCTGACAGGTATACCTCCGCGTTCGGGCTGGGAAGAATACTACAAACTTTAAAAACAATACGCAAGAATGAAAAAGTATATTTTAACGGCGGCGTTCGCCGCTTTGGCGGCAGGTGCGTTCGCACAGAAATGGACGCCGCTCTTCAACGGCAAGAACCTCAGTGGTTGGGAGAAATTCGGCGGAACGGCCGATTATCAGGTTGTCGACGGAGCCATAGTGGGTACGACCAAAACAGGGACCAACAATACGTTCCTTTCCCCGAAGGGAACGTTCGGCGACTTTATCCTCGAATTCGAATTCAAGGTGGACGACGGCATCAATTCCGGAGTTCAGTTCCGTAGCGTTGTCAACAAGAAAGATGCGAAAGACCTGGGGCGTGTCAGCGGCTACCAGTTCGAGATGGAAATGAATACCAAGGGTGTGCGCCGTTGGACAGGCGGTATCTATGACGAAGCCGGTCGCGGATGGATTTATCCCCTTACTTTCAACCAGAATGCCCGCAAGCTCGAAGTCTACACCCCCGGAGAGTGGTACAAAGCTCGCATCGAGGCTGTCGGCAATTCGATCCGTACTTTTGTAAACGGAGTTGAATGCGCCTCCATATGGGATGATAAGATTAAGGAAGGCATCATAGGTTTGCAGGTACACGGCATCGGCAACAATGCGGCCGAAGCAGGCAAAAACATTGCATGGCGCAATATCCGTATCGTTACTGACAATCCCGGCCGGTACGCTACCAAGCCCGATGCTTCTGTTCGCCAGCTGAACCTTATTGCCAACACTTTGACAAAAGACGAACTGGCACAGGGTTGGAAACTCCTTTGGGACGGCCAGACCACACAGGGCTGGAGGGGCGCAAAGCTCGATAAATTCCCGGATAAGGGCTGGAGCATCAAGGACGGCGTGCTGCGCGTCGAGAAAGCCAAGGGTGCGGAGTCTGGCAACGGCGGCGACATCGTGACTGTGGATGTGTACGAGAATTTCGTGCTTTCGGTTGACTTCAAGATCACGGACGGCGCCAACAGCGGTATCAAATATTTCGTTAAACCGGACTTGAACAAAGGCGAAGGCTCTGCAATCGGCTGCGAGTTCCAGATCCTGGACGACCAGCGCCACCCCGACGCGAAACTGGGCGTTAAGGGTAACCGTACCCTTGGATCGCTCTACGACCTCATCAGGGCCGAAAAGCAGGACGCCTACTTCCGCCACAGCGAGTTCAACAACGCAATAGTGATCGTGAAAGGCGACCATGTCGAACATTGGCTGAACGGAGTTAAGGTGGTTGAATACGACCGCAATACGCAAATGTTCAACGCTCTCGTGGCTTACAGCAAATACCGCGACTGGCCCGACTTCGGCAACCACAAGCAGGGCCACATCCTCCTGCAGGACCATGGCGACGAAGTGTTCTTCAAGAACGTTAAGATCCTCGAACTGGAATAATCGGGATTCATGAAAATAGATGCGAGACTGGAGCAATCCAGTCTCGCATCTATTTTAATTTCTACGGGTTAATTCTCCGCTGCAAGCAGCGATTGATAGATTCAGGATAGGTCTGAATTTTAGTCGGAGGTATTTTAAGCGGTTTGTTTTTCGGCCTGACAACGCGGCTTCGGGGGTCTGCATGAATTGCCTGCCAAGCCGCGGAATGTTGCGTTTCAGCGAGGGCAAATGCCGCTTGCGGATTTTGCCGAGCGCCAGCAACAAAAAGGAAATTAATGTTGCGTTTCAGCGAGGGCAAATGCCGCTTGCGGATTTTGCCGGGCGTCAGCAACAAAAAGGAAATTAATGGTGCGTTTCAGCGAGGGCAAAGACCGCTTGCGGATTTTGCCGAGCGCCAGCAACAAAAAGGAACTTAATGTTGCGACTGCACAAGGCGGTCGTAGTCTTTACAATACCCCGTAGCTCTGCTGCGGAGTGGTTTAACGAATTATCCCATTGAGGTTTGCCCTTCTTTCTCAGCCCGAAGCCATGGGCATACCGCATGGCTTGCCTGCGGCAAGCCGCCAGACGCACAGGCCTGACGGTCGCGCACACATGTTCCACAAGCCTCACGCGCGACCTGCACAGTTCACTCCGCTTGCCGTACAGGAACATTATTGCAGATGACGTAAAAAAGCAGCCGGTCTAGAGACCGGCTGCTTTTCGTGTGGAGGATGCTTGTTCCTTGCCGCGTTTATTCCTTTTTGAAGTCGGCGGCTTCGATCTCGTACTCCCCTGACGGGCGTTTTATCTTCCCGTACCCTTGGGGTTTGCCGAACACCGGATTGCCAGCCTTGTCGAAATCGAACCTTTGCAAAGATATGTGACGGTTCTTCCATCCGCCCTCTGGTGCGGTCTTGAAGTGGTAGTAGATCCAGTATTCCTTGTCGTCTGGCGATGTTGTCATGCTCGCATGCCCAACGCCGTATACCTTGTCCGCACCCTTGAATACCGGCTGAGAGGCTTTGACCCACGAACCCGGATCGAGCGGATCGGCATCCGGTTTCAGTTTGAGTTGCCCTACCTTGTAATGCCTTGTCCATGAGCCGCGCGTGGAGTAGAGGATGAACACATCGTCGCCGTGTTTGAGGATCTGCGGCCCTTCCAGCAAGTTGATATTGTCGCCTTTCTCCCACGAATATTCGGGGCTGGACAGCAGGGTGCGTGTTCCCTTGACCGTCCATGGATTTTCCATTTCGGCGATGTATAACAGCTGTCCGACATTGTGGTGGTCGGAGCCATACTGCCATCCGGACCATATGGCGTAGAGTTTGCCTTTGTGTTCCAGCACGGTCATGTCTATAGCCCAGCGGTTGTCCTCCTCGTGTTCAGGGTCGTCGCCGGTGTAGACCAGGCCTTTGTTTTCGTATGGCCCGAAGGGCGAGTCGGCTTCCAGTACGAAAGTCCTCTGGTTGCTGAACTGCCCGTTGTTAAGGTCTGATCCCGCGGCATATATGTACCATTTGCCGTCTATCGGATGTATCTCCGGAGCCCAGTGCTGATAGGCGGTGGGGCCGCTCGACGGAGGGAACCACACCTGTGCGGTGCGTTCGGGCCGGGTCAGGAACCTCGATTCCGTAACCCTGAACCCGCCGCGGCTGTTGACGACTGTGTAGTACAGTCCGTTATGCTTTGTGATGAAAGGGTCCGCGCCTTTGCCCAGCGGGCTTTCGAAGGTTTTGGAAACGTCCTTGAGGCTTTGCGGGGCATTGTCAAATTCGTATACGACGCCAAGTTGCGACGACCGGGTTCTCGGCTGTTGCCCGAAAGCCGTCATGCCGCACAATAGAGCGCACAGAATGGCGAGGCCGAATATTTTTGTTGGGTTCATAGGTTTTTAGGTTTGGTAATCTTTGGTCAAAATAGCAAATTATGCGAATATACTAATATTTTGGCACATCGGACAAAAGATGCGCGATATTCTGTCCGGCTTCAATTTTATTTTATTAAATTTATAGCCATAATCCAAAATGAACTGAAAATGACCGATAGTAAATTGTTCAGGGGGCTGGCCGGGGTTGCCGCATGCGCAGCCATTCCCGGGGCGTTATTCGCCCAGAAAAAACAGGAGAAACCGAACGTCCTTATCATTTACACCGACGACATGGGTGTGGGCGACGTGTCGTTCCTCAACTCGGGATGGGTGCGGACACCTAATCTCGACCGTCTTGCGGAGCAGGGGGTGGTCGTGGATCAGTACTATTCGGCGGCTCCGGTGAGTTCGGCTTCGCGCACGGGGATCACCACGGGCCAATATCCGTTGCAATGGGGGATCAATACGTTCCTGAACGACAGGAGGATGAACCGCGCCGTGGAGCAGTTCGACTACCTCGACCCCTCGGCCCCCTCGATGGCGCGTGCCTTCAAGGACGGCGGCTACACGACGGGGCATTTCGGTAAATGGCATATGGGCGGCGGCCGCGACGTGGACAACGCGCCAGCCATAACCGCCTATGGCTTTGATGAATACAAATCGACATGGGAAAGCCCCGATCCCGACCCCAAGATAACGGCGGGAAACTGGATATGGCAGAATAACGACGAGGTCAAGCGTTGGGACAGGACTGCCTATTTCGTCGATCTGACGCTCGATTTCTTCAAGCGCCACAAAGGCGAGGCGTGTTTCGTGAACCTCTGGCCCGACGACATGCACGACCCGTGGGTGTACGGACAGGAAGTGATCGGTAAGAATGGCACGTTTACCTCGCAGCCCAACTTCGAGAAGGTGCTTGCGGAGTACGACAAACAGATCGGCCGCCTGATTGACGGTCTGAAAGAATTGGGCATCGACCAGAATACGATAGTGGTGTTTACCAGCGACAATGGCCCATCGCCGAGCTTTAAACAAATCAGGACCAATATGATGCGCGGCACGAAGAACAGCCTTTACGAGGGCGGTATCCGCATGCCGTTCATCGTGAGCTGGCCGGCCGAGATCAAGGGCGGGCAGGTCAACGACAAGAGTATCGTGACCGCCCTCGACCTTTTCCCCTCGCTGTGCAGGATGACCGGAACGAAGCTACCGGCAGGCTACAAACCAGGCGGCGAGGATATGAGCAAGGCGCTGGCAGGCAAACCGCAGCAACGTAAGAAGGATATGATGTGGGATTTCGGGCGCAATCAGACATTCGCCCGTCCTGCCGGTGAAAATTACAGCCCCCACCTTGCAATAAGGCGCGGCGACTGGAAACTGCTTATGAATTCCGATGGCAGCCGGGTCGAACTTTACAACCTGGCCTCGGACGTGAACGAAACTAAAAACGTCGCCGCAGCGAACGTGAAGCTCGTTGACGACCTCAAGGCGGAACTCCTCAAATGGTGGGGTACGCGTAAAATCCGTACGGAATAATGGACTGCAGAGGATTGGTTATCGGATTGGCGGGCAGCGCTTTCGCGCTGGGCGCGGCGGCACAGCAGAAGCCGAATGTAGTCATAATTCTTGCCGACGACCTTGGTTGGGCCGATGTGGGTTACCACGGAAGTGAAATACGGACGCCAAATATCGACCGGATAGCCCGTGAGGGGATCGAACTCGACCGGTATTATGTGGCGCCGATAAGTTCCCCGACCCGCGCGGGTCTGATGACAGGCCGCTATCCGAGCCGTTTCGGGTTCCGCGATGCGGTGATCCCGCCGTGGAGGCCCATTGGACTGCCCGAAGGAGAACAAACGGTAGCCGACGTTTTGGGTGAGAGCGGATACCCCAACCGGGCGGTTATAGGCAAATGGCATCTCGGGCACAGCAGGCAGGCGTTCTATCCGCTCAACAGGGGCTTTACCTATTTCTACGGCCATCTCAACGGCGCGATAGACTACTTCTCTCATGAACGCGACGGCCAGCTCGACTGGCATGAGAACCGGGACTCGAACTATGACAAAGGCTACTCGACCGACCTGATAGCGGATAAAGCCGCGGAGCAGATAGGGAAATACGCGAAAGAGGGGCCGTTTTTTATATATGTTGCGTTCAATGCCCCGCACACGCCGTTCCAAGCCCCTGAAGACGAGATAGCGGAGCATATCCCCCTCGCTGAATTCAACGCGCTGGAGGGCGGGAAAGAGAAAAACAAATGGATATACAGGGCGATGGTTACCCGGATGGATAAGGGCATAGGCCGGATATGGAAGGCGCTTGAGCAGGCTGGACAACTGGACAATACCATCGTGCTGTTCAGCAGCGATAACGGCGGCGACTTAGCCGCGTCATCGAACCTTCCGCTGCGAGGGACAAAGTTTACGGAATGGGATGGGGGCGTGCGTGTGCCTGCGGCGATATATTGGAAGAACGGCTTTGCCAACGGGCGTAAACTCGACAGGCAGGTAACCGGGATGGTCGATATATTGCCTACGCTTGCAGAGATCGCGGGCGTGCGCGGTGTGCCTGAACGCCCCTACGACGGCATGAGCATCCTGCCGGTGCTGAAAGGCGAGCGCGGCCATATGGACCGTGACATGTACCTGGGCTGCGGTGCGGTCGTGAACAGCGACTGGAAGCTGATCCTGACCGGGCATAACGAAAAAATGCCCAAGAAGGATTTCCTTGTGAAGTATTCGGATGATCCTTACGAGGCAAAGAATAATATCGAGAATAACGGCGTGGTGGCCGAACGGCTAAGAGAGATTGCCGTTAAGTACGACACCATTGCTCCGGCGTACCCCGAAGTGCCGTACGGTCAAGGATCACAGGGCTTTGTGCCGCCGAAAGAATGGAAAGTGACCGCACCGTGATTAACAGAAATAAATTAATATAACCTTTAAACCAAACCTAAAATCGTATGAAGACAAAACTACTGACGCTTTTCGCCCTACTCGCCATGGCGGCGTGCAAGTGCACGGAACCGATAACCTACCAGAATCCCCTCGATGTCAAATTCGGAGACCCATACGTCATGCTGGCCTCCGACGGCCGATACTATATGTACGGCACAGGCGGCGTCAAAAACGGTTTCGGATGCTATGTTTCCGACAACCTTGTGGATTGGGAGTATAAAGGCGCTGTTTACCAGGGGAATACGCCCGAATCATGGGCCGTGGCCAATTTCTGGGCGCCGGAAGTTTACGAAAAGGACGGCAAATTCTACATGTTCTTCAGTGCCGACTGGCGCGTCAACCCCAACAACGAACAGGAGAATTTTCTTATCGGTGTCGCCGTATCCGATTCGCCCACAGGTCCGTTCGTGGAATTGAGCGACAAACCGCTGTTCGACCCGGGATATCCTATCATCGACGCCAACGTCTTCAAAGATGACGACGGCAAATTCTACCTCTATTTCTCCCGCTGCTGCTACAAGCACCCGGTCGAGAGCGATGTTGCCGTTTGGGCCCGCGAACAAGGCCTGTTCGAGGAGATCGAAGAAAGCTGGGTCTATGGCATCGAACTCAGCCCGGACTTCAAAAGCGTAATAGGCGAACCCGTATTGCTCCTCAATCCGCCGGTAAGTATGGATGACGCACAGGCTAACTGGGAAAGCCGCTCCGTGACATCCGGCGAAGTCAACCGCCGCTGGACCGAAGGTTCGTTCCTTTTCAAACGCGATAGCGTATACTACATGATGTACTCGGCCAACTTCTTCGGCGGCGAAAATTACGCGGTAGGCTACGCGACCTCGAATTCGCCACTCGGCCCGTACACCAAAGCTGTGAACAATCCTGTCCTTGAGAAAAACACAGCCAAAGGCGGTATCGTGACCGGAGTCGGCCACAACAGTATCACATGGTCGCGCGACGGCAAGCAGCTCTATTGTGTATACCACGGCCGCACAGCCGCCACAGGTGACGAACGCGTCGTATTTATCGATAAAATGGATATCAAAGACGGCGTCCTAACAGTCAACGGCCCAACAACAGACCAGCAGGCAATAAATTAGTAGGATTATTCCATACAGTTTATTTTGTTCTCTTTTGCAAAAGAGAACCAGAAAACTCTTCTGAGATACTGCGTATCTCTTGATTTCTCAACAAGTTAAAAAGGAGACCCAGAATTTGGGTCTCCTTTTTAACTTGTAAAGTAGCAGGAAACGAAGTTTC
>JAVBMR010000025.1:0-32702 GCA_031552235.1 Tidjanibacter sp. | reverse complement strand
TCCTGTCGAAGGTGACGGGAAAGACAACAACCCCAGCGAAACCAAGCCGGAAGATCCGAAAGAAGGCGAGACCAAACCGGAAGATCCGAAAAAGCCGGATGAAAGTGAGGACGGTAAACCTAAAGAAGGTGTTTCCGTTTCAGTCGAGGTAAAAGATGACGAAAAAGACGGCTTCAGTGCTAAAGGTTCAGTTTCTATGCCTATTGGTGATGATGGAAGTGCAAAAATCTCGGGTGGTTGGAGCGAGAAAGACAAGTGGGGTGTGAGTAGTTCAGTCTCTATGCCTCTTGGTCCGGGGAAACTCGAAACGGGGGTAGATTATGGACAAAGCGGTTTGAGTGTTAGCGTGAAATATTCCATACCTCTCGGCGGCAAAAAGTAATGCCTCATAGCCTCCACGCTGTAATACAGTAACATAACTCGAAGGGCGTGATTGTAGAAACACGTAATCGCGCCCTTTGTTTTCAATCAATGCGCCATAACAGGCGATCCCCGGGATGAAAACATCAGACGGGTATAACTCTAAAACAAAAAAACATTATGGAAAAAGCAAAAATAAACTTCACAGACAACCTTATGCCCTTGTTGAGGGAACTGGTTGCCTCTGGACGCGTAAAGGCATCCTATGCCCAACTCTACAAAGATGTAAATAAATATTGGACCGGCGGCGACTATGTAGATACCATCATCGCGATATTGAATAAATGGGGGGCGAAAGCCGACCTTGAAAAACTGACTGTCGAACAACTCGATGATATAACCTATCCCATGTTGATCCCAATGTGCAAACATATAACGGAAAGCAACGTGGCCAAAATGAAAATGTATCTCTTCGTATCTAAGAAGGGCGATAAGGTAAAACTATTCGACACCGATAAAGGATATTGCGAGATCAGTGCCGAAAAACTGGACAGCCTGTGGATCAATACAGCAATCGTATTCGAACCCAATATGCCTGCTGGCTACAATGGCCCGGAAGAATGCGAAAAACCCTTCGTGTCGGTCATGATGCCTATATATAACCAAGCGGAGTATGTGGTTGCAGCCCTGAACAGCCTCTTCTCGCAAACATACAAGAACTGGGAATTGGTGATAATCAACGACGGCTCGACTGACAATCTTTTGGAGGTTATTGCTCCGTTCAGGGAAGACCTGCGTGTGAAATACATTCAGAACGATAGCAACGAAGGGTTAGGTTACAGTTTGAATAAAGGTATAAAAGAGACATCGCATGATCTGATAGCCTACCTGCCCTCGGACGATATTTGGCATGATCATCATTTGGCTTCGCTGGTAGAAGTCCAGGTAAGTACCAAGGCTATGTTAGTCTACTCATCGACAATGTCAGCTTATTTCGCCAAGGTGCCGAAAAAAGATGCTCTCCAAAGCCTGCAGCTGCTTCAGGTGCTGCACAAAAAGAATAAATGGAAATGGTTGGAACGACGCGAATTGGTCACTAACTCCCTTTTTCGTATGTATTGGTATCATTTTGAAAAACATGCCGATAAAATTGCTCACACATATACTGTCAGTTGCCAATGGATTAGTCATCCGTTCCAGCGCCACAAAATCATAGACGGAGGAACCGGTATGGGTATGTTCTACTACAAGAAATACTACAACGTTGATTACCCTCTGAAATATCACTCCACAACAGGTGACCCGATAGACGAAATTGAATGGTATGCCGAGTTCAGGAATAAGAAATACCTCAAGAACAAAGATGCGCTGAAGATCCTTATCGTAGGTGAAATAGCTTATAACCCCGAGCGTATCGTGGCTCTTGAAGAACGAGGACATAAACTCTATGGGCTATGGATGCAGAATCCGAATGCCATTTGTACGGTGGGCAAACTGCCTTTCGGCAATGTGATCGACATCGACCATAATAATTGGCAGGAAGAGGTCAAAAGGATTAAACCCGACATAATATACGGTATGCTTAATATGTGGTCGATAGATCAGGCATACAGTGTACTGAGAGCCAATACCGGGATACCGTTCGTATGGCATTTCAAGGAAGGGCCGATGTTCGTGAGGGATATGTCGAACTGGCACAAGCTGCTTTATCTGTACACACGCTCGTCGGGGGTAATATACAATTCGGAACTGTATAAGGATTGGCTGGGTATGTATTATCCAAAAATGGCGAATCCACCCAAGGAGTTTGTACTTGACGGAGACTTGCCCAAAAAAGAGAGGTTTTACGATAAACGCTCGCCGTTGTTGTCCGACGCCGACGGAGAGATACATACCGTGATAGCCGGGCGGCCTATAGGCCTGGACCTGCCGCAGATAGAGATGCTGGCCAAACAAAAGATCCATGTCCATCTGTACGGAGAGAGGTTTCACACAAGATATAGCGACCTTGTCAAAAGTGTAAAGGGCGAAACGAAGAAATATTTTCACTTGCATTCTAACTGCCCCCAGACGAAGTGGGTCGAAGAGTTTTCGAAGTATGATGCCGGATGGCTGCATTGCTTTAACAGCAACAACTATGGCGACGTAAAGAAATATAACTGGGATGACGTGAACCTTCCGGCCCGCATATCGACGTATGCTATGGCCGGGCTGCCAATGCTGCTCAAGGACAACAGTGACCATAGTGTAGCCATGCAGGAAGTTGTCGAAACGAAGGGTATGGCCCTTACGTTCGATAATTTCAAGGATGTACACAAATGCTTCGAAGACAGGGAAAGGCTTGCCCGCATCAGGGAGAACACCTGGTCTAGAAGGTTGGAATTCTCTTTCGACTACTATGTCGACGACCTGATAAGGTTCTTTCGAAGCCTTGTCAAATCGGCTGACGAGAACACAAATAACACTGACAACAAGGCATAATCTGTAAAGTATCGATAGAATCGCTACATTTTGGTGGTTGATTTTTAGAGCGATTTCTTAACTTGCTCGTATGGATAATGCGACAAGGAAAGAGATCGCTCGACGTAAGTGGCTTAAAATCTATCAAGAAACGGGCTCTATTACAAAAACGGCATTACGTTGTGGCATAGCCCGTTCGACGCTTTATAGGTGGATCAAGCGCCAGGAACAGGTGCCGGATACAAAACTGTCAGATAAATCTCATCGTCCTAACCATCTTGCCAACAAGAAGATTACGCCTGAACTGGAGGTCTTTATCCTTGACATCCGCGAAAAACGCAAGTGGGGCGCCGCCCGTATTTCAACTCATATATTGCGCACCCGGAAAATAGAGCTGTCGCCCATGACCGTGTGGCGGGTGCTGAAAGCGCACGATGTGAAGCCGGTCGTAAAGCGCCGTAAGAAATCGGACTACATTCTTTACAATAAGGAAGTTCCGGGCGACCGGGTTCAAATGGACGTTACCAAGTTATGCGCTAAGGCTTACCAGTTCACCGCAATCGACGATTGCACGAGGCTCAAAACGATCCGGGTCTACCCCAATAAGAAAGCTGAGTCCACGATAGATTTTCTATATGAGGTGCTCCGGACATTCCCGTTTCCGATCCTGCATGTGCAAACGGACTGGGGGACGGAGTTTTTCAATGACGCTTTTCAGGAAGAGTTACACGCTCACTACATCAAGTTTCGTCCGATCAGGCCCCGGACACCACATCTGAACGGCAAGGTCGAGCGGACTCAGCAGACTGACAAAACGGAGTTCTGGTCGTGCTTCGACCTCGCGGATCGGTCACTCGATCTGAACGCATTGGCGATGGAATGGCAGGAATTTTACAACAAGAAACGTCCTCATTCCTCTCTCAAAGGGTTGACTCCCTGGCAAAAGTATCGGTCAGCGGAGCATCTTGTGCCGGATCAATATGATTATGCCGAACAGCAATGGGATCAGGATGAGAAGGTGATGCCCCGAAACTATGAATACCTTAAATTCCTGAAAAAGAAAGGTGCATCACCTTATAATCATAAGACAACGAAGCCGGGATAACTTGAGTTCTCGGCTATCTTCCCCTGGGACTGTAAAGATCTATCCCGGGGGAATATAGCCGCAAAGTCAATCAGTCATTTTGTAGCGGGACTATTGATACAGGACACATAATCCAGACGTTTCGGTATTATAGATTCCTGATACCGGGGTAACGCTCGCATAGCGTTTGCCGTGGTTGGCTTTAAAGAAAAAAGGGACGGAAATACCGTCCCTTTTTTGGTAATGTGCTATTTGTTATACACCATCTGCGGATCTGCCGTGGACATAATGCGTTACCGGATTGTGTTATTATATGTCTTTATGGCGGTAAATAGCTTTCTTTACTGTTTCTTCATCCACGCAGAATTCTTCGGCTGTGAACGTGATGGCATCCATCCGGAATATGCCGGAACTTACCAGTCCCTCGTAATGGCGTTTAATTGCCCATATGCGGCATCGCGTATAGTTGTGCAGGCCGTTGTTTATGATCCATTCTATAGCCTGTAAAGGAGAAGTGAAGGCTGTCGCCTTTGCCAAAAGGTCTCTTTCTGCGCGTAACATATCCGGAACTTTGTTTATATGGATTATGGGTATTGCTTTAGTATTTTGATTATGGCGCTCATTTCACGCGTGCAGTTCTTTATCCGCCCATTGGTTATATGCTGTTTCAAGCGCGATTCATGCAGTTCGATGAGTTTGTCATGCGCTCGTGTTGCTGCGTCGAGCGTTTCTTTGTAGAGTTTGTCCGGTTCTGGTATGTGCTTGGTCATTACCTGGGGGTGCCTTTGTTTGAATACGGCCGTTTTTTGTTGTGATTGTCTACTGATATTATAATTGCGTCTGTTTCTGCAAAAATATAAAACGCCATAGTTAAACAGTCGGTTTATGGGCATTACTTATTGACATTTCAGGTGTCGCGGCGCAAGTGTTCTTATCAGTAAGTAATGTTTGTGGACTTGGTCGCCTATATTGTTTTAAGTGTCTGATAATCACCAGTAAAAAAGTGTCAATAACGTTAGGGTTGAAATTATGTTTTCGAGGATTGGTTTGTATAATTTTGTATGCGGTTGATTCAGCGGCCTAACGAATACTTAATTTAATAATAATGATGAAAGAACAAATGTTGAACAAAATTTTTAATGCGCTTATTACTGATATGAACGGTCCGATAGCAGTAACAATGGTACTGTATGTATCGGTTGTTATAGTGGTGATGCTTGACCTCGGATCCGGATTGAATAAAGCTCGCAAAACAGGACAATACCGTTCGTCGCATGGATTGCGGAGAACTGTCCGCAAGATGGGGGCATATTTCAATATGCTGCTGGTGCTCACGGTGATAGATGGAATGCAAATATTCTCGCTGTATAATCTTAATCCCCAGATATCATACAGACTGCCGTTGTTTCCGATACTGACATTCGCCGGAGCCATGTTTGTAGTTATCATAGAGCTTAAGTCAATATATGAGAATACCAATGACAAAGACAAGGGGCGTTATCAGGACATGGCAAAGCTCATCGGCGAGATAATAAAGAAAACCGACGTAAAAGACCTGCCGAAATTGATGGCGTTTCTTAAAACGGACAAAGGAGGACAGGAGATCAACGAACAATAATTAAAAATATGGAATTATGAGCAGAGGACTAAAAAACAACAATCCGGGTAATATACGCAACTCGGCGATGAAGCATCATGGCGAGATATCGACAGATGCGGCCTTCAAGCAACTCAAAAACATGGTCTACGGTTACCGCGCCATGTTCATGCTGCTGTACACTTACCAGAAACGGCACAGGCTGAATACACTGCGCGAGATGATAGCACGCTATGCTCCTCCCGTCGAAAACCACACAGACAAATATGTCGAGACTGTGTCGGCGTGGGCAGGCGTAAACCCCGACTCAAATATAACGGCTATCTGCCGCGAAGTTATGGTGCCTGTAGTGGCGGCCATGTCGAGAGTCGAGAACGGCGTGCAGGCCGTGGCGGCCGATGTAAACGCTGGTTGGGAACTCTTTATAAAGGAAGTACGGTAATGGGAGTGACAAAAGTGCAGGGCCACCAAGTAGTGGCGACAGCGCTGCCGGCGCTGCTGGCGGTATGCGTCATCGGACTGGGGTCGTGCTGCCACCAGCCCATGGTAAACATCGACAACCGTGACAGCATACATGTGGAGTATCGTGATCGCTACCACGACCGGATAATTAGGGACACTACATACGTGCGCGACTCGGTAATAGTATACCATAAAGGTGATACGGTTATAATATACCGCGACAGCTATAATTATGCAAACCGCTTCGTGCGTGACACGGTGAGTGTAGTCGATACGGTATACGAAATGGTCTGCCGTGATAGGACAGTAGTTGAAGAGCAGCGGCATGTACCGCTTGTATATCGCTGGAGCCTGTACGTGGCACTGGCAGCGCTCGCATGGGCATGATTTTCCATTTGGCAAATGATGCGGCGGGGAGATATTTTCTGAACAGCCCCGGTAAATAATACAAAACGGTATGGGCAAAAAACATAAATAAAATAATGTTGATAATCAATTTGATGGTATATGTTATCTTAAAAATATAGGGACTTTATTAATAATAAAATAAAACTATGGAAAAAATATTCAAAATAGCTTTGTGCGGCGATGCAGGTTTCGGTAAGCCGGTCCTGTTTGGAGGCCAACAGCAGGCTGTCATTGCCAACACGCGCAGTTTCTTTAACATTGGCCGTGTGTGTTGCCGCTTGACAGATTGCCCGTGGCACGAACGGTATATCCGGAACTTCATAACCTCTTGTGCCGAGGCCGACTGTACCATACTCGTCGTTGACGCTGTGCGCGGCATACAGGAGCAGACATTTATGCAACACCGTTACTGCCAATTGTTGGATGTGCCTGTGCTTTTCGTTGTGGCAAACACCGATATGGTGGATGGCGATATTGCCGTTGCGCTTGCAGATGAGATAAGTGTGGCGTTCGCTACCAGCGAGATATTGTTGACAAGCAACGGTGATAACGCCTTTGTGAAAGCGCTCGAACACAGGTTGGAGGAACTGGCTTTGACTTGCACGGATGACGATAAATGGGCGCTGTTCGTTCAGGACAATATACTCACGCCTGGCAACAGGGCTGTGACGGGAATTGAAACCGGTAAGTGCGATCCTTCGCGCGAGGTTATGGTATATCCCTCGGCCTTGCCATGCCGTATTAGCCCTGCCATCAATAGAACGTTCACCTGCGACCGTGATGTTGCAATTTCCCGGTCTTCTGTGATCTCAAATGTGGAATTGAGTGTTGGCAGCGAACTACATGGACATTTAGTATCTTTTGCAGATGCTCTTCCAGTCACGCTCCTTTTCAAAATAGGCACCGACGCTGCCTATGTGAAGAGTCTTTCGCCAGACATGATAGTGTTGCGTAAGCAGGTTACTTATGCTGACCCTGCCGCATTAAGGAAGTTGGGGTATGGCATACTCATAGACAACTCCACAAAGCTCACGGTAGGGATGTTCATCATCGCGCGTGAAAACAGAATACCGAACGGCGGCGCGGACTCAGGCCGGACATCGAGAGAATTAACGAATACAATGCGATAAAATGGAACAGCATCTTGAAATACTGGAACAGGAGGCGATAGAACTCATCCGGGAAGTCATTACAACCAATAACCTGCGTGATGTATGGTCATTCTATTCGACCGGTAAGGACTCAAGCGTAATGTACCACATTATAACCAAAGCATTCTATCCACGGCCGGTCAATATAAAGTTCCTGCATATTGACATGCGGAACGAATCTCCCAAGGTATACGAACTGCGGGACAGATTTGCCAAAGATAACGACCTAATGGTCTATGCTATCCCCGATAAGTATGACCCGGCCGGCGTCGACTGTGCTGCCGTTGTGAAAAAGCAGTCCATGATGTACGCCATTGCCGAATACGACATTAAGGTTGTATTCGACGGCAGTCGCCGGGAGGAACGCGGGGCGCATTCCAATGAGAATATGGTAATGGTCGAGGGGAAGAACCGGGCGGGAAACACCGAAATAAACAAGTTGTGGAATACCCTGTGCTCTAAAGACAGCACATTATATGTATTTCCACTGTCGGACTGGACAGAATCCGACATTTGGGAATACGTGCTTGCGGAAAAGATAGAAGTTGCACCGATGTATTTCCCTCATGGTCGGAATGTGACAGAGAAAGGCCGCCTTCTTTTGCCCGCGTTGCCCAAAGAAGGAGGACTGCGGCATATGAGGACCCACACGCTTGGTTGTTATCCTATGGCAGCAGCCATCGAATCCGAGGCCGGTTCGAGTAAAGACATTATCGCTGAATCCCAGCTGTAACCGAGAGTAAATTATAATGTTATGCAAAAGTACTACGATTACTTGCTTGTGGGTGCCGGCCTTTTCAATGCGGTATTCGCACGGGAGGCAACTAAAATGGGCAAGCGGTGCCTGGTGATAGACAGGCGGCCGCACATCGGCGGGAACCTCTACTGCGAACAGACCGGCGGCATTACGGTGCATAAATACGGGGCCCACATCTTCCATACGGGCAACAAAAGGGTTTGGGATTACATGAACGAACTCTGCGAGTTCAACAGCTACATCAACAGCCCCGTGGCGCGGTATAAAGACGAACTTTACAACCTGCCGTTCAATATGAACACCTTCTATGCGCTGTGGGGCGTCATGACGCCCGACGAGGCCCGCACACGCATCGAGAGCCAGAGGGTGCGCAACACAGCCCCGGCCAACCTCGAAGAGCAGGCGCTCTCGCTTGTGGGGCCTGAGATATATGAAAAACTGATCAAAGGCTACACAGAGAAGCAGTGGGGCCGTGATGCACGGGAGCTTCCGGCGTTCATCATCAACCGCTTGCCGCTGCGCTTCACGTTCGACAACAACTATTTCGACGACCCGTGGCAGGGCATCCCCGTGGGCGGCTACAACTGTATCTTCGAGAAGTGCTTCGAGGGGTGCGAGGTGCGCCTGAACTGCGATTTCATGGAAAACCGTCACCTTGAGAGTCTGGCCGGACATACCATATTCACGGGGATGATCGACCAGTATTTCAACTACTCGTTCGGCCGCCTGGAGTACCGCTCGCTGAGGTTCGAGACCGAGACGCTCGACATCCCGAACTATCAGGGCAACGCCGTGGTGAACTACACCGAACGCATTGTGCCATATACGCGCATAATCGAACACAAGCACTTCGAGCTGGGTCGGGCCAGTCAGACGGAGAAGACCGTGGTGACGCGTGAATACCCACATACCTATGCCGAAGGCGAGGAGGCTTACTATCCTGTGAACGACGCTGCCAACGGTAAGATCTTCAGCCGCTATGCTTCTTTAGCTGCCAACCTGCCCAACGTGACTTTCGCCGGTCGTTTGGGTTCCTACAAATACTATAATATGGATCAGGTGGTGGATGAGGCCTTGAATCTGGGACATAACATGAACGCAATTATCTAATATTATTTTAAAAACAAAAGACTTACGATTATGACAAAAACACAGGAGCTGGAAAATGGCACAATGCTTTCCGGCGTAAACGACAAAAGGACCGATGTGCTGTACCTGAGTACTTACGCACATTCTGGCGGTCAGTCCATCGCTGCAAATAGAATACACTCGGGTTTGCGGGCGATAGGAATTAATTCCAAGATGCTGGCATTGCACTCCGATGGCGGTAGTAAAGAGAAACATGACGAAATCCATGTCGCCAAACCCGGGAAAGAGGAATTCTGGGGGCCATGGAATGACGAAATCTTTTTGAAAGATTACCCTAATATTTCACAGAGCCATAAAATATCTCCCGCCGTCGCAGGAGTGGACATTTGCAAATATATCGAAGAATTCAACCCCCGGATAGTGCAAATGCATTGGATCAACGACGGCTTTGTGAAAATGGAGGACCTGCCTAAAATAAATAGGAAGATAGTGTGGCGCTTGGCCGACTGCTGGGCTTTCACAGGGGGTTGTTTTTACCTGACAGGCTGCGAGAGGTATAAGACAGGTTGCCATAATTGCCCGAGGCTGCAGTCCAACAAAGACGAAGACATGTCATATTCAGTATGGCAAAGAAAAGCTGAGGCGTTTAAGAATACGGACATGACGGTCGTCGTTCCCAGTATGTGGATGAAGGAACTGGTGAAGAACAGCGGCCTTATGAAAGACAAGGAAGTGACAGTCATTCCCAATGGAATGGACATGAACATATATTATCCTGAAGACAAGATGGCAGCACGAAAAGAACTGGGCATACCGCTGGATAAAAAGGTTGTCCTCTTTGGAGCCGGCTCTCCCAGCGATCCCCGCAAAGGGGCCGACCTGCTTCGGGCGGCCATTTCGAAATTAGGACCAAAACATAGGGACGAATATTATCTGGTCGTATTCGGAGGGAATCATAGGCCTGCCGACTTCGGAATCCCAATGGCATACTTCAGATATATCGGCGATAATAAGAAACTGCGGCTTGTATATTCGGCAGGCGACGTGATGATCGTACCCTCCCGGGAAGAGTCGTTTGGACAGACGGTAACAGAGGCGATGGCCTGTGGCACGCCGGTGGTCACGTTCCTCCACACTGGGCCTGCAAGCGCCATAGACCATCAGAAAACCGGCTATCTGGCAAACTATTGCGACATCGATGACTTGGCAAGCGGCATCGAATGGGTGCTTGCAGACGACAAACGCATGAAAACGCTTTCCGAAAACGCAAGGCAGAAAGTCGAAACTACATACGACATAAAGGTCGTGGCCAGGCAGTATCAGGAATTATACGAGCATCTTTTGCAGGAGCCGGTCGGGAGGGAATAGCGAATGTAAACTGTGGTGTAAATTCACACAAAAATGCCAGCACCGTAAATTTTACGGTGCTGGCATTTCTCTGTCGGTGTCTGATCTGTTGTGGCCTTGCGGAATTATTCTCTTACAGGCCTTGCTCTAAGCCAGTCTCCAGGTCGAATAGGAATTCCAGTCCGCCTCCGGGGCGGTTCTTGGCTGTGATGCTGCCTCCGTGGAACACGACCGCGTTTTTGACGATCGACAGGCCGAGGCCCGAGCCGCCGGTGTCGCGTGTACGGCCCTCGGTTACCCTGTAAAACCGTTCGAACAGTCTGCTCAACTGAGTTTCGTCGGCGATGCCTCCGCCCGTGTCGGCGAACGAGAAATAAACGCGCCCCTCCTTTTCATCGTATTTATTGATGACTATGCCGACGTCGCTTCCGGCGTGGCGGATCACGTTGTCGGTCAGGTTGCGGAATATGGAGTAGAGCAGGTTGTCGTTGCCGTTGACGGTCAGGCTTTCGGGAACGAACGAATCGAACGAAATGTTTTTCTGCCGCAGTTCTTCCGACAGGTCGGCTTTGACCTTGCCTGTCACGTCGGCGATACGGACGGCCTTTTTGCTGAACGACCCCGGGCCTTGCTCGATCTTGGTCAGCAGGCTCATGTCGGAGATCAGCTCAGAGAGGTTTTTCGTCTGCGCGTAGGCGCGTTCGAGGTAGTGGCGCTCCTTTTCTTTGCCGAGGTCGTTGTCGATGACCGTTTCGAGGAAACCGCGGATGCTCGTCACCGGGGTGCGGAGTTCGTGGGCTATGTTGCCGGTCATTTCCTGCTTCAGCCGGCGGTTGTTTTCCCGGTTGGTTATGTCGTTCAGGATTATCTCGAAGCTGTCGTCGTCGAATATGTTGACCCTCATGATGAATTCCTTGCCACTTCTGGCGATGTGCGTTTCGAAATAGTTGTCGTTGTGCCTGTTTTTCAGGAAGTCCATGACAGGCGCGAAAACTTCCTCGCCGGCCAGTTTGTCAAGCACCGAAACTGTGTTGCGGCTCAAGCTGTTGAGGTATTGCAGGAAAAGCCCGTTGTAGAACGCCACCGTGTGGTCGGGGTTGAAGAAGCATATGCCTTCGGCCGAGCTTTGGACGTGCTGCAAGAGTTTCTCCCTTTCCTGCTCCAGTCTGCTTTCGCTTTGTTTTACTTTGTTGTAGTCCATGACAATCTGGAGGCCTATTTCGCCGAGGTCGTCTTTCGGGAAACGGGGAGCTTTGCTGTCTGTGGTGTTCTGCCTTACCGCCATCGAGAATTCGCGCAGCTCGCGGATGGACCGCCCGAACCTGCGGCCTACGATGCGGATCAGCACGAAGCCCATGACGAACATGACGGCGATGAAATAGAGGAATCCGTTGTCCGGTTTCAGGAAAGACCGTACCTGTATATCGTAGGGCAGGGCGACACGGATATAATGGTCGCCGTAATGCCTGGCATAATAGAGGTATGGCTGGCTGTTGGATGCGGACGTGCGGATGTCCGACCCTTTGCCCGATTGCCGGGCTTCCGCTATTTCGGGCCGGTCGGCATGGTTGCCAAGCGTCGAAACGTTGCCGAAAAGGTTGTCGTAGGTCACGCCGCCGTCCGGCCCGATGACCGTGAGCCTGATGTTGCCAGGCAGTATCGCCAGCAGGTCGCCTGCCTTCTTGCGGCCCTCGTGTTTCTCGAAATACTCGTTGGCGATACCGGCATAGGCGTCGAGCCGTTCTTCGAGCGCTTCGGTCTTGTACATCCTGTCGCGCCGCTGTTCGAAAAGGACTATCCCGACTGTGAATACGGTTAATATGACAAGGAAGCTGAATATCAGTTTCCGCTCGTAGGTGCGTTTCATACGGCCTCCGGATTTAAGCGGTATCCGTAACCGGGGCGGCTGATTATCAGCGACGATTTATCACCCAGTTTCTTACGCAGGCGGTTGATATGCACGTCCACGGTGCGCTCGGTAACGTACGGCGCGTCTTTCCACAGGCGGTCTATCATGTCCTCACGACTGAAAATCCTCGATGAGTTCGACGCCAGCAGGTGCAATATCTCGAACTCGGTCCTGGTCAGCGGGATGACCTGATCCCCGGTGCGCAGCTCCTTGCTTTCGAAGTCTATTATGAGGTCGCCCACGGCCAGCTCGTCTTTCGCCGGGGATGCGTCCGGCGCGGCAGACGCACGCTTGAGCACAGCCTTTACGCGTGCGACAACCTCTTTCAGCGAGAAAGGTTTCGAGATATAGTCGTCACCGCCGACCGAAAACCCCGTGAGCATATCGTTCTCGGTGTCTTTGGCGGTCAGGAAAATGACCGGGACGGTGTTGCCGTCCCTGCGCAGCTTCTCGGCCATCTTGTAGCCCGACATGCCGCCCATCATCACGTCCAGCAGGATCAGCGAGTGTTCGGGCGTGATCTTTTCGAGGGCTTCCTCGGCCGAGGAAGCCGTGTCCACCCCGTAACCTTCGTTGGCCAGGTTGAATCCGAGTATCTCGCAGATATCCGGCTCGTCGTCTACTATAAGTATTTTTTCAGGCATTCATGAAATATTATATTTTATGCTTGTCACTAATAATCATCCTGCATGGCGAGCGGAGCGAGCCGCATAGGCCGCGCGTGAAGCGCGGCTTCATGGGTAGTGCCTTGGGAGGCTTGCTGCAGGCAAGCCTTGCAGTCCGCCGCCTCACGCGGCGGGCTGCTTTACTCGCTGAAACTCGTTCGCGCCCACCGCCGTCGGCAGTCCGCCAGTGTATTGTTGCGGATAATCATTATCTTTGCCAAAGATAATGATTCCGGCGGAAACTATTCCTTGTTTTTCGTGTGCTTCAGCACTTTCGCGTCGATGTAGAAAACGATCTCCTCCACGATATTGCTGCAATGGTCGCCCACACGCTCTATTTTGCGCACGACAAGCAGCGTTTTCATGGCGCACATAGCGTCGTCCGGGCTTCCGGCGGCATATCCGGCCAGTATCCTGATGGCGTTGCGGTAGAATTCGTCCACCGTTTCGTCCTTCAGCAGGATCTTGCCTGACAGTTTGGTGTTTTCCGATTCGAGGGTCACGAAACTGTCCGAAAGCATCGAGATTACCGTGTCGTACATGGCTTCGAGCTGCAACTCGTCCTTGTGCGTTTTCGTAAACGTGCCGCATTCGCCCTCGATCACATGGCGGGCGATACCCTCGGCGAAGTCGCCTATGCGTTCGAGCGTGCCGCTTATTTTGATCAGCGACAGCACCAGCCGCAGGTCGATGGCAACGGGGGCGAAAAGCGCTATGTAATTCTCGCAGTCGCTGTCTATCTTCAGCTCGAACGTGTTTACGCGCTTCTCGCGGCTGACCACCTCGCGGGCCAGTTCGATGTCGTTGTTAAGCAGCGCCTGCTTTGATTTTTCGAGTTGCGAGAGGACAAGGACCCACATCTTGGTAACCTCTTCCTTCAGCGCTGTCAGTTCTTTTTCCGTATGTTTCATGTTGTTGTGTATTTAAATTGTTTTTTCTTTTCCACTTTTGAACGAACAAAAGTGGAGTAAAATTCGCCGCCCTCACCGTCGCCTAAGGCTCTCGGGCGAGCTTCCCTCGTTACACGGTAACTTCGGGTGATCTAAGGTTCTTTTCCTCCTTCGCACCTCGGCCATTCGAGCAAGCTCGATGGCGCTCGGTTTGGCGTCGGTTCGCGTCGAGCCTTTTAACGGCTCCGCTGTAGAGGGCGGATTTAATCTTTTTCATCGTTGGTTTCTAACAAATTACGTCTTTATTTATTTTCGTCCCGGCGACTTGTCTATCTTTATTAACCGAACCTGCCGGTGATGTAGTTCTGTGTTTGTTTGTTTTCCGGGTTGAGGAACATCTTTTTCGTGTCACTGAATTCGATCAACTCGCCGAGCATGAAGAAGCCTGTCTTGTCGCTCACGCGCGCGGCCTGCTGCATGTTGTGGGTCACGATCACAATGGTGTAGTATTTCTTCAGGTCGTGGATCAGTTCCTCGATCTTCGATGTTGATATGGGGTCGAGGGCCGATGCCGGTTCGTCCATCAGCAACACCGAGGGCCGGATGGCCAGCGCGCGGGCGATGCAAAGCCTCTGCTGCTGTCCTCCGGAAAGTTCGAAGGCCGATTTCTTGAGCTTATCCTTCACTTCGTCCCAGAGCGCCGCGGCCACAAGCGACTCTTCGACACGCCGCGTTATGAAATTCTTGTCCGTTATGCCGTTCACGCGCAGGCCGTAGGCCACGTTCTCGAAGATGGTCTTAGGGAACGGGTTGGGCTTCTGGAACACCATCCCGACGGTCTTGCGCAGCTCGTCCACGTCTGTATGCTTGGCGTATATGTCCTGTCCGTTCACGAGGCATTCGCCAGTGAGGCGCGTGCCGGGGATGAGGTCGTTCATGCGGTTGAACAGGCGCAGGAATGTCGACTTGCCGCATCCCGAAGGCCCGATGAACGCCGTGACAGTGTTGGCAGCCATATCCATGCTGATGCCTTTCAGCGCGTGGAAGTCGCCGTAATAAAAATCTATGTTTTTAGCTGTTATCATAATTTAGTTAACTTTATTTCATTTGTTTTCTTCCTCGCGGCTCTGTAATGCGAGTTAACTCGCATTACCCTCGCTCCGCGTCGTCAGTTGGTTTTAACCTTTTTGCCGAGGTAGCGGCGGAGGAAAGAGGCAAGAAGGTTCATTATCAATACTATCGCTATCAGTACGAGCGCCGTGCCGTATGCTATGGGGCGCGAAGCCTCGAGGTCGGTGCCGCTGGTGGCTATCACGTATAGGTGGTAAGGGAGCGCCATTACCTGGTCGAAGACGCCCGAGGGCAGTTTCGGTAGGAAGTAGGCCGCGACGGTGAAGAGGATTGGGGCGGTTTCGCCCGAAACGCGGCCTATGGAGAGTATCAGCCCGGTCACGACGTTGGGGAAGGCCATCGGCAGCACCACTCGTTTGATGGTTTGCAGTTTGGTGGCGCCCAGCGCGAGGCTTCCCGTGCGGAACGAATCGGGGACGGCTTTCAGCGCCTCTTCCGTGGTGCGTATCACGAGGGGGAGGACAAGCAGCCCGAGCGTGAACGAGCCTGCGATGATGGAGTCGCCCCAACCCAGGGTGTTGACGAACAGCGCCATCCCGAACAACCCGAAAATAATTGACGGAATGCCGCTTAGGTTGTTTGTCATCACGCGGATGAACTTCACGATTTTCCCGTTCCCTGCGTATTCGGTCGTGTAGATGGCCGACATAACCCCGATGGGGAAGGCGACGACCATGCTGCCCAGGATAAGGCAGCATGTCCCGACGATGGCGGGAAAAATGCCTCCCCCGGTCATGCCGTCGGTGGGCGCGGTCGTGAGGAACTCCCAGTTGATGACGCCTATGCCGTTCCAGACGATGAAACCGAGTATCCAGAACAGTATGGCGACCACGATAAGCCCCAGGGCGCGGAATACCCAGAAGGCGACGTGTTGGTTTGTTTTCTTGCTCATAGTCCTTTGTTGTGTTGGCGTTTAGAGATTGCTTCGGCGGTTATGCTGATTATCATCGTGATGACGAACAGTATGCAGCCAAGCATGAACAGCGATTGGTAGTGCGCTCCGCCGGCAGGCGCTTCGCCCAGTTCGGCGGCGATGGTGGCGGGAATGGTGCGCAGGGGTGCGAAAAGCGACGTCGGCATAACGGCGGCGTTGCCCGTAACCATCAGAACGGCCATCGTTTCGCCGATAGCACGCCCGATACCCAGTACGACAGCGGCGGAAATACCCGACGAGGCGTAGGGCACGATAACCCTGTAAATTGTCTGCCAGTGGGTGGCACCCAGAGCGAGGCTCGCTTCACGCATCGCGCGCGGAGTGTTTCGCATGGCGTCTTCGGCCACCGTTATGATGGTCGGCAGGGCCATAATGGCGAGGATGATGCCCCCGGTAAACCCGGTTTCGCCGACCGGCAGGTCGAACGCCTTCTGCACCAGCGGAACAAGTATCACAAGGCCGAAGAAGCCGTAAACCACGGACGGGATGCCCGCAAGCAGCTCGATGGTAGGTTTAAGTATTTTTCGCATGCGTTCGCCAGCCAGTTCCGAGAGGTAGATGGCTACCCCCACGCCTAACGGCAGGGCGATAAGTATGGCGAACAGCGACACCCACAGCGTACCGAGTATGAGCGGCAGTATCCCGAACTGCGGTGCAGGGGTAGCGGTGGGCATCCACTCTGTGCCGCCGAAAAAATCGGCAGGGGTGATGTGGTCGCCCCGCAGGACCTTAACACCCGGCACGTTTTCGGGGATGTATTGCTTGGGCAGGAACGCTATTATGCCGGGTTCGGCGGCGATCACCTCGCCCAACTTTTCGGGCAGCAGGGCGTAATCTTCGCCCAGCTCTTCGTCCGAGTAGCGTGAGAATATCTCGTCGAAGCGGAACGGGACGATCCCGGTATCCGTGCCGCCAAGTTCCTGCCAGTTAGTTATTTCGCCGTCGAAGATATCCTTTATCTGCACCGGGTCGAGGTGCGCGACGGGGTTGTCTGCGTTCACGCACAGCGCGTAACCCTTCTCTACGGCCGGGCTTTTGAACAGCCCCAGCCCCTCGCGGAACAGGAAGACCACGATCAGCAGGATCACGATAGTTGTTACCGCGCCGCTGACCGTGAGAAGCCCCTCGATGAACAGGTCGAATATCCGTTTTGTTTTTCTCATTGTTTAAGTATGTCGGCCAGAGGCCTTTGCAAGAGCCTCCGGCCGGATTGGTTTGAATTCGGTTACTTAATGGTTATGAACCCTGTTTCGCTCACGATCGCCTGGCCCGCGGGAGAGAGTACGTAGTCGATGAAAGGCTTAACTTTCGCTGCCGATTTGGTTTCGTAGTAGTAGTAAAGCGCGCGCACTATCGGGTAGGTTTCGTTCTTGGCGTTGGCTACCGAAGGCTCGGTGAACGTTTTGCCGCCGTCGTAGGAAACGTGTACGGCTTTGACGTTTTTGTTAAGGTATGCCAGGCCGATGTAACCGATGCCGCCTTTGGTCTGGCTGATCGACTGGACGATGGCGCCCGTTGCCGGCATGCTCATGATACCGTTCATGTAGTTCTTGTTCTTGAGTACGCTTTCCTTGAAGAATTCGTAGGTGCCGGACGAAGTTTCGCGGGAGTAGGGGACGATTTTGAGGTCTTCGCCGCCGACTTCTTTCCAGTTCGTGATCTTGCCTGTAAAGATGCCTTCTAACTGCTCACGGGTAAGGTTGGTTACCTTGTTGGCGGGGTTGACCACTATCGCGAGGGCGTCGTAAGCGACGATCACTTCCCTGGCTGATTTGCCGCCTTCCTGGAGTTTCCGTTTTTCGTCGAATTTAATGCGGCGCGACGCCTGTGCTATGTCGGTAGTGCCTTCCAGAAGGGCCGAGATGCCCACGCCGCTGCCGCCGCCGGTCACGATGACCGATGCCGAGGGATTGGCCTTGAGGTAGCTTTCGGCCTCTTTCTGCGAGAGGGGAAGCAGGGTGTCCGAACCTTTGATCTTTTGCGCGCTTGCCATGAAAGCGGTCGCGAGCATGATGGCTGCTGAAAGAATGATCTTTTTCATTTTCTTGTAGTTATGTTGATTGATTTTTATTGACAAGGTGGTTAGAACTTGTATTGCATCCTGAGCGTGAATATGTTGTCATTCAAGTCTTTGTCCATTCCGGCGATGTTGGCGCTTTTTTCGTTGCTGACAATCTCGTAGAAGGCTTGCAGGCGCAGTGCGTTGCTCATCCTCCACAGGCCGCCGAATCCGAAGGTGTTTTGCGCGAGGTCGGCTTTGCCGAACCCATTGGCCGCGTCCACTTCGTCTTTGGAAACTTTGGTGTTGGGGTCGTAGACGTCGTATTTGACGACCGCCGAAAAAGGCGAGCGGCCCAAGCCCTGCACGAAGATCACATACCAGCCGCTGAAATCGCGGATGTAGGTGTCGCCGGTGGTGGGTGGTGTGCCGTAATTCGGGCTTTTGGTCGATGTGCCGGTTCCAGGTTGCTGGCCGAAAAGGTATTCCCCACGCAGTTGTGTCAATCCTAAAACGCTCTCGACAGAGAACTGAGCGTCGAAACCGGTGTATTCGCGTTTTGCGAACCCGCCTTTGTTGTCAGCGTCGCTGTCTACTGCGAACGCTTTATCATTCACAGTGTATACGTTCTCGGTCGGCTGGTAGACGCTGCCGTTGTAATACGACGCACCTGCGCCGAACGATATGGAGCTGCCTATGGTTTTGGCTGCCGAGAAGTGTCCTATGAAGTCTTTTTCGTTGTCGGTGTCGAGCTGGATGCCGTTACCTGCGAAAAGCCCCGCTTCGAGTTTCAGAATGCTCCATGGCGATGTTTTAGGGGCCTGCAGCACGAGCATCGCGCCGAGGTCGCGTTCGTCGGGGAAGAGTGTCTGGAACACCGTCGAGCGCTCCGGCGATTCGCGCAGGGAAGACGAGTAGCTTATCTCGTTGCCGAAAGGACGGTCGAATATACCTCCGCGAAGCGCCATCGAACCCGCCCACGGGTCTTTGATATTAAGGTAAGCGTCTTTGATTTTTACTCCTTTTTCGGTCATGTCCAGTTGGAATACTCCGGAAGCGATATCGTATTCGTATGTGAATTTAATGCGTCCGCGGCGTATGCCGAAACGGTTGAACGATTCGTCGGGGTTTGTGTTTGGCGAACCGACTTTGAGCGAAGCCGCTTCTTCTCCCCATTGCCATTGGGTTTGGACGTACCCCGAAACTTTGAGCCTTTTTTGTTTGGCCATTTCCGATTCGAGGGCTTCGGTACGTTTCTCAAGCTCTTCCATCGGTGTGGGTTTCGTTTCTTCCTGGGCGTTAGCGGCCAGCCCTGTTGCCATCAGGCCGCAAATGATCATAGTAGTTTTTGTACTCATAACTTTTTCTTGATGTCTGATTACGAGGGCAAAACTACCGCTGCGGATTTACCGTCCGTTTACGATGGTGTTACAAAAAAATTACAATCTCTTGCCTGTAAATGTATTTTTCATATATTTGCAGTGTTATTGTATAATAACACAAAATATAGAGTACCGATTCATCCATCGAAACTGGCAGTTTTAACTTATAAAAGGATCGGGCAATGTCTTGCATATCACTATACTCACAAGTATAGCGTGGTGCGCGTTGTTTCCCTTTTATGCCCTGCCAGGGGTGGTGGATGGATTCGATGTGTAGCCACGCTTTTTTTGTTTCCCCTATAAAATTCCAGGTTTGAACGGCGGACAATTCCGTTCGGATCTCGTATAATTAAAAAATGGGATATGGAACCAAATCTATTGAATACGAAAACGGGTATAACAAAAACATTGAGATCTAATAATAAAGGAGTTAGTGTGGAAGATTTCGATGTCTTCCTGCTATCCAGACTGAAACTCGGTGATGAAAGCGCGTTCAGGAATATTTATACACGTTGGGAAAAACCGTTGTTTTATTTCATCCGCAACATTATAAGGACGGAGGCCGACGCCGAGGATATTTGCCAGGAAACGTTCGTTAAATTATGGCTTACCCGCGAATCTGTCGATCCGGAGAAAAATATCAAGACATACATATTTCTCATCGCCAGGCAGTTGACGATGAACTTCATACGCGACAAAAAACGGAAGGACGTATTTTCTCCGAACCCGGATACAAATATCGGCGACTGCGACACGGTGTCGCCGGAGAAGATAGTCGAGGCGCAGGAACTGACCCTGCTGGCCGAGTATGCGATCAGCAAACTCCCGCCGCGTACACGCGAAATCTATAATATGCACTATAAAGACAATCTCTCTTACGAGCAGATCGCCGAAATGCTCGATACGAACGTGGTCAATATCAAAACGCAAATCTACCAGGCCAGGAAGAAGATCAGGGAGATAATATACGTGATGGTCACGCTGATGTTCCCATAGGCACATATATTGGATTGCAAAAAAATCGCTAACGCAACAGTCTGTTATTCGGGCTGTTGCGTTTTTTTATGCAAATTATTATACTTTTTCTATTCACCTTTTCCGGGTTTCGGTGTTTAAGCTATCAGGAGGAAGCATAAAATTCCATCCACCGAAACTGGCGCGATATAATAAGGGGAACAACATGGGCAGCTATAAGGAGTCCGTCGATTTTTTGATGACCGATGAGTTGTTGAATAAGACAATAGGCGAACTCGATCTGGCGGTCCTGGGCAGGACGTACAGGTTGATCAGGATGTATCTTGACACGCCTGCCGATCCGTTCCGCGAGAATGGGGAAGGAAGGCCCTCGTTGCGTTACAGGCTCTCGGAGCACATCTTGTGCGACGGGCCTTACAGTACAGAAAGAACGTTGGCCCTCATGATCGTTTTTGAAGAACAGATGGGACAGTCGGCGTACATGAAAAAAGTGGAGAGAACTTTAGACAAAGTTTTTGGAATTGATTATGAAGAACAGGAAGGAGTATATGAAAGACAGCTCACGGGCGAATAACGAGATCATGCGCATACTCGACGCTTTGATGGACGCGGATATAGATCCGGCCGTCAAGGCGAAGATGCAGTCTTGGTTTGTCGCCGATCTTGAAGATAATCAGGATAAGCAGGATGCCTTTATGAAATACGCCGATAAGATCAAGCCCTACCTCGGGCAGCTTACCGGCGATGCGCTGTTGAGGTATAACAAGCTGGCGGAAAAGTTGGGCCTGGAGCAGATGTCGGTTACGGAAGATGTCAAGCCTGAGACGCCGAAAAGGCGCCTGGGTTACTACTGGAAAGTCGCCGCAGTGCTGCTTCCGGCCGCACTCATCGCCGGGACATGGCTGTTTTTCATGGACAGGGGCGCAGGGTCGCCCGAGATGAGGATGGCGATGTCGGACAAGGTGCAGTCGGCATTCCTGCCCGACAGCTCGTTCGTAATACTCAGCCCGAACAGCACGATATACTACTATGAAGCCGAGGACGCTTCGCGCAAGGTCGACCTCAGCGGCGAGGCCATGTTCAAGGTTCGCAAGGACAAGGGGCGCAGTTTCACGGTTTCCACTACGAACCTGACGGTCGCGGTACGCGGGACCGATTTCGTGGTTTCCGAGTTCCCCGGATCGCAGGCCGGTATGGTCGCGCTCTACGACGGCAGCGTCGAGGTGGGAACCGGCGGCATAAACACCAAGCTTTCGCGCGGCGAAATGCTGACCTACGACCTTGCCACACGCCATATCGAAGTGTCCATAATTCCGTCCGCACAGATGATCGAGAAAGGCTACAAGCCCCGCCTGAAGTTCAGCGATGCGACTTTTGGCGAGGTAATCGCCGCATTGGAGGCCTACCATGGCGTGAAGATCGAGGTGGCGCCCGGCCTGAATCCGGACAAAGGCAACCTGGCCGGCGACATAGAGAACAACACACTCGAAGGCACGCTGAACACGATACTCAGGATGTGGGAACCGGACACGGTCTTCAAAAAAGAGGGAGAGAAATTGATCATTTACCGAAAATAAATTAATAAACAATTGATATCATGGGATTTAAAGTAATGAAACCATCCGGGCTCGGAACGAAAAACGCGTTGCTTGCGCTTTCGCTGTTCTTTGCCGGATTATGTGTCTGTCCGTCGACCGCGTTCGCTCAGGATCAGAAAATCATCCTTCCCGCCCGGGAGGTGCCGGTAAAGACGGCCCTGGGCGAGATAGACAAACAAACCGACTACAACGTGGTTGTGAACTGGGACATGCTTAGTCCCGAGCGGAAGGTCATGTTCCCCGCGAGCGAACTCTCAGTCAGGGAGGTCCTCGACCAGGCCCTGGCCGGGACAAAGTGTACATGGGAGCTTGACGGCAAGCAGATAGCCGTGGTTTACAGCGCGGAGGAGGGCCAGGTGTACAGTACGATGGACCGCAATTCGCTGCCCACCCAGATGGTGGTCGTAAAAGACCCGTGGAGCAACAAGCAGATCACGACCGACCAGTTGAAGCGCCTGCGCAACGGCTACTGGCAGACCGAAACCAAGAAAGGCGTCGACTCGATGAGCCTGGCGATACTCAACTTCAGGGTCAACAGCTCGATGCTCGAACGCGACTACATGAACAACGACGCCGTGCTGAAGATGATACAGAAGACATTTTCCAATAAGGACATCCTGTCGGCGATGGAGTTCATCACTGTTACGTCCGCCGCGTCGCCCGAGGGCAACACCGCCGCCAACGAGAAGCTGGCCGCCGACCGTGCGATGGCCGTGAAGTCGTATATCATGTGGCGCTACCCGTTTATGGACCGCGACCGCATCTTCACATTCTCGATCGGCGAGGATTGGAGCGGGTTGAAAAAAATGGTGACCGACGACCTCGGCACGCCCGACCGCAGCGAGGTGCTGCGCGTACTCAGCCTCGATATCGACAACGATGCGAGAAGGATGCAACTCAAACAGATAGGCGGCGGCGCGGCATACCGCTACATCGCTTCGAATATGCTTCCCAAGCTCCGCGGAGCCGCGGCATGCACGATATATTACAAGGAAGAACCGGAACCCAGGGTTATCCGCGAAACTATAATAGATACGGTCTACATAGACAGGGTTGTCGAAACGCCGGTCGAAAAGATCGTCGAAGTGGAGGCCCCGGCCGAGGAAACGCCGTATTACATGGCCATCAAGACCAATATGCTCTATGACGCGGCGCTTCTGCCGAACCTCGCAGTGGAGTTCACGTTCGGCCGCAGGTGGTCGGTGGAATTCGAGGGGCAGTGGTCGTGGTGGAACACCAAAACCACGCACAACAACTGCTGGCGCATACAGACCGCCGACGTCGAGTTGCGCAAATGGTTGGGTAACCCTGAGCGTACGCCGCTCACGGGCCACTATCTCGGGGTCTACGGTATGGCCGGAACATACGACGTGAAGGCTGCCGGCAAAGACGGTTACCTGAGCAACATGAGCTACTCGATGGGGGTGTCATACGGTTACTCGATGCCCCTTACGCGCAGGCTGAACCTCGAACTTGGCATTGCCGTGGGTTACATGGGCGGGAAATACTACGTCTACGACCAGTATAACGAGCAGTTCGATATTTTCCCTAAAAAAGACGAGAAGTACATGAACTATGTCGGCCCGACCAAAGCGAAAGCGTCGCTCGTATGGCTTATCGGAAGCGGTGTAAACGATTCAAAAAAGAAGTAAATGAAAGATATGAAAAAAATACTATCACTTCTGGCGCTGGGGCTGACTGTCGTTGCCTGCCAGAACAAAGACCTCGGAGAAATAGGGACCGGCGACCCCAACGCGCTGCCTGTCAACATCGTATTCGATTGGGGGACTCTGACCGATGATCAAATACCTTTAGCCGACGGGATGCGCGTCAACATCTTCGCCATCGAGCCCGACGTCAGGGACTACGGCGTGGACGATATCGGTTGCCATGGCGGCAGGGTCAGGCTCATCCGAGGCGAAGACTACAGGACGCTGGCCTACACCTATACCGGCAACAACATCTATTTCCGCCACGAGGCCGACCGGGACCTGATCGAGGCGTACTGCAACGTCCTCACCCGCACAACGTTCGCAAGGGCCTATCCCGACGAGCTTACGTTTGCCGAACCCCAGGGGCTTTTCTATACCGGCGAGAACGCTTCATGCTGCGCGCTTCCCGGTGCTACCATCAACATCGCGCCCGAGAACAGGATACACACCTACACGTTCGAGATCCGCAATATACAGGGTACGCAGTTCATATACGATACCCGCGGTGGAATCTCGGGGATGGCCCGCTCGTTCTTCATCGGACAGAACGCTATTTCGACAACGCCGGGGACAGTGCTTTTCAACGCCACGGCGGATAAGGTCAACAACATGATTGTCGGTTCTTTCCGCACCTTCGGCCGCATCGACGACAACCTCTTCACCATCGAGATACTTTACCCGTCGAATATGGACGGTATCATGCAGTTCTCGTGGGACGTTACAGGTCAGATCGACGACGGCATCAACAGGCATATCATCATCGACGGTACGGGGATAGTCGTGCCGGACGAAGGCGGATCGGTTTCATCTGGTTGGGACGTCATCCTGAACGACTGGGCCGATACGGATGTGGACCTCTCGAATTGATAACCAAACCAAAAACATAATAACATTCAAAAACCATTCACTAACAATTAACTTTTTATGATTATGAAAAAATTTGCATTACTTGCAGTTGCAGCGGTTGCCGTTCTGGCAAGCTGCTCGAAAGAAGGTTCAGAATCGACCGGCGGCGCCAAAACGATCGAATTCCGTTCTGTAGTTGAAAAAGGCCGCGCTTCGGTTATTGGCACGACGGCAGACCTCCAGAGTTTCTTCGTTCTCGGCGACAATGGCGATGATGATCTCTCTTTCCTTAGCGCAGCGGTTTACAGGGACGGTGCGAGTTGGTCTTACGCTCCCAAGAAAGTATGGCCGGCTGACAATTCGGACGTTAAATTCTTCGCTTACTCGCCCATCAACGACGCCGTTACAAGCTCTATGAGCATGGCTGCCGGCGTTGCGTCGTTCAATTACACTGTTCCCGCAGACCAGAGCGTGCTTAACACGGCTTGCGACCTTCTCGTGGCTTCTGGAACCGGTAACGGTACGGTTAACGCAGCTACACCCGTAAGCTTCACTTTCTACCACGCCCTTTCGGCTGTGACTTTCACTGCTATCAACAAAAACGAAGCAGCTACAGGTCTTGTTTACACTATCAGCAAGATCGAACTCACCAACCTCGGCGTTACAAGTACTTATAATTTCAGCACATGGGCTGCTCCCGCCGCTCAGGCTACGACCTATGTTGCAGGTGTTCCCGCCAGCGGTGTTGCCGTTAGCCCTGCCGGTGCTGCTGCAACCGGTGTGAAGCTCCTTTCGGCAAACGACGTGATGATGGTGCTTCCGCAGACTGCGCTTGCAACTTCGAAAGTTAAGATCACCTACGGTCTTATGAACGGCGACCAGGTGGTAATTCCTGCCGGTACAACCAAAGAATTCGCTCTTCCGGCAACTTTCGCTTTTGCTGAAGGCCAGCGTTACAACTTCAAATTCACGTTCGACGCTTCGAACATGATCGAGTTCACTGTGGCCAGCGTTACCGCTTGGACTGACACAGACCAGGCTATCTAATCAATCCTTCGCAACGAACTAAGGCTGAAAAGCCTGCTAACCCAAAGCCGGGCGGGGTTGAATGTTCCCCTCCCGGTTACAAAGGAGCCGCGGCTCCGACAACGAGAAACAACAAACAATTAATATAAATTACGATGATGCAATTATTTAAAACAGGTTCTGTAGGCCGGATCGTCTCCACGCTGCTGCTGGGTGGAGTGGCGCTCGGTTTTGCCGCGTGTGGCGCGGACGACAGTCCGCAAAACGCCACGGGGCATGCCATCGGCTTCGGCATGAACAAGGTGTCGGGCAGGGCGGAAACGACCGTGACGGCCGGTTTGAAAAAGATCGGTGTTTTCGGCTACTCGCACGAGGGGGCGTATGCCACGACAGCTTCGACGCTGTTCCCCAACTATTTCCTCAACCAGTCGGTGATAAAGCCGACCGGAAGTGCCGTTTGGAGCTATCCGGGCACTCCGAGGTACTGGCCGCTGAATGAGGACACCAAACTGTCGTTCTTCGCCTACGCGCCTTTTGTCGATGTCGAGGATACGTTCACGCTGCTTCCGTCGGCCGTTTCGCAGACCGTGACGCCGACAATCGCCTACACAGTGCCTTCGGACATCTACAAGCAGGTCGACCTGCTGTGGAGCAACGCCTTCGATCAGGTTTACTCGACGAACAGCGGTGTAGTGGAATTCGAAATGGACCACGCGCTGGCGAGGCTCGATTTCCTGGTTAAGCTCAACGATGCCGAGAAAGGACGCCCTTACGTGATGCAGATAAGCGAGATAACCGTGAAGAACGTTGTAGGCGCCGGGACGCTCGACCTGGCCAAAGCTAAAGGCGACGCCGACCTTTGGGATGTTACATACCCCGACGCAGACGCAGACTGGTCTTCGTACACGCTTACGCCTTCCACCGGCTTGGCTTCGCTTACGCTCGACGCGAGGAACGAAACCCCGGCCCCCGGCGAAACCGACCCGTATAACTTCACGAAGATCATCGCCGCCGACCATTGCCTGATGCTCATACCCCAGTCCATCGAGGATCTGAACAACGGCACGACCCCGGCACAGGTGGTTGTCAAGTATTCGTTCACGAACGTCTACTCTGGCGAAACCATCGACAAGGAAGAAACCATCGCTCTGGCCACACCGGCCCTGAGGGCATGGAGCGCCGGACAGGGCATCAACTATCGCCTGACCCTATCTTTGGTCGAGGGTGCGGTGGTCGAGTTCGACGTCGAGGGCTTCATCGCCGGTACGCCCTGGGTTGACGGCAACGGCGGGACCATTATAGGTGGCGACATTAACTAAACATATATCCGACTATGAGAACATTGAAATATATAATTCCGCTATGTGCCCTGCTCGCGGCAGGCTGTAGCCAGAAAGAGATGGCGATCCCCTCGTCAGGACCGATCCATCTGGGCATCGACAGGGTAGGCTCGCGCGCTGCCGTCGACGCCTGGGACAACACAACGGTGGGGATAGCCTACGCGTTCGGGACGCCTGTGCTTTTCAACCGCGCACTGACAGTCAACGTTACGGACAATAACGGCGAACACATCAATACTGGTATAGAGTACCCGCTGGATGACAGGCTGGCTTCGTTTGTCGGCTACTATCCAATGAAGGCCCCAAGTACGATAGGGACTGTAGGCTACGACATTACGTATGCCGACCAGGATATCATGCTGAGCAACGTGCTGGACGGGCAGCTGAGCGACCAGATACCGACCAATGCCAAGATGGTCTTCGAGCATAAACTCACGCGCTTCTGTTTTATCATGAAATGCAAGCCCGATGCGGTTTACCCCGAAACGATACACGGCATTAGGGCCATTCCGCAAACCTCAAAACAGTTAATGTCCTATGTCACGCTCGACCTGAACAGCCTGAAGTTGATCTTCTCTTCTCCGGGCGAGGTCAAAAGCAGCCTGCCCGAAGGAGCTGTGGTTCCGCCGTCCAACGCGTCCGATACCGAGCTGGCGTTCGATATGATGATACAGCCGGGCGTGCCCGTGAAATTCGAGGTGCTGACGCTCACAGGTGTGAAACCGGTAAATATTTCAGGAAGTGCGATTTGGGACACCCTTGTTGCTAACGGCGGCGAAGCCGGGAAAAAATATGAGGTCAGGCTGTCGTTCTCTGGCGAGGGCATCATGTCAGGCGGCATAACGGTTACGCCCTGGACCGAGGTCGGTAACGCATACACCGGGGGAACATGGTGGTAAAAAACGATATTAAGATGAAAAACATGAAAAATATATTGATGATATCTCTTTTGGCGCTGGCTCTCGCCGGATGTTCGAAAGAATCCGGTAACGCGGGGCGCAAAGGCGATGTGGAGTTCCGGATCGTTCCCACGCTCGCCGAAGAATTGGACAGGGCAGGTTCGAGGGCTGCCGTAGGCACATATTTCGATGTCGGTTCGAATATCGGCCTGAGGCTCGAATCTTCCGCCGTGACGCTGAATTCGATTTACGATAATTTCTACGCTTCGTGGAACGGAACCGACTGGCGCTACATAATCAACGGTTCGAATGTCGGAACCAGACTTGCCGGTTTCGCCGACTGGGGTACGGTAAAAGTCATGGGCTACTATCCTTACAACCCGGCCGTTACGAACTTCGACCAGATACCTTTCCGCATAGCCGAGGACAATGGGGATGCGGCCAAGGACCAGGCGCTGACCGACTATCTGGTATGCGAAACGAAGAGCAAGCAGATGGGTATCGGCGCGAGCGAAGTTTCTATCCGGTTCGAACACCTGATGACCTACCTGCACTTCAAACTGAACCGCACTTATCAGGGACCGGCGCTGACGCTCAGGACGGTTACGATCGAAATGACCGGCCGCGACTTTATCGTCGCGGGGACTTACGATGCCAAAGACCCCGACATGGATGACGTCAATTCGCTCATCACGCCGGGTACGACCGCGAATAAACTTACCATATCGGTCGAAAAGGCGATAACCAACACAGGCTCGGGTACTACGGAACACCGCGTGCCGCTGGCTATCATTCCCCAGCTTGCGGTTGCCGACGGCGGCGACGCCAGCGTTAAGGTTACCCTCAATTTTGTCGATGCCACCGGAGCGCCGTTTCTGTTCGACGAACAGGGCAACCCGTCGATGACCTTCAACCTTTCGGATATCGACGGCGGAGCAGGGTTCCTGATGGGCAAGAGCTATGAGATTTCGGCGACCATAGGTACGTATGTGCATTTCAACGGCGTGCCGCTTGTGAAAGCATGGCCGATAGATACGAACACCGATCCTGAATTTATTGAAATATAAGATTATGAAGAGAATACTGAATACCGTAGTCGTTTTTGGGGCGCTGTGCGCGGCACTTGGCTCCTGCACGAAGGACGAGGGCGGAAAAACACCCGGCGGCCCGGCCTACGAGCAGGGTTTCACGGGCGTATCCCGCGCCGATGTAAACGGCACGGGCAATCCGGCGCATGCCGACACATACAGGATGATGGCCTACCTGAAAACAGGGACAGCCATAATGACAAACGCCAGCAACAGCGGCACGTATGCCTATGACCTGAACGGCGATTATGCCGCGAACCCGCTCGTGGGCAGCATCGTTCCGGTGGCGGTCAATTCGACGACATACCAGACAACCCTTGCGGGCGGATTATTACAGAAAGACGGCAGATATGCCATGCACCTTACCGCCGGCGACTACTATGTGTCGATGATCCATCCTGCCGTACCTATTTACGGCGCAGGAACGTTGGGCAATTTGGCCGTGTTCAACCGCACGGATAAGGTCTACACTTCGCTGCCGCTGGATAAGAACGGCGACGGCACGGCCGACGATCCGTTCGAGATCACCGTAGCGGACAACGGCCAGATAAACGATGCCACCGGTGTAGTGATGCACCCGCTGATGTCGGCTATCAAAGTCTATTTTTACTCACACTTTTATGCGGAAACCGATCCCGGGCACACGACCCCGCTATCTGTCAACTACACTGCAGAAGAGATCAAACTCGTCAACGCCGGCAACAACGGCTGGTACAACGCGAAAACAGACTTCGTATACCCCAATTATAACTACGGTAGCAAAACGAGTTACTCGATGAATCTCAATCCTAACGGTACGGCGAACGAGGAGCCGCAGACAGTTGCGGCCAGCAGCGCAACGTTCACCGACAGGAACGGCGAAACGGTTACTGCGAAATATGTGATCGACAACATGCCGGTAATGCCTGCCGACTACCGCGGCGCGGACATGGGCGGGAACCCTTATGTGATACCCATGACCCTCTCGGTAAAACTGAAAGACGATAACGGCCTTTACAACAAAGCTTCGATCCCCATCTCGATCGTGATCAAGCGCAACAAGCAGTACAGGTTCTACATCAACGTCACTTCCGAACAGATAGGGATCGCCTACACGGTTTCGGCCTGGGACTATGATTACGATGACACCAATTATACCGACCTAGGCGGCGACCTGGTGCAATACGCCGACATCGACATCGACTGGACACCCAACGGTGGGTGGGACAACGGCGGCGGCGGCAACCAAGAGATCAATTAAGAAAATAATAAATGACAACAGCTATGAAAATAACGAATTTTATCAAAGCGGCGGCGTTGGCGGCAGTGGCGCTTTACTCCGCATCGTGTGCAAAGGACGACCTTTCCGACGGCGGCCTGCCCCTGACGGGCGAAGAAGTTACGGTAAACCTTAATTATTCGGTACTGGGCCTGGCCTCGGGCGACGGTTCCGGCGTCATCGATCCGCTGATGCGTACAGCTCCGACCGACCTCGAACCGAATGACGGCGCTTCGCTTAAGATCGAGAACATGTTCGTGATCCAGTTCGCGGGCAACAGCGCGTCGAGCCAGATGGTGGGCGCTCCGCGCTTCATGGATAAGGACGACCTTGCTGCCGTACCGCTTTCCGTGCCCCTGATCCAGAACAGCAACAACTGCTACACGCTGTTCGTGGCGAACATTCCCGAGGGCAGGAACTACAACTGGAACATGTCTACCGAATCGACATTCGCAGACGTTATCAAACGCGTGAAGCAGTTGTCGGGTGAGGGCGATTCCTATGTTACCGTAGGGTCGGAGAAAACGCTCATCGTGAGCGACGTTGTCGACAGCCCCGTCGTTCCGGGCACCACCCTCACTCCTCGGTTCAAACGCAGCGTCGCAAAACTGTCGCTCGCGCTGAAGCTCGAAAACGCCGATATGGCGATCAAATCGGTCCGCCTGCGCAACGTGGCGACCACCATGGTGTATGCCGATGCCGCTTTGAGCAAGTCGGGCATCACGAACAGCATGATATATCCGACGGATGTGGCTGTGGCCGACTACCCCGTGGTGACGGCCGGAATGCCGGCCAATGGCGAAACGAAGACCTTCAGCTGGTATGTTCCGCGCAACCAGCGCGGCATCAACGCCTCGTCTACCGACGCTACTTATAAGACCCGCTACGCTCCCAGCTACGCTACTTATTTCGAGATCGTGGCGGTTAAAACCGACGGCAGCGCAACCAGCGTGTTCCGTGTTTATCCCGGTGCGAATGAAACAAACGACTATAACATCTCGGCCAATAACCACTATACCATCGGCCTGACGGTCAAGGGCATCGGTAACGGTGAAATGGACTCGCGCATTGAAGATTTCAAAGACGTCAGCTATGTCGATAACGGCGGATACGGTTCGAAATCGAACGCGTTCATCATCAACCCTGCTCCCGCAGGCGGCGGAGTAAGGCACTACGATATACCCGTCTCGCAGGTAAACCGCTTCTGGGGCGGCTCGACACCTGGCTACGGAAACAACCCGGCCAATGTGATCGGAGCGAGCGACCAGTGGACCGTGGACCTCATCTGGAGCGATATCAACGGCCTGTTCAGCAAGGTTGTCTCGACAACCGAGATATGCCTTGTGAATAACAACGGCCCTGGCCTGGGTATAGGTACAGGCCCCGACCAGTTCTTCCGCCTCTCCGTTCCGGCCGGAATGCCCGATGGCAACTTCACGCTCGGTATAAAGAAAGCAGGCGGCGAATACCTTTGGAGCTGGCACTTCTGGGTTACAGAATACAACCCCGACAAGTTCAACCGCGCGACTATAGCTGCCGGCAAGTATACCTATCCCGTCCCGGGCGGCCAGGTGGAGCGCTATGCCAACGGTACGACCGCTGCCTATAATACCTATTGGTCGGTTAAATATGCCAACTGCGTGATGATGGACCGCTCGCTGGGTATGGTCTCGAAGAACTACCACAAACAGCCTGCTACCAACCTGCAGGGCATGCTCCACTACCAGTTCGGCCGCAAAGACCCGTTCCCGATGGCTGACGTGACGACCGACAGCAAAGCTATTGCATTGGGCCATTCCACAGCCACCGTGCTGAAATCGGTCCAGACCCCCAACGTGTTCTACAATACAAACATTTCGACTACCTACAACTGGTGTACTGAGGTTACCGGAACAGGCTACATATGGAACGACCCGGCGGCGACCGACCAGTTCAAGAGCATCTACGACCCGTGTCCTCCGGGATGGAGGCTTCCGGCCAACGGTGTTTGGGACGATTTCAACCGTCAGGTCAACGGTGCGCTCATCAACTCGCATAATCCGCTGCGCGATCTGGCGTGGAACTACGGACGCGGCATCGGTAGCGTAGTCGCAAACGTGAATGGCATTCGCTACTGGCCTGGCACTACGGATAATGCTTCGGTAGAAGGCTCTATTTTCTATCCTGCTACGGGCGGCCGTAACTACCAGTCGGGGACTCTCAGCAACGTTGGTTCCTTCGGCTACTACTGGTCTGATACCCCGAACTCGGCTACCGCCGGTTACTACTTGTACTTCTACGGCACTGCTATCAGCCCGCAGAACAACAGCTACCGCGCCTACGGCTTCGCCGCCCG
>JAVBMR010000017.1:0-4711 GCA_031552235.1 Tidjanibacter sp. | reverse complement strand
GCCGATGGTACTGCATTCGTGTGGGAGAGTAGGTTGCCGCCTTCTTCAAGGGCCTCATCGAAAGATGGGGCCCTTACTTTTTTGCCAGGCCCCATTACTTTCTCAGCCTGAGCCCATATAAGGCCGTGAGCAATGTCGCTCCTTCGGACGCCATGGGTTTTTGGTTGTTTTAGAGTGAAAGTCGCAATTTTTGTCTATATTTGACAAAACCGGGTTAAGTGTATACGTGATTCTTAAACCCAAAACTTACTATTATGAAGAGACAAATCGCTATTGTACTATTTCTTATGGGCATTTGCTTGTCATCTTATGCGCAAACCGTTATCAATTACCCTACGGTATCCCGAAGCAACACAAGGATTGTGGAGATAACCAAGATCGAATTGCTGAAGGACGCAACCGTATTGCATATTACGGCTACTAATCCACCCAATTTATGGGTTAGTTTCTCAAGCAAAACAATACTAAGGGATCCTAAGACCTCACGCACATATGAGTTGTTAAAATGCGACGGCTACCCACTCGATAAAGAGCATTATATGTCTAAGGGGCGTCAGGAGTTCAAGATGTATTTCGCTCCATTGGATGCCAATGTGAGTAAGGTCGATTTTATAGAGGGTAATCAATCGGGGGCGTTCCGCCTTTCGGGAATAGTGATCCGCAACACCATAGTAATGGACAATTTAGAGCCTGCGATCCATATATCGGCATCTCCCGGCGAAACTATCGTGATTCCGGCGAAAACGCTCAGAAAATTTAAAAAGGACAAAGACCTGATCATACGTATAACGGATAGATAATTTGCGGATAATCGATATTCCATAGTTTTCTTCAAGCGCCGATGGGAAACCGAAGGCGCTTTTCTTTGGAGGCAACGATACATTTTAGTTTAGTTTTTGTATATTTGCTTCATAAATGCTTAAATTGCAATAAATTATGATATGGTGGGGTATTGCCTTGATAATTCTGGGGCTTATGGCCGTGCCTTCGATAGTGTTGTCGAAGAAGCCGAATGCGAAAGAAATTTTTGATAAGGTAGCGCCATATCAGGGATGGGCCGGCTGTGTGTTTCTTATTTTAGGGCTGATCGGCCTGATAAACTGCTTATTACATGTCGGATCTTTGGGCATTACGCCTTTGGCGTGGATGATATGGTTGTTTACGGCAGTGGTGCAAATCGCACTCGGATTTATACTCGGATACGGGCTTCTGCGGAAATATATTCTTTCAGGGCACGAAGAAGCTGAGAAAAGCGGAGAAAAACTGCTGACAAGGCTCTTGCCCTTGCAGGGAACATTGGGCGTGATCGCCATTGTCATAGGGATCCTGCAAATCGTGAGTTCGATAATATGGTTTTAACAGTTGCGCAAGGCTAATAAAAAACGCCCCTGAAATGGGGCGTTTTTTATTTTGCATCATTACCTTTTCTTGGTATCATTGTCATTTTTGTTGCGGCAAGCCTTAGATAGCCGAGGCAACAAAATCGCCCACCTCGGTCGTCGAATATGCTTTTTCGCCTTTATTCACAAGGTCTTCGGTAAGGATGCCTTTTTCGATAGCCTTGTTTACGGCTTCGCGGATGGCTTTGCCTTCTTTTGCCAGGCCGAGGTGTTCAAGCATCATGGCTGCCGAGAGTATCGTGGCCATCGGGTTCGCGATGTTCTTGCCGGCCGCCTGCGGATAGCTTCCGTGGATGGGTTCGAAAAGCGCTACCTTGGCACCAACACTTGCCGAGGGCAGCATGCCCAGCGAGCCGCTGATAACGCTCGCTTCGTCGGTCAGGATGTCGCCGAAAAGGTTTTCGGTCACGATTACGTCGAAGTAAGTCGGTCGCTGTATGATCTGCATCGCGGCGTTGTCCACGAACATGAATTCGAGTTCGATATCCGGGTTCTTGGGGCCCATTTCCTTGGCGATCTGGCGCCACAGGCGCGATGTGGCTATAACGTTCGCCTTGTCCACGACGGTTAGTTTTTTGCGGCGTGTGCGTGCAAGGTTGAACGAAAGTTCGAGTATGCGCTCGATCTCTTCGCGGGTGTAAACGCAGGTGTCATAGGCCGTGTTGCCGTCCTCGCTGCGTCCCTGCGGGCGGCCGAAGTACATGCCTCCCGTGAGCTCGCGTACGCAGAGGAAATCGGCGCCTTTCACTATCTCGGTTTTGAGCGGCGAACGGTGCGCCAGCGAGTCGAACACAGCCAGCGGACGGAGGTTGGCGAACAGGCCGAGCGACTTGCGCATGCGCAGCAGACCCTGCTCCGGACGTACCGGGGCATTGGGGTTGTTGTCGTATTTCGGGTCGCCGATGGCTCCGAAAAGCACGGCGTCGTTGCGTTCACAAACGGCGTGTGTCTCAGCGGGATATGGGTCGCCGGCAGCGTCTATCGCGCATGCGCCCACGAGCGCTTTTTCGTATTTGAATTCATGACCGTATTTTTTTGCTACGGCGTCGAGTACTTTCACTGCCTCTCCCACAATCTCGGGGCCTATGCCGTCACCGGGCAGCAGAGCGATGTTGAAATTCATTATTCTTATCTGTTATCGTTAATATTTATATCGTTGTATGATGGTGGTACAAAATGCAGGGTCTGGATGGTTTCCAGCCTGTCGCCGTAAAAACCGAGCACATAGGTCAATGCCGAATCGGGATCGGGATCGACATACTCCCACACTGAATGACTGGCATCGGTAAAAACCACATTGTAGCCCTTCCCCATCTTGTTGGTTACCTGGCTTTTTGTCATTCCTATTTCGAGCTTGCGCACGTTGGATGCCATAAAGACCATATTGCACGAGGCGGTGGCAACGACGATGGCGAGCAGCAATAGTTTTTTCATGGCTGTTTTTAATCTCTACTGGTTAATTCCCCGCTGCTTGCTGTGCTTGATAAATTCACATTCCGCGGCTGCGGGGCTCGGCGATGAAATCGCCGAGCCGCGGGATGTGGCGACTGCCAACGGCAGTTACAGCTTTACCAGGGGGGGTATTATTAAGCGAAGGTACATTTTTTCCGCCTAATGGCCCGGCTTAGTTCTCTATTTTGTTCAACATTTTGATAGTTGCCTTAATGGCGGCTTCGGTTTGGTCGGGGTCGAGGCCGCGCGTTTTGAACACCTCGCCGTTGTGTTCCCATGTTATGATGGTCTGTACGAGGGCGTCGGTGCGGCCGCCGGGGGGGATCGTCACCGAATAGTTCGTAAGCATGGGGAGTTCGCGTTCGAGCCGGGTGTATATCTTCCTCAGGGCGCCCATGAACGCGTCGTATTGGCCGTCGCCGCTCGACATTTCCTCGTAAACCTCGTTGTTGATCTCGATCTTCAGCACGGCCACGGCGTGAAGCCCCTGCGACAGCGACAGGCTGTAATTCAGTATCTTGATGCGGCTTTCCTGCTCACCCTGGCGCAGGATGTCCGAGATGATATATGGCAGGTCCTCTGCGGTTACCTGTTCTTTTTTGTCGCCCAGCTCGATGATGCGCTCGGTAACCCTGCGCATCGAGTCCTCGTCGAGTTCGATGCCCATCGCTTCGAGGTTCTTGCGGATGTTGGCTTTGCCAGAGGTCTTGCCGAGGGCATACTCGCGCACACGGCCGAAGCGCTCCGGCAGCAATTCGTTGTAATAGAGGTTGTTTTTGTTGTCGCCGTCGGCATGGATGCCCGCGCACTGCGTGAACACGTTCTCGCCCACGACCGGCTTGTTCGGCGCGATGTGGATGCCCGAGTATGTTTCGACCATGCGGCTGGCGCGGTTTATCTTCTCTTCGACGATATTTGTTTTCACGCCCAGCTGGTCGTGGAGTACCGCTATGATACTCGAAAGCGGGGCGTTCCCGGCGCGTTCGCCGAGCCCGTTTACAGTTGTGTGGACGCCCTTGATCCCGGCTTTGACGGCCGCCATGACGTTCGCAACCGAGAGGTCGTAGTCGTTGTGCGGATGGAAGTCAAAATGAAGCTCGGGATACTTCCCTACCATTTGGCGGCAAAAATCTTCGGTGTTGTACGGGTTCAGGATGCCCAGCGTGTCGGGCAGCATGAACCGGCGGATGTTCTCGCCGCGCAGGGCATCGACCATTGCGAAGACGTAATCCGGCGAATGGCGCATGCCGTTCGACCAGTCTTCGAGGTAGATGTTCACGGAGATACCCATAGCGGTCGCCTTGGCGATGTCGGCTTTTATGTCGGCGACGTGCTGCTCCGGTGTCTTACGCAGCTGGCCCTCGCAATGCTTGAGCGAACCTTTCGTGAGCAGGTTTATGACCTGTCCGCCGGCGTCTTTTATCCAGTTAAGGCTTACGCCCCCATCGACGAAGCCGAGGACCTCCACCCGGTCGAGCATTCCTTTCGTGGCCGCCCATTCGGCAATCCGCCGCACGGCTTCAAATTCGCCCTCGGACACACGAGCCGATGCCACCTCGATGCGGTCGACGTTCAATTCGTCCAAAAGGAACTTCGCGATGCTCAGTTTTTCCTTCGGCGAGAGCGACACCCCGGAGGTCTGTTCGCCGTCGCGAAGGGTGGTATCCATTATTTCGACAGTCATAATCTTATTTTTTTAGGAATTATATCTTTCCTTGTTGCGGTATTTTTCCGGCTTTCTTTGAAAGCCGGCGGCCCGCCCAGTGGGGCGGAGGGCGGGCCGCATAATATTTATATATAGACAACAACAAAACAAAAAAAAATAAAAAATCAGTGGGTCAGTGAGAGAAATATGAAGA
>JAVBMR010000014.1:0-47498 GCA_031552235.1 Tidjanibacter sp. | reverse complement strand
AGTCTTTGAATATATCGAAATCTGGTATAATAAGATCAGACGCCATAAAGCGCTGAACAATATGACTATCGACGAGTTCTGGAAACTAAACGCAAAAAGTGCTTAACTTTTTGTGCAGAATAAGTTGGGAAATCCAGTGGCCTATTTCCCCAGCTTGCTTTCGACTTCCTCTTTCGGGATTCTCTTCGTGCAGAAGAACCAATCATAGCAGTGCATATCCTTGTCTGCCACACGTTTTTCGACCGCTTTCATGGTGCTGGGCGCGGGGACGATAACCTCGTCGCCGGGACGCCAGTCGGCCGGAAGCGCAACGCCGAAGTTGTCGACGGTCTGCAGGGCGATGACCACACGCCTGAGCTCGTCGAAGTTGCGGCCGAGCGCCAGCGGATAGTATATAATGGTGCGTATCACGCCTTTGGGATCGATGAAGAAAACGGCACGCACCGCTTTGGTTTCGCTCTCGCCGGGCTGGATCATGCCGTAGCTCTTGGCCACGTTCATCGAGATGTCGTCTATGAGGGGGAATTGCACATCGATGTTTTTCATGCCTTTCCAGTCGATGCGTTCTTTGATCGTGCGCAGCCATGCTATGTGGCTCGAAAGGCCGTCGATGGATAGGCCTACGAGTTGGCAGTTGAGGGCTTCGAACTCTTCCTGCATACTGCCGAAGGTCATGAATTCCGAGGTGCATACGGGCGTGAAGTCGGCCGGATGGCTGAAGAGGATCACCCATTTGCCGCTGTAATCGGCCGGGAAACTGATATTGCCCTGTGTCGTTTTCGCTGTGAATTGCGGTGCCCTGTCGCCTATGCGAGGCATCGCGTAAATTTGATTTTCCATAGTCCTGTCGTATTGGTCTGTTGTTCCTTATCGTATTGGAATACTGCAAACTTCGTGCCTGCCGACTATAAAGATAACCATGAAAAACCGGATTGTCGGGTCGTATCTTCTTATGCCGCTGTAAGTTTTGCAAATAGAAAAGGCCGGACATTCGTCCGGCCTGCATTTCTGGTTTATTGCTATGAAAAGCCAGGTATCTTCCGCTACGATTTTACCATGTTATGACCATACGGAATTCCCTGTATCCGGGAGCAGGTATATTATCATAGTCAAAGTTATCATAGGTAACCTTGACCCTTATCCAGCCCCTTTCGTATTCATAGTCGATAACTTCGGTCCATTTTATGCTGAAGTTGTCATCGGCATAAGTGGGACGTACTAAAGGCAGCTGTTGCTGGATTTGCCGGCCGTCGATATTGGACAGGAGATAAATCGACACATTCCCCTGGGAGTAAATATAATCGTTGAGCCCGTCGATAGGGAAATCGACATAGTAATAGTCCGTATAGGGGGCGCCGGTGGGTGCTGACTCCCAATCGCTGGACCTCGCAGTCAATAGCCATGATCTTTGGGTCAGGTTATCCTCTTTTACACAGCCCGACAATGCCAACACGGCGACAAGTAATGCTAAGGTTAATTTCTTCATATTGTAAGTTTTTAAGGTTGTTCTTAATGTATAGACGTCGAGTGCCTCAAAAAGTTGCATGGGATGGCGTTTTTTGCAGGCGTTTTATTTTTTCAGCGAGCCGAAATACGCACCCAGAAGTTCCTTAGCTGCGATGAACGAGCTCAGCTTGTCTTCGAGCACGCGCTTTTCGTATTCCGGCAGCATCGCCTCTATCTCCGGGTTGCGGAAGAAGCTTTCGCGCAGTGCCTTGTCGATACTTTCATACATCCAGTATTTGCTCTGCCGCTGGCGGTTCGAGGCAAAATAACCGTTTCCCTTAGTGTACGCGATGTATTCCTCAATGTTGGCCCATATCAGGTCGAGGCCCGCGCCAGTGACCGCCGAGCTGGTGAACACCTGCGGCCTCCAGTTAGATTCCGGGGTGGGGAACAGCATCAGGGCATTGGTTATCTGTGTTTTGGCGAGTTCGGCCATGTGTACGTTGCCGCCGTCGGCTTTCGTGATCGCTATGATGTCGGCCATCTCCATGATGCCGCGCTTGATGCCCTGCAACTCGTCGCCCGCGCCCGATATCTGGAGCATCATGAACATGTCGACCATCGAGTGTACGGCGGTTTCCGATTGGCCGACGCCGACCGTTTCGATGAAGATGACGTCGAACCCTGCCGCTTCGCACAGCACGATGGTTTCGCGCGTTTTGCGTGCCACGCCGCCAAGCGACCCGGCCGACGGGGAAGGGCGGATGAAAATGTCGGGGTTGCCCGAAATGCTCTCCATGCGGGTCTTGTCGCCGAGGATCGAGCCTTTGCTGCGTTCGCTGCTGGGGTCGATGGCCAGCACGGCGAGCCTGTGCCCCATGCCGGCGACCATCCCTCCGATGGCTTCGATGAACGTCGATTTTCCCGCGCCAGGCACGCCTGTGATGCCGACGCGTACCGATTTTCCGGAGTGGGGCAGGCAGCGTTCGATGATCTGCTGGGCCTCGTCGTAGTGCGACGGATTGTGGCTCTCGACCAGCGTTATGGCCTGCGACAGGATTGTGATATTGCCTGACAGTATGCCTTTTACGTAATCGTCGGTTGTGAGGGTGCGTTTCGGTGGGCGCTTGAAATTGGGGTTGACGCTCTGAACGTCTTTCACACCCTCGTTTACCGAGAGGGCGCTGTTCCCGGCCTCTTCCTTATGGCGGTGTTCCCAGTGGTCTGTCTTCGGGTAGGCCATGGCCTCGGAGTTATTTCAGGGCGTTCGAGATGGAACTTTCCTTGAGGCTCGACGAGTTGCCGAACCATATTACCTTGCCTTTTTCGTCCACGAGGACGCTGAACGGGACATATTGCACTGAGTATGCCGAAAAAGTCTTCCCCCCGTCGTCGAGGCCTACCGCGAACCCGCGCGACGACGGCCTCACGGCATCTTCGACAACAGCCTTATCCTCGCGTGCAACGAGTATTATCGTCAGGTCGCTGTATTTTCTCGCGTAATCGTCGAGTGCGGCGAGCTGGTCGCGCGATTGGTCGTTGGCGCTGTGGAAGAATTCTATCAGCTTCACGGTGCCGTGCGACGGACTCTGGTTGATCCATTCTTTTATCCTGAGTTCGGGGGCTTTTTCCCCTATCATAAGCTTCTGGCCGCTCGACGAGGCTATCGCCGCTATGGCGAACAGGGTTGTCATTAAGAGCTTTTTCATAGTGCGCATCTTTTATGTGGCTGCTGCAAAGGTCGCAAATATTATGCGAATATAGCATATCCTGCCGATAATTAAACGTAAAACAAGCCGTAAAACATATGTCTGCCTTTCAAAAGCCGAATTTTACCGCTACATTTAAAGAATATAGGATGCGTTTCGGCAACCGACGTGGGAGCGAGGGACAAATAAGCTTGCTTGGGTTTGCCCGAGCGACAAGGAGGAAGATTATTAATCTTTGCATGCAAGCATGCACGATTGCGCTCAACTTTCACTACATTTGTAGAAATTATAACTACAAATAAATCTACCATGAAAGTCAAGAAACTCGAACACATCGGCATCGCCGTGAGCAGCCTGGACGAAGCCATTCCTTACTGGGAAAACATCCTTGGCCTGAAGTGCTATAATATTGAGGAAGTGGCCGAACAGAAGGTCCGCACGGCTTTTTTCAAGCTGGGTGACATAAAGATCGAACTGCTCGAATCGACCTCGGAGGACGGTCCAATCGCCAAATATATCGAGAAAAAAGGGCAGGGCGTACAGCACCTCGCGTTCGCCGTGGATAATATTGAGGAGGCGCTGGCCGACGTCGAATCCCAGGGCGTGCAGCTTATCGACAAGGCCCCGCGCATCGGCGCCGAGGGCCTGAGTATCGCTTTCCTGCATCCCAAATCGACGTTCGGCGTGCTGACAGAGCTGTGCGAGGATAAAAATAAATAGGTTGGCAATACCTGTTTCAGCGTCGCGGGCGGGCATTTTGCCTGCCCGTAATGTTTGTATGGCTATTTTTTTTATCTTTGCGTTCTAAATAAAAATATAGACAAGATGTTCGAGAACCTGACAGACAAACTTGAGAGGTCGTTTAAAATATTGAAGGGCGAAGGCCGCATCACGGAGATAAACGTGGCCGAAACCATCAAGGAGATCCGCCGCGCACTTGTTGACGCCGACGTGAACTACAAAGTCGCCAAGAGCTTTACCGACGAGGTGAAGGACAAGGCACTGGGTTCCGATGTGCTCAAGTCGGTGAACCCCGGCCAGATGATAACCAAGATCGTGCGCGACGAACTGGCGCAGCTAATGGGCGGCACGATGACAGATATCAAGCTGGAGGGCAACCCGGCCGTGATACTTATCGCCGGTTTGCAGGGTTCGGGTAAGACGACATTCTCCGGCAAGCTGGCCGCGTTCATCAAGAGCAAGCGCGGGCGCGGGGTGCTGCTCGTGGCAGGCGACGTCTACCGTCCGGCAGCTATCGACCAGCTCAAAATACTCGGACAGCAGGTCGGCGTGGAGGTATACACCGAGGAGGGAAGCAAAAATCCGGTTCAGATAGCCGAGAACGGCGTGAAATACGCCAAAAGCAAAGGACTGAACACTGTCATCGTCGATACGGCCGGCCGCCTCGCTGTGGACGAGCAGATGATGCAGGAGATAACCGCCGTTAAAAAGGCGGTCAACCCGTCAGAGACGCTTTTCGTGGTCGACTCCATGACCGGCCAGGACGCGGTCAATACGGCTAAGGAATTCAACGACCGTTTGAATTTCGACGGGGTTGTGCTTACGAAGCTCGACGGCGACACCCGCGGCGGTGCGGCGATCTCGATCCGCTCGGTAGTGAATAAACCTATAAAATTCATCAGTGCCGGCGAAAAGATGGACGCACTCCAGGTGTTCCATCCCGAGCGTATGGCCGACCGCATACTCGGCATGGGCGACGTGGTCTCGCTCGTGGAACGCGCCCAGGAGCAGTTCGACGAAGAGGAAGCCCGCCGCATCAAGAAACGCCTCGTCAAAGACCAATTCGACTTCAACGACTTCCTCGGCCAGATAGAGCAGATCAAGAAAATGGGTAACATGAAAGACCTCGTTTCAATGATCCCGGGCGTGGGCAAGATGATGAAGGACGTCGACATAAGCGACGACGCATTCAAGCAGACCGAGGCCATTATCTATTCCATGAGCCCCGTTGAACGCGAGAACCCGTCGATAATCAACGCCTCGCGCCGCCAGCGCATCGCCGCCGGCAGCGGAAGCACTCTGGCAGACGTCAACCGCCTTCTGAAGCAGTTCGAGGAAACACGCAAGATGATGAAGTCGGTGGCCGGCGGCGGAATGCCCAAGATGCCCAAAATACCGGCGATGCGCCGTAGATAGCGCTTAAAATAGATGAATGCCGACCGGATCGTAGAAAAGGCAAGGGCGAAGCGGATGCTTGCCCTCGTCATCGGTGAAACTTTTGAGTATTTTATTCACGGCATATTATCATTTATAGTCGCATTATTCCTTTTGAAGGATTACTTGCTTGATTTCTTTAATACGGGAGGTTTTTACAATCCTTCGGTGGTGGAAATAGTCGGCTTTGTGTTGTTGGCATTGGCCGTTATCTTGATATTATATAGACGGCAAACCCTGAAATTTCTGGAAATAAAGACGCTGCTGCCCCATAATGAACAGCTAAAGCTATTCAGGGAATTGAGCGAGGCATATGGGATCGAACCTGCCATCCTTCGGAAGGACGTTCTGGTTCTTGAGTTCAGGCCCGAGCTGCCGGCTTCCGGACAGAGGGTGACACTGGTGTTTGAGAACGGCATGGTTTTGTTCAACAGCATTACCCGGCCGGAAGATATAGGTGGGCGCCGAAGCATTCGGTTTGGCGAGAACAAAACTAACTTCGAAATTTTCAGGGAAGAACTGGAAGACCGGGAGCGCGAATACTTGGCAATCATAAAGAAAGCCGGAGCGTAAACTCCGGCTTTTCTATGTTTGCGACTTATCTGCGATGATCTTATTAAATCCGTTGGGAAATATTATTTCTTCGGATAGATTTCGCCTTTGCCTGCTTTGAGTGTGTTCTGCATGAGCGAAATGATGGTCATGGGGCCTACGCCGCCAGGGACTGGCGTGATGTAGCTGCATTTGGGGGCGACCTCATCATATTTAACGTCGCCGAGCAGTTTCCAACCGCTTTTTGTCTTGTCGCTCGGGACACGGGTGATACCCACGTCGATGACCACCGCACCGGGTTTTACCATGTCGGCGGTGACGAACTCGGCCTTGCCGAGCGCCGCTATTATGATGTCGCCCGAGGCTACTACTTTTTCAAGGTCTTTCGTGCGTGAGTGGCACATGGTGACGGTGCAGTCCCAGCCCTTCTGCGACAGCAGGTTGGCTATCGGGCGCCCTACGATGTTGCTGCGGCCGATGACCACGCAGTGCTTGCCGGCCGTTTCTATCTTGTAATAACGCAGGAGCGAGAGTATCCCGTCAGGGGTGGCGGGCAGGAACGCCGGGAGGCCCGACATCATGCGGCCCGTGTTCTCGGGGTGGAAGCCATCGACGTCCTTGCGGTGGTCTATCGCCTCGATGACCTTCTGTTCGTCGATATGCGCCGGGAGCGGCAACTGTACGATGAACCCGTCGACATCCTCGTCTTTATTGAGCAGGTCTATGGCGGCGAGCAGTTCTTCTTCCGTGGTTTCTTCCGACAGGCGGAGTACCGTCGAGCGGAAGCCTACTTCGGCACACATCTTCTCCTTGTGGCCCACATATGTCTGGCTGGCGCCGTTGTTTCCTACGAGTACCGCCACGAGGTAAGGGACTTTCCCTCCTGTGGCTTTGATGTTATCAACCTCTGCGGCGATCTCTTTCATGAGTGCCGCCGACACTTCTTTTCCGTCTATTATGGTCATGGCTTGCGTTGTTTTGAATGCAAAGTTAATAAATCCGCACAATAATAATATTAACTTTGCCTGTAAGACCTAAAACAACTATCATCATGATGCGTAAAATTTCAATAACGCTTGCCCTGGCGTTTTTCGCTGCGGTGGGATATGTCAGTGCCGGTACGCTCAAGGCCGGAAAGATGGAGAGCAGGATACTTGGCGTGGAGAAAGAATATTCGGTGTACCTTCCCGACGGTTACGACAAGTCGGACAGGGAATACCCCGTGCTGTACCTGCTGCATGGCGCGGGAGATACGCACAGGGCATGGATCGACAAGGGCAGGATGCAGGAGATAACCGACAGGGCTGTCCGTGCCGGTTTCGCCCTGCCCGTGATAATCGTTATGCCCGACGCGCGGGGTGTCGAGCCGAACAATACCGGTAAGAATATGGGGTATTTCAATCTGCCGGGTTGGGCATACGAAGACCATTTCTTTCAGGAATTCATCCCTCATATCGAGAGCGCGTACCGTATAAAAAAAGAGAAAGGTTCGCGTGCCGTAGCCGGGCTTTCGATGGGCGGCGGCGGTTCGGCGGTATATGCAATGCTTCATCCCGAGATGTTCGGCTCGGCCTGCCCTTTGAGCGGTCTGGTGGGTAGTTTCGGCGACCTTCATATCGAGGGCCTGCGGAAAGACGCAGCACCGTACTCGCCTGTGCTGATATTGGATAACGCTACCGGCGGGCAACTCGATGCTATACGTTCCGTGAGGTGGTATGTCGATTGCGGTGACGACGACTTCCTGATCAACGGGAACATAGAGCTGTATCAAAAGATGAAAGAGAAAAAGGTTCCGTTGGAATTCCGCATCCGTGACGGGGTCCATAACTGGCTTTACTGGCAGGAGAGCCTGAATGAAGTTCTTAGGTTCATATCTATCGGTTTCGCCGAATAACGCGAATGCTTTCCGCGATGGCCGCTTAGAAGGATGTTATGCCGGGGGGCAGGTAAAAAAGGGCGTGTGTCACAGAGGAGCAGGCTATTCAGCGGGGATGTAGCCCGTGTCTTCGGCCAACCCTGTGCTGTTGGCTGCGGCTACCGCCAGCACGTCGCACCTCTCGTTCTCAACGTTGTTGTTGTGCCCTTTGACCCAGACGAACCGCACGTTGTGCCGTTTGCTGGCTTCGAGGTAGCGCATCCACAGGTCGGGGTTCTTCTTGTCCTTAAACCGCTTGGTTACCCATTGCTTGAGCCAGCCCTTCTCGACTGCGTCCACGACATATTTCGAGTCGGAAAAGACCGTCACGTTGCAGGCGACCTTCAGCGCTTCCAGTCCGACGCATACCGCCATGAGCTCCATGCGGTTGTTGGTCGTGAGCCTGAAACCCGCGCTGAGTTCCTTCCGGTGGTGGGGCGGCGCGAGGAGTACGACGCCATAGCCTCCGCGCCCGGGGTTTCCGAGCGCCGAACCGTCCGTGTATATGATGACCTGTCGTGACATTCCGGTGGCAAAGATATAGCTTTTATCCGGTTTGCCTCGCCGCGAGGTGTGATTAAAATGATGGTGCGTTTAGGTTTTTTTGTTTCGGTTTAGGCAAAAAATCATTAACTTTCGGGGTTTTTCACCACAACCCGCGACAGGATGGACATTTTATTAGTGCAGGCAGATATAGGCTGGAAGTCGCCCGAGGCTAATTATGAGCGCATCGGGGCGATGTTGTCGTATGCCGGCCGGGCAGACCTGATAGTTTTGCAGGAAATGTTCGCTACCGGTTTTGTAACTGAGCCTGAGGGTGTTGCAGAGGATAGCGGGGCGCGTTCGCTGGAGTGGATGCAAATGCTTGCGAGTGATTGTGGTGCGGCGGTAGCGGGGAGCGTGGCGGTTGAGGACGGCGGACGGTTTTTCAACAGATGCTATTTCGTTCGGCCAGACGGGTCTTACGAGGCCTACGATAAACGGCATTTGTTCGGCTTTGCCGGCGAGGATAGGTGGTATACGCCCGGCAGCGGCAGGACGATAGTTGAGTGGGCAGGTTTCCGCATCCTGTTGCAGGTGTGCTACGATCTGCGTTTCCCTGTTTTTGCCCGCAACAGCGGCGGCGCGGGCGGTTACGACATGATATTATATGTGGCCAACTGGGCACAGGAGCGCAGGCAGGCATGGGACGTGTTGCTCAGGGCGCGTGCGATAGAGAATGTGTGCTATGTCGCCGGAGTCAACCGTGTGGGGCGCGACCCTTTCGCGGCGTACGACGGCGGAACGGCTTTCATCGACTTCCGTGGCGGGGTGGCCGGCTGTTTGGAGGATAACGCAGAAGGCGTGGTCTGCGTGAGCGCCGACATCGAAACGCTCAGGGAGTTCCGCCGTGAATTTCCGGCTTTGGCCGATGCCGACGGGTTTGATTTGGAGAATTGAGTAAGAAACATAACTTTTATAATGACAGATAAATTATTGCTTTTGGGCGACCAGGCCATAGCGCTGGGGGCGATCCATGGCGGGATCTCGGGGGTGTATGCCTATCCGGGTACGCCGTCGACGGAGATCACAGAGTACATACAGGAAAACAAGCTGGCTCGCGAGCGCGGCCTGCACAGCGATTGGTGTACCAATGAAAAAACTGCGATGGAGGCTGCTCTCGGGATGTCGTATATCGGCAAGCGTTCGCTGGTGTGCATGAAGCATGTGGGGCTGAACGTGGCTGCCGACGCTTTCATAAATTCGGCGATGACGGGTGTGAACGGGGGATTGGTGGTCATTGCCGCCGACGACCCTTCGATGCACAGCTCGCAAAACGAGCAGGACTCGCGTTTCTACGGCAAGTTCGCGTTCGTACCTATCCTGGAACCGTCGTCGCAGCAGGAGGCGTACGACATGGTGCGCTACGGGTTCGAACTCTCGGAAGCAGTCGGCCTGCCGGTGCTGATGCGTATCACGACCCGCATGGCCCATTCAAGGGCGGTGGTCGAGGTTTCGGCGCCTGTGGACGAGAACTCCATAAAATTCCCGAAAGAGGTCGCCAACTGGATACTCCTGCCGGTCAATGCCCGCCGCAGGTACAAGGAGGTGCTGGAAACGCAGAAGCAGTTGGATGAGATCGCCAGAACGACGAAATATAACAGCTATAAGAAATCGGGCAAAAAAGGCATAATCGCCTGCGGGATAGGGTATAACTATGTGATGGAGAACCTTCCGGCGGTGGGTGAGCGCACGATACTGAAAATTTCGCAGTACCCGCTTCCGGTCGACCTGATCCGCGAAATGATGGAACATTGCGACGAGGTGCTGGTGGTCGAGGACGGCCAGCCTTTCGTAGAGGAACAGCTTCGTGGTTTGCTCGACTGCACCGGCAAGGTGCGAGGCCGCCTGAGCGGCGAGCTTCCGCGCATGGGCGAACTTACGCCGGACAATGTGGCCGCAGCCCTCGGGATGGCGGACGTCCAGCATTTCGATATGTGCTGCGCCGTCGTGCCGCGTCCGCCCGCGTTGTGCCAGGGCTGCGGCCACAGGGATGTGTATGAGGTGCTGAACGAGGTCATCCGCGAGTACCCCGACCACAAGGTGTTCAGCGACATAGGCTGCTACACGCTCGGTGCCCTGCCGCCGTTCCGCTCGATACATACTTGTGTCGACATGGGCGCATCGATCACGATGGCCAAAGGCGCTGCCGACGGCGGGCTATTCCCTTCGGTGGCTGTGATCGGTGACTCGACATTTACTCACTCTGGCATAACCGGCCTTTTAGACGCCGTGAACTCGAAATCTAACGTGACGATTATCATCTCGGACAACCTCACGACCGGCATGACCGGCGGCCAGGCCTCGGCCGGGACGGGCAGGATAGAGGCCATCTGCCTCGGTGTGGGCGTCGCACCGGAACACCTGCGCACGGTGGTGCCGCTTCCCAAGAACATGGAGGAGATCAAAAAGGTCATCAGGGAAGAAGTGGAATACAAAGGCGTTTCGGTGATCGTGCCGCGCCGCGAATGTATCCAGACACTCAAAAGGAAGTCGAAATAGCATCATAATACGGGCTGCGTTGCAGCCCGCAGGCCGCCCTAAAGGGGCGGAGGGCGGCCTGAAAAGAATAAAAAACCGTGCCGGATTCCATTGTAGCCGGATTAAAGGCAAAGAATACGATGAATATGAAAAAAGATATAATTCTCGCCGGGGTAGGCGGACAGGGCATACTCTCGATAGCGGCCATCATAGGCCAGGCGGCGCTGAACCAGAACCTGCACATCAAGCAGGCCGAAGTACACGGGATGAGCCAGAGGGGCGGCGACGTGCAGTCGAACCTGCGCATATCGGCCGAGCCGATCAATTCCGACCTTATCGCCAAAGGCAAGGCCGACGCCATCATCTCGCTCGAACCGATGGAGGCCCTGCGCTACCTGCCGTACCTCTCGAAAGAGGGGTGGATCGTGGTGAACATCGTGCCGCACGTCAACATAACCAACTATCCGGAGATGTGCGACCTTGAGGCAGAACTGGCCAGGATGCCCAACGTGATCTCGTTCGACGCCGACGCTGTGGCGCGCGACAACGGGGGTATCCGCACTGTGAATATGGTGCTTCTGGGCGCGGCGTCGCTGATACTCGGCATCGAGGCAGAGAAGTTGGAAAAGGCCATCGGCGACATATTCGGCCGCAAAGGCGAGGCCGTGGTGGAAACGAACGTCAAAGCGTTCCGTGCGGGCAGGGATGCGGGTAAAAAAACAAATGGGACGATAAAACAACCATTTGCATAAATAAATAAAAAATAAAACCAGCCCTCTTTAGCGGAGCCGTAAAAGGCTCGATGCGAGATCACCCGAAGTTATCATGTAACGAGGGAAGCTCGCAGGAGAGTCTTAGGCGACGGTAAGGGCGGCGAATTTTTGGTTACTTTTTGTTCGCCAAAAAGTAACGAAGAGAGAAAAATATGAATAATAATACACCTATAAGCAGACAGGTAATAGACGCGCTGATAGCCGAATACGGCATAAACGATTTCGGCAGGGCGACGATACGCGAAACCAAGGCCATCGCCGCCAGGGCCGAGGCGCAGTCAGGAGTGGAGTTCGTGAAGATGGAGATGGGCGTTCCGGGACTTCCGGCATCGCAGATAGGCGTGAAGGCCGAGATCGCCGCGCTGGAATCGGGCGTGGCGAGCATTTACCCAGACATTGACGGCCTGCCGGCGCTGAAAGAAGAGGCGGCGAGGTTTGTCAAGGCGTTCATCGACGTGGATATCGCTCCGCAGGGATGTGTGCCGGTAACAGGCTCGATGCAAGGGACATACGCTTCGTTCATGGTCTGCTCGCAGAGCGACCCGAAGAAAGATACCGTGCTGTTCATCGACCCGGGCTTCCCGGTGCAGAAACAGCAGCTGCTGGTGATGGGACAGAAGTACGAGACGTTCGATGTTTACGATTTCCGAGGCGCTAAACTCCGCGAAAAACTCGAAAGCTACCTGAGCAAGGGGAACATCTCGACGCTGATATACTCCAACCCCAACAACCCGAGCTGGATAACCCTCAAAGAGGAGGAATTGCAAATAATCGGCGAACTGTGCGTGAAATACGACATCATTGTGCTTGAAGACCTTGCGTATTTCGCGATGGACTTCCGCCGCGACCTCGGCAAGCCTTTCGAGGCGCCCTTCCAGCCGACTGTGGCCAAATATTGCGACAATTACGTGTTGCTGATCTCGGCGTCCAAGGCGTTTAGTTATGCCGGCCAGCGCATAGGCGTGGCTTGCATTTCGGACAAGCTTTATTGCCGCCAGTTCCCCGGGCTGACCGCCCGTTACGGGTTGGGCGCGTTCGGGCCGGTGTTCATCCACCGCGTGCTTTACGCTCTCTCGTCGGGGACGACACATTCGGCGCAGTATGCCCTCGCGGCGATGTTCAAGGCGGCATCCGACGGTAAATACAACTTCATCGAGGAGGTCAGGGAGTATGGCCGCCGGGCTGCGAGGCTGAAGGATATTTTCAAACGCTACGGCTTTAAAGTGGTGTATGACAGCGATATGGGCGAACCGGTCGGCGACGGGTTCTACTTCACGATAGCCTACCCGGGAATGACCGGCGGCGAGCTTTCGCGCGAACTGATGTATTACGGCGTAAGCGCCATAAGCCTCGCTACCACAGGCAGTTGCCAGGAGGGTTTGCGCGCGTGCACGTCGTTCATCCAGCCCAACCAGTACGACCTGCTGGAGGAGCGCATGAAGATGTTCGCCGCGAACCATCCGGTAGTTTAATGGAGCATACTGACAAAATACTTTGGTGTCCCGGCAGGCTTTCCGCCTGCAATCGCGAGGGGAGAAGTCGTGGGAGGGAGATCACCCGAGCTACCATGTAGCGAGGGAAGCCTCCCGGGAGCGACTCTCGAAGCGATTGGGCGGTCGCCTTTTACTCCACTTTTGGCGAAGCAAAAGTGGAAATAAATAAAAATACTAAACTCAAAATAAAACAATGATCTGGAATCCGACAAAAGAGTGCATGGGCGCCGAGGACAAGCGGCGGCTTCAGGGCGAACGCCTGCGTAAAGCGATAGACAGGGTTTACCACGGCGTGCCTTTTTACCGTAACAAACTGCAGGAGCGCGACATGCGCCCCGACAGCATCACCTCGATAGACGACATAACCAAGCTGCCTTTTACCACGAAACAGGATATGCGCGACAACTATCCTTACGGGTTGTTCGCTGTGCCGATGTCGGAGATCATCCGCCTGCACGCCTCTTCGGGGACGACAGGTATACCGACGGTCGTGGGTTATACACGCCGCGACCTTGCCATCTGGTCGGAAATGATCGCCCGTTGCCTCAGCGCCTACGGTGCCGACAGGAACGATATTTTCTCGGTGGCATACGGCTACGGCCTGTTCACCGGCGGCCTTGGAATGCACTATGGCGTTGAGCACCTGGGCGCTACTGTCATCCCGATGTCGAGCGGCAACACCGCCAAGCAGATACAGCTTATGCACGACTTCGGCCCCACGGCCATAGCTTGTACTCCTTCGTACGCGCTGTATATTGCCGAAGCAATGGCGAAAACGGGCATTCCGCGCGAGGAATTCAAGCTCCGCATCGGCATATTCGGCGCCGAGCCGTGGACGGAGAACATGCGCAAGGAGATCGAAACAAAACTTGGCATCCAGGCGTATAACATCTACGGCCTGAGCGAGATAATGGGCCCTGGCGTGTCGCACGAATGCGAATGCAAATGCGGGTCGCACATAATCGACGACCATTTCTACGCCGAGATCATCGACCCCGAAACGCTCCAGCCGCTCCCCTACGGCGAGGTCGGCGAACTCGTGCTGACGACGCTCACCAAAGAGGGGATCCCAATGATACGCTACCGCACCAAAGACCTTTGCTCGCTCGATCCGACACCGTGCAAATGCGGCCGTACGAGCATCCGCATGAGCCGCATCATGGGCCGCAGCGACGATATGCTCATCATCCGCGGGGTCAACGTGTTCCCGTCGCAGATCGAGAGCGTCATACTCGAAATGGAGGAGTTCGAACCGCACTACCTGATATACGTGGACCGCGTGAACAACCTCGATATGATAGAGGTGCATGTCGAGGTGCGCGACGGGTTCTATTCCGACGAGATAAAGGTGATGGTCGAGCTGAAGAAAAAACTCGCCGCCCGCATACACAGCGTATTGGGCCTGAACGCCGACATCAAGCTGGTGGAGCCGTACACTATGGAGCGCAGCGAGGGCAAGGCGAAACGCGTATTCGACCGCCGCGTGCTGAAATAACCGGGAAAATCATTATATTTAGAGTACGAATCCTTAAAATTGAGGTTATGACTGTAAAACAGCTTTCGGTGTTCATAGAGAACAAGTTGGGCCGCATCAACGAGGTCACCAAGATCCTCGCGGCCAATAATATAAATATGTTCGCGTTCAGCCTCGCCGAGAGTACCGATTTCGGGGTGCTGAGGCTTATCGTATCTGACGCGGCCAAGGCCGCCGAGGTGCTTAGGGACGCTCGCTTCGGGGTGTCGCTGACAGATGTGGTGGCGATCAGCCTTCCGAACGTCCCCGGCGCTCTTTCGAAAGTTATGGAATGCCTGGCCGAAGAAGGCGTGTTCATCGAGTATATGTACGCTTTCTCGCAGGGCGATGTGGCGAACGTGGTGATCCGCCCGACCGATATAGGGAAGTGCATCGAGGCGCTCGAAACGTGCGACTGCAATGTCCTGACGGAACGTTCGTTCGTGTAATATCGGATGTGCGAAAAATTAGAACGGCCCTGCGTTTTGCGGGGCTGTTTTTGTTTATCTTTGCTATGAATATCACATGGCATGAAAAAGATCGTAGAATGTGTCCCCAATTTCAGCGAGGGGCGCGATATGGAAAAAATAGAGCGTATAGTCGGGGCGTTCCGGGGCAGGGAGGGTGTTAAACTGCTCGATTACAGCGCCGACCGCGACCATAACCGTATGGTTGTGACTGCCGTGGGCGAACCGGAGGCAATGAAAGCCGCCGTACTCGACGCGATAGGGTTGGCCGTGGAGCTTATCGACCTCAGGACGCACTCGGGCGGGCATCCGCGCATAGGTGCGGCCGACGTCGTGCCTTTCATACCCGTCCGTGGTATGGCGATGGAGGAGGCCGCGGAACTCGCGCGTGAAGTTGCTCGTGAGGCTGCTTCGCGGTATGGCCTGCCTGTCTACCTCTATGAAAAAGCCGCTTCGGCGCCGCACCGCGAGAACCTCGCCGATGTGCGCCGGGGGCAGTTCGAAGGCCTTGCCGCGAAGATGGCGCAGCCTGAGTGGAAGCCCGATTTCGGGCCTGCCGCGCCGCACCCGACAGCCGGTGCGTCAGTCATCGGAGCGAGGCAGTATCTGATAGCATATAACGTGAACCTTAATACGCAGGATCTCGACGTCGCCCGTGCCGTGGCGCGGAGGGTGCGCGGTTCCGGCGGCGGCCTGCGATTTTGTAAAGCCATGGGCGTAGACCTTGCCGAAAAAGGTATCGTTCAGGTATCTATGAACCTTACCGATTATACGCAGACCGCCGTTTACCGGGCACATGAGATGGTGCGCATGGAGGCGGCAAGGTACGGCGTCACGGTCGCTGGCGGCGAACTTATCGGGCTTATGCCCATCGAGGCGTTGGTCGACACGGCCGCTTATTATCTTGGCCTCGATGGCTTCGATACCTCGCGCATACTCGAATCGCACCTGATGGAGTAGGTGCCGGCAGGCACACGGATAGAGCAAGGACGTTAACTCGCATTGGAAGGTTTGGGTGTGAAATAACCGGTTATAGCGATAAGGCCGCCCTTTGCGGGCGGCCTTATCGCTTCCGCGGCACGGATAGAGCAGGGGCGTCGAATCACATCGGATCGTTCGCCTCATGCGGCGGGCTGTTTCATTCGCCGTGGTGTGAAAAAACATGATGTCCGGTCAGCATCGACCACAAAAAGGCCGCCCATTGCAATGGGCGGCCTTTTTATGCATGGCAGCAACCGTTAATACACGCTGAATTCGTATATGCGGGCTGCGATGCCTTCGCTCTGGTCGGGTTTCGTGATCGTGAGCCTTACGTAGCGGGCCTTCATGGGCTGCTGGAGCAGGCGGTCGGTTTCGTTAGACGTGTTGTCGGACACCGAGTCGACGGTTTTCCACTCGTCGCCCGCGTTGAGTTTCGTTTCGAGGCTGAACTCTTTGGTTATCCAGTTCAGGCTTTCCATGCCGGCGTGGAACACGCTCCAACCTTTGACCGTTTCTTCCTTGCCGAGGTCTATCTCGATGAATTTCGGCTTGTTGATCGTGTTGTCGCACCATTTTGTGGCGATATCGCCGTCGAATGCGCATTCGGCACGCTCAGAAGAATTGGTTTCGGCCGATTTGCCTATGACTTTCTTGCCGAACACGAGGTTGCGGTTCATCACGGCCTCGTCGTCGGCCAGCTTGAACGGAAGGTTGACCTTCAGCAAGTGGCAGGCGGGTTTGACGAGGTTGTTCTGGTCGTTGGCAGCCGTGGCCGCGAAGATCGTTATGCGCGGGTCTTCGGGCAGGATGAGGGTCTTGGCCCCTGCCGGGATGTCGAGCGGGATGCAGAACATGTAGGTGAATTCGTACGGCATGTCCTTATTTTCTAGCATGTTATGGCGGTGCGTTCCGACATAGGCAATGTCGGCAGCTTTAAAGAACGCCTCGGTGTGGCCCGTGTGGCCCCACTGGCCGATGAAGCCCGAGTAGTAAGGCACGAGGGCTTCCTGTACCTTGCCGCCCACGTTGAATTTCACTTTGTTATCGTATTGGGTCGAGGCGGCCAGCAGGTAGAGTTTGTTGTACGCTCCCTGCGGAAGCGCGATTGTGTCGCCTTTCGACTTCACTCCATTGGGCACGTCGCCGCCCGGGAGCGTGAACCTGATGCCGCGGAACTCAATTTCGTCAGGCAGGAGTTCGGCGGCGTAGGTGTAGCCTTTGCCGTCGAAGTTGGCCACGTTGCGGAACGAATTATAGGTTGCTGTTTTGGCGTTATATGGCAGTTCGACAGTCGCGCACGGGGTCGGTTCGACTTTGACCGCGGGAGACACCAGCTTGACTTTGAAGGTCTTCATACCGAACTTGCCGATCGAATACGAGAACGAATTGCCTGCCGAAGCTACTTTGCTTATCTCATCCTCGACGCCGTTGAGTTCCACTACCGAAACGATGTCCACCGGGAATGCGACTTTGAAATCCTGCTTGCCCTTGCCGCTGGTTTCGTAGAACCTCAGTACGTATTCGTCCGATTTTTCGGCCTGTTTCATGGCGCGCAGGGCAACGTTTTCGTTGTCAACGTTCACGAACGAGAACGATTTGCCGAGCTGGCCCTCATGTTTGGGCGCTGTGAAAACGTAGAACGGCTGGTTGAGCACCTCGGCTTTGCGAACAGTTCCGCCTGTTTGGTAGTCGCCGGTGTGGCCGAAGATTGAGTAGATAAAGTGGTGCTTACCCATGTCCTGCTTGTCCTGATACCTGTACCCGCCTTTGGTGGCCGGTGTATGCAATAGGGTCAGGCGCAGTGTGTTATCGTTCGGTTTATCCCAGCCGTACTTGCAGTTGTTCATGATCGAAACGCCGTAGGCTTTGTCCGGGGCGGTGAGGTCGGCCCACTGCTGTGCGTACACTTCGTATTTGATGTCGGTGTTGTTGCCGCGCTCCACAGAGCCTACGCCCAGATCGTATGTGGCTTTCTCGTTTGCGAAGCTGAGCGGGAATTCGGCTTTCAGCAGGGCGTTGCTCGACTGCCAGTCGATCTCGTTGTAAATGTCGATGCGGTCTTTCTGACCTGCTTCCGTGAGACGGATGTACTGCACGAACGTCGAGCCTTCGTATGTACGTTCAACGCGCATGGTCGAGCGTACCGGGCCGTTTTCGGCCACGCTCACCTTCACGTTTCCGGTTATGGCCACAGGTTCGGCGTCCATAGCCGTTTTGATGATCTCCCATGCCGGCCAGCGGAACGATTCGTTCGGAGTGAAGAGCGCGAGGCGAACGGCTTTGCCGCTCTCTACCAATTCCTTGCCGCTGCGTTTGTCCACGATGGAGGCTATGTCGCCGTTACCGTCGAGCGTAACTTTATAGACGCTGTTCTCGATCTGGTTGCCGCTTGCTTTGAGCGCCTGGTTGGTCGTTTGGCGTCCGCCTCTCCTCACTTCATAAACCGCGTAGCCGAGCGAAGGCATCGAAGCCTCGACGAGCATTACGATCTTGCCGTTGTTGTCGTTCGAGATGATCTGACTGCGTACCTGCTGGCCTTTTTCGTCGTATACCGCCACCGTTTTGGTTTTTGCCGGCACGTCCAGGCTTACCTCTACAACCTCCGAAACCGGGAATGCCGACGGGTTGTAGACGATGAGCGGAGTTCCGTTGACGCGTGTGTCGAGCGAGCGCGAAACCGCGCCGACCGATGTGTTGAGCACGTTGCCGAATTGCTTGAGCGAGATAAGCTCGTCGTTCCACGAGAATTCGTAGGCGCGCGGGAGGCTCGTTCCGGTGAGGTCGTCGTGGAACTGGTGCCAGATGACGCGCTTCCAGGCTTCGGTGAGCATCGCTTTCGGATATGCATAGCCGCCCATCCAGTCCGAAACCACGGCGCTGCGTTCTGCGGCGTCGGCCAGCAGTTCGTTGCGGCGGTTGTAGAGTTTCATCATCGCCTGCGAGGTGTAGCAGCCCGTGGCGTGTACGTCCATCAGCAGTTCGCCGTTGTAGACCGGGAGTTCCGGGTGCTTGTCGAACGGCAGGTAGTCTTTGTAGAGTTGGTCGCTGGTGGCGCTGATGATCTTGATGGGGCCGTCGCCGTTAACGCCTTTTTCGACCGCGCGGACAGACTCGATAGTCGGTGCGCCGCCCGTGTCGCCCGTGCCGTAGTAGTGGTAGACGGTGTTTATGGGGCTTTTGTCTATAATGCGCATGAGTTGCTGGCTGTAGCTGAGGTCTTCATCGCGCCATTTCGTGGTATAGTTGTGTGCGTCGGCCACCATCATGATGCGCGAACCGTCGACGCCTTCCCACAGGCCGATCTCGAACGGAATCTTACTGCCGTTTTCGTAGAACGGTTTCTGGCGCCACATGAGCTTCTGGGTCGAGAAGCCGATGAGTCCCGAGTGCGCCGCTATGGTCGGAAGCGTCCAGCCGAAGCCGAAGCAGTCGGGCAGGAAGATGTCGGTACTCTCGACGCCGAACTCATCGCGGAAGAAGTGCTGGCCGTAGAGGATGTTTCGGGTGAAAGATTCGGCCGACGGGATATTGGGGTCGGTGGCGTCCCAGGTGCTGCCTGTGACGTGCCAGCGGCCTTCGTCAATGTATTTTTTAATAAGTTCGTACTGGTGCGGGAAATATTCCTTCATCCACTGGTACTTGATTCCGCCTTCGAAGTTGAAGACGTAATTTGGGTACTTCCCGAGCAGGAACAGGTTCTGGTCGAGCGTTTTAGGGATGTACTCCGAGATGGATTTCTGCACGTCCCAGTTCCATTGCGAGTCGAAGTGTGCGTCCGAGACGATGTAGGCTTTCTTTTCCTGTGCGTTGGCAGCGCCCGCGGCGAGAACAGCCGATAATAAAAGTAGAGATAGTCGCTTCATTGGTATTTTTAGGTTAATATTAGGTCGCGCTAAGAAAAAGTTCCCACAAGATACGTTTTTCCTGCGGATTCCGGATAGGTTTGCTGATGGAATTTTATCGATCGGGGAATAAGCGTTATTTATAACGCTTATGCGCGAAATGCCCACTGTACGGCGAGTTGAGCGAATTATATAGGCCGCGCGTGGAGCGCGGCCTCATGGCCATTGCATTGGGAGGCTTGCCGCAGGCAAGCCCTGCAGTCTGCCGCCCCATGCGGCAGGCTGGTCGCTTCGGCGACTCCGATAGAGCGGGAACGTCGATCCGCACCCGAAACGCTGTACTGCGAAACTACGCCCACCGCCGGCGGCAAACTGTATAGTAGGCGCGCGGGTAAGTATTTATTACGCTTACTGGACGTTAACCGGCGGGTCGGAATCTATCGGTGCCGCCGTGTCCGATATGTTTATTATCTCGTCCACTATGTATTTCGAATAGCCGCGCCACGGCAGCGCGCCGAAGTATTCCTTATAACGCAGTTCGACCACCTGCCCGCCTGCCCTCATGAGCTTTTCGGCGATCTCCGGGTCGGCCACCGAGAAATTGAACTCGTTGGACTGGATGCCGCCGCCGGGATTGGAATAGAACCCTGTCTGTATCAGTTTGCCCTCGTATGTCTTGAATATCACACCTTTGTAGACCACGAAGTTGAGCTGCCCCGTCTTGACGCCTTCGCCGAACGGGAAATAGAACCTGATGCCGATGAAAAGCCCTAATCCTATGATTATTACCGCTATCGTAATGTTGCGGAATTTTTTCCAACCCCGCTTGGGTGCCTTGTTGTTTTCCATGTCGGTACTGTTTATGTGGTTGTTGCGCAAAAATCGTGCTGGATGGAATTATTGCATTACCGATCTCGGCCTGTTTTCCGGAGCGATGCCGAATTCGACGTTGGGCTGCGGGCCCATTTCGATTTCGAGCGTGCCGCCCTGCATTATGTCGGCGTATGTTATGTAACTCCTCGTATAGTCCGCTCCGTTGAGTTTCACGGACTGTATGTAGATATTATCCTTGGAGTTATTGTTTGCGATAACCGAGAATTTCTTGCCGTCCGGGAGTGATATCGTTGCCTTGTCGAATACCGGGCTTCCGAGTACGAACGCTCCGTTCGAGGGGTTGGCCGAGTAGAACCCGAGGGCGTTCAGGACATACCATGCCGACATTTGCCCGGCGTCCTCGTTTCCGCAAAGCCCGTCGCGCCCATCATGGAACTGTTCGTCCATTATCTGCCTGGCGAGTTTGGCTGTTTTCCATTGCTTGCCGAGGTAGGCGTATGCGTAAATGGTCGAGTGGTTGGGTTCGTTGCCCTGCGCGTACTGCCCGATGAGGCCCGAGATATCCGCCGACGATCCTTCGGTGGCTTCGTAGGGGATCGTGAACGTCAGGTCGAGCTTTTCTTCGACCGCCGCTTCGCTGAGGAACAGCGCGAACAGCCCTTCGAAATCGTGCGGCACGAGCCAGAGGTATTGCCAGGCGTTGCCCTCGCAGAAGTCGTCGCCGCGGTGTTGCGAGTGCAGAGGGCTGAACGGCGTGCGGCGGCTTCCGTCGGCCAGCAGGCCCTTGAAGAACCCGTCGCTGCTGTCGAAATATTTGGTGTATCCTTTCGAACGGGCGAGGAAATGTTCGTAGTCTTCGGTCTTGCCCAGTTTCTTGGCAACCTGCGCTATAGCCCAGTCGGCGATGCAGTATTCCAGCGCCTTGGCCACGGATTCGCCCTCCTGGTCGGCAGGGATGTAGCCTATTTCGCGGATCTGTTTCAGGCCGCGCTCGTCGAGGTTTTCGTATGCTTTGATGGCCTCGTATGCTCTGTCAACGTCGAAACCCGGGATGTCCTTGAGGATTGCGTCGGCGATGACCATGACCGACGGGAAGCCCACCATGCAGTCGGTTTCGTTGCCTGCCAGATGCCACACGGGGACTTTGCCCTGCTGTCCGTATATGCCGATGAAGGTGTTTATGAAGTCGCTCACGCGTTCCGGTTCGGTAATGGTGTATAGCGGGTGGGCTGCGCGGTAGGTGTCCCACAACGAGAATATGGTATATACGTCGTGTCCGGGGTTACGGTAATTTTTCCCGTCGGCGCCGCGGTACGCGCCCGAAACGTCGCTGAATATGGCCGGGAAGAACGACGCGTGGTAGAGGGCTGTGTAGAACGTGCGCAGGCGCGCCGTGTCGTCGGTTTCGACCTCGATCTTGCCAAGGACGTCGTCCCATGCTTTTTGCGCGTTAATGCGTGCCCGGTCGAAACTCAGTTTCGAGCTTTCCGCTTCGAGGTTGGCTTTTGCCTCGGCTATGCTCACGCCCGAGATGCCGACACGTACCTCGACGTTCTCATTTTTAATCAGTTTCCCAAGGTTGACCAACAGCTTCGGATTATTTTGCGTCACACCGTAGACGGGATTGGAGAACACGGCGTAGAAATACACACGGTCGTCCTTCGCCCAGCCTTCCGACATACGGCAGCCTTGTATAACGTTCGTGCCTTTCGTGATTTGCACCCAGTCTTCGAAATCCCTGTCGCCGCCGGTCATACTGCCGCCACTGCCGTCCGCGCCTTTGAAATCGGCCTTGACGGCATATTTCGTCAGTTTATCCCACCCGATGCCCTTTTCGAGGTTGATGAGGATGTATGCCGAGTCTGTAGCCGGGAAAGTGTACCTGTGGAGGCCTGTGCGGGCGGTGGCGGTCATTTCGGCCGTGATACCGTAGCGGTCGAGGTATGTGCTGTAATAACCTGCCTCGGCGACCTCGCGGCCGCGGTCGTATGTGGACATGTATTCGCGTTCGCCCCAGCCGTTGAACCCGGTCATCGGCATGAAAAGCAGGTCGCCCTTGTCGCCGATGCCCGTGCCGCTGAGGTGGGTATGGGCGAACCCTATCACGGTGTTGTCGCTCTCGTGGTATCCCGAACACCAGTCCCAGCCCTGGCTGATGTTGGTGGGCCCGAGTTGCACAGCCCCGAACGGGACGTTGGCCCCGACAAATACGTGTCCGTGGGCGCCGCTCCCGATGGTCGGATCGACGAATTGAGTGTACCTGTCGCCCTGTTCCTGCTTGCAGCCGGCAGCGGCGATAACGGCGATGGCAGCCGTTAAAGCTGATAGTATGAGATGTTTACGGGGCATGGTAGTTTGTTTATATGGGTTATCTTGTTAGTCTTTATCGGCATTCTTTGAAGGCCGTCGGGCGCCACCGGGGGGCAGGGGCGCCCGAAAGCGTCTATCCAGCCGGAATTATGTCCGTCTAACGGATTGCAAATCTTGACGGGGATAATTCCGTTGTTATTAGAGACTTTCCAATATCCTTTTGAGTACCACCTGCGCCGATATTTCGCGGTTGGCGGCTTCGGGGATCACGAGCGAGCGCGGACCTTCGATCACGTCGTCGGTCACGATCATGTTGCGGCGCACGGGCAGGCAGTGCATGAACCTCGCGTCGTTGGTGAGCGCCATGTGTTCCACTCCCACTGTCCATGAGCGGTCGGTATTGATTATCTTGCCGTAGTTGGGATCGGCATATGCCGCCCAGTTCTTAGCATAGACGAAGTCGGCGCCTTCGAGGGCTTTCTTCTGGTCGTATTCTATTTTGGCCTTGCCCGCGAACTGCGGGTCGAGTTCGTAGCCTTCGGGGTGGGTTATCACGAAATCGTAGTCGGTTTCGTTCATCCATTCGGCGAATGAGTTGGGCACGGCCTGCGGCAGCGCGCGGGGGTGGGGCGCCCATGTCATGACAACCTTGGGGCGCGGTTTGTCTTTATATTCCTCTATGGTAATAAGGTCGGCGAAACTTTGCAGGGGATGGCGCGTGGCCGCCTCCATGCTCACGACCGGCCTTCCGGAGTAGTCGATGAACTGGCCCAGTATCTTTTCGCTGTAGTCGTCCTCTTTGCTCTCGAACTGCGCGAACGAGCGCACCCCGATGATGTCGCAGTAGGAACCCATCACCGGGACGGCTTCGAGCAGGTGTTCTGGTTTGTCGCCATCCATGACCACGCCGCGTTCGGTTTCCAGCTTCCACGCCCCCTGGTTGATGTCCAGCACCATTGTGTTCATGCCGAGGTTCATTGCCGCTTTCTGTGTGCTCAGGCGGGTGCGCAGGCTCGAATTGAAGAATATCATGAGCAGCGTTTTGTTCCGGCCGAGGGCGGTGTATGCGTAGCGGTCTTTTTTCACCTCTATGGCTTCGGCGACGGCCAGCCTGAGGTCGCCTATGTCGTGTACGTTCGTAAAGTTCCTCATGTCTTGCGTGTTTTTTTCTTTTATCTTTATTTCGCTTCGTGCAAAGGTACTAAATTATTCCAATGTGCTTTCCCATATGGGGAGATATGACCAGTCGTAGGGGCAGGCCGCGAAGAAACCGGTCACCGGGGTTGGTGTGCCGCCCCTCTGGCGGATGTTGGTCGAGGAGTTCGCGGGCGGGCCGCCGTATATGGGGATGTCGCTGGATATGTTCTCTTTCGATTCGCGGAGGAATTCGTAGTATTGCTTGCTTGGCGACAACACTTTCACCTCCACCATGTTGCCGACGTCAAATTTGTATTTGTTATTTTTGTCATTCGGGTCGACATAGAACATGGCCAGGCTGTCGATAGTCCTTTTATCCAGAAAATCGTCCTTGAAAAGCGCCATGTCGGAGTATGATTCGAGGTCGTCGGGATTACCGATGGTCACGTTGAAGCAATAGCCTGCGTTGTTGCTGTTTTCGGGCAGCTGCGCCCATACGACTATCATTATGAGGTCTTTCGACAGGAACCTGTATTTCTCGAATTTTATGCGTTCGATCCTGGCCGGTTCGCACATGATGTCGGAGGCCGTGAATATTTCGTCGATATTGTCGCCGTCTGTGTCGACAGCGACTTCGAGGGTGTATTCGATGCCTGTCATACCCTTGAAATTCGGTGCTGCCCTGTACACGCCGTCGTTGTCTTCCATATAGTTATATGTGTGTCCTTCCGAGTCGGTAACTTTGACCCGGGCGCCTCTCACGGCTTGCGGGCGCCCGGTCGAGGCCATGGAGAAGGAGCGCGTTATCCTGATCGGTTGGCTCAAATTCTCGTCGGCGATGCGGCCAGAGATCACGATGTATTCCTCTCCGGCGGGGAGGTCGATCTCGATAGTATCCTTGCACGAGGCGAGGAAGGCGCACGCGGCGGAGAGGAGCAGGGCTTTTATTATACGGTGCGGCATAGTCGTCAGAATTTAAAGTTCCATGTGATCGAGGGCGTGAACGTGAACAGGTAGTACATTTCCGCCACTACACCCTCCTCCTTGTCGTGTTTCAGGTATATCGTCCAGGGGTTTTTGCGTCCGTAGGCGTTGTACATCGAGAAGACAAGTTCGCTTTGCTCCATCCTGCGCGTCCTGAAGCTGAACGCGGCCGAAACGTCGAGCCTGTGGTAGGTCGGGAAGCGTGCGTTGTTGCGCTCGGCGTAGATCGGGATGTAGCTGTTGCCCGGGAATACCTCGCTTCCTACATAGGCTTTGCCGGTGGGGTAGGTGGTGGGCGTGCCGCTCGACAGCACCCAGTTGGCCGACAGCCGCCATCTGTCCGACAAGTCGTAGTTAGCCACCAATGCGATGTTGACAGGCTTGTCGTATATAGACCTGTACCAGCGTCCCTGGTTCACGCCGTCCGTTTTCCTCATGCTGCGCGTGAAGAACCATGTTATCCAGCCGTTGAGTTTTCCTGTCCTTTTGCGCAGCATGACCTCCACTCCGTAAGAATAGCCTTCCCCCATGCGGATCTCCTGTTCGAGTTCGCTGTTGTATGTCAGTTCCGAGTGTTCTTTAAAGTCGACCGCGTTCCTGGTGTCCTTGTAGTATGCCTCCAGCGAGAATTCGTAGTCGTTGCCTTTGATGTCGCGGTAATAGCCAGCGGCGAACTGGTCGTTCTGTTGCGGGGCGATGTTGGGCGAGGATTCGAACCATGTGTTGATCGGAAGCCCCGAGGCATTGTCCAGTGCCATTTGCAGGAATTGCGAGGTCCTCGTGTAGCTCAGCTTGAGTGTTTGCTTGCCGTCGATCCGGTACGAAAGGCCCAGCCTGGGCGACAGCCTGTAATGGTCTTCGTAGATTTCCCCTTTGCGGTACGTTTCGGTGCCGGCCGGTTCGTAATTTTTGAGTATTGCGACGGGTTTCCCGTTCGAAATGTTGTAGAAACCCTCCAGTCGGAGGCCTGCACGGACCGAGAATTTGCCGAATACCAGCTCGTTCGAAACGTAGAGCGCCTGTTCGAGCGATGCCGTTGGGTCTATGTATTTCTTCGCCACTATCGACAGGGGCGAGGCGGGCGAGTGTTCGCCTTTCATGATGTCATGGCGCAGTATGTGGTAGCCGAACTCAAGGCTGTTGCCTTTGCCGTAATAGTAGCCCAGGTCGGCCTTCGCCCCGTAAGATTTCATCCACCACGAGCCTTTGTTGGCCGTCTGCTCCGCGAAGTTCATTTCGATGCCCGAGTCGAACCGGCTGCCGATGAGTGTGGCGTTGGCGAGAAACCTCCCTGAGAAGGCGTGGTTCAACTGTAACGAGAGCATGCCGTTGCCGTATTGCGTACCCGCCTCTTTTATCCCGTAGTTGTCGCGGCCCATGTAGCCCGACAGGCTGACCATGGTCCTGTCGCCCGCCTGCCAGCCGAGCCCGAGGTTCAGGTCGTAGAAATTCATAGTCTTGCCCCGGAGTTCGCTCACGGCGGGCTTGAATACTTCGAGGTATGTACGGCGGCCGGCGGCCAGAAACGACAACTTATCCTTTATGATCGGCCCTTCGAATAGCAGACGGCTGGATATGAGGCCAATGCCGCCGCTGACGTTATATTCGCGCATGTCGCCTTCCCGCGTGCTTATATCCACCAGCGACGCCAGCCTGCCGCCGTACATGGCGTGGATATCGCCTTTGTAGAGCTTCAGGTCTTCGAGTACGTCATTGTTGAATATAGAGAAAAAACCTATCATGTGCGAGGCGTTGTAGATGGTCGCGCCGTCCATCAGGATAAGGTTCTGGTCTATGTTGCCGCCACGGACGCTGAAACCGCTCGACCCTTCCGAAGTGGCCTGTACGCCGGGTGTAAGCTGGACGACTTTCAGCGGGTCGGTCTCCCCGAACAGTGCCGGGACTGATCCGATATCTTTTGCCGAGAGCCTTTCCGCCCCTGTCTCCGCCGTTTCGGTCTTCGAAATATACGCCGTCACTACGGCCGGTTCCATTTCCATGTGCACCTCTTCGAGCGATATGTCGAGCGCCGTGTCCCTGTCGAGGTCGAGCGTCCTCGTTTCCGAGGCATAGCCAACGAACGATATGTTTACGGTGTACCTGTCGGCAGGGAGGCTCAGGGAGAACATTCCGGCAGAATCGGTGGATGCGCCTGCGTCAGAGGGCGACACAACGACCGAAGCCATATGCAGGGCTTGGCCTGTGGTCGCGTCCCTCACAGTCCCCGAGAGGGTATGCCCGGCCACTGCCGTAATTAGGCCGCACAATGAGATGAATAATATGAATATGGTTTTGAGAATACGCATTTGCGGCAGGTTAGTGTTCCGTCCGGTTATGACAGATAAAGGTAGTTTAAATCCCCGAGAGATGCAAATTGCCGCCTGTAATTGCCGATGGCGGAGCGTGGATAGGGACGGAGGCGGTTAGGAGGTGTTGCGTGGCTCGGCGAAGGGGGTGTGGTAAATAAAAAAAGGGAACCATTAAGTTCCCTTTATCAGTGACACCGTCAGGATTCAAACCTGAAACCTTCTGATCCGTAGTCAGATGCTCTATTCAGTTGAGCTACGGTGCCGATTGCGGGTGCAAATATAAGTAAAAAACACAAACCCTCAAATTTTCCGGCGTTTTTTTCTGATTTTTATTGCCGGTCGCCCGTGTGCCAGCCTGTTGTGTGGTTATTTTTGCGCCATGTTTGGGATGTCGGAAAAAGATAGTACCTTAGCATAGTAAACATTTAGATTCTGTTTTATGTTGACTTTTGCCATAGGCTTTGGTGCGCAGGAAGTGATTTTCCTACTGCTTATTTTGCTTATAGTATTATTGGTCAGCGCTTTCATAGAATTGATCAAATCAGAGCTGCAATCGACTGAAAAAATATTGTGGGGCCTGTTCATTCTGCTGATGCCTGTAATAGGCCCGGTGGTGTTCCTGATCTACAACGGCGCGAGGAAAAAATAAAAAATTATAATTATTGGTTATGAATATTCGAAATTTAAGGAAAATCCTGTTCGGACTGGTGCTGTGGTGCGTTTCCGCCGGAGTGTATGCGCAGCAACTGAGCGTGGCCACGTACAATGTGCGCCAGGCCAACGCCGGCGACGCGAAAAACGGCAACGGCTGGGATCAGCGGGGGCCGGTGGTCTGCCAGCTCATACGCTTCCACGATTTCGACATTTTCGGGGCGCAGGAGGTGTTCAACAGCCAGCTTCTCGACATGCTCGGCATGCTGCCCGGGTATTCATATATCGGGGTGGGGCGCGACGACGGCAAAACAGCCGGCGAGTATTCCCCCATATTTTATAAGACGGATATGTTTGCCGTGCTGAAGTCTGGTCATTTCTGGCTTTCGGAAAACACTGATTATCCGAACAAGGGCTGGGACGCCGTCCTGCCGCGCATTTGCACGTGGGGGCAGTTCAAGGATAAAAAGTCGGGCCTGCGCTTTTGGATGTTTAACCTGCACATGGACCATGTGGGGGTCAAGGCCCGTGCCAACAGTTCTCAACTCGTGCTGGATAAGATCAAGGAGATGTGCGGCAAAGACCCGGTGATCCTTACGGGAGATTTTAATGTCGACCAGACAAATAAGAGTTACGACGTACTGCAAAATTCGGGCGTACTGCGCGACTCCTACCTCGCCGCCGGGGTTAATTACAGCAGCAACGGGACGTTCAACGATTTCGACCCCAACCTTTTCACGGATAGCCGTATAGACCACATTTTCGTAAGCCCGGGTTTCGCGGTGGAACGCTACGGCGTGCTTACGGATATGTACTGGGTTGGTAAAAAAGACGGGAAGATCCTGCGTTCGGCAAATTTCCCCAAAGAGGTTTCGCTCGTGGAGTACCAGGCCCGCGTGCCGTCAGACCACTATCCGGTGCAGGTAAAACTGTCATACGGCCGGAAGCCCGGAAAGCATTGAATTATTTACCGTGCAAACGATTGCCGACAGTAACTGCTGTCGGCAATCATTGATACTGACAAAACGCAGGAAAAATACGGCCGATCCATATGACTACCTGCAAAGTCTATGCGTTTCCCCAAAAAGTATCCCCGGCTTGTCAGTTCGTCTCTTCGAGATGTTTTATGTGGTTTTTGAGCCTTGCGATTTCTTCCATGAACTCGATCTGCTGTTCGACGAGATCTTTTATCCTGGCTTGGAGCGTTTGGATAATATCGCTGTATTCTATCATCAGTTTGTTATTCTCCATTTCTATCCGAAGGCATCTTTCCGGATAGGATATATCTGACGCCATGTTTCCTTTCGAATGGTTTGACGGGTATTCGGCTGGACGGTGCTGGAAATTCATATCCCCGGTCCCGTACAGGAGCCAGTTCCTGTTTACGGAAAAGGCTTCCTGAAACCTGTCTGCGAATTTTTCCGAGATAGCGAATCTGCCGTTTACTATATCCGAAATATAATTGGGGTTATATCCCATTTTCTTTGCAACTTTCTGATAGTTGCCGGCGCCGTCCGCGCCTTTTCCCTTTAGCTCCCTGAGAACTTTTTTCAATCGTTCCGACTGTGTCATATGGAATGTGTATGTGGTAATACGTTAAATGGAAAGATAAATCTGTATTATACGTATGGAATACGTATAATACACTCATATTTCTAATCAAAAATACAAAAAAAGACTTAAGAAACAAGGGCTTGGGAAGTATAAACGATATGACCTTAAACTGGAGTGCGCGGACCTTCCGGAAATATGGGTAATAAAAAACGACCTGCCAGTACGGCAGGTCGTCGATTTGTGTTTTTAATTTCTGCGGGCTGGCGGCTTGCTTCGCAAGTCGAAACCATAACAACAGGCCCCGAATGGGGTAATTTCGTTTCTGACAGGTTGTATTTAGTATGATGAAATGATCTTAATACTGGAATATCTTGCCGCCGGCGATCACTTCCTGTTGGTCTTCGTCGAACTCGACATACTGTTTCGTGCGCATGGCAGCCGTTACCATTATGCAGGCCGTCGAATGGTCGTAAGCCGCTTCGATGGGGCCGTTGGTCTTGACGTTGCCGTCGCGCACGCACTGCATCCAGTTGAGCATGTGGGCCGAGGTGAGCGGGTCGCCGCCCGTATTCGCCGAGGTTTCCACCTTCAGGCCTTCGAGTGCGAAGTCTTCCAGCTTATTCTCTTTCATGCCCATTGCCTTCGCATGGCTTTCCGTCAGGTAGCCGTTCGAGGTCACCATGTTGGTGTCGAGGTTGAGCTCGCCGCCGTTCGAATAGTAGATTTCCTTGGTGTCGCCGGCCGAGTTGGTGAAGCGCGAGGAGTACTGCACCTGGAAACCCTTGGTCAGGTCGTTTGCAGGGCCGTAGTCCATTACGGCGGTCATGGTATCGTAGTTCGTGCGGCCATCCTGCCACAGGTAGATCCCGCCGCCGGCAGCCACGCTGCGGGGATGGTGCAGGCCGGTGAACCAATGCACCGTATCGATCTGGTGGGCCATCCACTGCCCCGGGATCCCGGACGAATAGGGCCAGAAAAGACGGAATTCGAGGTATTTGCGCGGGTCGAAATCTTCGTACGGCCGGTTCATCAGGTAGCGCTTCCAGTCCACGTCCTGTTCTTTGCACTGGGACACCGTATCGGGCCTTCGCCACCGGCCCGGCTGGTTCACGTTCCATCTCATTTCGCACATCACTATGTCGCCGAACTTCCCGCTGCGGATGAAATCGTTGGCGGCGTGGTAGTTCGCGCCGCTGCGGCGCTGCGAGCCGATCTGGAATACGATGCCCGCCTTTTCGACAGCCCTGCGGCCCTCGCGGTTATCCCACATTGTTTCGGCGAACGGTTTTTCGCAATATATGTGGCGGCCGGCTTCGGCAGCCTCTTTCGCATGCAACGCGTGCTGGAAATCGGCGGTCGAGATGATCACGGCGTCGATATCTTTATTATCGTAAAGTTCGTCGTTGTTGCGGTAGAGCGCGACACTGTGGCCGAGGGTTTTAGTCAGATTCTTCAGGGCGGCTTCGCGGCGGAGGCTCCAAAGGTCTGAAACGCCCACCATGTCGAAGTTGAGTTTCTTTTGGTGGTGCATGAAGCACGGCAGCAAAGCCCCGCGGAAGCGGTCGGAATAGCCCACCACGCCCACATTGATACGGTCGTTGGCGCCCAATATGCGGGCATAGCTCTTGTTGTCCAGCATGCCGGCGAACATCAGCCCGGCTGACACCATCCCGGCCTGTTTAAAAAAGTCCCTTCTTGAAATTTCGCTCATAGTATAAGGTTTTTAAGGTAGTTGCAATTAGGTTAAAATTACGGGCGCAAAAGGTTCCGGCCTACCTGCGAAAAGTTTTCAGCCCGGAGCCGGTGGAGAGGCAAGACATTCATGTCGCAGCCCTCCGCGTGGCGCGGCTCCGGGCTGCCGATTCCGCTTTGCGGAACCGAAATCCGACATCTAATCTCCTGTCTTCCGATTTTCAGTTTAATGTGAAGTTCTTACGCCCGTCCTTTCTTTCATTTCGGCCAGCGCGGAGATAACCTCCCGGTCGAAATCCTTCCAGCGTGCTTCTATCGACAGGCCGCCTTTATAGTTCGCCTTTCTCAGCGCGGCGTAGTACGGCGCCAGGTCCGCGCTGCCTGCTTTAGGTACCGAGCGGTCAATCTCAGCAACATGGCAGTGGCATATGTATTTCTTCTCCCTGACAATTATTTCCGGTCCCTCGCCCTCCAGCATCATGTGATAGAAATCGGCCAGGCACCGGATGTTTTTGTGATCCACACGCTTCACGATAGCCACACCTTCGGCGACCGTATTGAGGAATACCGACTCCTTGCTGTTCAGCGGCTCGATCGCAACCACCACGCCGTATTTAGCCGCTATCGGCCCCATTTGCTTCAGCAGGTCAACGAACTCCCCTATGGCCGTTTCGCGGTCGTACCCCTGCGGATAGTCGCGCGCCCCGCCGCTGCCGAGTACGATGCGTTTGATGCCGATCATCTGCGCCCGCCTGAACGCCGTTTCGGCGTACCGGAGGGCCAGGGCATGATCGCGGTCGGGCCCCGTGAGTTTTATGTCGCGCGGGAAGAATCCGTTGCAGGAGTAAACTGGCAACGGCGACGCTTTAGCCTGCATCAGGTTCGACTCGAATTCGGCATCGGATTTAAGCGGGATCAGGAAATTGGATACCGACAATTCCACATAATCTCCGCCGGCGGCCTTCACTTTTTCCGCATTATCGACCTGTGTGCAGACACCAAGTTTGACCCGGGCCGCAACAGATCCGCAACTGAACAAAAGCAGGGCGCACAAGGCCAATAGGAAGCGATCTATTTTCATTTTTTTAACGTATGTAGAAATTTAGGTAAATATATTATTATCTGGATATCACAAATATAGTAATTTATATATATCAAGAACCAAATCCATTAGTATTATAGATACGATAGGCGTTCATTTTACACATTATCATCGTGTTTGCTTTACCGTAATCTGACGTTCAAGCGCCCAGAGTGTCACATAACTGTAAAAATCGGTGTCACTTTTATAACCGAAATTTTCTTTTTCGGCGGCGAATGTCATGCGGTAGTCAATCCGGCCACGGTTGTCGGGGGTCATCATTATGAGATAGTTCTCGGCATTCTCCACGCTCTCTTTTATGCGCTTCGGGTCGATGCCGACTGCCAGGCCGACGGTCTGCTTGCCGAATTTCACAGTATCGTCGAACGGGTAGTCGGTGCCCCATGTGGCAAGGAAACCCTTGGCCGGTTCGATGCGTTTGGTATGTTCGGCGATCTTCATCACTCCGGTGCAGAACGTCAGGCCTTCGCCGCCCGTGATCGTGTTGCACACCTCTGCGTCGCGGTGGCCGGCGTAGAGGATGTAGCGCGAGGTTATGTCAAGTGTGCGGTTCTGGTATTGCCAGCCTTCGACCGCCATGTCAACCACTGTGCGGACGGGGCCGTTGGCCACGATGCGGGCCGTGCGACGCGTCATTGGCGTGATGTGGGTCACCTGTTTTTTTACGGGATCCCAGCCTTTCAGCGTTCCGACGCCCACGGAGTTGAAGACGCGGATTATGTCGTCGCCATACCCTTCGGCCAACTGCTTGGCGGTCGGATACCACCCCGTCCCGGCCAGTTCGAGGCCCTTGTTTTGCTTGCCGTAAAGGTCGGCGGTCTGCCTCTTGTCGAAATAAATGCGATAGGCCACCAGTTCCGACTCGAAAGCGGGGCCATGAGGGTATACCTTGCTGTACATATTATCAGCCTCGGCGCTTATTTCCTGACGAGCTTCGCGTGTTTTGTCTTCCTTGACGAGGAACATCCGGGCATGGACGCGGGCCGGGTAACGCTCTTCCTCTGTGGCGACGTCCGTAAAAAGTACCCTGATACTGCGGCTTTGCCATGCCGCGAGGTCGATTACCAGCGAAAGCTCGTCGAACTTGCCGTCGCCAGTCAGGTCGTCCAGTTGCGAGGGGATCTCTGTGTCGCCTTGGTAGACAGTCGCCGAACGTACCCACGCTTCGGTCTCGGGAATGGTGATGACCACAGGAGCGTCCGGCCGCGATATTCTGGTTTTGTTGGTAATCTTATAGGAATGGACCAACTCGCGCGCGGCGCAGAACTGAACCGCAGCAAACGAGACAAGAAGTAGTGCGAAACTTTTAGTATTCATGTTAAAACATTTTGAATTCGACCTTAATCCGTTGCACATCTGAGCGACAGAGATTTAATTTGTCAGTAGTTGTATTGCAGTATTTATTCGAATGCGTTGCAACTGCTACTTTCCGATGCAGAAAGTAGTTGGTATTGATTATTAAATGATTACGTTTTGCAGGTACAAATAGGGGGTAAATAAGTGAAAATTACTTGATTTGCCCGGCCTGTTGCGCTACCTCCCAATACCCGTTTCGCGCCGAGCCGTGATGGATAATAATTCCCTCTGCCGTCATTTTTTGCAGGTGGTATTTCACACCGTCCGGCGTTAGCCCCAATACCCCGGCCAACTCATTGCGAGTGATTTTAGGATTGGCTCGCATCTGTTCTGCTATCCTGTCGCGTATCGGGCGAGGCGAGCTATTCTCAAGAGCCAACGTCTCGTCTATCACGCCGAGGATAAACTCGATGAACGGGGCGCAACCGCTCTCGCCTCCGCTGACGGCAATCGCATTGTAGTATTCCTTGCGGTACTTATAAACGATGTTCTCTATCGGCAGGTTCTTAAATACAGGCCGCCAGGTGGCGAGTATGAGCGTCTGCCATAGCCTACCCGTGCGCCCGTTGCCGTCCGAGAACGGGTGTATAAACTCAAATTCATAGTGAAACACGCAACTCTTTATCAGCGGGTGTTCCTCTGTTCGGTTCAGCCAGTCGAATAAATCCTTCATCAACTGCGGTACACGCTCTGCCGGTGGCGCGTAATGAATAATCTCTTCGCCGGAAGCGACACCAACGCTCTGCCGACGAAAACGCCCGGCATCGTCAATCAGCCCTGCCTCCATCGTCAGGTGCGCTTTCAACAGGTCATCTATGCTGTTCGGGTTTAACACGTCGAGCAATTCGTATGCTTTGATAGTGTTGCGTATCTCCTGCACCTCGTTAATAGGAGCGATAACCGGCTTCCCGTCGAGAATGGCCGTAATCTGGTCTATGGATAGCGTATTGCCCTCAATAGCCAGAGAGCCTTGAATGGTCTTAACTCGGTTTATCCTGTGCAGTCGTAGTTCCTCTTGTGCATTAAAACTGCCTATGGCTTCGCTTATTTTAGAAACAAGGTCAATAATCTTCGGCGTTATCTTATATGGAGGCGTGTACGACATAGGACAAAGATAACGATATTTTCGATTAGGGTAGTTTATTGGGTAAGTATTTTTAGGTAGTCTACCCAAAACAAAGCAACCCTGTAAAAATAAAACCCCTTTTGCAGCAAGGGGCGGGAGGGTAAAATCACATTACCTTCGTGCAGACCGGCTCCCTTCAGAAAATTTTTTTATTGAAAGTTGGACTTGGTCATTCTGCTTTCTCGATATGCTTTACAGGGAATTTTATTTGACACCATCAAAGGGATGGAAGAATCAAACATCCTTTATTTTTTCTTCAACCCTATTAATATATCCTTTTGTTTCACGTATAATAATATGGGAATGCTCTGAAAATATTGATGATAACTGATCGGTATAATCACTAACCATACGTTTCATTTCCATATGACTCTCTTCAGTAATAGGTTTGTTTTTAATGATTTTATCCAAGCCAGCAGACAAGCGACCAGTGTGGTTGTAATATTCCAATACGAGGTTGTTGAATGATTTGGCGAGTTCTGAATCCTCAGGGATTAGCAGACTTACAGATGTTGATAATATCATATAATCATTTATCTTCATATTGAGTAGTCTTGACACATTATCCCATTCGGCTACGCTGTTGTCGTATGGCAAAGGAAAGACGGCAAGGGTTTCCATGCCACTTAATTTATTTAGATTGGCTGTTATGAAACTTCTTGTGGCTTGTAATTTTTCTTTTAGTAGCTGGGAGTCTGCCGATTTAATGTGCATCCTTCGATTATGTTGCAGTGTAAAATAAACACCGGCAAGAGTCAAAGCCCCTCCCAAAAGACTACCCCAGAATAAAATCCAGGTTTGCCTATCTCCTTCAGCTGAAAATATACCATCCCTAAATCCTATTTTCATTAAGAAATTAATGACCACTGGGAATAACGTAAATAATAAAACGTATTTTATCAGTTGTTTTACGCTTGATTTCTTCGCGGCCGAAGTGCGTTTCTGCTTCTTGCAAAAATTTAGATAATGCAACATACTGAAGTGTATTACAGTTTTTTTCCTGAGGGGGTCATTTCCCTTTTCTGAAGCACTCGCCAATACCATCCGCAAGGCCAAAAACGAGAATAAAAATTGTTAATACCCACATAATCACTATTTTAATATTGATTGCATCCAGTTATCTAACATTTCGTCATATTTTGCTCTAAATTCTTGAGCGTCATTTGCGACTTTATCCATCATTTCTTTATAGCGCCTTTCTGCGTCAATATTACTTTGCAAAGTCTCCTCATTCATTTGTCTCGTTTTTTGCTTTACCTGCTCTAATGCCGATTGCAACATTTCATAATTTTGCTTCCTGACTTGCTCTTTAATGTCGCTAAGGTCAGGCTGAAGAAATACATCCTTTTCGTTTTTCATATTCTTATTTTTTAAGTGTTATTGATGTTGTGGCCTGATTGTAAAAATGATTTGTTATGACAAAATCTCGTATTTCTTTGAGTAACATAGACCATTCTCCCATTCTTATCAATGTGTCGTCGATGTTTATTGTTTGCATATCTGCTATGTATGTACGGATATTGCTGTAATGTCCCGCACGAGTGCGTATTCTGGCTATATATTCCCAGTTTTGCCTATTTCTAAAATCATCTAACTTACCCGTTATTGATTGGTAGTGTAACTGCCTATCCAAACTCACTAATGGCATTAACTTAGGTATTTTGCCATACCACAAGGACTGATTCTTATTAGCTTCGGCTTGCTCTGGCGTTTTAGTGTTTGTCAGGTAGCATATTTTGCTAAATGATTCATATAAAACTAAATATATGTGTTTTTCGGCTACTACTCCCTCCCAAAAACGAGACCCATGCAATAGCATCCTCATCAATGACCAAAAATCCAAAGACGCGACTGTTAATGTCAAAGCAAGGTCTTTTTCTTCTTGAGACACACTTAGGTGCGGTAACATCAAATCAATAAATCCTTCTGCATCACGAATACATTGTTCGCTTAATTCGAGTAGATCGGCTTTTGTTTGCGGAGATACTGGCCTGGTATTCATATCACTCAAACAAATTCTCTTTCGGTTTATGGACTTTTGCGACGTTGCATATCTCGGCTATGGTCGCGCCGCTGTTTTGGTAGGAATAGAATACGCCCTCGCTCAGTAGCACATAGACCCATTCGCGCCTCATACGTTTGTCGGCAGAGAGGGTGTTAATCTTCTCGCACCATTCTATCGTTGCCCGTTGTTTGCGGCGCACATTTTCGTCATCCACTTTGTCATCGCCTTTAGTTTCGATAATGTAGGTCTTGTCGGTGGTACATACCATAAAATCGGGGTGGTAGCTGCTTAACAGACCGTCCGAGCGGATATAGGCGACTTTGGCAAAGGGATGCTGATTTTCGTCGATTTTGATAAATTTCTCCACGCTGCCGTCGGTGTCGAGGAAGTCCAGGAACTCGCACTCCAGGCCGCCCTTGTTGGAGGGGTAGCCCGTGCGCTCGTAGATGGTTTTTACCAACGGCAGGGAGTAGGTCTCGCGCATCTTCATCTCCTGCACTTCCGAGAACCATACCTCCTCTACAATCGCATCGACGGTGTTTACCTGCTGCTGCGCCCTGAATATGGCGTTAGATACCTGCTCTATGATGTGGGTAGTAGCCACCGCACTATTTGCGAACAGTATCTTCCAATTATTATTTTCGGCGGGGTCGAATGGGCGGTTGAACAGCCGCTCCTTTATATATTTGTCGAGCAGGGCGACAATCTTCGCTCCTCCTATCTGCGATACAGGGAATTTCTTAACGCTCCGATTTCCTGCGAAGTCCATCCGAGAGGATATTTTGTTGTAGAGCTTTTGCAGGTACTCGGTATATGAAGCCGCATCAAACAGGTTTGCGCTGACCTTGTAGCCGCCGAAGCGGGTCTTCGCAGTCAGTTCTTCAGATATGAATTTCTCTCCGTCGTGAGCAAAGATACCCTGCAAGGTTTCGAGTGAGAAGGCCGTCATCGGCGACAATTCCCCGACCTGTATATTGAGGGGTTGCAACTCCTCAACGGAATCGTGTATAATGTTAATCCAATGCAGGTCATAACGCTCATAATCCTCTTTCAGACCGACTTTGATAAGGTCGCCTACCACATTCTCGCGGGTCATCTCCTCAACGGTCGCGCCCACAAGGTTATCTTTTATCAGGTCATCGTAAAAGTTGAGGAATCGGGGATGCTCAATAATGCTCAGTATGTCGATATGCGATTTTGGGGCTTGCTTCCTGACCATCACAAGCTCCCGATTCTCGCGCTTAATATCCTCGTAATCACGACCGCGCCACATCAGACGCAAACCGCGTCCGAGGGTCTGTTCAAGGAGAATCTGCGAGGTTGAGGCACGAAGCGGCACAATCACACATATATTATTCACGTCGAAGCCCTCGCGGAGCATCAGCACCGAGATAATAATCCGAGGCTCGGCATAGCTGTCTATATTGAACAGCTTTTGCTTCACGTCGTTCCAGTCGCCTTTCAGGTCTCCTTTGGCTGTGCTGTCGATGCGGGATATTTCGTTTGCACCCAAACCCTCGTCGAGAAAAAACCGTTCAATCAAGGGGCTTACATTTGTGTCCTCGCACATAATCAACATTTTGGGGTGCTTGCCCTTGTCGATTGACACAAAGCCTTCCTCCAACATCGAGAGTTTTTGCAATCCGGCGCGGAGCATCAACCGTTGCCCCTCACTCAATTCGACGGGAACACCCTTTTCGTCGCGGATAACCTTATAATCGAGGTTCTCCATCTCCTCGGTTATCTCCTGCCGTTTGTCGATAACAACGGTCTTTACAAGCCCCTTAGCTATGGCTTGGCGAATGTCAAAATCGACAACGATATGCGGGAAGTAGTGTTTTACGCGCCTGTTCTCGCTGCCGCTCTCGTCGTATGGCGTGGCCGAGAAGTCTATCTGAAAGAATCGTTTGCCCTTGCTTTCTGCGATTTTGTTAAGTCCGGTTTGCCATTCAACCTCCATCACTTCGCCGCCTTTCTTGACTTCGTGGATATGGTGTGCCTCGTCGTTGATAACCATCATATCGGGGAACGCGGCCAGATATTCCAATTCCGACCCTTGCAGGTATTTCCTATCGAGCGCATCCAGGGCGTTGCCGCCGCTCGTACCGGGACGTATAGGCAGAGCGGCTTTTACTATGGCTTCGGGATCGTTGAGCGCGGGGGCTTCTTCGTCCACTTCTGTGCTGTAATCGGTGAACAAATGCCAGTTCGTTATCGCGATCAATCCGCTGCCCGTAACCTTACGGCTTATCTCCTGCTTCTCGACCACATTGTTTTGCACAAAGCCGAAAATCTTATCTCTGTATGCCTTTGGGATAAATAACTCTTGGAATTTATATATATCGCTCGTGTGAAAATCCCTGCTTTCGCCTACTTTCAACTCTTTCCCCTTATAGGCATCCAATAGACGCTCGTAGACAATAAGGCCGGGGGCTACCAACAGGAAATTCTTTGTAAACCGTCCGCTCGGCTCGTCCGAGTTCTCGGCAAGGGCGTTGAGTACCTGCCATATCAGTATGGCGTGCATTACCCAGGTTTTGCCCGTGCCGGTAGCCATCTTTATAGCGTACTTGGCTATGCTGTATTTCTCTTTGGCAAGGGGTGAGAAGTCGAATTGTGTGAGCAGTTCAGGCGCGGCCACTTGGTATATGTCGGCCACGCTGCCGATACGCAACACCTCGTGCAGATAAATCACGTTGAGGATAGCCTGCCGTTGCCCCTCGTGAAAATTGATAGGTCGTATGTCTGTATGCGACGAGCCAAACCAATAGGTCAGTAGCTCCGCTGTTGTTGGCGTAACCGCCCGGAGCATCGTGCCGTCATCGAAAACCTTGTTTGCCTGTGCGGTTATCGCCTCTGCCAGTTTCAGGGGAATATCGCCGTAACCCGCGGTTTGTTTAATTTTCTTTCCCATAGCCCTATATGCTTTCGATAACCATACTCTCAAATCCAAACACATCTACCGCTTTGACGCACACCACCCGTCCACTTTTGCGCGGGACACGGATGCGGGTCGAATAGACGCAATGCAGCGGGTCGTTGTCGTTGAGGGTGTTGCCCCGGTAATCCTGCCATTGGCTGCGGAACACCTTGCCGTCATAGTCGGGGTCGATGCTCCAATACTCGATCAGGGCAAGCGGGTCGCTCTGTATTAAGCGGGACAGCTTCTCTTTGTCCGAGGCATCGAGGGGAATGTTATCAGGAGAGAGCAGTATATAGTTGTCGAGCGCAATCGTAAGTTCATCCTCTTCGGCAAGTTTGGCAACGGTTACGGGCTTAATAGCGAGGTATTGTAGTGAGTTGAAGTGTATTCTCTCTTTCAATTCCTTAAAGGCCTTTTTTGAACCGAGTTTGTCTAACAAGTCAGGAGGGATAACCAACACCTCAACGTCGGGGTATTTCTGCACGGCCTCGGATATGTCGAAAGCGAAGTTCCACCCCAATACTACAACTTTGCTCCACCCGCCGCCTTTGAAACTGTTTTTCATTTCGTTGGCACGGCGCACGGTGGCGTGTCCGGTCAGTACGTTGGGACTGTCCGCCACGACAAGGGTATTGGTCTCCTTACGGTAGCCGATATTCTTATTATCATCGAAAGGCAACGCCCCATAGAGGCCGAGGACAATCTGTGCCAGGTCGCCCACGCGCTGAAATTCGCTGCTCTCGAACGCTTCTTTTTGATAATCGCCGATAGACTGGTATAGGAATGGTTTTGCACCCTGGTCAATAAATCGCTTTCGCATTACCATTACAGAGGGCTTGCCTATATCGGACGTAATCCACCTGCGACCTAACTTCTCAGCTACTGCCGCTGTTGTGCCGCTACCGCCAAAGAAATCTATTATTATTGAATCTTCACAAGTTGAGGCTTTAATGACACGCTCTAATAATGCTCCCGGCTTCTGAGTCGCATATCCTGTATCTTCATTACTCGACTTCACGGTATTACCCGGAATGTCATTCCATAGATTATTTATTTGCCTACCTATTTCTTCTCTTTCCTTTAGGTAGTATTTTTGCCTTATAGTTTTTTCGGTAAAATAAAGACGGTTATCGTTTTCTAATTCTTTCATTTTCGCAAAAGACATTCTCCATCCTTTTGCAGGTGCGCTCCAAACCCTTTCTGAATTGTCTATATAATCATATACAAGGCTTTTGCTGAATGTGGGACTAATTATAGGTTGTGTATTATATGCTCCTCGCCCATCATTATCATCAATATTAAATGTTTCGGAATACTCTTTTGTAAATGGCACGGAAACGGGCTTAAATATGGCTTGCTCTCCTTTAGAATAAAATAAGATAGTATCTGTATTGTTGGGCAAATTCTTAGTTGATGATTTGCCGGAGGATGTTCTTAACCATATAATCTCATTTCTGAAATTCTCTTTACCAAATACTTCATCCAACAATACCTTTGCATACGCTCCAACGTGCCAGTCTATATGCACGTAAATAGAGCCGCGCTCGCTGAGTAATTCACGCATCAAAACTAATCGGGAATATAACATCTCCAGATAAGATACCGTACCATTCTTCCAAGTATCGGAATAGGCAAACTGCTCGATAACGGTCGGCTTTTGCTCAAGGGAAATATCGGGGAGTGTGATTTTTGTACGGTAGTCGGCCTTACTGTCAAAAGGCGGGTCGATATAGATAAGGTCTACCATTCCCCGCATCGAGGGCAACCCCGTCGCCGGGTCTCCTGCCAACAAGCCCTGCATCACAAGCAGGTTATCGCCATATATCAGGCGGTTCTTCCATTCGCCCACGCTCGACGGGTCGGGCATAGCACCCCGGAAAAGGTTGTCCCCGGCGGCATCTTTGTTGGGCAATACAAGTTCGTTGGTTTGAAGTCTTACCTGAGTGTCGGAACTCAGGCGGTCAAGAATTTTCTGCGCCTCTTTGCGGCCTTGCTCGACAATGCGGGGTAATTCAAAAATCAGTGATTTGCTCATAAGGGTTATAGTGCGTCTATGCACCAGCCCTTATCCTTATGATGAGTCCATAAAAAACGTGGACTAAACACACTACTTGTCTTTTGAGGCCTTCGACTGCCCTTTGGTACAAATAAATGAGTAAAGCCCACGCGAACGTAGGCATTACGCTTTACTCCCTGTACCAAAGGTGTCATTGAAAGTGTCGAAGTTTCAAAAGACAGGATGCAAGCTAATGCTTGTCTAAATTATGTCAGTGGTTTCTAATGTCTGTTTTGTTTGTTTGTTTTATTTTTTGGTATGTCTCACAAAACTATAAATAATAATCTGAAAACGGCTGTAAAATCAAAACATTTAAGCCATAGCAAACAAAAACCCCCCACCGGAGAACCGGCAGGGGCAACCTAAAATTATGGCAAAAAGTAGGCGATTCCAATCGACAACCACTAATGCCAAAGATACTAAAAATGTTGCAATTAAGCAACTAAAACCTCAACTGAAGAGGTTGAAATCATTGCATTCTGAGGTATTTTTCATTGACGTCGTAAGGCTCTCCACCGTAATAGTTTGCGTACAATTTTGCCATATCGACTATGTTGCTATCGCTAAAAAAACGTGAGGCAATGGCCGGTAAACTAATCGCTTTCCCTTTGAAATTGAATGCGATAGCATAGGCACGGGTCTGCGGCCATCCACATAAAACGTGCAACGCCAAAGCCGCCCGTTCCTGTGGTGTAAGCAACTCAGGCCGCAACTGGTAAGGCGTTTTTCGGTTATCCGACTTGTAGTAGACGCGGAATCTTCTTCTGCTCATAGCTTATAGTTGTTTGATATTTATTCCGTTGATTTGACAATAGTAGAAGAACGTCCCGATACCAATCCCGCTCCGATCTCGCAGGCAATGGTTGTACTGCTTATCGCAGTCGGCAGCGTTATAGATACTGGACTGGCTGCTGACAGCGTGAAACATCTCCCGACCAAACTCTCCAAGTTCAGAGGCAATCGCGCATCCTATCTTGAACCATGCCTCGTAGTTATCATTCGCAAGGTCGGTACTTGTCCGGCAAATCTCCGATACCGTTTGCCCGATCTGGTCGCCCGTGTTGGTATAGGATTGGAATATGGGCTTCGGTTTGGGTGGGTCTGCAAGCTTCCTGTAAATCGAGGCGTTGAGGTTAATATGGGGCGCGGGGTCGTATGATGCACTCCTTGCCCTTGTTATGTCCCTGCAATTACGGTCGATCACGATTCCCATATTCAAAAAATCAAGCTTCAGGGAATCGAAGTGCCGGGAGTGCTTGTCGGGATAGGCAACAGGTATCAGGCAGAATAAGCCCTTGCCGCTTGCACTCAAACCGCAATAGGCAATGTTCTTTATGAGAGATAGTTCTTGTTTCAATTCGTCGAAGTCGGCAATATGCTTATTCTCTTTCGCATCAATATCTACACACATAATTCCGGTGGGTTGTATCAGATGCTCGCTGTCCCGATAGGAGAACAGGCCGCTCGGCGTAATGGCAGGCAGTCTCCTTTTGAGTTTATCCCGTGCGGGCTTATCCTCGACGGCGCGAAGTTCCATTACCATGTCCTTAAATTCATCGCCCACAAGCCATTCGTAAAGATTGACCTGTTGCGGGTCGCCGGGAGTCATACAGTTGTCGAACCGGCTCACTTTAATATCAAGTATATTTTTCATTTCATTTTTTTGTTGGAGTTGTGGAGTTGTGGTTGTGAATGCTGTAATTTATTGATATACAATATATTTACAACACTACAACCTACAACCAAACAACGTGTTATCTTTTCAAATGCTTACTTATCGCTTGTTGGGACACGCCCAACGATTCGGCAAACTGCGTCTGATTTTTAATGCCATACCGCTCATCCACCAGCCTAATTAAATCTCCATTGCTACTAATGACTGGCTTGGATTGAGGCTCGGAGATAAGGCGGTAGACCTTCTCGCCGGATGCAATAAAGTATCGGCAAAGTTCGGTGCAATACTTCATCATATCCCCGCTGATTTCAGCCTCGCCGCTGTCGGAGACCAACTGTGCCACGTAGACAATCAACGCCAGTCGTACAATATGGATTTCCATTTTCCCATACATAGACTTCAGGTAATCTATATCGGAGGCTCTGTCCCGGCTTGCCATTTCTGCCCGAAACTTCATTAACTCGGCTTTGGCTTCGCTGCTCATCGTTGGCGTTAATGGGGTGTCAATCTTGAATAACTCGTTGAAAAAAGCATCATAACCGGTTAATAGTTCAGGGGAGATAACCTCATCGTTGGGGTCGGCCTTTATGACCTCATCAGGAAACACAAACAGGAATCGTTGAACGAAGCCGCTTTCGGTCATCTTCCGATTACTCATGCACTCGGCGAGTATATAGGGCTGTATCGAGCCGATAATGGACAAATACGGGTCATCTATCATAAGAGGGTCTTCGCTCTTCCGATTTACTTTCATTTGCTTGTTATTGAAAATCGAAAGATAATGCCCGACCTCGCCACTTTTGTTATACCGTCCGAAGTCGGCAAACCAACCCGCCAACTCATCCCGGCAGAGGGTCAGACCATTATTGATTGACAACGCCTGATAGAGTGCCTCCGGGGTAGTGTCCTGAATAAGCGTCTGGTAATAGTTTGGCTTTGGCGGCTCAGGCTGTTGCTCTCCCTTTTGTTTCTTATTGTTGCTTTTGACTGCCGCGCATTCAGCTTCCCATTTCTCTAATTCTTGTTTGTACGTTGCGTAACTCTCTTTGTCTTTTCGGAGTAACGGTTCAAACGCAATACTAAGAGGTTCAGATTTACCAATACCGCTCGGAGCTACAACGATACACCAAGGTTGTGGATAATTCCGGTACTTGTCCTGGTGGCAGACATTCTTTCGGACTGCGGCTGCAATCGCTGATAGTATATAGGAGGCAAAAAACTCCGGCGGCACACCGTAAGCCCGCGCCCCTTCGGTAATCATATCCTGCAAAAGTTGAGGCAACCCCCAAATAGGGAACTTCGGAAGCGCACTCGGATCACTCGGCAGGTCGTTGAGGTCAATAGCCTGATTTTCCTCTTCCTCGCTTGGTTGTGAAGTTGTACTTGTCCCTGAATTGTGGGGTAATTCGCTGTCAGTTAGCGTTTCATCGCAGATACAACCTACAACCTCCGCTGTGCCTGTTTCTGTAATTTCTTCAGTGGGAGATTCAGGTGCTTTTTCCGGTGCAGGGGAGGGAGCGGCAAAGAGGCCGTAATTGACCGGCGTTTCCTCCACCTTGGTAGCGCGCCAATCGTCAGTAGCATAGGATTTGCTCATTTCTTTGCCCTCTTCAGAATTTGATTGGACATTTCCGCTATTTCGGTGCTTGTCTTTGCACGATAGCAGTTGAGGAAGGTGTCAAGGTCGGCTTTCGTGAAGAGCCACGATTTGCCGAGTTTGCAGCCGCCGACTTCACGCCTCCGCAGGTAGGTACGGAAGGTCGGTTCTGCCATTCGGCAATACTCGGCGGCCTCGGAGAGAGTAAACCGGTTGTCGTTCGGGGTCTCAACCGGATTTAGGTTCAGAGACCTCAATAAGGTCTCGATTACTCCAAGCTTAGTGGAGATGTTAGCCACCTCGTCGGGTAGCTCGTTGAATGTAATTTTTTCTGCCATAATCATTGGTTTTGATGAATATGGCGCAAATCAAATAGGTGATTATTCAGGGACATAATAACCCTTAAATAACCACCTATATTTTTACTAATATCAGAATATCAGTGATATATATTATAAATCACTTTCCGGCAGTCTGATTATTTTAGCTTTACCTGCTTTCTGTTTTAATTTCTGCCGGATAGTGCTTACATCTAAATTTTTAAGCACATCAAATATTGCAAGCCCCAATCTAATTGTTCGATCAATTTCATCTGCGGCACTCTTTCTTTTATGGCTCTTCAAATGAAAATGGTGTAGCATATATAGAAAAGAATGCAAGTCTTCTTGGGTCAATATTCCAATATCTTTAATCGTATGTGTGAAGTCTGGCAGGTTATTACATTGAATAAGAGACCTGACACAATCGCTTATATATTGGTAATCATTATATTTTAGGTGGGGCTTTATCGTTGCTTCGATAAACATAAGTGCATCCTCCCACTTCTTATTTAATTTATCCGCCATTCTTTTTCTCAATTCTTCATCCCTTAGTTCGTCTTGACTGTCATTTGGTTGAATAGGTAAGTATTCATTAACCGCATCAGATACTTTCTGGGCTATCAGTATTATGTAATAACTATATTTATAAAAAAGATTCATGTTTTCTTCTTGATCCGGCATATTTAGATATTCTTCAAGATTAGGCCAATAAACGTGTAGCATCCCATCGACCTCAACAAATTCCTCATCATACCAACTTTTTGAATCAAAATATACAACAGGCTCCAGAAAATCAGTATTCCATCTTATGCATAAAAAATTATCGCCTGACTTGAGTGTTTTTATTACGCGTGATGCAAAGTCATCTTTTTCGTATTGTTTTAATAAGGGGTTAGACATATATGTAGTGTACCCATCAATAAATATACGGAGAGCGCTAAACCTGTCTTGAATAAAGTGGTTAGCGTTACTAAAATCGGTATTGCATTGGTATTTATTTATGTTTATATCTAATACAAAATCACCAATAGAGTCATCATATTTGGGTGTGCCTCTTTTCTTGTCAAGTTCTTCCATAAAAGCGACAACTTCCCTTAGCCTTGATAAAATTAGAGTAGAATCCATAGCCATTATTTTAGGGTTATTTTATTAGCTGCCTCGCGTTTAGCTTTATCTACTATCTTGGTGTAAACCTGTGTAGTCTGGATATTGCGGTGGCCGAGCATCTTTGAAACGGTGTACAGGTCTGTCCCCTGCGAGAGCAACAGCGTGGCGTAGGTGTGCCGGAAGCAATGGAAGGTTATCTTCTTTGTGATGCCCGCCGCTTCAATCCAAGCCTTCAGTCGCCGGTTATACCAATCGTCGGATTGCTTAGTAATGCTGTCGAATATGATTTCATCGTTTGCGCCACGCTCTCCGAGCAGTTCGGCGGCCTCGTCCGATATGGGCATATCCTCAACCCCTTTGGTTTTCTGTTGCGTGAAGCGGATTACCCACCCGGCATTGTCCCGCTGTATCATTCCCCAGGTCAGCGCAACCACGTCGCAATGGCGTAAACCGGTGAACGCACTGAATAGGGCGGCTTGTTTCAACGCCGGTATCTCGCAATCTGTTTTCGATAACTTTTGCAACTCTTCCAGCGTGAGGTATTCGCGCCGGGTCTCTTCCGTTTCTATGGAGACCGTTTTCTTGTCGAGGTCTTCCGTAATCAGTCCATCACGGTAAGCCTGCTTGAGAGCGGCCTTGAATTTGCCGAAGTATGCTGATTTGGTGTTTTGCTTGAGTCCGTCAAGCCCTTGCAGATGGTCTCGGTATTCGTTGCAAAACAGGTCGGTAAGCTCCGAAACCTTGAAGTTTTCTCCGGCGAACGCCTTAAACACAAGACCGGCACTCATCCAGTTACTATAATTGCTCCCTTTGCGCTTCCGGGCTAACTGCTCGAAATAGGCAACGAAATTAGTGTTCAGCCGCTCCTTTGAT
>JAVBMR010000010.1:0-115657 GCA_031552235.1 Tidjanibacter sp. | reverse complement strand
GAACCAGAAAACTCTTCTGAGATACTGCGTATCTCTTGATTTCTCAACAAGTTAAAAAGGAGACCCAGAATTTGGGTCTCCTTTTTAACTTGTAAAGTAGCAGGAAACGAAGTTTCCAAAAAAGTTCTTTGGTTCTTTCTTACAAGAAAGAACAGTACAAACGTGATACAATATTCTCTATTGTTTACCTATAAGATTTTACCCGCAATTCTCGCAGGCTTCGAGTTCTTTTTCGCCGGGGAGTTCGAATTCGAGGGTCGAGTGGTTTATGTCTATGTTTTCCAGCGCGTGGCGGATGTTGTGTTTTGTCTCGTCAACGCCAGCCATAGAGTCAACGACTATGTGTGCCGTGAGGGCGTTTTCGTTGGTGCTGAGGGCCCAGATATGCAGGTGGTGCACCTCTTTCACGCGGGGGTCGGCGGCCTCCATCGCCTGCCTGACCTTGTCGCCGTCGATGCCCATCGGCACCCCGTCGAGCGACAGGCGCATACTCTCGCGCAGCAGTCCCCAGGTCGAGAACAGAATGACCACCGCGATACCCATACCGATTATCGGATCGAGGATGTAGAAGCCTGTGTATGATATGATTATACCCGATATTACCACGCCGACGGAAACGAGTGTGTCGGCCGCCATGTGCAGGTAGGCGCCTTTGACGTTGAGGTCTTTTTTGCTGTGGCGCATGAAGAGCCAGGCTGTGAAGGCGTTTATAACTATGCCGATCCCGGCCACCCATGCTATCGCGCCGCCCTGTATGGGCTGCGGGTCGCGGATCTTCTCGAAACTTTCATAAAATATCATCCCGATGGCGACAAGGAGTATGCAGGCGTTCACGAGAGATACGAGTATCGTGCCTTTCTTGCGTCCGTATGTGTAATTGCTTGTGGGTTTGAGTTTTGCGAGCCTGAACGCCATCATCGACAGGGCGAGGCTGACCACGTCGCTCAGGTTGTGGCCGGCATCGGACATGAGCGCTACCGAATCCAGTATCAGTCCTGCGACGAACTCTATCGCCACGAAGAGGAGGTTCAGCGCGATGCCGATGATGAACGCTTTGTTCAGGTTGTCCACTGTCGTCGTGTGGGCGTGCGAATGGTCGTGTGCCATGGCTGTTGCGGTTTTGACGGCAAAGATAACACAAAGCCGGGTGCAATGGTGCGGGCAACCCCCTTTCTTCGAAAATGTTTCCAATAAAGAGAATTATCCGTCCAAAGATTGCGGCGAGTGAAAACCGGACTGTTTTTTTTGTAAATTTGCAGAATGTAGGATGCGTTTCGGACATCTTTGCGAATAAATTCGCACGATGCCTCTCAATTTTCACTACATTTGCCAGATAAAACAGTGATGGTATGTTCAGGAGAATTTATATAGCGGCTTTGTTCGCGGCGGTTTCCGCCGCCGGGGCCGTAGCTCAGGCAGCGGACGGGTTGGCGCGGCATTTGACCAAGGGCGAGGAGCTTTTCGATGCGGGACGCTACCGCGCGGCACAGACGGAGCTTGAAAAGGCGAAGGAATTCGTCACTATAGACGACAAGTCGGACGAGCAGAGGCTCGAATACCTGCTGGCCGTATGCGCGGGGGAAGCCGGCGATGTTGCCGCTATCGACCGGTTGAGGGGGTTCGAGGAGAAGTATCCTGAGTCGGTATACGCCAACGAGGTGCGGTTCGCCATAGCCGATATATTATATGACGAGGGTAAATACGAAGAGGCCCTGGGTGAGTATCTTCGCGTGGACGGCCCGGCGCTTCCGACTTCGTACCAGGACGAATACAACTTCAAACGCGGGCATTCCTATTTCATGCTCGGCGATTATACCGATGCCTACGCATCGCTGCGCAGGGTGGGGCATGGCAGCCAGTACACCCCGCACGCCAAATATTACGTGGCGTATATCGATTATGTGAACGGCGACTACGCGGTTGCCAAACGCGGCTTCACCGAACTGGCCAACGTTCCGGCTTACGAAAAGGTCATACCGTTCTACCTGCTCCAGATCGAGTATCTCCAGCACAATTACGATTATGTCCTGCGCGAGGGCGACATACTCATGGCTGCCACAGAAGGCGGGCGCAAGGCCGATATCGCACGCATCATGGCCGAAACGTGGTTCATCAAAGGAGACTATGGCAAGGCGATCGGTTACATGGATACGTATATCGCCTCGGGCGGCGCGATGGGCCGCGAGGAGTACTATCTGCTTGGTTTCTCGCAGTATATGTTCAACGAGATAGGCCCGGCGATAGAGTCGCTCGTAAAGGCATCCGGCCCGGACGACCAGCTGACCCAGAACGCTTCGTACCACCTCGGGGCGGCCTACCTGCTCGCCGGGAACAAGCGCGGTGCCATGCAGGCATTCTCGATGGCCTCGGCGGCGGATTATAGCCCGGCAATTAAGGAGGACGCGCTGTTCAACTACGGTAAGTTGCAGTATGAGCTCGGAGGCGGCGTATTCAACGAAGCCATCAACATCCTGAGCCGCTATATAGCCGAATATCCCAACACGGAAAGAACGATGCAGGCGAGGGAGTACCTGATCTCGGCATATTACAACTCGAAAAACTACGAAGCGGCTTTCGAAGCCATTAAGCTCATCCCCAATCCCGACAACAACATCCGCGCGGCATACCAGAAGATAGCTTATTTCCGTGCGCTGGAGTACTACAACAAGGGCGATCTCGACACAGCCTACCGCCTGCTCGACCAGTCGCTGGCGAACCGTTTCAATACGAAATACACCGCCCTCACACAGTTCTGGAAGGCCGAGATACTCTACCGCAAGGACGACTACAAGCGTGCGATACCGCTTTACAGGGAATATGTGACGCTCGCCCCGAAGCAAGAGGCCGAATACAACATGGCGCTCTACAACCTCGGCTACTCGTATTTCAACACGGCGCAGTGGGGCGAGGCCCGCACCTGGTTCGACCGCTTCATCGGTGCGTACACGAAGCGCGACAGCTACCGTGCTGATGCGCTGAACCGCATCGGCGACCTGTACTACGGAAACCGCGAGTTCTCGAAGGCGCTTGAAAATTACAACGTCGCCGCATCGCTGAATACGCCCGAGCGCTTCTATTCGCAATACAGCGCCGCGGTCACGGTGGGTCTGGCAGGCAACACGAACCAGAAGATAACGAAACTGAACGATATCATCGCTAAAGGTGATGGCGACTATGTCGACGACGCAGTGTTCGAGCTCGGCAACACGTACATTGCGATGGAGCGCTTCAACGACGCCCGCACGCAGATGCTGAATTATGCCGAAAAACACCCCGGCGGCGAACATTACCTCTCCGCGCTGTCGCAGCTCGGTCTGATATACCAGAACTTAGGCAACAACAAGGAGGCGCTGCGCTACTATTCGCAGGTGGTGGACAAGGCCCCGGCATCGCCCGAGGCCCGCGCCGCCATGATCGCCGTGAGGAGCATCTATGTCGATATGAACGATGTGGATTCCTACTTCGAGTTCGCCAAAAAGAGCGGTATGGAAACCGACGTGAAAGTGGTCGAACGCGACTCTCTGGCATACACCGCAGCCGAAAGGGTATACCTCTCCGGCGACATGCACAGGGGGGCAACCGCGCTGCAGGATTATATCGGCAAATACCCGCGCGGCAGTTTCATACCTAACGCCTGCTACTACCTGGCCGACTGCTTTGTCCGCACTGGCGATAAACCGAAGGCTCTCGAAAATCTCGCTACACTTTCAGAAATGTACTATAACCCGTTCACTGTGCGCGGGTTGGAGAAACTTTCCGCGCTGGCTTTCGAGGAAAAACGCTATGCGCAGGCCGCCTCGGCGTATAAGAAACTGGCGGCCGCCGCCGTCAACCCCGAAACTGTGGGCGCTGCATGGGCGGGATACCTCAAGAGTGTCAAGGCAATCGGCGACAGCGGCCAGATACTCGCCGCCGCCAACGACGTGCTTGCGGCTTCGGGAGTCCCGGCCGACGTGGTCAAACAGGCCAAGTCGCTCAAGGCAGGCATCCTGATGGCCGGGGGCAGGAAGGAAGAAGCGCTCGTGCTGTACCGTGAACTGGCAGGCGAGTCGCGCACGGTCGAAGGCGCCCAGGCAACCTATTACGTCATAGAATCGCAGTTCGAAAAAGGGCAGTACGACGCCGCGGAAAAGGCGATCCTTGCGTTCGCAGGCCAGAACACGCCGCACGGCTACTGGCTCGGCCGCGCGTTCCTCGTGCTGGGCGATATCTATGTGAAGAAGGGAGACACATTCCAGGCCCGCGCCACGCTGCAAAGTATCGTGGACGGATACTCGCCGGCTAACGACGGCGTTGTGGATGCCGCCATGGAGCGTATTAACGAATTGAAGTAGGCAAGGATGGGAAACAGTATGAAAAAGACGATAATTTTTGCCGGCGCGCTTGTAGCCGCGTTCGGTATGGCATACGCACAGCAGGGCGAATCGGTCGACCGCCAGGTGGACGTGACACGCGATTACCGCCCGACGGTGGAGAGCGCGGCCAAGCTCACGGTGCAGCCCAATATGGTCGACACGGTGCAGTTGCGCCCCAATTTCGAGTACATCGTGAACCCGATGCCGATAAACCACGGCTTCGGGGTGACGGCGCTCAGCCCCGTAAGCGTCAACGCTTCGACCTACGAGCCGCTCTATCCGTTCTACCTCAAGGTGGGCGGCGGCTATCCCGGCAACAGTGTCGCCGACCTCTATTTCAACTCGACAGGCCGCGGCAACGGCTCGGTGGGCTTCTATGTGAACCACGACGGTCATTACAACAAGATCGAGAACGATCTGGGTTATAAGAACAGCGCTATGAAGACCGAGAACAGCGCCGGCTTCAACGGCCGTGTGCGTTTTGGGAAAATTACGCTCAGCGGCGAAGCAGGGTTCGATTACGATATCTTCTCGCGCTACGGGCAGTTCAACTTCGACGACACATACTCGGAAGGGCCTGTCAGTGTCGTGAAGCAGACGTTCATGACCCCGCGCGCGGCGGTCAGGGTCGGCAACGACTTCACCGACCTGTCGTACCTCAATTTCGCGATGACAGCCGGAGGCTACTATTTCAAGGACGATTTTTCGAACGCCGAAACCGGCGCACGGTTCGGCCTCGACCTTGCCAGGATGTTCGGTGTGAATAAGTTGTCGCTCTCGGTCGGGTACGACGGCAGTTTTACCGACAACGGCCCCGACAACTTCGCCGACCACATTATAAACGTGGCGCCCCGCTACGATTTCCAGACGGACAAGGTAAGGATGGGCCTCGGACTGAATTTCGTGTTCGATATAAACGAGGCGGACAACGACATGGCTGTCCTGCCGGCATTCGATATAGCCTTTATCGCGAACCCGGTGTTCGTTCCTTTCGTGAACGTGGACGGCACGGTTGAGAAAAACAGCTACCGCCATCTCGCGTCGCTCAATCCCTATCTGGACGAGGGCTGGCCGCTGGCGGAAAACACATATCATTACAACCTGCGTGCAGGCGTGTCGGGAACCGTATCGAATGTGTTCACATACAAGGTTTACGGTGGCGCCGGATATATCCAGAACGCGGTGAACTTCGCCAACGCCTACGAAGAGGGGAATTCGTCGACGTTCATCACTTTCCGCGAGAAGCAGATAATGGAATACATGTTCGGGGTGGAATTCGAAGGCCGTTTAGCGTCGAGTTTCTCGGCAATGCTGGGCGGACGCTACATAGGTTATGATACGAAAACGTTCGACGAAGCGGTGGACCGTCCGGATTACGAGGTTTCGTTCAAGTTGAAATGGAATCACAACGACCGTTTCTTCGCCGCCGCCGGCCTCGACCTGATCGGCGACCGCACCTTCATGGAGTATAAGTTCGCGACAAGCACCACACCCGAGGAGATGTCTTTCGTTTCGCAGGGCGCTGTGGTCGATGTGAACCTCAGCCTCGAATACCGCCTGAAAAAGGAGCTTGGGATCTTTGTCGATGGGCATAACCTCGCCTGCAGCAAACTCTACCGCTTCAACCACTATCCGGAGGTTGGGCCGGTGATCAACGCCGGGGTGAAGCTATTGTTCTAAACGGTTTGCGCCGAGGCGTCTGATGTAGGCGCGTGGTTTCGGCAGTGATTAAAAGAAAGGGGAAATGCTTAGCATTTCCCCTTTCTTTTTTTATTAGTAACCCTACCTTATCCCCGCCTCGTTAAGGAACTTGTAGTACAACTGCGCGTTCTTGTTGTGCTGCGCGAGCGTTACGGCGAAATTGTGGTAGCCCGAGAAATCGGGTTTGGCGCAGAAAAACAGGTACTTGTGCTTGCTGTAATTCAGCACGGCGTCGATGGCCTTTACCGAGGGCATGCAGATAGGCCCGGGGGGCAGCCCCGTGTGCAGGTAAGTGTTATATTTCGAATCGACTTCGAGGTGACGGTTGAGTACGCGCTTGATCGAGAAGTCGCCCACGGCGAATTTGACCGTCGGGTCGGCCTGGAGCGGCATCCCTTTTTCGAGCCTGTTCATGTAAACACCGGCCACGACCGGCATCTCGTCGCTCATTTTGGTTTCCTCGTAAACGATGGACGCAAGCGTTATCGCCTCCTCGCGCGTAAGCCCGGTCGCTTCGAGTTTTTCCAGCCTCTCGGCGTTCCAGAAGCGGTCGTATTCCTTTTTCATGCGGTCGAGCAGGGCTTCGGGCGATACCGTCCACCAAACCTCGTAGGTGTTTGGGATGAACATGCCGATGAAGTTGCCGCTGTCGAACCCGTATTTCTCCGCCGTACTGTCTGCCGTGAGGCTCGAAAGCATCTGCAGCGAATCGGCCTCGATCTGCTGCGCGAACCGCCCCGCCAGCTGCGGAAGCGTGCGTATGTTGTTGAATGTGAGTTTGACAGGCGTCTGAAGGCCATTGCGAAACATTTTTACCAGCTCCATGTAGCTCATCCCAGGCTTCAGCGCGTAGCGGCCCGGACGCACCATCTCCGGCAGCGAAAATATTCCGGCGACACGTTCGAAGCGTTTCAGATCGGCGAGCGTCGTCCCGTTACCGCCCAGCGAATCAAGAAGCTCGGCGTAATCGGCCCCGGTCGGGACCAGTATGACGCGCTCCTGCACTACGGCATTCGAGTTGAACCTTGTCCACGCGGCGAACCCGGCGGCGAAGCATGTTGCCGCCAGCGCGGCTATTAATATCAGTATGATGTGTGACTTTTTTGCTTTCATTATCAATGATTTGCCTGGTTCAAACGTTGCCGCCGCCGTATTATTGCCGGGGCGGAACGGGATACAAAGATAAAATATTTCATCATTATCCCGTTAGTGATTGTTGTTTTACTTCGGCTTTTGTAAAAAGCCGTCAGCCCGCAGCCACTCGGCGCGGAGGGCTGAAAAGTCGCCTGCGGCGCCAATTCATCCTCCGCTGGCTGCAGGCCGAAAAAAGAATATAAAAGACGCATTAACATGATAAATCCGAAATATTTCACCCAATCGGCCCCGCAATTTTGGAAAACCGCAGGAAATAACTACATTTGCATGAGGGTAAGTCTTACACGACCAGCTCCTACTGAATCCCCCAGGTGTGGAAGCAAGCAAGGGTAGGTGGTTGTAGCGGTGCGATGTAAGTAGCTTACCCTTTTTTTATTTTACCTGTACCACAGGGACGCAGTTTCGAAAAAAGTACTAACTTTGAACCCGTTTATGGGTCGGTTTTCGCCGCCCCGGTAATATTTTTTCGGCCGATGTTATTGAAGTTATACCGCGAGAACCCTAATGAACGCCAGATCGAGCGTATAGTTTCCGTGCTCCGTGACGGAGGAGTGATAATATATCCAACCGACGGCGTATATGCCTACGGATGCTCCCTGCACAGCGTAAAGGCCGTCGACAGGCTCAAGGCCATAACCGGAAAGGACAAGAAAGAATTCTCCATAATGTGTTCCGACCTGAGCAATATCTCGGATTACGCCAAGGTGGACAACGCCGATTTCAAGATACTCAAACGCAACCTTCCCGGCCCGTTCACGTTCGTGATGAAGGCATCGTCGAAAGTGCCGGACAAGGTGCTTGCCAAGCGTAAAACGCTGGGAATCAGGATTGCTGACAACCCTATAACGCTCGCCATAGTCAACGCGCTGGGCAACCCGCTGGTAACGAGTTCCGTGAAGAGCCGCGACCAGTATGAGGAGTACACCACCGATCCGGAGCTTATACAGGAACGTTGGGGCAATGTGGTCGACATAGTGGTCGATGGCGGCCCGGGCGGGCTTGTACCCACCACACTCATAGACCTCACCGACAGCGAACCCGAAATACTGCGCGAGGGCGGCGGCGAACTGCAGCTTTAGTCTCGAAAACCTTAACTTCTAATTTTTAAATACCGGCAATGAATAAGATGACGGCGGAAGATCCGGGAAAGACATTTTGGCGCGACGCCGCGGCCGACGGAGGTATCCTCGGTGTTATGTTGTTGGTCGTGATGTTGTTGGACGAATTTACCAACCACCAACTGACGGCGGTTGCCTTCCTTCTCAAGGCCATAATACTGGCCGCCTCGATCTATATACTTGCCTACAGGCGCTCGCTGAAGTATCACGACGCGGGTTTCTCGATAGGGCAGGGAATGAAATTCATCGTGGCCATGACGGGTTTCGCCGGGTTTATTACAGGCATAGGGAACTATCTGGCCGTCAACTTCATATCGCCCGACTATTACCAGATCGCACTCGACCAGGCCTACCTTTCGCTGAAGGACTCGCTTGAAGGTTTGATAGAAAACGCGGGAATGAGCGCCGCGGAATACTGGCGGCGGGTGGACAACGCCATGCACAGCCCCATAACATACTTAGTGTCGGGCGTTCTCGGCAAGGTTGTTGTGGGTGCCGTTATCGGGGCGTTCGTGGCGCCCATGGTAAAACGCACGCCAGTTTCAGGGAACAGTAATGAGTAAGGAAATGGTTGACATATCGGTAGTTATCCCGCTCTTCAACGAGGAGGAATCGCTCCCCGAACTCACGGCATGGATCGACCGGGTCATGAAGGCGAACGGGTTCAGCTACGAGGTAGTGTTCGTGGACGACGGTTCGCGCGACGGTTCATGGAGCGTGATAGAACAACTGGCCGGTAAATACCCGGAAGTCACTGCTATACGTTTCCTGCGCAATTACGGTAAGAGCGCGGCGCTGTACTCGGGCTTCGAAGCCGCCGCCGGTCGCGTGGTCATCACGATGGACGCCGACCTGCAGGACTCGCCCGACGAGATCCCCGAACTCTACCGCATGATAACCGAGGAGGGCTACGACCTTGTTTCGGGATGGAAGAAACTCAGGCACGATCCGGCCGGCAAGCGCATTCCGAGCAAGTTTTTCAACGCGACGTGCCGGTGCGCGTCGGGCATCAAACTGCACGACTTCAACTGCGGGCTGAAGGCATACCGCCGCAAGGTGGTGAAAAGTATCGAGGTGTTCGGCGAAATGCACCGCTACATACCGATTCTCGCCAAACAGGCCGGGTTCGACAGGATAGGCGAGAAGGTGGTCGACCACCGCGCCCGCAAATACGGGACTACGAAATACGGTTGGGAACGCATGATAAAGGGCTACCTCGACCTGATAACCGTGATATTCATCACCCGTTTCGCCAAAAGCCCCATGTACTTTTTCGGTTCGCTCGGCACTGTGTCGTTCCTTTTGGGCGGACTGACCACTGTGTGGCTCATCGTCGAGAAGCTGGTCAAGCAGGGCCGTGGGCTGTATGTGCGCGGGGTGGCCGACCAACCGCTGTTCTACATAGCGATGCTGGCCATTGTGATCGGGGCGATGCTGTTCCTGTCGGGGTTCCTCGCCGAACTCATAAGCCGCAACTCGGCCGACCGGAACAAATATCTGATAGACGAAAAAATCGATAGGAAATGATACAGAGAAGACAGACGTTATACCTGCTGTGCGCGGTCGTGGTGCTTGTACTGGTTTTGGTGCTTCCGCTTGGCAAGTACCTTGTGGCCGGCAGGGAGGTAGTACTTACGGCACTGGCAACAACCGGCGAAACCGGCGGCGACAGGATGGTGGGAAGCTGGCCGCTGGCCGTATTGGCCCTCGCGGCGGCGCTTGTCCCGTTCGTGACCATATTCCTCTATAAGCGCCGCATGCTGCAGATAAGGCTGTGCTTTGCCGAATTCGTGATTTTGCTCGGTCTCCAGGGTTTCGTCATATGGTATCTTCTGCTTACGAAAAAAATGCTCTCTTCTTTCGGAGAGGTGTTGGTGGCTTATCAGGTAACGGCTATTTTCCCGTTGGTGGCGATGAGTTTGGTCTGGCTTGCCTTGCGCGGCGTGATGAAGGACGAGGCGCTTATCCGCTCGATGAACCGAATAAGGTAGGGGGATCGACCCTGAGCTAATAAAGGCCGGCGTAATTACGCCGGCCTTTATGTTTTTCGCACGCGTTGTTGTCGGCGTTATTTTATTATCCGGTCGATCTCGCAGCCTTCGGTGTCGATGATGATCTCGTGTCCCGAGCGCCGCACTCGTGCGACCCTGTCGCGGAAACCGAACGCGTCATCGAACATGAAATCGATGGCGACGCTCCCGTCTCGGCGTAGGTAGCCGTACCGCCCGTTCTTCTTCGCCGGGATCAGGCCCTCGCTGCAATTCAGGATGTGGTCGAATGAGAGGCCGGTCAGCGGTTCGCCCATGCGCGAGAAGATTCCCGACTTGCCGTTCTTTGTGGCGACGGCTATGTTGTTGAAGCTGTCCCAGTCGATGTCATCGTAAGCGGCGTCGAGTATGAATTTTCCGTCGGTGTCGATGAGGCCGAAGCCTTTGGCTGTTTCGACCACGGCGCGCCCTTCCTCGAAATCGCTCGCGTCGCTGAAGCCGCCGCTGATCGCCGCTTTGCCCGTTTTGTCGACATAGCACCACTCACGGCCGTCGAACGCACGCATGAGGTTGCAGCCGGGTTCGCCGAGGAATGTGTATTTGCTCAGTTTGGCGTCGGCGCTTGCGTCCTGCTTTGTGCCGTTTCCGGCGGGTTGGGCCGCGAGGGCGTCAGCCATGTCTGCCAGCGACCCTATGCGTACCGGTTTTTCTGAGGCCAGTTTGTCGGCCAGCTCGAAAAGATAGGCGACATATTCGTCGTAGTTTGCCGATTCGGCCGACAGGAGCGCCAGCAGCCCCGTGAGCGTGCCGGTTTCCTCGTCTTCCAAAAGTTCGTTGAGGGTGCCGGCCAGCGCGATGAGTTTGCTCCTGCCCGTGAGGTACTCTTCGAGGAAAGGTTTGTAGAGCCTCGGTTCGCAGGCGAGACAGTATAATGCCGCTTCGAGGGCGCACAGGGCGCGGATGTCCGTAAGCGACGGCTTTCGTTGGGCGTATGTGCAGTCGGTCAGGGCCGGAATGCCGTCCTGTTTGATCGTCAGTGTTTTGCAGGAAACACTTCCGGTGCTGAATTTGTTTTCCCACAGCCACCTGGCCATTGCGGCCAACCGCGAACCGGCTTCCCAAATGTCTGCCGCGCCATTTCCTGTAGCACCGTCCAGCAACTGCCTGAGCGTCATGCCATCGGGCTTTCTGAATAGTATGGCATCGGCCGCAAAGGCCTGCCCCGAAGCGTCGAAAACCGTGACCTCGTCTTCGAGGTAGGTGTGCGGGAGCAGGTACGGAGTGTCGATGAGCTGCGTGAACAACGCAACATCTTTGAGCCGTTCCCTGTGTTTGGCGCTCGCGCCCAAAAGGCATTTGAGGACGCAGCGGTCGCCATCGAAGACAACTTCGAAGTCGGCGCATAGTTCGCCTGCCTGCATCTTCGGTTCGCCCGAATCGTCCGTTACAGGGTATATGCCCTTGAGTGTGCGGAATCGGCCGTTCGGGTTTTGCAACGCTTCGATATATTGCGAGATTGTAACTGTCATGTTCGTCGTGTGTTTGACGCGGGCCGCGATTATATGCGGTCCGCATAGATTTAAAGTATCCTGCTGATGCTGCGCGAGCCGATGTTCATCATGTCGATGAGGCCCGAGGCCGAGGTGTTCATGCTCATGGCGCGGAACGGTGCGCTCGTACCTGGTTTTACGGCCAGTATGCTGTCGTTGTATTCCGCCGGCATGACGCTCGACATTTCGTAGAGCATGTCGGCGTAACGGCTGGGCGGGATCTCGTCCTTCCCGGCCGGGAAAAGCACGGTTCTGCCCTGCGACATGGACGATATGCTGATGTTCAGCAACAGCGCGTTGCCGTCGTCGGTACTGAGCGATTTGATCTCCGAGGCAAGCCCCACGATGGTTTCAAAGTCGCCGTCTGTGGCCTCGCCGTCCGTTATGTTGAAAATAACCGGAGGGTATGACGTGCGGTTGTTCTGCCTGCGGCACCATTTGGCCGTGAGCGCCAGCGCTTTCTCCAGTGCCGACCGCATGGGAGTGTTGCCTTCGCTGAGGGGTTCGATCCAGCATTTTATTTCGCTGTTGTTGATGACCGATGTCCCGTCGGGCAGCACCAACTCGCGTGAAACCACTTTCTTGCGGACATTGGCCTGTGTCAGCACCGAAGGTTTTACGAAAGAACTTTCCGTGCCTAACAGCATCGTGGCCTCGTCGCCGGAGTAGCCTATGGCGGCTATCTCGAAGTAGTCCATGATGCCGTCCTCTTTGCGGCAGCGGTTGATGAGTTCGCGGATAAGCATGTTGGTGGTCATTGCCACTGCTTCCGCTTTGGTTGTCAGGGTGTTGCCAAATGTCATTTTCTCTTCCATCGAACCGGAGCGGTCGATGAGGAATATGAATACTGTCGGATTTAGCCGGGTTATTCGCGCAGAATACATGTTTGGGTAGTTTTATCGGCTAATATAATGATCTTTTTGGACATTTATACCCGTTTGCCCGAAAGGTCTATGCGGAAAATTTCGCCATCGGCCTCCACTTCGGCCTGGCCGCCGCGGAATCCGCGTGCGCGGTCGTAGACAAAGGGTATGGATGTCTTGCCGGAAGTGTCGATAAACCCGTATTTGCCGTCCATTCGCACGGCGGCCAGGCCTTCGTGCATGGTGCCTGCCCGGTCATAGGAGGGGAGGATGGCCTCGCGGCCGGCCTTGTCGAGGTAACCCCATTTCCCGCCGCGGCGGAAAGCGGCCAACCCGCAGCCGAAAGGTTTCAGGGCATCTATTGCACCTGCTCCGTCTGTGCTTCCCGCGATGCTTGTGCCGCCTGGTCGGCTTGCTAAATCCGCCTGCCCGGTATTGAATACCATTCTCCCTGTGGTGTCGACGGCGTGCCACCTGTCGCGGAGCTTCGCAACGCCGAGGCCGTCGCTGAATTCGAACGCCTCGTCGAATATGGCGTCCGTGATCTCGGCGCCGTCTGTCGACCGGTAGCCCCAAAGCCCGCCGACCTCGAAAAGCCGTGGCGGGCCGGAAAGTTCACACAGCTTGGAATGCAGGGGCGCGGTTTCGTCGCCGGATTTATATTTGTTGTTGCGTTTTAGGCCACCGACACCTTCATGTCCGTAGCCGCGTCCGGGTGTGGCTGTGATACGCGCCATCGTTTCGGCCAGTTCCGGAATTTCAAGCGTAGGGCGGCGGAGCTTCAGCGCGAGGCCGTACAGCCCGTATTCGCCCATGCCGGCGAACAGGTCGAGGATCCTGTCGTAGGCCTCCGAATGGCCGGAGCATATTTCTTCCGGGTTCAAGATAAGGCCGTCGCCTTTGTGGTACGCGGCGTAGAAGCCCGGATCGGCCGCAAGGGCGTGCAGGCTTATGGAAATGAGTGCGACGGGGTAGTCATCGAGATGCTTTCCGTAGTCGTTCCCGGTGCGTGCCGGATGCTGGAAACCCGGTGTTCCGGCCTCGCCCATCGGTTGTCCGCCGGGGACGTACATCGCGTCGTAGTCTATCAGCACCGCCCTGCCGTCGTGCGTGATGACGATGTTGTCCGGTTTGAGGTCGCCGTGCGCCCATTCGCGCGCGAGCAGTTCCGTCGCGAGGTTGTCGAACATCGCCACAAGTTCCGCAAAGCGCGGTACGCCGAATTCCCTTGCCGCGCGGCCTGTCTCGGTTTCCAGCGTGCTGCCTTCGACCCATTCCCCAACCGCGATACCGTAGAACGCACCGTTGCCCAGATCGTCGTAGACGTATGCCTCGCCCGGGAGCAGACGGGTGGGCGAGAGGATCGGATCGCCGCCGGACGTTATGCCATAGAGTGCCTGGCGGTCGCCGCCCTCCTTGATGAAACATTTCAGCATCATCCGCCTGTCGCCGGCGATGACCGGGAAAACCGCCGCGCTGTTGCCTGCCGTGAACTTCACGTTGCCGTAGGCATCGCACAGGGACTCGAACTCCCCGAGCGTCCGGAAGCGCCCGCGAGGGTTCGCCACCGTATCGATCCATTGGCTGATAGACGGATAGGGCATAAATGTTTCAGAATTATTACGTTAAGGCTTATGTTTATATTCTCGCTTTGCGGAGCGAACCGTTAGCCCGCAGCCACCACGGGCGAAGGGCCGAATGATATTCATCCCTCCGCAGGCTGCAGGCCGAATAAGGCCGGAGCAAACTTAAGAAGGATAATATCATAAATACTTACGCCTTTTTCGCGTTCATTATCTCGTTCTGCCTGTTGATACTTTCGATGTGTATCGCCTGCAGGATGGTTTTGAGGAAATCTTCGCTCAGGTTCAACTCCTTTGATTGGGCGACTACGCCCTCCACGATGCTGTTCCAGCGGTCGCCCTGAAGGATGGCCACGTTGTTGTCGCGCTTCACCGTACCGATCTTTTCGGCCACGCGCATGCGCCTCGCCAGCAGTTCGAACACCTCCGAGTCGATCTGGTCGATCTCGGCGCGCAGGTTGCTCAGGGCGCGTTTGAATTCGGGGTCGTTGGTGTTGCTCGCACGCCAGTTGATCGAGGTGAGGAGCGTCACGAGGTCCGAGGGAGTTACCTGTTGCGAGGCATCGCTCTTGGCTTCGGCCGGGCAGATGTGGCTCTCGACTATGAGGCCGTCGTAGCGCAGGTCGGCTGCCGTCTGCGAGATCTCCTGGAGGTATTCGCGCGCGCCGCCTATGTGCGACGGATCGCAGATCATGGCCATGTCGGGGAACTTCGCACGCATCTCGAAAACCAGGTGCCACATGGGGGTGTTGCGGTATTTGTTTTGTCCCACATGCGAGAACCCGCGGTGTATCAGGCCGATGCGGTCCATGTCGATGCCAACGGCGGCAAAACGCTCCACGGCGCCTGCCCACAGGGCGATGTCGGGGTTCATCGGGTTCTTGATAAGCACGGTGATGTCCTTGTTTCCTTTGAGCGCGTCGGCTATTTCCTGTACAGCGAACGGGCTGACGGTGGTGCGGGCGCCTATCCAGAGCATGTCGACGCCGAATTCCAGCGCGTTTTCGACATGTTTTGCGGTTGCTACCTCGGTAGATATCGGCAGGCCGGTTTCTTCCTTGGCTTTTTCGAGCCACGCGAGGCCCTTGACCCCCACGCCCTCGAACATGCCGGGTTTGGTGCGGGGTTTCCAGATGCCTGCCCGCAACACGTCCACCATCCCGGTGGCGGCCAGCTGGCGGCAGGTTTCGAGCGTTTGTTCTTTTGTTTCGGCGCTGCACGGCCCCGAGATTATGAGAGGCTTGTCGCCTTTGAGTTTGATGGCTGTCATAGTTATTGTGAATTTAGATTTATTTTTTCAATCACCTAAGGCGAAAATTCCCGCCCTTTCAGCGGAGCCGTTAAAAGTTTCGACGCGAACCGACGCCAAACCGAGCGCCATCGAGCTTGCTCGAATGGCCGAGGTGCGAAGGAGGAAAAGAACCTTAGATCACCCGAAATTACCGTGTAATGAGGGAAGCTCGCAAGGAGAAACTTAGGCGACGGTGCGGGCGGCTGGTTTTTTGGTTACTTTTTTGCCAGCCAAAAAAGTAATGAACTCCTTACTTTATTATCTTCTTGATCGTATTAGCTTTTTCCACTGCCGCTATAAGGCCTTTTTCGTCGTTGTTCTCCAGCATCTTGCGGAAGATCTGGAGTTGGTGTATATGTTCCCTCAGCACGTCCAGGACATTGTATTTGTTATTCAGGAATATCGGGACCCACATGCTGGGCGCACTTTTAGCGAGGCGTACCGTGCTTTCGAAACCGCTGCTTGCGAGGTCGAAGATATGGTTGTCTTCGCGTTCTTTTTCAAGCACCGTCAGGGCAAGCGCGTAGGCCGTGATATGCGAAATGTGCGAAATGTATGCCGAGTGCAGGTCCTGCTCTTCCGACGACATATATAATATGGGCATGCCGATGGTCGAGTAGATATTCTCCACGAGCGCAAGGGCGTTCGGGTTGCTCATCTCCCTGTCGCAGATCACGACGTTGCGCCCTCTGAAAGCGCCTTTCACGGCCGATTCGGGGCCGCTGTACTCCGTCCCCCACATGGGGTGGGTCGCCACGAAACGCCCCCGCTTCGGGTGCTGGCTTATCATTTCGGCCAGCTCGGTCTTGACCGAGCCCATATCCATAATGACCTGGCTGTCACCGATGCGGTTGAGTACCTTGATCGCGAGGGTCGGGATGACGTCGACAGGCGCCGAGAGCACTATGAGGTCGGCGTCTTCGACCGCCTCTTCGAGGCCGGCGGCCTTGTCGATAAGGCCGAGTTTGAGGGCCGTGTCAAGGTTTTTGTCGCTCGCGTCCACCCCTGTTATATGCTCCGATAGGCCGTTGTCGCGAAGGCTCATCGCCAGCGAACCGCCTATAAGGCCCATCCCTATTATTGTCGTTTTCATCTTTGTATATATGTTTTAGTATCTAATTTTCGATTAAACTTTTACAACTTTAGTTTATGTATTTTTCTTCATTACTTTTTGGTGGGCAAAAAGTAATCAAAAACCCACCGCCCTTTACCGTCGCCTAAGTTTCTCCCGCAAGCTTCCCTCGCTACACGATAGCTCGGGTGATCTTGCTTCGAAACTTTTAACGGCTCCGCTGTAGATGGGCGGGTCTTCGCCTTCGGTGTGAAATTGGAGCAAAAACCCACAGCCTCGCTATTCTATCGCCTTCCCGTTCTCGCTCGATGCCTTGAAGCCGCTGCGGTAGACGCCGTAGACGTGGACTTCGCTGGCCGCCTCCTTGAGTTTTTCTACCGCGCTCTGGTAATCCGCCAGATAGTCGAACTCCATGTCGATGTGGAAAATATAGTGCCACGGTTCGCTGGGGATGGGGTAGGACTGGAGTTTCGAGAGGTTGACGTTCTCGTTCTTGGTCTGTTCGAGGACGTGAAGCAGCGAACCGCGTTCATGCTCGGTAGTGAAATAAAGCGAGGCTTTATTGGCGAACGGGTCGAGGAATCCGTCGCGCTGTTTGAGGATCATGAAGCGCGTGAAGTTCTCTTTTATGGTGTTGATGTCCTCGGCTATGATCTCAAGCCCGTAGGTCTTGGCCGACAGGGTGCTGGCTATGGCCGCGGTGTTTTTGAGCTGCTTTTCCGCAACCTCGCGCGCGCTGTACGCCGTGTCTTCCGACTCGATGAGCTTCCAGTTGTGTTCTTCGAGGTAGTCCATACACTGCAGGAGCGCCATAGGGTGGCTCTGCACCTCGGTTATGTCCTTCAGTTTCGTCCCCGGAAGCGCCATCAGGTTCTGCTTGATCCGCAGGTAACCTTCGCCCGCCACCTGGAGGTTGTGGTTCTGGAGTATCTTGTAATTGGCGAGGATGCTGCCGGCGATGGAGTTCTCTATCGCTATCACTCCGTAGTCGGCCGCCCCTTCCTCGACTGCCTGCGCCACTTTGCGGAAGGTGGGGCATGACACGATCTCGATGCGTTCGCCGAAATATTTATGGGCCACGATCTGATGGAAACTGCCCTGGTAACCCTGGATTGCTACTTTCATAAATCTATTTTTTCGTGTTTTGATCCTGGAAACTGTTTTTCTCACAAAAAAATCCCGGCCTCATTTGGACCGGGATTCGTTTATCTTGCTTTTTCTGGTTTATCTTACCTTACTCATTTACGCAAACGCCACCCGGTCCACTCTGTTAAAGTAGAAGTAAAAATAAAAACCGAAATATGACCTGTTTGCTATCATTGCTTTCCCGCCGGAAGCCTTTGATCCGTTCCGACTTTGCAAATGTACGAAAAAATCTAAAACATGGTACACGTCGCACTGTTTTTTTCCGGGTTTGCTTATATTTGTATCTCTGTTAAACCGAAGAAAGTTATGGAATCATCTGTCAATAATAAGAAACAGGATCAGGCCGCGCCGCCCAAGTCGTGGCTGTTGGAGTCGATATTGGTCACAGTGCTGTGTTTCCTGCCGTTCGGAATAGTGGCGATCGTGTACGCTTCAAAAGTGGAGTCGCTGTTCTATGCCGGGCGCGTTGAGGAGGCCGGGGAGGCTTCGCGCAATGCCCGCAAGTGGACGAAAGTGGCTTTCTGGGTTGGGATAGGGTGCTATTTGCTCATCGTGGCGTATGTCTACGCTTTGGGGTATGCCCTGCCCAAAATGCTTCTTGGTGTGCCGGCTTAATTATTTCATGACCGGCACCTCGCAGAATTCGCAGGCCGGGTGGAATTTTTCCATATAGGCGAGCAGCGTGGCCCGGGTGTCTGCTGTAATTTCAGGCGACGTTTCCGGAAACAGGTTGTAGACGAGCATGTCTACCTTGACACCCCTGCCGCAGCATACTTCGAGACTCAGCAGGGTGTGGTTCACGCTGCCCAACCGGGGGTTCGTGACTAATATAAGCGGCAACGAGCGTTCCCGCACGTAGTCGAGCGTCGTGTAGAGCCCTTTTATCGGAACGAGCAGCCCGCCCGCGCCCTCTATAAGTACCGTGTCGTACTTCGCCGCAAGTTCCCGTGTGCTTTTTTCTATGGCCGCAAGGTCTATCTCCGTGCCTTCCAGCCGTGCCGCGAGGTCGGGCGACGCCGGGTAGCGCAGGCGCACAGGGCAGGTCGTGCCGTCGAGGTCTTCGGGCAGGAGTCCAATCCCCATGAGTTTACGGTGCATTGCGATGTCTTCCGAAATGCCGCCTTCTTCGCACCCTGTCTGGATGAACTTCTGCGTTATCGTGTCCGTGCCTTCGCTGCGCCACCGCGCCGCAAGCACCCCTGTCGCGTAACTTTTGCCCGCGTCGGTGTCGATGCCGCTGACGAAATATATTTTTTTGCGTCCCATCCGTTCCCGTATTGTAGGGCAAATGTACTACCTTTGCGGTTGTTCTACAAACAATGATATGTTTATCCGCAATATAACCATTCGCGTTGCAGTTTGCTGCCGGCGGTGGATGTGAATGAGCAAAAGCGAATGAAGCAGCCCGCCGCATCGGGCGGCGGCTGACCGCCGGTGTCGCCCGATGCGACACCGAAATATGAGGGGCGGACGGACCTTAAATTTAAGACGATGAAAGATACGCTTGCAGGGGAGATAATCGCAGGGCGCAGGCTCGGGTATGAAGAGGCCGTGCGGTTGGCGAACGACGCGTCGGCGGACGAACTGTGCCGCGTGGCAGGTGAGTTGCGGCTTCATTTCCACGGCATGGATTTCGATACCTGTTCGATAATGAATGCGCGCAGCGGCCGCTGTCCCGAGGATTGCAAGTGGTGTTCGCAGTCGAAGTTCCACAGTGCCGACGTGGACGTTTACCCGTTGGTGGGTGCGACCGAGGCGCTGGAAATGGCGCGTCACAACGAATCGAAAGGCGTGGGGCGGTTCTCGCTCGTGACGAGCGGCCGCGCGATGACCGACCCCGAAATAGAAAAAGCCTGCGGGATATTCTCGGCGATAGGCCGGGAGTGTGGCATAAAACTTTGCGCTTCGATGGGGTTGCTGACAAAACCGCAGTTGCAAAAACTGTTCGACTGCGGCGTGAAGCGCTACCATTGCAACCTCGAAACAGCGCCCTCGTATTTCCCGAGTCTCTGCACCACGCACACCACGGAAGACAAGATACGGACGATCCGCTGGGCGCAGGAAGTCGGGATGGACGTGTGTTCGGGAGGGATAATAGGAATGGGCGAAACGCTCGAACAGCGTGTGGAACTGGCTGTCGCACTGCGTGATATAGGCGTAAGGTCGATCCCGGTCAACGTGCTGAACCCGATCCGCGGCACGCGGTTGGAGGCGGCCGCCCCGCTCAAGGACGACGAGGTTCTGCGCAGTTTCGCCATGTTCCGCATCGTATGCCCCGAAGCGCATATACGTTTCGCCGGCGGCCGCATCCTCGTGAAGCACCTCGAACGCAGGCTGTTGCATTCGGGCGTCAGCGCCTCGATCGTTGGCGACATGCTCACCACCTCGGGTTCGGCCATAGACGGCGACAAGGCAATGTTCTCGCAGGAAGGTTTTTTGGCCTGAGTCGGTTTTATGCGGGTTGCCGCAGGCAGAGGGTACAGATAAGCCGCAGGCGCGTGAAGCAGCCGCATCGGGCGGCGGCTGACCGCCGGTGTCGCATCTGCGCCGCCGATTAGTCGATCGGAAATATCCTTATTGCGTATAAGCATGCCGTTTTTATCCCCGATAGTTATTATTATTCGCTCAAAACCATTAATTTTGTACCCCGATAATGCGATTGTCATACGCCATATTATTACTCTTGTCCGCTGTTTTAGCCGCCGCGCCGTCTTTCGCGCAGGATAACGGCAGGTCCGCCCTCTCTTTCGAGCGGACGGTGTGGGATTTCGGCGTGATAGAAGAGGTCGACGGCCCGGTTTCCTATACTTTCAGGTTCACTAACACGGGGAAAACCCCGGTGGTGCTGGAGCGTGTCGCGGTGTCGTGCGGCTGTACGACGCCCGAGTATACGCAGAAGCCGGTTATGCCCGGTGCGCAGGGCGAGATAAAGGTCACGTTCGATCCGGAGGACAGGCCGGGGACGTTCATCAAGGACATACAAATAACGAGCGGCGCAGGCCGTAACCGTGACGAAATAACGATACGCGGCGAGGTTGTAGGCCGCCCGAGGAGCGTAGAGGAAGATTATCCATACGAGCTGGGCGGCGGGTTGAGGCTTCAGCGTTTCGACGCCAATTTCAGCTACGTAGACCATCTGAAACCCTCGTCGATGGTTGTGGGATACGCCAACACTTCGGACAAGCCCGTGAAGTTCGATTTCGCCGTTTCGCCAGCCGATAAAAACGTGACTGTCACGGCGTTGCCGACGATATGCGCCGGGTGCAGGGGCGACATAACCATCACCTACGACATGCGGCACAGCACCGTCTACGGTCGTGTCGGGCATAAGGTCGTGCTGTGGGTGAACGGAAGGAAAGAAACGCTCGGGATAACGACCACGGCGATAGTCGTGGACCGCTTCGCGCCGGGAGATACGACAGCAGTGCCGCGCATGCGCTTGCAGCCCCAGACGGCCGATATGGGCCATGTGGCTGCCGGTGTCGCTGCCGAGGTGGAATTTACGGTGGTTAACGAAGGCCCGCGCCTGCTCGTGGTAAGGGCGGTGCAGCCTCGGAAAAACGTAACTACGGACCTCAGGCCCGGGACGCAGATAGCCCCCGGCCAGGAAGTGAAAGTGAAAGCCTCGGTCACGCCCTCAGGCAACAGGGGCGGCTTTTTCGCCGACGGCATATATATAACTACGAACGATCCGGTGTCGCCGATGAGGGAGTTCCGGATAATGGGTAAAATCAAGTAAAAAGAGAAAATGTTCAAAATTTTAGAGAAAAGGGAACTCGCGCCGGATATCTGGCTTATGAATATCGAGGCACCGCGTGTGGCACGCTCGGCCAAACCTGGCCAGTTCGTGATAGTGCGCGCTTCGGAGCAGGGCGAACGCATACCGCTTACGATAGCCGACTACGATGCCGAAAAAGGCAGCGTTTCGATAGTTATCCAGACCATCGGAGTGTCGACGCGCAAGATAGTGGCGCTTAATGAGGGCGATTTCATGCCGGACTTCGCGGGTCCCCTCGGCCGCGAGTCGGAGTTCGTACATGAGCCGATAGAAGAGTTGAAGAAGAAAAAAATACTGTTCGTGGCCGGCGGTGTGGGTACCGCACCTGTCTATCCGCAGGTGAAGTGGCTGCACGAGAACGGCATCGAAGCAGATGTTATCGTGGGCGCGAAGAACGCCCAGATGCATATCATGACCGAAGAGATGCGCGCCGTGGCGGGTAACCTCTACCTGACCACAGACGACGGCAGCCTCGGCTTCCACGGCCTTGTGACCAACAAGATAAAAGACCTGATAGACAACGAAGGCAAGCATTACGACGAGGTTATCGCAATAGGCCCCATGATAATGATGAAATTCGTGGTGGCCACCACCAAGGAATACGGCATCAAGACCGTCGTCAGCCTCAATACGCTGATGGTGGACGGTACGGGGATGTGCGGGGCCTGCCGCGTGACGGTCGGCGGAAAGACCGTGTTCACATGTGTGGACGGCCCCGAATTCGACGGACATCAGGTGGACTTCGACGAGGCCATGCGCCGCCAGGGCATGTACCGCACCATCGAGCAGCGCCGCGCCGCGATTGAGGCGGAAAAAGCCGCGGGACACAAGTGTAATATAGGATTGGATAAATAGTGCCTCCCGGCACACGGGTCATTACCATGACACGGATATAATTGGCATGGAAACACGCTGATATTATCTTTTGTGCAAAGGGGCTGAAACAAGTGCAATAGCTTAAAAATTATGGCTGGAAACAAGATACCACGGGTGCCTGTGCGCGAGCAGGACCCGAAAGTGAGGGCGACCAATTTCGACGAAGTTTGCTACGGTTACAACAACGAGGAGGCGACGCTTGAGGCCTCGCGCTGCCTGAACTGCAAAAAACCGAGGTGTGTGGACAACTGCCCGGTTTCGATTAATATCCCGGGGTTTGTGATGAAGGTGGCCGATGGCGACTTCGCCGGGGCTGCCTCGATAATAGCCCAGGACAGCTCGCTGCCGTCGGTGTGCGGACGCGTATGCCCCCAGGAGGTGCAGTGCGAAGGTGCGTGCATACTCGGCATCAAGAGCGAACCGGTCGCTATCGGCAAGCTCGAACGCTTCGTGGGCGACTGGAATATCGCGTACGGCGACGGACAGGTCGTGAAAGAACCGGCCAACGGTAAAAAAGTGGCCATTGTGGGCAGCGGCCCCGCGGGGCTTGCATGCGCTACCGACCTCGCCAAATGGGGCTATGAAGTGAAGGTTTTCGAGGCGCTACACCGTGTGGGCGGCGTACTCGAATACGGCATCCCTGAGTTCCGCCTCCCGAAGAACGGCGTGGTGGCTCGCGAAGTGGACAACGTAAGACGACTCGGCGTGGAGTTCGAGACCGACACGATAGTGGGGCGCACCGTTACCATCGATGACCTGATGGATGTCGAAGGCTACGAAGCCGTGTTCCTCGGTTCGGGCGCGGGACTGCCTAAGTTCATGAACATACCCGGCGAGAACCTCAACGGAGTGGTTTCGGCCAACGAGTTCCTCACACGCACCAACCTTATGAAAGCCTATGACGAGGCGCATGATACGCCTATCTACGTGGGCGACAGGGTGGTGGTGGTCGGCGGCGGCAACGTCGCAATGGACGCTGTGCGTACGGCCAAGCGCCTTGGCGCGGTGTCGACGATAGTTTACCGCCGCTCGGAAGCCGAGCTCCCGGCACGCGTGGAAGAGGTACACCACGCCAAGGAGGAGGGCATCGAGTTCGAAATGCTTACTAACCCGGTCGAAATACTCGGTGACGAAAAAGGATGGGTGACAGGTGTCAAGTGCCAGCGTATGCGCCTCGGAGAGCCTGACGCTTCGGGCCGCCGTTCGCCGGTGGTCGTCGAGAACAGCGAATTCGAGATCCCCTGCGACGTGGTTATAATGGCGCTCGGAACTTCGCCGAACCCGCTTATCGCGGCGACGACCCCCGGCCTTGAAACCAACCGCTGGGGATGCGTTACGGCAACCGAAGAGGGAGCTACGACACGCCCGGGCGTATTTGCCGGCGGCGACGTCGTTACAGGCGCGGCGACCGTGATCCTCGCAATGGGCGCGGGACGCAAGGCAGCAAAAGCGATCGACGAATATATCAAATCGAAATAGAAGTTGTCTTTTTAGTCTTTTTCGGCCTTCGAAGAAGGCCGTCAGGCGCCCTTGAGGGGGCTGGGGCGCCTGAAAGTTCGAATTGAACAGGTGTTATATTTATCACCCGGGTTGCAAATGGCCGCTCTAATTAAATAGCTACCTATATGATTATCAACGAAACCGAGAACCGGACTGAACAGGTTCTGGCCGCGGCGAAAGCGATGATGGCCGCCGCCCGCACCGCCCCAAAAGGCAAGGGCATCGACCGCCTCGAAATAATCACCGTTTACGGCGATGACCTCCTGCGCCTTGCCGAGGAGATGCGGCGTTATTCGGAAAAAAGCGGGTTTAGGTTCTTCCTGCGCGACGCCGATAATGTCGAACAGGCCGAAGCTGTAGTGCTGCTGGGAACCACATATGGAATATTCAACCTCAACTGCGGCTTCTGCGGATTCCCATCGTGCGCCGAAAAAGAAAAGCATCCTGCTATTCCGTGCGCGCTGAACAGCGGCGACCTCGGTATAGCCATAGGGTCGGCGGCGTCAGTCGCGTCTGACCACAGGATGGACAGCCGCGTAATGTATTCAGTGGGCCGTGCCGCTCTCGACATCGGGATGATGGGCGAATGCAAAGCCGTCTACGGCATATTGCTGAGTTGCAACGGTAAGAACCCGTTTTTCGACAGGGTATCGAAACGTCCCCCGGAAGCGCAGAAGTAACCATTTGCGGGAAAACCGAAAAGGCGGCCGGAACTGAAGGTTCCGGCCGCCTTTATTTTTAACGCTTATCCGTAAAAATACCCCTTACCTATAAATAAGTCATTATTAATCTCACGGTGTCGCTTCGCGACATCGGCAGCCTGCCGCCGCCCAATGCGGCGGGCTGCTTCACTCGCAGAAGGCTCGTTCGCACCCACCGCCGGCGGCAAACTGCACCGCAGGGGTAATATTGCGGATAAACATTTATTTTTTGCAAACTTCGCTTTGATTATTGGCGCTTCAGCTGTTTATCGTCCTTTGGCGTATCGCTGTTTTTGTGATCCGCCGCATTATTCCCGTTAATGGCCGGGTTGATTGCCTTGTGCGTTCTGGTTCGTACAGTCGCACAGCCAGGGCATGTGTATATTGTCGTGTGGAGCATGACGCTTCTCGATATCTGTGTGGTTTCGAAACCCGATTTGCGCATCTGGTGTTTTCCGCAGCCCGGGCATATGTTTTTGCGTGTCCTGGCGGTTACGATCCCTATAGCAACGATGGCGACGATGGCCGCAACACCGACGGCGATCAGGAAAACCGTTCCAAGGCCGAACGTCGTTTCTTCTTTTAGCGGTTGTCCATGGCAGATATATGGTATTCCGCCCAACAGCGTGAATATGGCAGCGATGGTTTTGTTTAATGAAATTTTCATAATAAAATATTCAGTCTGATTTTTTGAGAAAAATATATAGTTTGTATGCGAATTTAACAAAAGCAGAGAGAAATATGGCGATAAAACGTTTCTGAAAACGTGCCGTATTTGCTTGTTCATTGTTCTTTATGCAACATGGAGGCAGGGTTTTTCCGAAGATCGGCAATGCCCGCCGTCGCTGGTCTTTGGTTCTTTCATGCGGATACATGACATAACAAATAAGGCGCCCTGAAAAGGGCGCCTTATTTGTTATGTATCGGAGTGCTTTTTAGAACCTTGCCGCAACACCAAGCTGGAATACGCTGTTCTTGACATCGACGAAGTCCCTTTTGTCAGGGTCGAAATCTATCATCGCGTCCAGATCGCCGTCGAAGGTTTTCATGAAGCCGTAGGTATAACGTGCATAAAGGTCGAACGGCCCGTATGCTTTATATGACACGCCGAGAACGGCGGCGACATCGAGTTTGTTCAGCCAGTCTTCGTCAATAGTCCTTGTGACTTTCGCTCCGTCCTTGGGTACGTGTTTTTCCTTGTGGCGTACCATGTATCCGAACTGGGGGCCCGCTTCGATGCTGAGTTTGTCTTCCCATACGTATGCCTTAAGGAGCAACGGCATGTTGATATAGTCGAATTCGAGGATGAGGTCGCCTTTTGTGCTGATGCCGTTAAGATATTGCCTGCTGCCTTGCTGCGAGTATAATATTTCAGGCTGGAGGCTGAAACGGTCGTTAAGCCTTACTTCGGCGAAGAAACCGGCTGCGAATCCTGTCCTTGCATTGTTTTCGGGGGCGTTGCGTTCCGAGGCGAGGTTAAGGTTGACCTTGATACCCCAGGAAAAGGCCTTTGTGACCTTGGCTGTATCCACGGCTTCTGTCGCTTCGGCTGTCTGATCGTCCTGCACGTCCTGGACATCCTGTGCAAAAGAAGCGGTTGCAAAAAATATTGCCAATAAGGCGAAGGCAAATTTTCTCATAGTTTATGGGTTTAGTTATTATAAGTTTTAAGGTTTGCTTACAAATGTATTATTTCTTTCCAAAAATAACTATTCTTTCCTGTTATTTTTATCAATTATTGGTCATGTTTCGGCCTATTTCCGACATTTATTTTACTAACTTTACATTGAATCCAAACTTACAGCTATGAGGAGTGCCGGTTTATCACGCGTCATATTGGTTTTTTGCCTGTTCCTTGCTTGCTGGCAGCTTGCTTCGGGGCAGGGTGTCGGAGGTTCGCCGCTGCGCAAACGGTTCGAGGCCTACAACGATTCCTACTTCCAGGAAAAAGTGTTCGTACACATGAGCAAGGATTCTTACCAGGGCGACGAGATCATGTGGTTCAAGGCCTACCGTGTGGATGCCACCGCGCATTCCCCGAAACTTTACAGCGGGTTGGTCTATGCCGACATCTTCGACCCGGCGAACAAACAGGTTGCGCGCATACAGCTCGCCAGGACCGACTCGTGTTTCCATGGCAGCTATAAACTTCCGCCGACGGCGGTTTCCGGATACTACACCCTTACGGCATATACCTACTGGATGCAGAATTACTCCGAAGAATTCTATTTCAGCAAACGCTTTTATGTCAACAACGTGAAGGACAGGGATATCCGTTCCGGCGTTGAATACGCTCCCGACTATAACAGCCGTAAAGTGATCGTCACGGCGACGTTCCTGCGCAGCGACAGCGTCCCTTACCGCAACAGCGCTTTCCGGGTTGTGCCGGTCAGCGCGGGGCGCGAAATGCATACCCTGACGGGGGTGGCGAACAGGGAAGGGCAATTCAGGTTCGAGATAGCGATGGATTCGATGGTAACCGACCTGCGCATGTCGTTCGATGGCGACAACAAGGAACGGGAGAGATATGCGCGCGTCTTCAAAGTGCCGGTGTTCGACGACCGGCTGGACGTGCAGTTCATGCCCGAAGGCGGGCACCTGCTCGACGGGGTCATGCAGCGTGTGGCGTTCAAGGTGGTGGGGGCCGACGGCAGGTCGGCCGAAGCAGGCGGGACTGTCGTCAACCAGAATGGCAATATGGTAGCCATGATCTCGACCACGCATAACGGCATGGGCGAGTTCCGGTTCAAGCCCCGTGCCGAAGAGAGGTATACCGCCAGGCTGATCACGCCGGACGGTAGGGAAATGAGGGTGGCGCTTCCGGCGGTCGCCGCCGCCGGGATCGGCATAACCGCCTCGACGCAGTCGAATACGCTTAGTACCCGTGTGGTTTCGACCGCCGGGTTCGATTACGGGGGGCTCGGTTTCGTTATGCAGTGCCGCGGCAAGGTGTTGATGTGGAAGCCGCTGGCCGACGCAATGGAACTCAAAGTACCGCTTGGCCAATTACCCGAAGGCATAGTGCATCTTTTTATCGTCAATAATAACGGCAGGGTTTACAGCGAACGGCTGGTCTTCGTGAACAACGACAGGAGCGCCAGGATGACCGTCAAAGGCTTGAAACCTTCGTATGGCAAACGCGAACTCGTCGAGGCCGAGATCGACCTTTCGGGGATGGCCGGCGGGCAGCAGGCCGACCTTTCGGTATCGGTGGTCGATACCCGCCGCTCGCTCACCATGCCCTCGGACAATATCGTGAGCTATATTCTGATGAGTTCCGACATAAAAGGCAAGGTGGAAGAGCCTTGGCGCTATTTCGACGCCACGACCGACGCCAATACGAGGGCGGCATACGCCGACCTGCTGATGATGACGCAGGGCTGGAAGCGTTTCGACCTCGGGGCCGTCTTCCGCAGTGAAGGGCCGGCGCTCGGTTACGCGGTCGAACTCGGACAAAGCATATCGGGACGGATAACCAATGTGTGGAACGAAGAAAAGGCGCTCAAGACGCCCAAATTGGCGATGGTGGCGCCGGGCATCAAGCGTGGATGGATCATCGAGCCTGACGAAGAGGGTTATTTCGAGGTGTCGGATGTGTGGCACCCGATCAGGACGGGTTTCCTTATCTATGGGACGCAAAAGAAAAAGAGCAAGGGCGTCGTCGGGATAACCATCGACAAGCAGCAATTCAAGCCTTATACGCCCTGGCCGGGCTACCGGGAAATATTCCGGCCGGAGTCCGGGGCCAAACAGGGCAAAGCAGAAACGGAAACCGCCTTCGATTTCTACGATGCCGCCGCCCCGAGGTATGTCTATGTCGATGGCGAAAAAGTGTACGTCATCAACACGGTGAGCGTTACGGCTAAGAAAGAACGGGACAAGGAACTCGATATGTGGGGCGACAACCTGCTGGTGCGCGTGACCCCCGAGGAGATACTCGACACCGGCCTGCACACGACTCTGCGCAGTTGGCTAAAATCGCAGGAAGGGGTCGAGATAACCGACGATCCGCATTATGACGAAACCGGAGAGTATCATAGAAAAGCTGTGTATATAAACGGCAGAAGGGCGCGTTTCCTGATGGACGGCGGCGATTTTGCGAGCGATTATCTTTTGGACGACAGGATTATGATGGAAACAGGAGGCCTGTTTCAAGGAGCCAGCCATACCGTATTCAGCCAACCCATAACGGGGACACAGGAAATACTTGATGTGCCTATGAGCGCCATATCGAAGGTGAGTATAATTCAGGTAGGAACTGAGATCGGCAGTACTTCCTATGGATATTCTGTAAATGTACAGACCAAAGCGCTGTCGGGACTCTATACCATGGATAAGCCGTACAGGTTTGAATTCTACCCATTGGGCTATAACGTGCCGGACGCGTTCTATGAACCGGTATACGGCACCGCTAATGACAATCCCGACCCCGACCAGCGCGTGACCCTGCATTGGGAGCCCGATGTCACGACCGGCCCGGACGGCAAAGCCAAGGTTTCGTTCTACATGAACGACATACCGTCCGACTACCTTATGACCATACAGGGGATAACCTCGCAGGGGCAGCCCGTGTTCAGGCAGGCGACATTCAGCCTTCGGGGACGATGATTGCGTAAACCGAAAATCGGTATAAATATGCCATCGTGCTTTGGCGAAGACGCGAAAAACAATTAACTTGCAGGGTTAATCCATCCTTTTTGTATGTGTAATCCCAAACACCTTCTGAAAAATTATAGTATGAAAACCATATTCCTGTCGTGCCTGGCTCTTTTCGTTTGCGCAGGAGCATGGGGGCAGACCCCCGATGTGAAGATGCTCAATATGGGGCAGAGCCAGCTGCAGGACCCGGCGACGCTGCCCGTGTCGAGGTCGGCGAAGAAAGGGGAGGCGAGGCGTACAGCGCCGCCGTTCTCTCCGGCGCGGTTGACGGACGATGGCGACAACGCCTATAAAATAGTGTCGGGATGGAAGATGCAGGCCGCGCCCGAGGTCGATCTGACTGGGATGCTGCCATTCGTGCGTAATTACGATACCGCCGGTTGGTACGACGCCACGGTGCCTGGAACGGTGCTTACGACGCTCGTGGATTGCGGCGTTTATCCCGATCCGTACTACGGGCTCAACAACCTGCAGATCCCCGACACGTTGTGCCGCATGGATTGGTGGTACAGGGTCGAGGTCGATATTCCCGCCGACAAGGCGAGTCAAAGAACTTCGCTGATACTCAAAGGGATAAACTATCGTGCCGAGGTTTGGTTCAACCAGAAAAGGGTGGGCGCGATGACAGGTGCGTTCATAAGGGGCGTGTTCGACATAACCGACTTTGTTGAAGCAGGAAAACCTAATGTCCTCGCGGTGAGGATTATGCCTCCGGCAAACCCGGGCATCCCTCACGAAGAGTCGGTAAAGGCCGGGATGGGGAAAAACGGCGGCGTGATGTGCCTCGACGGACCCACGTTCTTCGCGAGCGAGGGCTGGGACTGGATACCGGCAATGAGGGACAGGAACATGGGTATCTGGCAGGACGTCCTGCTGAAATTCCACGGCGACGTCACTATCGGCGACCCGCAGATAATTACCGACCTTCCGCTGCCGGACACTACCTATGCCGATATAACGGTTAGGATTCCACTGAGGAACCACTCCGCGTCGAGCAAAGAAGTTGAGGTGCAGGCATTGCTGGCAGGGGCTCAGGTTGGTAAAAAGGTTACGCTTGCACCGGGAGCTGAAGTGATGGCGGTGCTTGCGCCGGAAGAGTTCCCGGCCCTGAGGGTGCGGAACCCCAAGCTCTGGTGGCCAAACGGGATGGGCGGGCAGAACCTCTATTACGCCGATATCGCAGTTAAGAGCGGCGGCGAAGTGACCGACACCAAGAAAGTGCGTTTCGGCGTCCGGGAATACGAATATATGCTTCGTGTGGCCGACAAGGGCGATGGGGAATTCGACATCAACTTCAACCCGACCGCAGCCTACAGAGCCACGACGAAGATATTCGACAATATCAACGTGAAGCGGACGAGGTCGTTCAAGTCGGAGCATTATCTCGCACGGCTGCTTGTGCCGACCGACGCTCCGGGAATTGCCGTGGCTGAATACACCTCTTCGCCTCACATGGTATTGAAGATAAATGGCCGCGACGTCTTCTGCAAGGGCGGCAACTGGGGCATGGACGACGGCATGAAAAGGGTGTCGCGCGAGAGGCTCGAACCGGCATTTAGCCTGCATAAGTTCCAGAATTTCAATATGATCCGCAACTGGACGGGGCAGTGTACGGAAGATGTGTTCTATGAGCTGTGCGACGAGTACGGAATGATGGTCTTCAACGACTTCTGGCTCTCGACCACGACGTTCAATCTGCCGCCGGCCAATAACGACCTCTGGATGAGCAACGCCACGGACGCCGTGCAGCGCTACCGCAACCATCCGTCCATCGCCCTGTGGTGCGCCCGTAACGAAGGCTTCGCGCCGAAAGAGTTGGAGGTGCGGATCGCGGAAATGCTTGCAAAAGAGGATGGCACGAGACATTACCTGCCCTCGTCGATCAATATAAACACCGGCGTCAGCGGCCCGTGGCAGAGTCTTGAGCCTGAGACATATACCGATCCGAATTATTTCAGGTCGGTCTACGGGTTCCGCTCGGAGGTGGGCTATAGCTCGGCACCCACGTACCGCACCCTCGCGAAGTTCATGGAACCCGAGGACAGGTGGCCGATGGGCGACCTGTGGAGCTACCACGACTGGCACTCGAACGGCTGGCCGGATTATGACAAATACGCCAGGACGCTGGCCAAAATGTACGGCGGCTTCGAAAACGCCGAGGAGTTCTGCGACTGGTCGCAGATCGAGAATTACAGGGCTTGGCGTGCAATGTGCGAGGCATGGAACGGCCGTTTGTGGAACGACGCCACCGGGGTGCTGCTCTGGATGAGCCATCCGGCGTGGCCAAGCACCGTGTGGCAGACATACACATACGACTGGGAAACCACAGGGGCGTATTACGCCACGAAAAAAGCCTGCGAGCCGGAACACATACAGATGGATATCTCGACGAAACTCATTCAGTTGCTTAACTTTACACGTTCGGCAAAGGAATACTCGGCGTCTTACGTCATCTATTCGCCGGAGGGCAAACCGCTCGCCTCGGACAAGAAGAAAATTACCGTCGCGGCTAACAGTGTCAGCGACTGGACAGACCTTGCCGAACAACTCAGGGAAGGCCTGAAACTGGTGCGCCTCACACTGCGCGACAAATCAGGGATGCTCGTTTCGGTCAACGATTACTGGGTGGGCAAATACAAAGATCCGGATTACACCCGGCTGAGGAACATGGGCGCGGCCAAAGTCGAGATAGTCCGCACTGCGCCCGAAAAGGACGGCACGGTAAAGGTCGCGCTGCGCAACAACTCCAAAAATATCGCCCTCGGGGTCAAGCTCAACCTGCAAAACAAGCGCGACGGCAGCTACATCCTGCCCGCGCTCTTCTCCGACGGATTTTTCACCATGCTTCCGAGCGAAGAACGCGAGGTGACGCTCTATAACGCCGCCGACCTTAAAACCGCCTACATTTCAGCGGAGTGGAACAACCGATAACGGAACACCTAAAACTTCACAATATGAAAGACGATAAGAAAGAATTGACCCGGCGCGACTTCCTGAAAAAAACAGGGGCGACGCTGCTTGCCGCAGGGGCTATGTCAAACCTCGGGGCGCTGGAGGCACTGGCGGCCGAACCGACAAAGAAAGAATTGCACAAACGCCGCCCGATAGACGACAGCTGGGATGTGATCGTCGCCGGTGGCGGCCCTGCCGGATGCGCCGCGGCCATAGCCTCTGCCCGCGAAGGGGCCAAAACGCTGCTCATAGAATCCACCGGCATGCTCGGCGGGATGAGTACCGCCGGAAATATGAACGCCTGGTGCCCGTTCTCGGACAGGGAAAAGGTCATCTACAACGGCATAGCCGAAAAGATCATGATCGAATCCAAAAAAGGGATGAAAAACGCCCCGACCGACTGGATGCCGATAAATACCGAACAGCTCAAACGCGTGTACGACAAGATGGTCAAGGACTCGGGCGCCAATATCCTGTTCTTTACCCAAATGGCAGGGGTCGAAATGGCCGGGAACGGAACCGTCGACCATGTCGTCCTCGCCAACAAGAACGGGCTTTCGCGTTACAAAGCCAAGGTGTATGTCGACTGCACCGGCGACGGCGACCTGGCCGCGTGGGCCGGGGCCGAATATTTCTACGGAAACGCCGACGGCAAGGTGCAGGCCTCGACCCTGTGTTTTACCATCGCAGGCGTAAACTACGAGGAATACAGGAAAAAGGGCGGCGACGGCTGGCTGCACAGCGGGTCGAGCAAAAGCCCGATGCATGCGATCTTTGCTTCGGGGCAGTATCCGCACGTACTGGACGTTCACATGAACGCCAAGCAAATAACACCGGGCATAATAGTCTTCAACGCCGGGCATATACTCGACATCAAATCCATCGACCCGAACGACCTCACGCGAGGGATAATGGACGGACGCCTCCTGGTGGACGAACTACACAGGGGACTGAAGGCCGAAGCCTCCGAAGTTTTCGGCGAATCGTTCCTTACCTCGACAGGTCCGCTGCTCGGTATCCGCGAAAGCCGCCGCATCAAGGGCGATTATGTTTTCACGGTAGAAGATTGGGTTGCACGCCGTTCGTTCGACGACGAAATCGGCCGCAACTGTTATTATGTGGACATCCATATCGAAGGCGCCAAGCACTATCCGCGCTACAATAAGGGTGAATCCCACGGGATTCCTTTCCGTTGCCTCGTGCCGGAGAAACTTACCAATGTGATCGTTGCCGGCCGCCCTATTTCATGCGACGAGTATTCGTTCGGCAGCCTGCGGGTTATGCCGGTTTGCCTCGTTACGGGCGAAGCGGCTGGTTTGGGTGCGGCCCTTGCCAGCAAGATGGGGCGTGTCGATGTGCATGATATCGACGTTCAGCAGCTCCGCAAAAGGCTCAAGGAAGAGGGGCAGAATATCGTTTGATCCGGTCGCGATTGTCAAATGAAAGCCTGACCTCAAGTGGTCAGGCTTTCATTTCTCCCGGAAAGTAAATCTGGTAGAGATTTTGCAGGTAACGCATGATAAATCTTAAACCCCGATATTTATGGAAGGCGTATTGAAATATCTTATGGCCAATTATCACATACTGGGCGTTCTGCTCATTGTGATTATCATTGCCGTCAAACTGTTCATGACCACAAAGCAGGCCAAGAAAATGCTGCTCGAATCGAAGCAAAAATCGAAAACCGACGAGATCATCGCCCGTCTGGAGCGAATCGAACAGGCACTTGCCAAGCAACAACAGGGTGTACGGTAAGGGTTGAGAGGATTACCTCGCTGCGCTCGGTTTTCCTGTTCCGCTCGCCGCGGGGGCGATTCGGAACAATGACAGGATTAGCCCGCAAAAAGATGCGGGCTAATCCTTTTGCCCTCCGCTGTCTGGCCCAATCGTCAAAACAACAAGGATTGGCTCGCAAAAAGATGCTCGCCTTTCCTGTTCCGCTCGCCGCGGGGGCGATCCAGAACAATGAAAGCAAAAATGCTGCGCATATTTTTCTTTTCGGCCACAAGGCCTTATGCGGACAAGTCCGCAACGCCCATGCGCCAAAAAGAAAAGCCATCCGTCGGATGGCTTTTTACTTTCATTGTTTTGTCGGGATACCAGGATTCGAACCTGGGACCCCCTGGTCCCAAACCAGGTGCGCTACCGGACTGCGCTACATCCCGAATAATACTATCGACATTCTGCACAACGCCGCATCAAAAACCTGCATCCTGCGCAGAAAGCACTGCAAAAGTAATATGTTTTTTCGGAAAAGCAAACTTCCCCGGCCAAACAATGTTACGTATTAAATGTAAACCGTATTATTTTAACGCTTATCCGCAAAACATCCCTAACCTTTAAACAGGTCGTTATTAATCTTACGGTGTCGCGAAGCGACACCGGCAGCCTGCCGCCGCCCCACGCGGCGGGCTGCGTCACTCGCCGAAAGCTCGTTTGCGCCCGCCGCCGACGGCAGACTGCATCGCAGGAGTAATATTGTGGATAAGCATATTATTTCAAGATTGTCCTGTTTCGACATGTAATTTCCCCGACGAATATTAAAGTCTGCCGTACAAATACTTTTGTTAACGAATCAAAAAAACGATTCGTTTTCCTCCTGCTTGCAGGCCATAGCCTGCAAGCAGTCTTTGCTCCCGTTGCGGGCGTCGGTTCAGGCGCCTCTGTCACCCTCGTTGGCGCCTTATGGCCTTCGAAGAAGGCCGAACAAGATTTAAAGGGATAATTCAGTATTATTTCACAGCTATCGTTTCGATCTCGATCATCGCGCCCTTCGGCAATTTTGCAACCTGATAGGCCGCCCTTGCAGGCAGGTTGTCCGTGTAATATCTGGCGTAGACGCCGTTCATTGCGTCGAAATTGCCGATATCGTCCAAAAGTACCGTCGATTTCACAACGTCGCCGAACGAATATCCGGCCGCCGCGAGTATGGCGCCGATGTTGTCGAGGCATTGCGCGGTCTGCTCCTCGATGGTGGCTGGCATAGTGCCGTTGGATGGGTTGAGTGGCAGTTGGCCGGATATATAGAGCGTTCCGTTGGCTTCGATGGCTTGCGAATAGGGTCCTACGGCCTTGGGCGCGTCGGCGCTGTTGATAACCTTTTTCATGACAGATCGTTAAAATATTGAGGAGGCAGTCCGTAACCGCCAAAAAATAATTACTTTTGACATTGCAAAGTTAGCAGAACTTTTCATTATAAAATAAATGGGAACCAAATACGACTTTACACTAATTTCGAATACAGTCGGATTTTGCAATGCAAAACTCGGTCGCCCGTTGCCGCCCATATGCGGCGGGCGATAACTTCGTTGTGCCCTTGCCGGCAACGTGCATGTTTTAACGATGTAGTAAACAGACATTAATTACCAAAATAATTTAAGCGATTATGTGTATCGAGACAGTCATAAAGACATTGGCAGTGGCGGCGTCGGCGCTGTTCGCGGTTGCCTGCGGAGGCAATAAGAATTACGAGAACCTGACCGCCAACGAATGGGTGCTCGACAGGGTTGAGTGTGCCGACAGCGCTTCGCAGATCGTCGTGCCTGATGCGAAACCGCTCAGGATGGCGTTCGCCGACTCGTCGAAGGCGGTTTTCGGAATAGCCCCCTGCAACGGCTTCTTCGGCCCGTTCGTGGCAGACGGCGATAACATCAAATTCGGAAGCATGGCAAGCACTATGGCTTACTGCCTCGAAATGCCTTTCGAAGACGCCTATCATGCGTGGCTGAGATCGGTCGCCACATACAAGGCCACGGAAAGTACCCTTACGCTCAAGGATGCCGACAACAAACTGACATTATATTACGTGAAAAACAGCAAATAGATGAAACTGGTAAAAATTTTATGTGCCGCAGCGATGGCTGCATTGATGGCTTCGTGCTGTCCGTGCCTCAAAAGCAGCAGTTATTACGATCAATTCGACAAATTGACGGGTTCCGAATGGAAGCTCGTGCAGAAAGACGACAAGGCGTTTGCTTCTGCCGCCCAGAGCTATACCATCGCTTTTACACAGGATAAAATGGTGTCGGGTATGGGCGAGTGCAACCGGTTTAGCGGTGTAATGTTGTATTCCGTTACAAAGAGCGAGCAGAAATTCTCGATAAACCAGATAGCGTCCACACGCATGTCGTGCGTGGATGCCGTCGGCGAGAACGAGTACTTCGAGTTCCTCAAAACGGCGCATAACGTGCAGATCGACGGCGAGTTGATGATGATGCTGGCCAACGATGCGGCGGGAAAGACACATCGCTGGGTATTCGAGCAGATAAAGAAATAGGGACGCGCGTCTGTCCGCTCCGCGTCATTCCGCGTCACGTTCCGCGCGTCAAACTCCGCGTCCTCCGGCCGCAAAGGCCGCGGGGGCGTTAAAACGGCTCGATATGTCAAAACGTATAACCATAGTAGGCCCGGCGTACCCCTACAGGGGAGGCATCGCCTCATTCGACGAGATGCTCGCGCGGACATATGCCATGCGCGGCGACCTTGCCGATATAGTGACGTTCACGCTGCAATATCCGTCGTTCCTCTTCCCGGGCAAGACCCAGTATTCCGAGTCGCCGCCGCCCGAGGATCTGCGTATAGAGCGCCGCGTCAACTCTATGAACCCGCTGAACTGGCTCAGGGTGGGGTGCAGGCTACGCCGCGAGCGCCCCGATATGGTTATAATGAAATACTGGACGCCGTTCATGGGGCCGTGCCTCGGGACTATCGCTCGGCGTGTGCGGAAGAACGGACACACGAAAGTCGTCGTGCAGGTGGACAATATCGTGCCCCACGAGCATAATTTCACAGACCGGATTTTCAACAAATATTTCGTGAAAAGCGTGGACGGTTTCGTCTATATGTCGCAGCAGGTGAAGCGCGACCTCGACAGCCTCGGGATCGAAAAACCGGCGCTCTTCTCGCCGCACCCGATATTCACGGGCTACGGCGAACCTGTGGCGAAAGAAGAGGCGTGCCGGAAACTCGGACTAGAACCGGATATCCAATACTCGCTGTTCTTCGGCCTCGTGCGCGACTACAAGGGACTCGACCTGTTGATAGACGCATGGACGATACTCAAGGCTGACAAGCAGACGGAGGGCTGCAAACTCATAATCGCCGGCGAATTCTACGGCAACAAGGAAAAATACCTGCACCATATAGAGGAAAACGGCCTTACGGAAGACGTGGTGGTACACGATTTCTATATCCCGGACGGGGATGTGAAGTACTATTTCTCGGCGGCCGACGTGCTTATCCAGCCATACCATTCGGCCACGCAGAGCGGCGTCACGCAGATAGCTTACAACTTCGGGCTGCCGATGATAGTGACCGACGTAGGCGGCCTTGCCGAGATTGTTTCGGACGACGTTGTGGGCTATGTGGTCGAGAAGACTCCCGAAGCTGTCGCGGTCGCCTTCGTGAGGCTGTATGCCGACTGGAACCTCGAACGTTTTCGCCGTAACATGGATGCCGAAAAGAAGCGCTTCAGTTGGGACGCCATGTGCGACAGTTTAGACGAAATGCTGCGTATAGTCAAAGAGTAAGCAGGCAAGCAAGCAGGCAGTTATGTAACAGTAGGAACCTTAGCTGTCCTTCGCGAAACTCCGGTAGCATTGCTCCGGGCCTCAAAACACGACCTACGGGTCGCGTTACTTTTTCTTTTTCGCTTCTATTATCTCCAATGCCTTGTCGAGCGCCTGTTCCGACGGGACTTCGTAGTCGGGGATTATGCTCTCGAACAGCCTTTTGCCGCCGGCGGGAAAGAATTCTTTAAATGCCACATTAAACCTCATATTGGTATGGGGGAGTGTGAAAGGTCTGCTGTCGCCGAACGAACTGGGGCATCCGCCTGTTTTCTCGCCCACGATCTTCCCCAATTTGTAGTACTTTATGGTATGAGCGAACGGCCCGCTGGCAGATGCCGAGCCTCTGTTGGTGAGGACAAAGACGTTGCCTTTGAACCTTTTGGAAAAACAGAATGGCTTTAGTTTTTTTATCCTTATCTTGAGATGGCCATGGTCATCACCTTCAATGCCATACCTTTTTACTAACGGCGTTCTGTAAAACTCCACCCTGCTTGTGAGGTGATAATTCACAGGGCATATGTAGTTGAGTAATGGAATCGCTGCATCATCGCCGCCGGGATTGTCGCGAATGTCTATTATCAGATTTTCGATCTTCTCCTCCTTTATAAACGCGAAAAGTGAGTCGGTAAAAGACTGGTAGTAGCCATTCGTTATATCGAAACGCCGCATTGTAAACAGGACTGTTTGAGGATTTAATTTTGAAAATGAGAAATTCTTGCTCGGATCGTTTTTCTTGCCATCATTACTATTGCCGCCGGCCTGGGGCTGCCTGTTGACTTTGTCTGCATTGAAACTTTGTCGACACACCTGCCCGTCAACCATATACTCTATATCATATACTTCGGAACTGTCGATGAAATAGAACAGATACTGAAACGAATTTGAAATATTATTCGCTCTCAATCCCGGCGTTTCCGCCGGCGCGTAACTAAGCAGTTCCCTCGCGATGCTTTCGGCGCTCCTGCCGTTTATGCTTAAGATAGTGGAGTTTACAAGTTCCGGATAGCGGGATGCACGAACAATGAGTGTAGAATCCTTGTCGTCGATTCTGACATTTGCCGGAAAGATCCAAGGATTCAGACGATAGAACTCGTCGAGCGGATATTTTATATGAGTGTGGCAGTCTTTCACGAGCGCCATCACATGCGCGGCATACCGATAAAACCCAAGCCTTGTCAATGAATCCGGCAGTGAGGTTTTAGTATTGTCGAATTCTTTCTCGAAATCCTTTTTGGATATAAATGTGAGCATGTCCGGATGTATCTCCCTAAGATGCAGATATATGGTGTCAAGGTCGGCAGCCAAAACCGCTTTGGGAAAATATTGTTGTGAATATGAAATCGCAGGCAATACCAGCAGCAATAACAAATAGAGTAGCTTCTTCATGTGTCCGGTTTGGATTAATATGCTAATATAACGAATTAATTCCGGTTTCGATGCATAATAAGGCAGGACAGAGCACGATAGAGTGCACTATAAAAAAAGCCCGGGAGATCCCGGGCTTTTTGGTTCGCAGGTGCGATTGCGTTATAGGTTCTCCTCGATTGCGTTAGAGATTCTTCAGGATTGCCTTAGAGGTTCTCCACGTTCTCGTCGAGTACGGCCTTGAACAGGTCGATCTCTTCGGCGGCAGAGTTGAAGATGTACGCTTTGGCTTCCTTGCATTTAGCATAGGCTGTTTTTGCGTATACCTGCGCGCTGCGGCGGTAGTCATCCTGATCGGCGGCCTGCTTGAGCAGCAGGTGGGTGATGATGATGTGGGCTGCCATTTCGACCATGCGGCGGGCGTGGAAGTCGATCTGCTCGGCATCGCCGGCAACTACGCGTTCAACGCATGCCTCGTAGTCTTCGCGGAGTTCCACGAGCTGTTTCGCAACAGACGCCAGGTCTGCCGGATAAGCCGCTTCGGCTTCGTATTCCTTGATCTTGGCGGCGTAGGTGCCGGTGGTCACGTGGCGGATGGCCGCTACGACCTGAAGCTGCGACGTGCCTTCGTAGATATTGGTGATGCGCGCGTCGCGGTAGAGGCGCTCCACGGGGTAGTCTTTCATGTAACCCGAGCCGCCGAGTATCTGCATGGCGTCGTAAGCCATCTGGTTGCAGTACTCGCTGGTCATCAGCTTCTGCATGGGAGTGAACGCATCGGCGAGTTTGTTGTACTCTTTCATCTCGTTGCGTTCTTCCGGTTCGAGCTTGCGGTCGTGGCTCCAGTGGGTGTACGATTTGTATATCTCAACAAAACGCGTGGTTTCGTAGAGCAACGCGCGCGATCCCTGGAGTTTGGCTTTCATGTTGCTGAGGATTTCGAACACGGCCGGGAATTCGATGATGGGTTTGCCGAACTGCTCACGCTCGTGCGCGTATTTAAGCGCCTCACGGTAAGCGGCTTCGCTGAGGCCGACGGCCTGTGCGCCGATACCCAGACGGGCGGCGTTCATCAGCGACATCACATATTTGATAAGCCCCATCTTGCGGTCGCCTACCAGTTTGGCCGGCGCGTTGGTAAACACAAGCTCGCACGTAGGCGAACCTTTGATACCCATCTTGTTCTCGATGCGGCGGACTTTGGTGGCCCCGCTATTCTTGTCGTAGACGAACATCGAGAGTCCGCGTGCGTCTTTTGTGCCCTCTTCCGAACGTGCGAGTACGAGCGATATTTCGCCGTCGCCGTTGGTGATGAAGCGCTTAACGCCGTTCAGGAGCCAAGTCTGTTTGCCTTCGTCCCAAGTCGCCTTGAGCATCACGGCCTGAAGGTCGGAACCTGCGTCCGGCTCGGTGAGGTCCATCGCGCAGGTTTCGCCGCGCGACACGCGGGTCAGGAACTCCTGTTTGATCTCCTCCGAGGCGAACTCGTTGAGGGTTTCGGCGCAGTCCTGCAAGCCCCAGATGTTCTCAAATCCCATGTCGCCGCGAGCGACCATTTCATTGGTCATCACGAAAGTCACGAGCGGGAAGTTGAGTCCTTCGTACTTGCGGGGCAGGGTGAGGCCCATGAGGCCCGCTTTAACGAGGGCGTCGATATTTTGCTGTGTTCCGGGGGCATACACCACACGGTCGTTCACCACCGTGGGGCCTTCGTGGTCGACGCCCTCGGCGTGAACGGCGATAACGTCGCCGCAGATGCCGCCCATGATGTCGAGCACACGGCGGTACGAGTCCATAGCGTCCTCGAAATCGGCCGGGGCATAGTCGTAGTTGTCCTTGTCCTGGAATCCTTTTTCCTTCAGTTCCACGATCTTGCGCATCAGCGGATGCGTGAGGTGGTACTGGAGGTCTTTGTTGTCTGAAAAAAAGTTAGCCATATTTTGGTTGTTTTTTATTTTTTCGGTGTTACGTGTTTATTGAACAGCTCTTTTAGTGCGGCAGCATCTTCGCCTATCAGGCCGCGTTTCGGAATGACGTGGGCGGTAAGACCTGTGACATATACTATAAAGTGTTCCGGTGTTTCATTTACCCTTATGATATAATCCCAGCAGAATTTGCATTCAGAGCGTTTGTCACTGACCGTTATGCCTTCATCGCCGAGCATCATTTCCTTATCGCCCAAGTGGCCGGCGTTTTCGGGCAGGGCATATAGCCGACTGGCATTTTTCATCACTTTCCCCGTCGTATATTTGTCGCTGAAAAGGCATAGCAAGAGTATCGCTGTTCCCACGGTTGCCATAAGTATAAATCTGGGGCTCGCTAACGACAGGCCTTGCAATAACATTCCGGCTGCGGTTATCACGAATAATACACCCCACGCGAAACCAAGAAGCCTGATCCGTGCGATCTGCCTTTTGAACTGCCGGTTCGAAGAGAGGTAGTCCTTTTGGAAAGCAAGGATGTCATCCACCGTTATGTCGTACTGCACTGTCATCACCTACTTGCTGTTCTGCTTGTAGTACTTTATCATCTTGCCTATCACGTCGTTCACGTCGCCTGTGATGGCGTAGTCGGCAATCTTGTTGATCGGCGCTTCGGGGTCGGTGTTGATCGAGATGATCATCGAAGCCCCGTCCATACCGGCCGTGTGCTGGATCTGTCCCGAGATGCCGCAGGCGATGTAGAGTTTCGGACGTACCGTAACCCCTGTCTGGCCGATCTGTCGCGCGTGGTCGGCGAAACCCGCGTCCACAGCGGCGCGCGATGCGCCCACTTCGCCGCCAATCACGTCGGCAAGTTCGAAGAGCTGTTTGAAGCCGTCCTTCGACCCCATGCCGTAGCCGCCTGCGATGATGATGGGGGCGCCTTTGATGTTGATCTTGCGCTCTTCCATGTGGCGCTCGATAATCTTAACCGCGAAGTCGGCGTCGTTCACATATTTCTTCCAGTCGATCACCTTCAGCTCGCCCTTGCCGGGTTTGGCAGCCTCTTCCTTCTTCATCACGCCCTCGCGCACGGTCGCCATCTGGGGGCGGCAGTCGGGGTTGATGATGGTGGCGATGATGTTACCGCCGAAAGCCGGGCGGATCTGGTAGAGCAGTCCTTCGTACTCCTTGCCCGATTTAGCGTCCTTGTGTCCGCCGATCACCAGGCTGGTGCAGTCGGCCGTGAGGCCGCTGTGCAGCGCCGAAGACACCCTGGGGCCGAGGTCGCGGCCGATGGGCGTGGCGCCCATGAGGGCGATCTGCGGTTTTTCTTCATTGAACAGGCCGCAAAGTATCGCGTTGTGCGGAAGCGTGCGGTATGGGTCGAGTTCCTTGTCGTCGGCGATCCAGATGCGGTCGGCGCCGTATTTGGCGAGTTCCTTATCGATGCCTTTGAGGTTGTGGCCTATCACGACCGCCTCCAGCTCGCATTTGAGCGTGTCGGCCAGTTCGCGGCCTTTTGTCATGAGTTCGAGGCTTACGTCGGCTATCTTGCCGCCCTCCGTCTCACAGTATACGAATATATTGTTCATCTTTTTTCTTTGTTTTCGTTTTCCGTCCATCCTGCGTCAACGCCCGGTCGGGCACTGTCATTCCGGTTTCCGAAAATGATTAACCGAGCGTATGGCTCGCGATAAGTTCCACCATAAGTTCGTTGATGTCGGCGTCGGCAGCCGTGAGCTGTTTGGCTTCCTTGGCCTGGAAGACCACGTTCTCGATGGTCTTTACCTTGGTCGGCGAGCCTGCGAGCCCGAGTTCGTTATCCTCGGCGTCCACATCTGCCACGCTCCACTCCTGTATATTAAGGTAGTCTTTGCATGCGCACTGTGTGTTCAGGTAGTCGCTGTCGGCCTCCTGGAGTTCGCTCGATGTGCGGGCGTTTTTGAACTTCATTACCCTCTTGGCGTGCTGCGGGCGGCATTCGTCGGCCGAACCGTTAACCGTGATGACCGAGGGGAGCGGAGCCGAAACTACCTCCACACCGTGGTCGAGGCGGCGTTTGATGACGATTTGCTTGTTGTCCGCGCTCAGCGACACGATCTCTTCGGCGTATGTTACCTGCGGGATTCCGAGTTTCTCGGCTACCTGGGGGCCTACCTGCGCCGTGTCGCCGTCGATAGCCTGGCGGCCTGCGACGATGATATCGGGCTTGATCTTCAGCAGGGCACGCGATAGGGCGTAAGACGTAGCCAGCGTGTCGGCGCCTGCGAACTTGCGGTCAGTCAGGAGGATACCCCCATCGGCCCCGCGGAACATGGCGTCGCGAAGGATGTCGGCGGCGCGGGGAGGGCCCATGGTCAGTACCTGTACGGTACTTCCCTCGCGCATGTCTTTAAGGATCAGCGCCTGTTCGAGGGCGTTCAGGTCTTCGGGGTTGAAAATTGCCGGCAATGCGGCACGGTTCACAGTTCCGTCGGCTTTCATGGCGTCCTTACCCACATTGCGGGTATCGGGAACCTGTTTCGCCAACACAACGATCTTCAACGGTTTACTCATGTTTAAAATTTATGTTATTAGATTAAAGTCAGGGTGTTGCTTTGTGTTTCAAAAGTTTTGCTCCGGGCAAAACATCGCAATTTACGGAAATATGGATTATATTCAAAATAACAAATAAATAATTCTTACATTGTTGATAATTTGACGATACTAAATGAATAATAAAATGACCAGAACGATTTTTCGATACTCTTTTGCGGCCATATTGGCAGGGCTTTCCGCTGTTTTCAGCGCTTCCGCCAGGCCTGCGGCGCTGACGCTTAAAAAAGACAACTTCCGTATCGTGGTGGCCGAGGGCGAGGAAGCCCCCGTGAAGCTCGCCGTTGAAACGCTGTGCAAGGATTTCCAGAAAGTTATGCGGTGGACGCCGACTGTGGTTAACAGCACTGATGGCAGGCAGGGCATTGAAATAGTGGTGGTTAACGGTTCGCTGGAGCGCCCGATTGTGGATCTCGCAGACCTCCGTCCGCTCGACGGCTTCGAGTCGCACAGGGTCTACGCCGACGTGCCTAATAACCGCATCTATCTGTACGGCAAGGATATGCGCGGGACTATCTATGCGATATACTCTTTCAGCGAGGATATACTCGGCGTGCCGCCGCTGTGGTTCTACTGCTCGTGGGAGCCGCAGTATAAAAAGACGGTAAAAGTGGGCGCGGACTACGACTATTTCAGGAAATCGCCGCAGGTGCGCTACCGTGCGTGGTTCCCCAACGACACCGACCTGTTCACGCCCTGGAGGGCGCTCTCGTGGGAAAACAACGAGCTTTGGCTGGAGGCGATGCTCCGCCTGAAACTCAATACCGTGGAGTTGGACCGCATGGTGTCATACCCGGATTGCAAGCTCAATGAAAACTCGATGCTGCTCCATAAATACGGCCTCGTGCTGACCTCGCACCACCATATCGCTTTGAATAGCAGTCTGGGCCAATGGGGCGAGTACTGGACAAAGGTGCGCGGCATGGAGCCCCCGAAACTGTCGATACACGACCTGCGGAGCCTCAAGGATTTCTGGAGCTACAGCATCAGGGCTGTGATGGATTCGGGTGTCGAAAACCTATGGCAGATATCGTTTCGCGGCGCAGGCGACCAGCCGTATTGGGCCGCATTTTCCGACGCTCCCAAGACCGACAAGGAGCGTGCGGATGTCATCAATAAGATGATCCGCGTACAGCTCGACATGATAAAAGAGGCCACGGGCGATCCCGACCCATACGTGCGCATGACGTTCTATGACGAGCTGTCCGACCTTTTGTCCGCCGGTTATCTCGATCCTCCGGCCGGGGATAACATGCTTTGGACCTATGTTGCGGCGCGTCGCGACCACTATCCCAACGACGACGTGGTAAACTTCGACACCAGTCGCCGGGTGAAGCTGGGCTACTACATGAACCTGCAGTTCACATCGACCGGGGCGCACCTTGCACCCGCCGAGGGGCCGTGGAAGATGGAGGCCAACTACCGCTATGTCAACAGCAAGGCCCCGCTCCAGTTCTCGGTGGTCAATGCAGGCAACGTCCGCGAATTCGTCCTCTCGATGTCGGCCAACGCCAGGATGATGTGGGATTACAGCGCTTACGACACCGACAAATTCATGCTCGACTACTGCGCACAATATTTCGGAAGCAAAAACGCGAAAGAGGTCGCGCAGCTGTACCATGATTATTTCTATGCTTATTGGCTGCCCAAACCGTCCGATTTCCCGGGCATCGACCGCCAGTACATTTTTCAGGACTTGCGCTATGGCAGGGCCATGGACATTATAAACGGCACGTTCTGGAACTTCAAGCCATCACCTCTCGGCGACATAGGCTACGAGCGTGTGCCGGGGCGTTCGTTCCGCCTCGGGTTCGACAACCAGGTCGATTCCCTGCTGAAAGGCACGGCGATGACGGCCCCGAGATTCAAGGCGGTTGCCGACAGGTGCGAAGATATGATGAAGCGCCTCCCTGCCGAAAACCGCAAATTCTTCCGCGACAACCTCTATGCCTACGCGCGCTATATGGAGTATCTCAACTATTCCATGTTCCATTACGTGACCGCATACAAGGGGCAGGCGGACAAGGAGTTGTGCCGCGATAACCTGCGCCAGGCGATAGATTACCTCGAAAAGGCGCAAAGGGCGCTCTACGAAACGCAGGAAGGCCGCTTCGAGAAATGGTATGCCGGCGACAGGCTGTTCGGGTTCAGAAACAAGTTGGACAATATGCGCAGGCGCCTCGGCGAACTGGATAAATAGGCGCTTGCGAAGCGGCGGCCTTTGCCGAAGAACCGGCACCTGAAAATCGAACGCCCTCCCGATCGGGAGGGCGTTCGATTTCTTTGTTCGCCGCGCTGGCCGCCTCATCGGTTTGCCGCAGTCCGCATACCGTGCCGTTAGTGTTTGGGTATCCCGAAGCGGTATTCGTCGATCAAATAGTTATGGTGGAGTTCGGCTTCGCTCAATACACGGTCGTAGAAGCGGAAAGCATACATTCGCCCCGAGAAGTTAAGGTTGATGTCGCTGCAGTAGAATTTGCCGAACGTGAGCATGGCGGGAAGATCGGTTGTTGTCGATCCGAGCGGGCCGGTGGGCCAGGGCAGTGAGCCTACATACGCTTTCTGCTCATAGTATACTATCTTTTCTCCGTACCAGGCGGTCAGGTTGACGCCGTCGAACTGGATAACCACACGGCGCTTATTGCCCGACATATTCCCGATGGCGTAGTTTTGCCCGTTCCACTTGCCGCCGGCGATGAACCCCATACCGGTAGGGTAGACCTCCACTCCCGATATGACATAGCGTCCCGTGGGGTCTGTCGGATGGATAAAAAAGCCATAAAGGTCGCATCCGCCACCTGCGATATTTTTACCAGGGTCGGCCAGGAAGACGGTTTCGATCGTGAATTTCTGGGGCCGCAGAACGGGATCGTCATAAACCATCGAGCATTGGGTCCCTTTTCCGGCGGTCAGGTCGGGATTGGTTCCCGACACACTGCTGATCGCGTATTTGATGCTGGCGTCGTCGCTGAATATCAGACAGTCGGGACCCCATCCGCTGAGGTTGTTATATGTGAACCCATAAAGCGGCATGCTGTACTTATCTTTGGTGGCAGGGTTCGGGGAGATGTTCTTCCAGCGGTTGATCGCTCCTGCCGTCGTAGCGTTATAATCGGTTTCGACCCGTGTGTATGACGGCGAGTAATTGAAACGGGTCGCATTCCAGCGCATCAGGTAAGGATCCTCGACCTTCTTGACGGTTTGGTTGGTAACCTGCGGGGCGTCGATGCCGTTGTTGTATATGCCGTCGTAGTGCAGCAGCAGCCCGTTTGTTTCGTACCATATGTCCCCGAGGTTGGCTATTCTCACATCCGAGTCGATATTGCCTACGCCGTTTACATGGACATTGACGTTATAGATACAGTTGCGCCGCACATCGTAGTTTGTAGGATCGTTATCGCCAAGATATACTTTATAGAACGAGGTCTTGCCGTCCGTATCCTCAAGCGTGAACTCCAGATAGGTGGCGAGTTGCGGCGCTCCATTTACCGTCGTGCTGTTCCTGTTGCCGCCAGTCCCGCGCCTGTTCTCGGGAAGGTAGACCGACCCGTTGGCCGAGCGCCCGTCGGCTGCAGGGTAAAAGAAGTCGCTGACGATGAATTCATCGTCGTCCAGATCGGCGTCGGTGTCATTATGCCCCCACATGTATGTAGCGCCCGGGATGTTCCCGAAACGCACGTTGCGGATATGGTAATCGGCAAGCGCTGGGTTTGCCCCGTCGAGCGTAATGTTGTAGTTGACCTTCGCGACATGCCGTTTCAGGGGGATGGTAACTTCGGTTTCGTTGCCGGTAAGTGTGACGTTCCCCGACATGATCAGGGCGTCATCGGTTGCCGTGACCGCAGTACGGAGGTTCAGGTTCGAGTTGACCATACGCAGGTGGGTGGCAACGTCGCTCTCCAGCCCCACGAAGTTGAAGTAGGTGGAGTACAGGTTCACTGTTCCCGTATTCATCCCCACATTGGCAGCCACATAGACCGTGTAGCCTGCCACGCCTTCTCCTGTCGCCACATTGGGGATAGTGAGCAGATTCGTACCGGTGTTGATATAGGCAGTTTTCACGGTAAACTGGGCGTCGTCCGGCCTGAAGACCATTACCACGACATTATAGATCTTATTCTCGTTCAGTGTCCCGCGCGACAGGGCTATATCAAGGTCGTCGGGAACGAGTTTCAGGGTCAGCGTCTTTCCGCCTTCTTTCGGAAGGGCGTCCGGCTCCTGCTTCACGCAGGAAACTGTTCCCAGAAGAAGGGCGAGCGCAGCTATGATTGCTATATTCCTCATGGTTCGTCTCTCAATTAAATGTCGTATCCCAGGTGTATTCGGCATCCCAATCACCCTCATGCGAGGCTGTGATGGATATGAGGTGCTGTGGCGGAGTTTCCTTGCCTACCAGCATCTTAAATATGTACCGCTTCCCGCTTTTGAATTCCACCCCTTTGGCGATAAATCGGCGGTAGGTGTATTCCCAAGTCGGTGTCGAACTGTTTTCCCTCCAGCGCATGGCTATGAGGAACTCGACTTCGGCCTGTTCCCCGACGGCAGGTATGAATTCCGGGTCTGTCATTGGGACAGGCGGCACGATAACTGTGCGGCGGAGGTAGTCCCTGCCGCCAGGTGTGGCGCCGGTTACGGCATCCGGGATCGCGGTGCCTGTAGCGGCATCGGCTTTGAAGACCGAGTTCTTCGAGGTCAGCGTGCGTTTGATTTCGACATTTGGGTTCGGGCCGGCAATGTCGAAATGCCCTTCGGTGGAGATGGATGTTCCCAATACCACCACACGGTCGAGTACGAGTTCGTCGTCGGCGTCCCAGCCGGAACCGGGCCTGCGCGAAATCTGGAATTCGATCAGCGACAGGATATGTTCGAACTTCAGCTCGACTTTCCATGTCGACGCGTCGCCGTAATTGAATGTCTTGCCGCGAACCGGTTGTGCACGCATTACGTTGCACAGTGGCATATTGGCGACGGCCTGGTCCTGCAGGATGGCGAACTCTATCTTTTGCGAGTTGTCGCAGTTGGTCACGATCTTCGTTTTCCCCGAAGGAGCCCAGGGATAGTAAGCATAGAAATCATAACTCTTTTCGCTGATCGGCACGCATATCATGGGTTGCGCCGGGTTGTTGCTCATGTTTACCCATGTCGAGGTCGCGGCCTTATGGTAATAACCGACGTTGAAGTAGTTTTTGTAGATATTTTCCAACTTGAGCGGCTCTCCGGGGTCTTCGTTGTGTTTGGTCATGAATATACCGATCACGTCGTCGTCGGCGAACGTGGTGGCTTCATAGGTTGTCTTGCCATATCCGCTGCCATCGGCCCTGGAGGGGGTGCGGGGAGAGGAAGGCGAGTCTCCGATGGATGCGCCGAATACAGCCGCAACGCTATCGGTGTTGCCGAACACCTCGTCATTTTTCTGGCACGATGAGAGCAGAATCACTGCCATTGCCCCTATGTAAAATAGCTGTTTCATCGTTAAATGTTGTTTGTAGATTGGCCGTCGGGTTCCCAGTCGATGATCGGGGTGGAGGAGTCGGCGGGCACTGAGGGGAATACGATCCCTGAGGTGGAAACTCCGTCGTAAGCTACTTTTATACTGTATGCCGTGCGTTGTCCTTTTTTAAGGGCGTTCCCGTCTATCGCAGTGGTAACAAGCGTCACTATCGGGTTGTTGTTTACATTGGAAGGGACGGCCGGACTGAAGAGACGAAGGTCTATGCGCAGGGAGAACTTATTCTTGGCTACCGGGTTTGCCGCCGCCCAGGGCAGGACGTAAAGGTCGCAGCTTTCGTAGTCGGTTTTGATGTTGGGTGCAGATCCCGAGGTCTTGCATGTCCCCAGCCGGGTAAGGTCGATGGTGCCGCCGGGTGCGGGGTTGTTTACCACCGGCACGACGTTAGCCGGGAGGTCGGTCAGATTGTTCAGCAGGTAGACTGTCGGGGTCACGTTTCCGCTGGTGCGGTTCACGGCTATCGAATCCACACCGAGTACATAAGTCCCGTTGGCGCAAAGATTGTCGATGGCTATGCCGCGGTAGCGGCCTGTCGCTGCGTTATACGCCTTGGCCGCCATGGCCATGTAGACATTGTTCTCGGTATAGAGGTCGTTGAGCGATATTGCCGAGCAATAGCGCTTCATATCCGGCAGGGTGATCGTGGTGGAGGCGATGTTCGTTAACGCAGGGATCTGATAGCCGATCTTGCATGCGGCCATGAAGTCCATGTTGTTGGTCACGGTAACGCTTTTGCCATCCGGATTGAGCGCGACGGCAGGCGAATAGACATAAATGTCGAAATACCCCGGGTTGTTTTTCGAGAAGAAAGGCAGCGTCATGACGGGGGCGGTCCCTGTCTGCTTTACGCCCTGGTCGTTGACGAGGCATGCTGTCAGCGTTGCGTTTGTGCCGCTTGAAAAATAGTACGTGTTCTCGGCCACGCGTTCGCGTGTTAAATCGGGTTCTGTCGCCCCCTGGTGGCTGCGGTAGACCACTACCCTTACCGTGCGGTTCACGGGGACGAACACGCTTGCCCTCGACTGCGCCATTCCGGCAAAGTCGACCCGGAAAGTGCCGGATGCCGCCGGCTCGTCTTTCTGGCACGATACCGTGCCGATGGCCGCCAGGAGCAGGAATATTTTCCAAATATGCTTCATAGTCTTTTTCGCTCTGGTTAGAACATTGGTTCATCGATCAGGATAATCTCCGGGTCATCGAGGCTGACCCTGTCCCAGTCTTCGACCTTGCCTGTCAGTGTAACTGTCGTCCGCTGGAGGGTAAGCGTGTATAGCATCGATTTGCCTATCGCCCAACTGGTCCCGCCGCTGAGCGACAGTGTGGTCGTCTTTACATATGGCTCGGAGCCTTCGTGGGTGGTCACGGCGTAATCGATTTCTATAACGATAGGCTGGGCGACCGTGGCGGTGGCAAATGGGATCATGTAGCAGCCGTTCGGGGTGGTGACCACGGTGGGTGTGGTGGAGTAGGCGATCGTGCAGTCGTCGGCAGCGTTATCCTTGTCGAGGATCGTATACGAGGCGTTGCCTGTGGCTGTCGACCATGAAGGGGTCGTGTTGGTCGTGCCTCCGAGCGTGAGTATGCCTGTGTCGCGTATGCCGCTGAGGCGTATGCCGGTCACTTTCGCCGAAGCGCCTGCCATGTTGGCGTTGAACGCTATGGCGAAGCGGATGCGGGTAGTGACGTGTTTGAACGTGAAGACCACGGGCGAGTAATCGCCTGGCGTGCGGTCGGTTACCTGGGTTGCGAGCAGGTCTACCCCTGCGTTGGCCGGTATCGTGAAGTTGATCTTTGGCGTACTTTTCGTCGTTGCGAGCGTGTTCATCGTTATCCCGGTGCCGTTGTCCGTGCCGTCGCTGTAGGGCATGTAAGCGAAGAATGTGTACTTGTCTGTGGGGACTGTCGACCAGCTCCTTGTTGGCGAGTATGTTGCCCCCGTCGCGGTTTTCTCGACCATTTGGTTGTACATGATGTTCGGGGTTGTGGCCGAGTTGGCCGACGACCATGCCGTTGCGCCGGTACGGTATGCGAACACTCCGAACTGTGAGCCTGTAGCTATTCCTGCCGGATCGAGCGCGCGGGATGATCTGGCGTTCCATTCGCTGTTGTCGTCCACGTTTCCGCCAAAATCCATAACCATTTCCGACTCCCCGGGCAGTCCGGGTGTCGCGGGAGCGTCCGACGACTTGCTGCATGCGGTCGCGAGGAGCGCCGCGGCAAGGGGGAGGATGGTCCGTAAGATTAGGTTGGGTGTTTGTCGGGTCATGTTGTGTTTCTTGCTTGTTTTTGTGACCGGGAGGGGACATTCAACCCCGCCCGGCCCGGTTTAGTCTGCAATATAAAACGTTACGGGTGTATTAAATATTGCTAAGTTGCATTTACTGAAGGGCAACTTCCACTTCCGGCACAGCCCATTCTTCAAGCCATGCTTCGAACGTGATCTGGTTCAGGTTGATCTTGATGTTGAAGTTGTACGAGTTGCCGGATACCATATTGGTCGTAAGGTTGAACTCTTTATCGTTGGGGACACCGGCCACGGTCCATTCTACTTTCAGTTTGCCTGTGCCGGCTAAATTCTGCGGGATTGCGTAGAACACGTCGTCAGCAACGGTTGCAGGAGTTGTAGCATCGTCGTCCAGCGCAGTCTGGAAAACGCCAGCGCCGGTAAGTTCGATCTTGAACGTGCTGCCGCCGGGGTTGGTCATCGTACCCGCACCCATGTTGGCCCATGTCACATCGCCGCTGTTTTTATCCGCCGTAAATGTGATGCCTGTGATAACGATGGGGCTAAGAGCATCCACAGTTTCGGTGTAAGCGGTGAAGCGTACACGCGAAAGCGCGTGCTTGAAGATTATTACCTTGTTCTGGGTCTGAGCGGCAGGCGCAAGCGTACCGGTAGCCATCGTTACAAGGTCGATCTGGTTGTTGTTGGCGGCCGCAAAAGCGATGTCGGTTCCCGGGGTAACCAGCACTCCGGTCGGGCTGGCTTCGAATGACGTTGCCACAGTGGTGGTGGTTGCCTTGGTATCGGCATAACCGTAGAAAGAATAGTCGCTAACCCCGTCATAATAGTACATTCCGGTCCAGGCGGCAGGAGTTGCACCACCGTCGCGTTTGTACTTGTCAATGTTCAGGTTGTAGATATCGCCCCCTGTAGCATATGCCGGGTCGAACGCCCAATCCCAGCTGGTTGTTGCGGTAACATACTTGTAGCCGAAAATATTGAACTGACCTGCATCGGCAGCCGTTGCTCCCCTTGCTATCACGGCGTTCGAGAACTTCATGGCGCGGCCTTCGGGCTGGCCGGTGGTTTCGCTCTTCGAGCATGCGCTCAAAACGGCTGCTGCAACGGCAGCCATCAAAAAGATTTTTTTCATTGTGTAAAGGTTTTTAATAAAATAAATTTGGTTTGGTCTTTCAAATTAAGTGTTCTTGTTGTCCTTGGAGATGTTGTGTATATATTTGGTTTTATTCGAGTTCTATGGTTTCTTCGTACCAGTCTTCGAGTTTGGCGTTCCATCCGTCGGTGGTTTCCGTCGCCGGGATGGTTATCGGCACGCCGCGCAGGTCGATTATCCCGCCGTTACAGCAAAGATCCTCGTCCAGATAGTCGTATATGTCGAACGACTGGCGGTAAACCGAGTTGTCCATGAGCAGGAATTCGAACGTGATGATGTTATCGTTCGCCTCGTGCAGTTCAATGGCCGGTTTGTTGATCCCGAAGGCCGTCACGACCGTCGAGAGCGAGGTGGGCGAGGTTTTGGAGCAGTCGAACATCATCGTAAACGTAAGGCTGCCGCGCACCAGGTCGTACAGGTATTTGTCGCCTGCCACACCCGTCATCACGCCGCGGTATTGCCTGGCATACTGCAAGCCCTGTATGTCGGTAAGGATCACATAAGTTACGGTCTGGTTGCGCGGCAGGAGGTAGAGGTCCTGCTGCAACGCCGGGTCGGACGTGATATCGAAAACAGGCACGCTGCACGCGAAAAGGTCGTCCGGCTGGCCGATGGTGCGGCTTACGGCAAGGGGTTCGACGCTTCTCACCGGACCCTGCGGTTCCTGTATGCCCTCCTCGACAGCGGGGCCTGACCACGACGACATGATGCGGCCGCCGTAAAGGTTGTTGTATTGCGAACGGTTGATTTCCGGCATCAGGGCTTTGATCCCCTCGCAGTTTCCGTCGTTTTCGATCTGGTAGAAGTCCGAGTCGTCGTTGAACGACACCACGCGGTAGCGCCCTACAGGCAGGCTGACGCTCTCCCGTCCGGCGTAAACATAGCGCACATGATGGTCGCCGTCAGTCGAATAAAAATCTATACGCATCTGCGGGTGTGCGTCGCCCATGTATTCCCTGTCCACGATGACGCGGAAGGGGCGATTGTGAGGGTGGTTCTCCTCGTAGCATATGTCCTTGCGGCATGCCGTGAAGAACAACGCCGCGAGCAGTGGAACGTATATGGCGATGGCCTTTCTCATCTTTTCTTTCCCAGGTTCCATGTCAGCGACACTTCGGCCCTTGTGATGCCCCAGTAGGTGGTGCGTCCCGTTCCGTCGTAAATATAGTGTTCGCCCATGGGGTAGTAGCGCGTGTATTTCTTATATGACGTATTGAGATAACCGACGCCCATACCGAAACGCAGCGCCGAGCGGCGTCCCATGCGCATGGCATAGCCTGCGCTCAGGCCGGTTTCCATGAGCGACTCGTTCCAGTAGCCCACGCGGCCGTTCTTGAGGTCGTATGAGCCGGTAAGGAAATGCGCTCCAATGTAGAAGTTGCTGCATGAACCGTAGTTGTTGAACCAGTAGCGGATTTCCGGGCTCAGCGTCCAGAGTTGGTAGAAACGGTCTTCGCTCTGCTGCTGCCACCATGCGATGTCGAAATTCAGCCCGGCCGACCAGTGGTTGGCGAAAGCATACTCGAAGCCGACGTTCGGCCTCAGCATTGCCCAATATAATGTATTGGTTTCGATGGCCCAGCGGTAGCGTGTGGCCTGTGAAGGGAGCCTCCAGTTCTCTTTGGACACGGAGGTGCCAGGGAGGACGTCGGAGTACATACTGAATATGGAGTCCCTCATGGCTTTTGTTTGTGTCGCATTATACTGAAAAATGCTGTCGTTCGTGCTTGTGATATTGTCAGTTGCAGTGGATATACGGTCAGCCCCCTTACTCATTTCGACTTGAAACGCCAGAACGAACAAGAATACGATCGACAGATATTTTCCTTTTATATATCGCAAACAGTTTTTTTCCCTATGCTTTAAACAATACACAAGAACGATATAGTAACGTACAATTCCGGAACTATATTATCTCTTGTTTGCCAAAAAAGAGTTTCTGATGATTTTTGACTCTTAATCCGCATTTATTGTCGGGTCTGTTTCCTGCATAGCAGAAATCATCTGCAAATTAACATTTTTATATTCGAATAAAAAAATATATTGCTATATATATTGCTCTATTTCAGCGCTGCAACATATCTTAAACGCATAATTTACGCCTTTATGCGTATGAATTATACCTAATATTGGCGGTATGGATACAGGGGGGCAACCGGCTTTGCGCAGGGGGTAAACACAGATCTGATTCGGGCCGCCCGGAGTACCCGTATGGCCCGATCGAGTTATAAAACGGATGGATTGCGACTGTTCCGGCGTTGGCTTTTTGGGTTTGGCCGCTGCATATGTGAAAAAAGATAAAGGCCTCATAAAGAGGCCTTTATTGAGCGGAAAACGGGATTCGAACCCGCGACCCTCAGCTTGGGAAGCTGATGCTCTACCGACTGAGCTATTTCCGCGTTACCGTTGCCTGGGAATGTCCGGACTGCTACGGAGATGCCCTCCTGTTCGCAGTGCCGTTCCATGTCCGGCAGGTGCAAAGATATTAAATTTGTTCATTCCGCGCATCAAATAACGGTAAAAAATAAATTGCTGTTTTTTTAGTGACAACATGCGGATTTTTCTCCTACATTTGCATGAAAATTCGCTTGGGGTTTGAAAAACCGGAGAATATACGCCGTTTTATTGGTTCTGGGGTTGGTCTTGGGAGCAAGGCCGGTTACGGGTGCCGTTCCGTCTTCAGCCGTCAGTGCAACCCTGTTGCCGGCTGTCGACGCAGATCCGGCGCTGCTTACCAGTTCGGCATCGTTTTCATCGGCCGCCATAGCCGAATCGTCGGATTCTGTGCTGTTCCAAACGGCCGGGATGGCTTTCTCATCTGCCGCCGCTGTCCCGTGCAGCCCGTGCGAACAGGCTCCCTCCATCGATGCCGCCGGATTCTCTGGCGGCTGTCCATGTGAGAATATCAAGGATATCCATAATTACATCCATGATCCCGTTGCCAGAAACCGGAGGATCGAAACCCGTGCCGTTTCCTGTCTTTTTGCCGTCCGGACTTTCCCCTCGTCAGGGAACCTGAGCCTGTGGAGCAGGCTCATTATTTAACTTGCCGTATTCCGGAAATCCGTCCGGGAATCGTGCGGCATGGCCGCGGGCTTGTTTACTTCGACTGATTTTACTAATTTTATCCGGCTTTAATTCGTTTGTTATGACTGATTCCGCCGTTTTCCTTGTTGTTTTGATTACCGCCGTCGTGTTGGTAGGGGCGGCCCTGCTGATAGCCATGTGGCTGGCGCCACGTTCGATGAATCCGCTCAAAGGCGACGTATACGAGTGCGGCATTCCGACCCGCGGGACATCCTGGATGCAGTTCCGGGTGGGGTACTACCTGTTCGCGATACTTTACCTTGTCTTCGACGTCGAAACCGTCCTGCTGTTCCCGTGGGCGACGGTGATGGGCGAGATGGGGACTGACGGGCTGGTCAGTGTGTTGTTCTTTCTTGTGATCCTCGCGCTGGGGCTTGCCTACGCGTGGAAGAAAGGGGCTTTGAAATGGAAGTAAGCAAAAAAACGCGCATAAAGGATATGCGCTACGAGGATTTCAACGATAACGAATACCTCGAAAAATACGTCGAAGAGCTGCGGCAGAACGGCACCAACGTCGTGGTGGGCAAGCTGAACGACATTATAAACTGGGGGCGCTCCAATTCGGTGTGGCCGCTCACGTTCGCCACAAGCTGCTGTGGGATCGAGTTCATGAGCATGAGCGCGGCGCGTTACGACTTCTCTCGTTTCGGGTGGGAAGTGTACCGCAACAGCCCGCGCCAGGCAGACGTGATCATGGTCTTCGGGACGGTGGTGCATAAGATGGCGCCAGTGCTCAAGAGGCTCTACGACCAGATGGCCGAACCGAAGTACGTGATGGCCATAGGCGCGTGCGCAATAGGCGGCGGGCCGTTCAAAAGCTCGTACCATGTGGTGATGGGGGTGGATCAGATAATTCCGGTGGACGTTTTCGTGCCGGGCTGCCCGCCGCGCCCGGATGCGATATTCTACGGCATGATGCAGCTCGAACGCAAGATAAAAGTGCAGGATTTTTTTAAATTGCCCGACCAGCCGGTCGTGAAAGAAGACATGTCCATAATAGCTGAAGAATCTGAAAAGCATGAAAAAGAAGTTAACAGATAGGTTCGGCTGGCTTGCGGAGGCCGATGTCACGGAGACTGACGGCAGGTTGTGTGTTGCCGTAGCACCTGAAAATCTGCGGGATACGGCCTTGTTCGTCATGGAGAACGGATACGATTTCCTGATAGATATGGTCGGCATGGACTACGGCGAGAGGCTGGGGGTGATATACCATATCGCCCAAAGCGGGGATACGGCCGACGTGCTGTCGCTGAAAACAGGTGTGGAAGACCGCGAAAAACCGGTGCTGCCCACGATCTGCGACATATGGGAGGTGGGGCAGGTTTACGAGCGCGAGGTGCATGATTTCTTCGGCATCCTGTTCGCGGATAACCCCGACATGAGGCGGCTTTTCCTGCGCGAGCGATGGAAGGGCTGGCCGCTGCGCAAGGACTACGACGCCGACCCGGCGATAAACCCGATACCCGACCGAAACGAGCTTTTTACCGACATGGACGCCCTGCCGGTAGACGAAACCGGCGCGGACGGCGAACACCATACGTGGAAGATGATGTACGACGACCAGGACTACGTCATCAACTTCGGGCCGCAGCACCCGGCGATGCACGGCGTGCTGCACCTGAGGGTCAGGCTCGACGGCGAGAACGTGCGCACGGTCGATCCCCATTTCGGATACATCCACCGCGGCGTCGAGAAAATGTGCGAGAACTACACATACCCCCAGATACTGCACCTTACCGACAGGCTCGACTACCTCTCGGGGACTATCAACCGCCACGGCTTCTGCCTGTGCTGCGAAAAGGCGCTGCAAATCGACGTGCCGCAGCGTGCGGTGGTTGTGCGTACCATTTTCGACGAGCTGACCCGCATTGCCTCGCACCTGCTGGGATGGGGGTCGATGTGCATGGACATGGGGGCTGTGACGGCTTTCATCTACGGCATGCGCGACCGCGAGAAGATAATGGACATATTCGAGGAGACCGCCGGGGGCCGCCTGATGGTCAATTACAATACCATCGGGGGCGTAGCCAAAGACATACACCCGAATTTCCAAAGGCGCGTTAGGGAGTTCATACCCTATATGCGCAAGATGCTGAAAGAACACCATTTGCTCTTCACGGGCAACCCGATAGCCACAGGCCGAATGAAGGATGTGGGCTACCTTTCGCGCGAAAAGGCGATAGCGCTCGGGATTACAGGCCCGGCCGGAAGGGCGTCGGGCTGGGCGAACGACTACCGCAAGGCGGATCCTTATGCCGCATACGGACGTGTCGATTTCGAACAGGTGCTTCGCACCGGCGGCGAAACTTTCGACCGCTACATCATCCGCCTGCACGAGATCGAGCAGTCGCTGAGGATAATCGAACAGCTTGTGGACAACATACCCGAAGGGCCTTACGCGGAAAACATAAAGGGCATCATCAAGTTGCCGGAGGGCGAATATTTCCAGCGTGTGGAGAACGCCCGAGGCCAGTTCGGGGTGCATATAATGAGCAAGGGCGACAAGAACCCCTACCGCGTGAAATTCCGCTCGCCCTCGATGACGCTCGTCGGCGCGCTCAAGGAGGTCGCCCCCGGAAACAAAGTGGCCGACCTGATAATGCTGGGCGGCTCGCTCGATTATGTGATACCCTGCATCGACAGGTAAGATAACAGTAAACAAAAACGATATGTGGAGTTTTACGGAACTTACGGGATGGATAGACACGGCGCTGCGCGGCTGGGTGGGCGACGGATGGGCGCTGGCCATAGAGTTCGTGCTGATAGGCCTCGCCATACTTGTGGCCTACGCCGTGCTGGCTTTGATACTTATATATGTCGAAAGGAAGGTCTGCGGGTTTTTCCAGTGCCGCATAGGGCCGAACCGCGTGGGCAAGTGGGGGATGTTCCAGTCAGTCGCCGACATGATAAAGATACTGCTCAAGGAGCTTATCAGCATCGATAAGTCCGATAAGGTGCTTTTCCGCATGGCGTCGTTCTTCGTCATCATAGGGTCGATATGCACCTTCGCCGCGATACCTTTCGCCAACGGGTTGCAGGCCCTGGATTTCAATGTGGGCGTGTTCTATGTGCTGGCCGTGTCGTCGCTCGGGGTGGTGGGTATCCTGATGGCAGGGTGGTCGAGCAACAGCAAGTACTCGATGATAGGCGCCATGCGAAGCGGAGCGCAACTGATAAGCTACGAACTGTCTGCCGGGCTGTCGCTGATGTCCATCGTGGTGCTGAGCGGCAGTATGCAGCTCTCGGAAATAGTGGCGCAACAGGCCGATATGTGGTTCATATTCAAGGGACACGTCCCTGCCTGCATAGCGTTCCTGATCTATCTTATCGCCGGCCATGCCGAAACAAACCGCGGGCCTTTCGATATGCCCGAGGCCGAGTCGGAGCTTACTTCAGGGTACCACACCGAGTATTCGGGCATACAGTTCGGATTCTTCTACCTGGCCGAGTACCTCAACATGTTCATCATCGCCGCCGTCGCCACGACAATGTTCCTGGGCGGATGGCAGCCGCTCCACATCCCCGGATGGGACGGGTTCAACGCCGTTATGGACTACATCCCGTCGTTCGTGTGGTTCTTCGGCAAGACGTTCTTCTGCGTCTTCATGGCGCTGTGGGTGCGCTGGACGTTCCCGCGCCTGAGGATCGACCAACTCCTTAACCTGGAGTGGAGGGTGCTGATGCCGATATGTCTTATAAATTTGATACTTATGGCTTTAGTGGTAATATTATGACAGGATACATAGCTAACATATTCACGGGCATATGGCGTCTGATGCAGGGGATGTATATCACGATGCTCAACTTCGTGCGCCCCAAGCTGACTGAGCAATATCCCGAGAACAGGGGGCGGCACGAGTATTTCGAACGCTTCCGGGCGCTGCTCACCATGCCTCATGACGCGGACAACCACCACAAATGCACGGCCTGCTCAATCTGCCAGAACACCTGCCCCAACGGGACGATAACGGTGCTGTCCAAGATGGAGGACGATCCGGTTACGGGCAAACCCAAGAAGGTGCTGGACAGGCATATATACGATGTGGGCGGGTGTATATTCTGCGAACTGTGCGTGCGCAGCTGCCCGTTCGACGCTATCGTGTTCACCAACTCGTTCGAACACTCGGTGTTCACGAAAAGCACGCTGGTTAAGCAACTCAACCGGCCGGGGTCGTCGCTGGCGCCTAAGCCGGTTGCAGCCCCGGCCCCTGCCTCGGCCTCGACCCCTGCTACCGAAAGTCAGCAGGAGGTTGGCGCGGATAAAGCGGAGGGTGATAACACGGCTCCCGCGGAACCGGCCGCAGTCCCGGCCTCAAACCCTCAAACACTCTAAGCGATGGGAGAATTAGCCAACACAATAGTATTCTACTGCCTGGCGGCGGCCATAATCGGCGCGTCGATCTTTGCCGTTACAGCGCGGCAGATGCTCCGGGCGGCCGCCTACCTGCTCATCGTGCTGATCTGTACGGCAGGGCTTTACCTCATGCTCAACTACCACTTCCTCGCGGTGGTGCAGCTCTCGGTCTACGCGGGCGGCATCCTGATCCTTTTCATTTTTGCGATACTGCTGACCAGCTCGAAGGGCGACCGCGCCGAATCCCACGATAAACAGAGGATGTCTGCGGGACTCGTTACCGCCATTGCCGGGATCGCCATCACAACGTGGGTGACGGTTAAGCACCGGTTCCTGTTCGGGGAGAACCCGGCGCTTATGGGCGACAGCGAGATAGAAATGAAAGAGATAGGCCACGCCCTGATGGGTACGGGGAAGTACCAATACCTGCTCTCGTTCGAGGCGCTCAGCATATTGCTCCTTGCCTGCGCAATAGGGGCCATATTGATTGCACGCAAACGCTAACCGCATAAAAGACAAAGGACTATGGTATCAATGGAACATTACCTGATCGTCAGTTCGATCATGTTTTTCATCGGGGTCTACGGGTTCATAACCCGCAAGAACCTGCTGGCGATGCTGATATCAATCGAGCTGATACTCAACTCGGTGGAGATCAACTTCAGCGTATTCAACCGCTACCTCTATCCGGAACATATGGAGGGTATGTTCTTCAGCCTCTTCGGGATCGCCGTATCGGCCGCCGAAACGGCCGTGGCAATAGCGATTATCATAAACGTGTACCGGATTGCCAACAACATCGATGTACGCCATATAGACAAAATGAAATATTAACGACATGGGATTCACTGTATTCATAATTCTTATTCCGCTCGCCCTGTTCCTGTTCCTCTCGGTGGGAGGCAAATGGCTGCGGCCGCGCGCGGCGGGCATCATAGGGACGATAGGCATGTCGGTGCCGGCGCTGCTGTCGTATTACACCGCTTACCGCTACCTCTACGCCGACGCTTCGGTATGGCCTTATTATAAGCCCGTAACGGCGTTCTCGACCGAGTGGCTCCGTTTCGGAGAGAAGCTGAGTATCGATATGGGGGTAATGCTCGACTCGATCTCGGTCATGATGCTGGTGGTGATCACCACAGTGTCGCTGATGGTACACATATACAGCCTCGGCTATATGAAAGGCGAACGTGGTTTCCAGCGCTACTACGCCCTGCTTTCGCTGTTCAGTTTCTCGATGCTGGGGCTGGTGGCGGCGACGAACCTGTTCCAGACCTACATATTCTGGGAACTCGTAGGCGCGTCTTCCTATTTGCTAATCGGGTTCTACTACACCAAACCGGCGGCTGTCAGGGCGGCCAAGAAGGCGTTTATCGTGACACGTTTCGCCGACCTGGGATTTCTGACAGGTATACTCATACTGTCGTACTATACGGGAACGTTCGATTTTAAAGCGATGCTGTTTGACGAAGCCATGCTTGTCCAGGATACGGCCAAAGACGTTTCGTTCCTGGGGCTTTCTGCGGCTACGTGGGCCACGTCGCTGATCTTCGTGGGGGCGGCGGGCAAATCGGCCATGTTCCCGCTGCATATCTGGCTGCCGGATGCTATGGAAGGCCCTACGCCGGTGTCGGCGCTTATACATGCCGCGACGATGGTTGTGGCCGGGGTTTTCCTTATAGCCCGCCTGTTTCCGGTATATATTTTCGCGGCAGCCCCGAGCGTCATGGACACGGTTATGTACGTGGGTACTTTCACGGCGCTGTTCGCCGCGGTTATAGCCGTGACCCAGACCGACATAAAACGGGTACTGGCTTTCTCTACCATCTCGCAGATTGCGTTTATGATGGTAGCCCTGGGTGCTTCGGGATTCGACGGCGAGCTGGGCGAGGGATACACCTATTCCATGGCCCACCTCTTCACGCACGCGTTCTTCAAGGCCTTGCTGTTCCTTGGCGCCGGTGCGGTAATACACGCCGTACACAGCAACGAAATGGGGCGGATGGGAAGCCTGCGGAAATACATGCCCATTACGCATGTCACGTTCCTCGTCGCCTGCCTTTCGATATCCGGCATGCCGCCGTTTTCGGGCTTCTTCAGCAAGGACGGGATACTCGCCGCCGCCCTGCTTTACAACAAATTCGTATTCGCCGTCCTCCTGCTGACATCGGGCCTGACGGCGTTTTATATGTTCAGGCTCTATTTCAGAGTATTCTGGGGTGCCGACCGACAGTACGAAGAACGGCCGCACGAGGCCCCGGCAAGCATGACCGCGCCGCTCGTGATACTGGCTTTGCTGACGTGCGTGACCGGGTTCGTACCGTTCTCGTTCTTCCTTAGCCCCGATTTGAAGCCTTACGACATAGGCATCGATTGGGCAGTGGCCTCCGCGAGTATCGGTGTGGGAGCCGTGGGGATAATCATAGCCATGTGGTTCTACCGCAGGGAGAGCGGCCGCGCCGCCCGGGTCCGCACGAAATGGGCCGGCTTTTGGGACGCGGCCTACCACCGGTTCTATATCGACGAGGTGTGGATGTTCGTGACGAACAACGTCATCTTCCGGGGTATCAGCAAACCTGTCGCCTGGTTCGACCGCCATGTGGTAGACGGGACAATGAACCTGCTCGGGACGGGGACCGAAAAAGCGGCCGGGGCCATCAAGGGTGCGCAGTCGGGAAAGGTGCAGACCTACGCCATCGTGTTCGTGGTGTCGGTGATGGTTATAACGATATTGGTATTGGCATTCTAAAAGATCGGGGCAATGAATATATTATCGCTTTTGGTTGTTATCCCGCTGGCGGCACTGCTGTTCCTGCTGCTGGGACGCGGACAGAAGTATGTGCGCGCTGTGGCCGTTTCCGGCTTCGGGCTGCTGCTGGTGCTGTCCGTGGCGCTGGCCGTGATGTTCCTCCGGGAAAGGGCCGTTTCGGGCGAGGCCATGCTCTTCACGGCCAACGCCGTTTGGTATGCGCCGCTGAACATACATTACGCCGTCGGGGTCGACGGGATCTCGATAGTCATGATACTGCTCTCTGCGGTGGTCGGGTTCACAGGGGTGTTCTCGGCGTGGAACATGGGGCGCGATTTTTTCGCCTGGTACTGCCTGCTGGCGATAGGTGTGTTCGGCTATTTCATATCGCTCGACCTGTTCACCATGTTCATGTTCTACGAGGTGGCGCTCATCCCGATGTTCCTGCTGATAGGCGTTTGGGGGACGGGCAGGAAAGAGTACGCCGCAATGAAGCTCACGCTGATGCTGATGGCCGGTTCGGCCCTGCTGCTGACGGGCATTTTGGGCATATACTTTACTTCGGGCGGGACGACCATGAACATAATGGAACTCTCGCAGATGCATATCCCGCTGAACCACCAGTATTGGATATTCAGCATGGTGTTCATAGGTTTCGGGGTTCTGGGGGCGCTGTTCCCGTTCCACACATGGTCGCCCGACGGCCATGCCGCGGCACCGACATCGGTGTCGATGCTGCATGCCGGGGTGCTGATGAAACTGGGCGGATACGGATGCTTCCGTGTCGCCATATTCCTGATGCCAGAGGCGGCGCACGAGCTGTCGAGGATATTCCTGATACTGACAGGCATCAGCGTCGTCTACGGCGCTTACGGGGCCATAGTCCAGACCGACCTCAAATACATCAACGCCTATTCTTCGGTGAGCCACTGCGGGCTGGTGCTGTTCGCCATACTCATGCTCAACCGTACCGCCATGACGGGCGCCGTGCTGCAGATGCTCTCGCACGGGCTGATGACGGCCCTGTTCTTCTCACTCATAGGCGTGATATACGGCCGGACGCACACGCGCGACATACGCGAGATGGGGGGGCTGATGAAGGTCATGCCGTTTGCGGCGGTCTGCTATGTCATAGCCGGTTTCGCCTCGCTGGGGTTGCCGGGTCTGAGCGGATTCGTGGCCGAGATGACGGTGTTCGTAGGGTCGTTCGAACACGCCGATATGTTCCGCCGGGTGCTGACCATAGTCGCCACCACGTCCATCGTGATAACCGCCGTGTACATACTGCGCACCGTGGCCAAAATACTCTACGGACCTGTGGTAAACCCCGAACACCTGAAATTAAGTGACGCGCACTGGTACGAAAAACTGCCTGCCGTGGCGCTGATAGCCTGTATCGCCGCAATCGGCGTGTGGCCTTCGGGCGTGCAGGGCGTGATATACGACAGCCTCGTGCCGGTGATGCAACAACTAACCTTCTTTTAATTCAGCGTATGGATTTCAGTAACTTTTTGATGATGCGCCAGGAGCTTGGATTGCTCGCCATATTCGTCGTCCTGCTCTTCCTCGATATATTCATTGGCGGTACACGCCACATGAAATGGTTCCGCGCGGCGGCTGTCGGGCTGATGGCCGTGCAGACCGCGGCGGGGTTCCTGCCCATGCCGGAGGGGACGGCGTTCGGCGGGATGTACGTGACCGGCGACCTGACCGTGCTGATGAAGAACGTGCTTAACGTCGCCACCCTGATCGTGTTCATGCAGGCTGGCGCCTGGCTGCGCAAACCCGAAAACTCGATACGCGAAGGGGAGTTCTACGTTATTGCGATTGCGACCCTGTTCGGGATGTACCTTATGGTGTCGGCCGGCAACTTCATGCTGCTCTACCTGGGGATCGAAATAGCGTCGCTGCCGGCGGCATGCCTCGCGGCGTACAACAAATACAAGGAAAAATCGGCCGAGGCGGGCGCGAAATACATACTTATGACGGCCCTCTCGTCGGGGATAATGATGTTCGGGCTTTCGTACCTCTACGGTGCGATGGGGACGATGTATTTTACCGACATGAGCCTTGCCGTGGCCGCCGAACCGATGACAATACTCGGGTTTGTGTTTTTCTTCGCCGGGCTGGCGTTCAAGATATCGCTCGTCCCGTTCCACATGTGGGCGCCCGACGTTTACGAGGGAGCCCCAACGGCTACAACGGCCTATCTGTCTGTGGTTTCGAAGGCGGCGGCAGTCTTCGCGCTGATACTTACGCTGCACCATGTGTTCGGCGGGATAGCCCAGATATGGTACTATGTGCTGTGGGCGCTGACGGTGGCGACAATCGTGATCGGCAACCTGTTAGCTATACGCCAGACGGATATTAAGCGATTCTTCGCCTATTCGTCCATCTCGCAGGCGGGATACATCATGCTCGGGGTGCTGCACGGGAGCGAGGCCGGACTGGCGGCGGCGATATATTTCGTATTCGTGTATGTCTTCTCGAACCTCGCCGCGTTCGGGGTCATAGCCGCGGTGGAGAACCAATCGGGTCGTACCGATATCGCCGCCTACAACGGCCTCTACAAATCCAATCCCCGGTTGGCGCTCGTGATGATGCTGGCGGTGTTCTCGCTGGCGGGCATACCGCCTCTGGCGGGGTTTTTCAGCAAGTTCCTGATCTTCGCCGCTTCGGCCGCCGAGGGGGATTACATTCTGGTGTTCATAGCCACCATAAATACGGTAGTGTCGCTGTATTATTATCTGCGGATCGTCAGGGCCATGTTCATAACCGCCCCGGACGGGGACGCGCCGGGCACGTTCCGCACCGACTGGTACAACCGCGCGAGCCTCGTGATATGCGTTGCAGGGATGCTGCTGACGGGCATCGTGAGCGGGTTCTACGGGTATATGGCGTCGGTGGGATTCTGACCGGCGGCCACAGTTTGAGATAAATAAAGATGGGGATCTCTTTTCGAGATCCCCATCTTTATTTATGCTTATGCGCAATAACGCTCCCATGCGGTCTGCCGACAGCGGTCATTTCGAATAACGGCGCTTCGAGTTTGTATTGACGTTATCGCTATATCGTAGTCACCGTAGCGACCAACCCGCCGCATGGGGCGCCTGAAGCAACACCTAATAAAAAATACACAGCTGAAAATTAACGAGTTAAAAGTAGTGGTATTTTTGCGAATAGGCTTTTTTTGGTTGGATTTCGGCGATTATATGCAACTTTACATCAATGCCTGATATTGTCGGATTTTGCACGGCAAAATCCGGTCGCACGCCGCCGCCCCACGCGGCGGGCGACAACTTCGTTGCGCCCTTGCCCGGCAGCGTGCTTATTCTGACACCAGCGTAAATAAGCATATAATTTACCGGTAATCTTGCATCCGAAAAAAGATTTATACTTTTACGTCAACAGTTCTTTCAACAACGGCAAGTCCTTGACACCGTAACGCTCCGTGAATGCCGCTATCTCGGCGGCCGTGAAGCGCTCGGGGTCGAGTTCCAGCCTTTCCGCGGGGAAAGGCCGCGCGTTCGTTATCTTCAGGTCGATGACCACAGGCCGGTTGCTTTTCGCGGCCTCGTCGAACACCCGCCCGAGGTCGCGAGGGTCTGTTACCGTGAACCCGAGCGCCCCCATCGCTTCGGCGGCTTTGCCGTAGTCCGCTCCCAGCAGGTCGATGCCGTATTTCGGCTGGTGCGTGTCCTCCTGCTCGCCTTCGATGAACCCGAAGGAGTCGTTCGAGAAGACCACGTTTATTATCGGCAGTTTGTATTTCACCTGCGTGATGATGTCCTGCATGACCATCGCGAACCCGCCGTCGCCGCTGAGCGTGAACACCTGGCGGCCGGGATAGCTCAGTTGGGCGGCAATGCCGCCCGGAACGCCGTAGCCCATGGTGGCGAATAGCCCCGATGTCGTGAATCTTTCCTTTCCCCCTGCCATTTTGAGGTGGCGTATGGCGTGGATAGTCACGTTGCCAACGTCCGTTACGAAAATGGCGTCGTCCTTCGCTATGCGGTTAATCTCCATGAATATCGGTTCGATACGCATTGGCATCTCCGCGCTGTCTTCGAAGCCGGCGAGCCACGCCAACCAGTTGCGGCGGTTGGCGCGATTGGCATTGAGCCATGCGCCGGGGGCTATGGCAGGGCCAGCGGCAACGAGTTGCCTCATCGTTTCTTTGGCGTCGCCGAGGATGGCGGCGTCCACCTTGTGGCGCTTGCCGAGCTTCGATGAGTCGATGTCCACCTGTATCATTTTGGCCTCGGCCGGAAACCTGACCCGCGCGAACGGGAAGTCGCTGCCGATGAATACTATAAGGTCGGTCATCGCCAAAGCCTCGTTCCCCGGTTTCGTGCCCACGCGCCCCGAAGTCCCGAGGAAGTTCTCCGCCGCTTCCGGGACAAGCCCTTTGGCCAGCACCGTTTCGATTATCGGCAGCGAATAGTGCTGCGAGAGTGCCAACAGCTCTTCCCGCGCCTTGGCAGCGCCTTGGCCGACGAACAGCACAGGCCGCCTGGCCTCGGCGATGAGTTTTGCCGCGTCACGCACGTCTTTCGGATCGGGCGCGGGGAGCCCCGAGCGATGGTTGCGCGCTGAGGAAATATCCATGTCCGGAATGTCCACATACCCATAGTCCACGGGGATTGTGACGACCGCAACTCCCTTGTGTTCATGTGCTTTGCGGATAGCGTCGTCTATCATGTAAGGCAGGCTTTCGGGCGTCATCACCGTGCGGTTGTAGACGCTCACGTCGGCGAACATAGGGTTCTCGTTCATCTCCTGGAAATAGTCGTAATTCATTACCTGCGAGGTGGTCTGCCCGATGAGCGCCAGCACCGGTACATGATCCATCTGCGCGTCGTAGAGGCCGTTGAAAAGGTGCGTTGCACCCGGGCCGGCCGTGCCGAAGCACACCCCGATTTTGCCGGTGAGTTTGGCGTCCGCTGCCGCGGCGATGGCCCCGGTCTCCTCGTGCCGCACCTGTATGAATTTCATCGTGTCACGTTTGTCATAGAAGGCGTTCATTACCGAATTGAACGACCCGCCCGGGATACCGTATACGTGGTCGACACCCCAGCTCTCCAGCACGTCGAGCATGGCTACACCTGATTTGATAGTCTTTTCCATAATTATGTTAAATGTTTTGAAAAACGATAATGCAACTTCTGTGCAAAAGATCGCTCAATGATTAAAACCGGTATTGCACCCGCGGTTTTACCAACATTGCGGTATGGCGCGGCAGGGCTTATGGCGGTAATTTTGTAGCCATAAATGAGAATATCTAAAAGTTAAGATTATGATCGGGATTTTTTATGGAAGTTCTTCGGGGAATACTGAATCTCTCGCGAAAGGGATAGCTTCGAAGTTAGGAGTGGCCGCATCGGACATGTTCGATGTGGGCCGTGTTTCGGCGGACAAGGCCGCAGGGTACGACATGTTGCTGTTGGGTTCCTCGACGTGGGGACTTGGCGAGCTTCAGGACGACTGGTACGGGTTTATCGAAAAACTCAAGTCGCAGAACCTTGCGGGTAAGAAAGTCGCCTTGTTCGGGTGCGGCGACAGCGCCTCATACCCCGAAACTTTCTGCGACGCCGTGGGCATCATACATGGCGAACTGGCCGCCTCGGGTTGTACTTTCGTAGGCGAAATGGATGCTGCGGGCTATGCCTCAACCGAATCGATGGCTTTTGCAGACGGGAAGGTACTGGGGCTTTTGGCAGATGACGACGAGCCGGGTAAAACCGAAGGTCGTATGGCCGCATGGGTCGAGGCCGTGAAAAACGCTTAGCATGGCCCCGGAAGACTACAGCCGTTTCGGCGAGATGAAGGTCGTGATGCACATGATCTACGAATTCAACAAAGGGGTCCGCAATCTGGTTTTGTGTACGTTATGTCCTACCTGCGCCGAAATAATCAAGGAGAGGCTCGACGGGCAGGGTATAGGCTACCTTGTTCAGGAGGTGGGGGAGCGCAAGGTCAACCTGTTCTTCGGCGACCGGGCGTGCCTCGACGCTGTGGCGAGTTTCGTGCATAAACCGCTGAACCTGCTTACCCCGGAAGAGGATTTCATGCTCGGCTTGATGTTAGGGTACGATATAGCGAAACAGGCCCGCCGTTTCTGCGAACGCAAGGCCAAAGCCGATGCGAGAATAAATTAAAGCACTTATCTGCAACTATACCGGGCATAAGGCCGCACGTGGAGCGCGGCCTTATGCCCGGTATGTTGGGAGGATTGCCGCGGGCAAGCCATGCAGTTCGCCGCCGGCGATTAGCGCGAACGAGTTTTGCGAGTGAAGCAGCCCGCCGCGTGGGACGGCGGCGAACTGCCGGTTTCGCTTCCTCAACCGCCTGCCGGACAAAGAATGCGGCTCGCTTCGCTCGCCGATACCGGCACGAATGACAAAGTAAACGTCCCGGTGTGAACCAACCTTCCGGCTCTCTCCGCGCCATGGGAATGACCTGTATGCCGGGGTGCATCTCCGCTGGCTGCGGACTAAAAGTACGGAGACACTTGGAGAACGAATAAGCCGGCCCAAATGGCCGGCTTATTCGTTTAGTTTTGCCGGAGCCTTGCCAGCCCGGTTAATACATTGGCCTTATGGCCTGCCGTCCTGCCTCGACGCGAATATGAACTCGAACAATGCCGCGCCTTCGCGGGTGTCGCCCATCTTCTTTTTGATCTGGTGCTTGCGTTGCTTGACGATGTTCGCCTCTACGGAGCCGAAGCATATCGATTTGGCGAATGTGCTCAGGGGCAGCAGCGACAGACAGCACAATTTTACGTCGTTGTCCGTAAGTGTGCAGGTACTTTTCAGTTCGCTGATAAATTCGGCGAATACCTCGCCCAGTTTTTCCTCCAGTACACCCTGCCGCGCAGCATTGAGAATCTTCGTATCCCTGCTCCTTTTTTGCCTGGCAAGTTCCGTGATCTCGGCGTATACCTGGTTTTGCTTGAATATCTCGGCGCTTATAAGGTGTCGTTTGTAATCGTCGGGGTGGGGCGGTGCCGGGCGGCTCTCCTGCGGCATGGCGGGCGTTTTCGCGAAACGTGTCCGCCGCAGGCGGACGAGGAACAACGCCGCCGCAAGCACGGCCGCCGCTATCGTTCCGATAACGAACGCGTTGTGCATCTTGGCTAGCCGTTTTACCGACAATTCCATTTCCTCTCTGTGGATCAGGATACTGTTTTCGGCTTCAAGGGCCTTCTGGTATAGTTTCATCGCCTCGGCGTGGTATTTCTCAAGGTAAACGCGTGCCGCATCGTAGCGCTCCAGTTCCATCTCCAGCGCGTTGAGGTATAGGAACGACTCGGCCTTGACATAGATATTGTCCGACTCCGAACTTTTTAGCAGCTGCTCTCTCGCGAGGTCGTACTCTCCCTGTTTGAACAGCTGCAGGCCGTCCAGAAAAACGAGCGTGTCGGTGGGGTTGGAAAGCTGCCTGCCCTCGTTGGCCTGTCGCGTTTCGGAGGCGTCCATACCACTGTCAGCGCCTCCGCCGCAAGACAGGCACAAGCCTGCCGCGGCGAGAAGCATGAAAAATATGTTTGTGAAACCTTTCAAGTCGAGTTGTTTATGGCAGGCCTACATTATCCAAATATACGAACTTATTTTATTCTTTCCCATGCTCCGGTTATGACTACCTCCTTCGCGTTAACCCCTTTTGAGGACATTTTGTTGCCGTCGACAGACAATTCGGATACCTCCGTGTTATTATAGTATTCCTTCATGACCGGCAACACTTTGTCGATGGTTTGGGTAAGAGTGTTCCCTTCGAGCGTATAAGTGCCGCCGGCACCATTTATAACATTTCCCTGGTTGTCAGCCCATAACCACATGAAATGAGTGGCGGTGATCAACTTTATGTTCGTATAGTATGATGGCGTCTTTGCGTCGCCAACCGCGAGTACTTTCCATGTCCCAAGTATATTAGGGCCTTTGGCATCGGTTGCCGGTTCTATCCTTTCCCATATTTCTGTTATCTCCCAATCCCGTACATATCCTTTTTGGGTCATCCTGTTGCCGTCTACGGACAGTTCGAATTCAGCTTGGTAGTTGTAGTAGGGCTTCATGCCGGGCAGCACTAAGGTGATCATTTCTGCGTATTTATTTCCTTTGAGTGTATATGTGCCGCCGGCGCCGTTCATGATATTGCCCTGATTGTCTGACATTGTCCACATGAAATGGGTTGGTGTGATCAACTTAATCTGAGAGAGATGTGCCGGCACTTTCTGGCCGTTGCGTTCGAGCATTTTCCATGCTCCCTGTATTTTCAGGTTTTGTGCGCCGGCGAGGCCAAAGGTTGCGAGGCAGGCCGCGAAGAGTAGGATCAGTTTCTTTTTCATGACGATTGGTTTTTAGGGTTTGGCGAATGACTTCTAATTGTTGTCCGTGGGTCGATCTTTCAATTGCAAAGATAGGGAGCGCATTCACTGAAAACAAAAAACTATGGTTATATAACCTGAGTGCAACGTATAGGTTGTCAATGTATTATGTGGGTATATGGTTATGTTTTGCACCCTCTTCCATAAAATTAGGCCGCCCCTGGAAAGGGGCGGCCTAATTGCCTGCGGATAATTGTGAGCTACGACACCGATATTACCTGGTAGGCGTCTTTGCCGTCCTGCATTATCGGTTGGTAGTACGTGCCCTCGTACTCCATCAGTTTCTGGCCTTTTTTCTTGACCTCTTTAGCTCCCTGGGGCAATACGGTGACTATGGCCCCTACAGGTGCCGGGACAACCTTGTATGACCCGTTCTCGCCAGAATAGAATGTGCCGCCGTAATAGTAGAACGTCACGCCCGATACCGATACGGTTATGTATCCCTTGGGCAGGTTCTTGATCTCCGCCCCGATGGGTGCGGCTATGACGATGTAACCGTCGCCCGAAGGCGCATAGAAGACGCCGTTGTCATAATAATATGTCGTTGGCTTTGACGACGACTTGTCGCTTGACTTATTGTCGGACGCAGCGGCGTCCACTACCGTTACCACTACAGCCGTCGTGGCCAGTGCGGCCGTGGCCCAGCCTATCGCATGCCAGTCGGGGCCCCAGTAATAAGGGTAGTACGGATGCCATGCGTAAGGCATCGGAACTACTGGTACGGGAACAGGCACCGGATAGGGATGTGGGTATGGATGCGGTACGGGAGGCGGAGGGTAGGGACGCGGAGCCGGGTATGGATGCGGCGGATAGGGGTGCGGCGCCGGCGCCGGATGGGGAGGAGGAGGCACCGGAGGCGGGGCCGGTGTCGGGTGCGGCACGGGACGCGGAGCGGGATGGGGCATGGGGCGCGGGGCCGGGGCCATGCGCATGTGGCCGAGGCGCTGTGCCTGCGAGGGCGCTGCCAGCAACAGACCCAGTATGATCACGACCGAGGATATGTTAATGAGCTTTTTCATATGGCTGTCATATTTATTCGTTCGTAGATGATGGTTTCAGCGGGACTTCCTGCGCCCCGGGAACGGGGATGAAATCGAAAACGGCGTCGCTCTCGGTTTCGTTCAGCTTCCAGTCGCGGTAATCGGCCTGGTATTGCGGACAGCCGTCGTTCTGCTTGTAGACTATCACAAGGCGCATCGGGAGGTTCAGTGCGTCGTCGCCGATCCATATCTGCCAGTTCCTCTCGGGGGTTGCCGCCGCGATATGGAAGCAGTCCTTGCCGTCGATCTGCGTGATGCCGAGGTAGGCGATCTGCGTGGAGGTCACGACCGCGTCGTTCACGAAGTCGGGATAGAGTATGTCGGCTGCCGGGAAGTCGATCCCGTAGCCGCGGCTCAGAGAGTCGATCATTTCGGCCACAGTCCCCGTAAATTTAAGCCGCGCGTATGTGTTGCCGCCGCGGTTGTAGACCTGGGCCTGCTTGCCGTCGTAGACGATGAACTGGCGTCCGTTGTCGCCGTGGCGCTCGACGGCCATCCTGTCGGGGCGCAGTACGCGTACATGCGCGTTTTCGCTGTACTTGACAAGCCCGAGGCCTTCGGTGTTCATGTCGTAGGTGGTCGTAACCTGCATCGAGAAGGATTTCAGGTTGCCGATGCTTGCCTCCATCCTTTTGAGGATGTACAAACTTACCGAATCGGCTTTCTGTGCGCTGGCCCGGGACACAGGCGCCGCAAAAAGGGCCAGAAGAATAATGATTCTTTTCATTCGATTGATTTTTAATATTTTATGTTGTATAGCTAACTGCCGGATACCGGTAATATTTCCATAATCAAGAATTGCGCCAAGTTGTTTGAATGTTCTCTTAGGGCGCATTAAAATATATCTTAATATATGGGGCGGGGTACCGAATGCGGGATAAATGCCGTATTAAAGCCGCAATGTTTTTTGCATGTAATCCGAATGCCCGTATCATTGTGAAAAGCGAGAGAGCCACGAAACAATCGGAAGCAGGAAAGAAAATTCTTGAGTTTGGGTAAGCAGCCCATTGCCTGCTTCTCCCAAAAAAGATAATGATGATAGTCTATTCAGCGCCTGCACAAGTTAAGCAGTCAAAATTTACCAGCTATCGTACAAAAGAACGAGGCGGACATTCTCAATGCCGCCCCGCTCCAAATGTTTTCACAACGGAATAATCCTTATTGCGATTTGCTTCAAAATTGTTCTGCAAATGTAATGATTGTTTTTGCGGAAAGCAATTCCATGCAATAAAAATGCAATAATTTTATATCTTTGAACAACAAACTGTTGGGCTATGAAGAAAATATTAGGTCTCGATTTAGGCACAAGCAGCATCGGATGGGCGTTGGTTAATGAAGCAGAAAACAAGGAAGAGAAATCTTCAATTATTCGGCTCGGGGTTCGTGTAAATCCCTTGGCCGTGGATGAACAACAAAATTTCGATAGGGGTAAAAGCATAACAACCAATGCCGATCGTACTCTCAAGCGTAGCATGCGCCGCAATCTGCAACGATATAAACTACGGCGTGAGAACCTTGTCGGGATATTGAAAGCACATAGCCTCATCTCGGATGAAACGATTTTGTCGGAGACTGGCAATCGCACGACTTTCGAGACCTGCCGACTTCGGGCAAAAGCGGCTGCCGAGCAAATATCTCTCGAAGAATTTGCCCGTGTACTGCTAATGATCAACAAAAAACGCGGTTATAAAAGTTCCAGAAAAGCCAAAGGGTCGGAAGAAGGTGCACTGATCGACGGGATGGAAGTCGCAAAACGACTTTACGACACAAACCTAACTCCGGGACAATTGTGTTTACAACTTTTGCAGGCGGGGGAAAAGGATCTTCCTGATTTTTACCGCTCCGACCTGCGGTCTGAATTCGACAAGATATGGGCGAGACAGAGCGGGTATTATCCTGAAATTCTGACCGATGAATTGAAAGAAAACCTGCAAGGTAAGAGTGAAAAGGCAACTTGGGCGATCTGCAAAGAACCGTTCGCTATTGTCGGTATGCCTCGAACGACAAAGGGCGAAGAATTAAAAAAGGAGAATTTCGTGTGGCGGGTCAAGGCGCTGACAGAGAAAATGGATCTGGAAAATTTGGCGGTCGTACTGCAAAAAATCAATGGGCAAATAAATGGTTCGAGTGGTTATCTCGGAGCTATTTCGGACAGAAGTAAAGAACTATTCTTTAAAGGACAAACTGTCGGACAATATCAGATGGCGCTGTTAGACGGTAATCCGAATGCGGGCCTGCGGAATATGGTCTTTTATCGGCAGGATTACCTGGACGAGTTCGACACGATATGGGAGACGCAGGCGAAATTTCACTCGGAATTGACTGCGGATTTAAAGCACGAAATCAGAGATATCGTTATTTTTTATCAGCGACAACTTAAAAGTCAAAAGGGATTAATCGCGTTCTGTGAGTTCGAAAGCCGGAAGATAGAGGTGGAGGTCGATGGGAAAAGAAAAATAAAAACCGTCGGCAGTCGTGTTATTCCCCGCTCCTCGCCGTTATTTCAGGAGTTCAGGATTTGGCAAACCCTGAACAATCTGGAAATCTCGACGCCGGACGGCAAAAGGGAACTCTATCAGGAAGAAAAAGAATTGTTGGCAAAGGAGTTGACTGTAAAGGAAAAACTGACAAAAACAGAGGCGTTGAATCTTTTGATCGGTAATTCCAAGGGTGTCGATCTTAATTTCAAAGATATTCAGGGCGATACAACGCGCTCGAAAATGATCGGGGCTTGTCCCCGGGTTGCCGAACTGTCGGAGGAAGACATCTATGCGCTTTGGCATCTGCTCTACTCTTTCGAGGGTGACAATTCGAACACGGGCAATAAGAAGTTGGTAAACCGGCTTACGACACGTTTCGGAGAAGAATGCGCCGTGAAATTGGCCAACATCGTTTTTGCCGACGATTATGGCAGTCTGTCATCCAAGGCTATTGGCAAGATCCTGCCCCATCTGAAAGACGGTAATAAATACGACGTAGCCTGCGAATATGCCGGCTATAGACACTCGCGTTCATCGCTGAAAAAAGAAGAGATTGAAAATAGAATCTATAAGGACAGGTTGGAGATTTTACCGAAAAACTCTCTGCGCAATCCGGTGGTCGAGAAGATTCTCAATCAGATGATCAATGTCATAAACACCATCATCGATACTTATGGCAAACCTGATGAAATCCGTATCGAGTTGGCGCGCGAACTGAAGAAGAGTGCCAAAGAGCGTGTGGAATTGACGAAATCTATTGCTGAAACGACAAAGGCATATGATGAATACAGGGAGATCCTTAAACGGCCACCGTTCAGCCTGACTTATATCGGTCGAGCCGACATCATTCGCTACAGGTTGTATGAGGAGTTGAAAGGCAACGGCTATAAGACGTTATACTCCAATACTTATATTTCACCGACAACCCTGTTTTGCGGTGATTTCGACATCGAGCATATCGTTCCGCAAGCGCGGCTGTTCGACGACAGCTTTTCCAATAAAACATTGGAGCTAAGAAGTATAAACCTTGAGAAAGGGAGCAGGACGGCTTTCGACTTTGTAAAGGATAAATACGGCAGCGACAAGGCGGAAGATTATCTGAACCGTATCGAAACGTTGTTTAAGGAGGGCGCTATAAAACGCACCAAGTATAACAAGTTGAAGATGGAGGAGAAAGATATTCCCGAAGGCTTTCTCAATCGAGACCTGGGCAACACCCAATACATTACCCGATATGCCAAAACTATACTTGGTGATTTGGTTAAACGCGTTGTTTCTACAACGGGTTCAATCACAGATGCGTTGCGTGAGGACTGGCAGTTAGTCGATGTGATGAAGGAATTGAATTGGGATAAATACGACCGGCTGGGGCTGACATATTATGAAGAAAACCGCGAAGGCAAACGTCTCGGCAGAATCAAGGACTGGACAAAACGCAACGACCACCGCCATCATGCAATGGATGCTCTGACAGTGGCATTCACGAAAGATGCTCTGGTTCAACTGTTCAATAATCTGAATACAAGCCTTACTCCCAGCACCAACGCCTATGCCCTGAAGGCTTCATGTATGGAAAACGGTAGGGTGAAGCCGCCTATCCCGCTCGGTGAGTTCCGGGTTGAAGCAAAAAAACATTTGGAAAATACGCTGGTCTCCATAAAAACCAAGAATAAAGTCGTTACCCGAAACGTGAACACTACGAAAAAGAGAGGCGGGACAAATAAAAAAATACAACTCACCCCGCGGGGGCAACTACATAATGAAACCATTTACGGCAGTCTGAAACAATATGACGTCAAAGATAAAAGGGGTGTTAGAACAGTGTCCTTCAAAACGGTCTATACCATACGCAAAGAGGTTTCACCCGATCTGCGGATAGATAAGGTCATTGACAAGGGAGCTGCGCGGATACTGGAGGCGCGTTTGGCGGAATACGGAGGCGATGCCAAAAAGCATTCTCCAATCTCGACGAAAATCCAATTTGGCTTAACAAAGAAAAGGGAATCGCTATCAGGCGAGTAACCATTTCCGGCATTAGCAATGCCGAAGCCATCCATAATAAACGCGACAAAGATGGTTCGCCGATCTTGGATAAGAACGGCAATCAGCAACCTGTGGATTTTGTCAGCACTTCCAACAATCATCATGTTGCAATCTATCGTGCGCCTGTGCTGGATAAAAAAGGGACCCATGAGCGGGACGAAAAAGGCAATGATAAATATGAATTGCAGGAAAAAGTGGTCTCATTCTACGAAGCCGTCGCCCAGCGTAACCAAGGGTTGCCGATAATCGATAAAATGTATCGGGCAAGCGATGGTTGGCAATTGATTTTTACTATGAAACAAAACGAGTATTTTGTCTTTCCGAGAATTGAAAAACGCGAGAAGATGGACGAAGAAACGAGCGAGATTATTACGGAAGAAGTCATGACGTTTGATCCCAAAGCGGTCGATTTGCTTGACCCCGACAACTATGCGCGGATTAGTCCGAATTTGTTCAGAGTACAGAAGGTTGCCACAAAAGATTATTTTTTCAGACACCATCTTGAGACTAATGTGGAAAATACGGGGTCGCTTAAAGGAATAACCTGGATTAGATCGGGTCTAAATGGCATTGAGAACATAGTTAAAGTCCGCATAAACCATATCGGTCAGATTGTAGCCGTCGGCGAATACTAAAAAGTCATGTAATGATCAAACGAACTCTATATTTCGGCAATCCGGCGTATCTTGGTTTGAAAGACAACCAGTTGGTCATCAAGTTGCCCGAAGTTGAAAAAAACGCTGAGCTGCCCGATACGTTCAAGGCTGAAAGTACGAGGACTGTCCCTGTTGAAGATATCGGTATTGTCGTATTGGACAACAAACAGATTACCATTACACAGGGCGCCTTGGAAGCCCTGCTTGGTAACAACTCTGCCGTTATTACCTGCGACAGTAGCCGAATGCCTGTGGGTCTGATGTTGCCGCTGTGTGGAAACACTACCCAGAACGAGCGTTTCCGAGAGCAACTGGACGCATCCCTGCCATTAAAAAAACAGCTTTGGCAGCAGACTGTTCAGGCAAAAGTCTACAATCAGGCCATTGTACTGAAAGAGTGCAGGGGCGTGGAGGTGCGGAATATGCTTCGATGGGTGGAAGAGGTGCGCAGTGGCGATGCAGACAACATGGAAGCCCGTGCCGCCGCATATTATTGGGCGAATTTGTTTGCCGATTTCCGGCGAAATCGTGAAGGCGATCCGCCAAACAACTTGCTGAATTACGGATATGCCATTTTGCGTGCCATCGTCGCCAGGGGATTGGTTTCGAGCGGACTGTTGCCCACGCTTGGCATTCATCACCATAATCGTTACAATGCCTACTGTCTGGCCGATGACATTATGGAGCCGTATCGTCCTTATGTGGACAGGATGGTCGTGGCGATGTTCGACAGCGGGATCGAGGTGCTGGATAAAGATGCCAAAGCACAATTGCTCGGATTACCGGTAATGGATGTTATGATAGGCGGCCAACGAAGCCCGCTGATGATCGCCGTGGGGCTAACCACCTCGTCGCTTTACAAATGTTTCAGTGGCGAGAACCGAAAAATTCTCTATCCCGAAATGTAGTGGAACGTTTCTCAGAATATCGAATCATGTGGGTACTTGTATTTTTCGACCTGCCGACCGAGACGAAAAAGGAGCGGAAACAGGCTGCCGAATTTCGCAAACAACTCGTGCGTGACGGCTTCACGATGTTTCAATTCTCAATCTACATACGCCATTGCCCATCGCGTGAAAATGCCGATGTACATATCCGAAGGGTTAAAGCCTCGCTGCCGCCAGCCGGTCAAGTGGGGATTATATGCATTACTGATAAACAGTTCGGGCAAATGGAAATTTTTTCAGGACTAAATCGGGTCGTGGAGCGGGATATTCCTCAACAATTGGACCTTTTTTAACGCTTGCCGGTAGCACAAAACAACAAAACTCGCTTCTATGGCGAGTTTTGTTATCTGACACAACCTCATTTTTTAATCCTAAGATAGTCTGTAAGTTGTTGATCTTGACTGTGTTTGACGTGATGTGATGTGTCTGATATGTCAAAGATACAATTTTGAAAGCAAATCACAACGCCCGTCAAATGGAACTACTCGATGACCCTGATGTGTCTGATATGTCAAAGATACAATTTTGAAAGCAAATCACAACATCGGCGTCTTGTCCTGGAACAGCAACACGATGTGTCTGATATGTCAAAGATACAATTTTGAAAGCAAATCACAACTGACTCTCGCGCAGGCTCGACAGACTATAGATGTGTCTGATATGTCAAAGATACAATTTTGAAAGCAAATCACAACATTCGTTTTTCATTCCCAATCGGCTTTATTGATGTGTCTGATATGTCAAAGATACAATTTTGAAAGCAAATCACAACATAAGAAGATCGAATTGTTGGTGGGCTGTAGATGTGTCTGATATGTCAAAGATACAATTTTGAAAGCAAATCACAACAGCAAGCGACGGACACCGAAGCGGACGATAGATGTGTCTGATATGTCAAAGATACAATTTTGAAAGCAAATCACAACTGCTTAATAAGACTGACAAAATCAATGACGGATGTGTCTGATATGTCAAAGATACAATTTTGAAAGCAAATCACAACAGTAGCTTCTCGATTCTTTGCCTTTCGACTGATGTGTCTGATATGTCAAAGATACAATTTTGAAAGCAAATCACAACAGCACAGCCGAGCGTTGCTTTTTTATTTTGATGTGTCTGATATGTCAAAGATACAATTTTGAAAGCAAATCACAACCCGCTTTCTCGAACGCTACCGCAAAGAATAGATGTGTCTGATATGTCAAAGATACAATTTTGAAAGCAAATCACAACGGCAAGTCTTATGTAAATGAAACCTCTATCGATGTGTCTGATATGTCAAAGATACAATTTTGAAAGCAAATCACAACTATCGCCCACTTGGGTAATCCAAGCCCCCGGATGTGTCTGATATGTCAAAGATACAATTTTGAAAGCAAATCACAACGGAGCGGTACTCAACTTAAAACTTACAACGATGTGTCTGATATGTCAAAGATACAATTTTGAAAGCAAATCACAACGAGTGTTGTTGTTACAGACAATGTATTAGCGATGTGTCTGATATGTCAAAGATACAATTTTGAAAGCAAATCACAACCGTGGCGAAGGCTATATGGGACTTATGCTGATGTGTCTGATATGTCAAAGATACAATTTTGAAAGCAAATCACAACGTGTAGCCGCGCCGAGTGTGGGCAAACTTGGATGTGTCTGATATGTCAAAGATACAATTTTGAAAGCAAATCACAACAGTAACTTTTCAATTCTTTGCCTCTCGAGTGATGTGTCTGATATGTCAAAGATACAATTTTGAAAGCAAATCACAACAATGATCTGTGTCAGATTAAAGGCGCGATTGATGTGTCTGATATGTCAAAGATACAATTTTGAAAGCAAATCACAACACGTTGACGGAGAGTTGATATTCGTGGGTCGATGTGTCTGATATGTCAAAGATACAATTTTGAAAGCAAATCACAACGTAAATCCAGCAACAAATACCGATGAAACAGATGTGTCTGATATGTCAAAGATACAATTTTGAAAGCAAATCACAACAGTACGTCCGGTCGGGCGATACGCGGAGAAGATGTGTCTGATATGTCAAAGATACAATTTTGAAAGCAAATCACAACACGGGCGGAAAGCGCTTTTATCTGGGACTCGATGTGTCTGATATGTCAAAGATACAATTTTGAAAGCAAATCACAACTTATTACCCTGTCGGCGCTCTTGATAACGCGATGTGTCTGATATGTCAAAGATACAATTTTGAAAGCAAATCACAACTCAAATGAAACCATTACTTGATGCTTTGCAGATGTGTCTGATATGTCAAAGATACAATTTTGAAAGCAAATCACAACTGGTCTACTCGGTAGGCGCTGTCGTTAACTGATGGTTTTGATCCGCTACTTTAAGGCGGTCAGGGTAGAAGAATATAAAGAGCCAGGCATGACAGTAGCCATTTCTGACGGAGAACGTGCGATATTCCGGTGCGTAGTCGGCGATGAACTGTGGACATTAAGCATTCGGATTCCGCGAAAAAGAGCCTGTTCGAATTATTCGGGCAGGCTCTTTTCTTTATACTATAAGTCAGGATACAGGCGTCTAAATTGCCGAATTTTCGATTAACGAAACTTAGTGTTCCGGTCGTAGATCAATGGTATGATATCTTGATCGAACCCGGACTTTGTTTTTTAGTAGTACCGCAAATCCCCGCGAAGTATTGAGCATCCCATCAAAGCGAGCTTCCATGCCTGGACGCACCATGTTTTGAGGTTGAGGGAATCGGTTTATTCATTCATTGCAATATTGTATGCGTTTTAGTATCTTGAAATTGTCAGTAAGTATAGTCCTGGCACCTTGCTGTCAATCTTTGTGTTGCGTATCTTTACATATGCCTTGCGAGGGTCTTTGAGTGGGTTTTATTGACCTCGTGTCCGATGAAATATACAAAAAAATCTTTGCTATGGCGCCAGCATAATAATGAAAGTGTCAAAAAGTCAAGGGGTAAAATGAGTAATCGGAGGTTGGTAACCAGTAATTTTGTGTCGCTGTCCGATTGATGGTAGAAGTCGGCTGGGAATCCGGAAGCCCACCCTGACCAACCATCATGACAATCGGACCCCGGTTATGACAATCTGCTGCCCGGGATGGCAGGTTGGAGTTCCGCAGCCCCGGCGTAAAAGACGCCGGTATTATAAATCAAAAACAAAACAAAATGACAGAGATCAAAGGACAATTCCTTACCAAAACAATTAACATGGCCATAAGCGAACTTGGCGGACAGATCACATTGATAGTTATACTTTATATGGCAGTAATACTTGCCGTGATGCTCGACCTGTGGTCGGGCCTGCGCAAAGCAAAACAATTGGGGCAGTACCGTTCCTCGTTTGGACTGCGCAAGACGGTGGATAAACTGGCCTCGTACTTCAATATGCTGTTGGTGCTGACTGTGATAGACGTAATGCAGATACTCTCGTTCTATCATCTCAACCCGCAACTTTCGTTCAATGTGCCGCTTTTTCCTGCGCTGACGCTCATCGGTGCCGTTTTCGCGGGGGCTATAGAGTTGAAATCGATCTACGAAAAGGCCAACGACAAGGACAAAGGGCGTTATCAGGAAACGGCAAGGCTGATAAACGAGATAATGAAGATGGCAGACAAAAATGAACTGCACCGACTTACCGAATATTTTAAAACCAACAAAAATGAGCAGGGGACTGAAGAATAACAATCCGGGCAACATACGTTGCTCGGGAACAGAATATCAAGGCGAAATACAGCCTTCGACAGATAAGGCGTTTAAACAGTTTCAGAGTATGGCCTACGGCTACCGCGCGATGTTCATGCTGCTGTATACTTACCAGAAACGGCACAGGTTGAACTCCCTTCGCGAGATGATAACGCGCTACGCGCCGCCTGTGGAGAACCATACTGACAAGTATATCGAAGCTGTGTCGGTATGGGCTGGGGTAGGGCCCGACTCGAAGATAACGGCCACATGCAGCGATGTAATGGTGCCCATAGTGGCAGCTATGTCGCGCGTGGAGAACGGCGTGCCAGCCGTGACGGCAGATGTGAGCGCCGGGTGGGAACTATTTATAAAGAGCATAAAATGAGGTTCGTTAGTATTATGAAGAATAGTTTGGTAATTACGGCAGCAGCGCTCTTGTTGGCATCATGCTGCCCACGTATAACACCCATCGCAAGCCACCGGACCGACAGCGTGCGCACGGTCCACCATAAAGAATATATCGAGAAATTGCGCGATACTACCATCTTTGTAGAGGTGCCGATTGAGGTGCTGGAGCAGGTGAAAAAGGACAGCTCTCACTTGGAGACCAGCGTCGCCATTTCAGAGGCATGGTTAGAGGATGGCTTTCTGCGGCATACGCTTGAGAATAAAAGAGCCTCGCTTCCTGCCACTATTCAGTTAAAAGACACCGAGTTGCACGAACGCAACGATTCGATAGTATACCGTGATGTCTATGTTAAGGAAATGGTCGAGCGACGGCATATCCCGAAAAGTTACTGGTGGTTTATGGCGGTGTCGATCGCCGCAGCATTATGGACGCTCGCGAAACTCTGGATAAAGTTCAGGGGATTTTAAGGGGAAGCAGCTTCTAAATTCACCTAAAATCCGATTTTTGCCAGTAATGTGCCGGTAAAATAAATAATAAAGCCCTGAACTGATTGAAGTTCAGGGCTTTTGCTTGTTGTTTTGGTACCCGGAGCCGGGATCGAACCGGCACGGACATTACTGTCCACAGGATTTTAAGTCCGGCGTGTCTACCGATTCCACCATCCGGGCAACATTTGCCGTTAAAGCATCCATATCAAATTCGGGTCAACCGGTCGGTATCGCCTGCTTCAACGGCATCAAAAGTACAATAATTTTCCCAAATACCAAACCCCTCCCAGGGTTGCGGGGAATCTACTTCATATACCCCACGGGATGGTTGACGTGCAGTACCTGTTTGTCGTCGAAGCCTAAAAGGTCGGCTATTTTGCCTTTGTCCATCGTTCCCCTCGGTACGGTGGCGAGTCCCGCACCGGCGCAGAAGAGCGAAATATTCTGGGATACGATGCCTGCGTCGACCGCCGACATGGCAGCCGCATGGGCGCTTGCGTTGCCGAATTTGCCCATGTCCGATACTATGAGAAGCGCTACCGGGGCGTCTTTCGCGAACGCTTGCCCGGCGGCGATGTACTCCCGGGCATCGGTTGTGGATATATGTTTTAATTCATGCGCCTCCGCGTCGTAGAGATAGACGCCGTCTTTAGTGAATGCGTAAACGTCGATTTCCTGCTTGTTCATGGCTGTGGGGGCGGTGCGTTTTTTCTCGACGGGCCTGTTGTAGCCGTTGGCAGCCCAGAGAAGGTCGGACAGGTCTTGCAGCGAAAGTTCCTTCGTGGAGAATTCGCGCGTGGACCGACGGTCTTCGAAGGCTTTCATCAATGTCGCCCTGCGTGTCATGTCGGGCTGGTTGAGATTGATGTTTTTCAACTGCTGCGCGCCTGCGGGCGACGCTGTCGATGCCGCGGCGAACATTGCCGCCAGCATTAAGATCTTTGGTTTCATATTGGATAATGTTTTAGTTACAGGATTACCCTTTTTAACGGTGTTTGTATGTGAAATAATTAAGCGGCCCCGCCTTCCGCCCCCTTAGGGCGGGCCGCCGGATCGTAAGGCGATCCGAAAAAATACTACATCAGTAAAAGGGGCAATTCCGTTTGGTTATAACAGGATCACAACTCAGATTTCCTCAATTGCTCCGTTCTTATCTATTTCGTATCGCTTTTTTGTTTCCTTGCCTTCAAGTTTTGTAAATACGGATATGATATAGTTTTTGGAAATCTCAAATCGCGTGGTTTCTACCGAATCTTCCTGAGAATCTCCCGGTTCAAACCATTCGCCTTCCACATATAAATTACCTGTTATTTGATTGTTTTTGACTGTTAACAAATAAAATCTATACGAAAAGTCACCGCAGTCCATAGGCACCAATATTACTTGTATATCTTCTTTGGACGGCAACGGTACGTATCGCAGCATTTCCCCTTCCCCGCAAGTCCAATCTTCTCCATGCAGTAGGTATTCATGTGGTATGTAGTATATTTCATGTTCGAATTCGCTACTCAGAGGCAAGGTCAGGACACTATTCTGAATACGGTTTTCTGTGCCGCTTCCACCGTCATTATTTACGATGGCCGAGTCTTTATTATTGGTGTTATTGTTGTTCCCCTGTCCGCAATTAACGGAGAAAGCGGTTAACATTACGGCTAAAAGTATTTTTGTGCTCATTTGTTTTATCGGATTTTTATTGAATACAGTTTATTTTTTTGCTTTAAGTCGCCGTCATGATTTTTTAAGCATCGTTTCTATATATTCTATCGCCGCCTGCGGTTGCAGGGGGTCGAGCCAGCGTATTTCTTCGTCGCGGCCGAACCAGGTCATCTGGCGTTTGGCGTAGCGGCGCGAGTTGCGCTTGATGAGCTCAACGGCCTCGGAGCGCGATATGCGGCCGTCGAAATATTCGAACAGTTCGCGGTAACCGACCGTTTGGAGCGAGTTCAGCGCGCGGTGGGGGTACAGGGCCCGCGCTTCTTCTTCCAGCCCGGCCTCCATCATTTTGTCCACGCGCAGGTCGATGCGTCTGTAAAGCTCGGCACGGTCCATAAGCGTACCTGTCTTTATAATGTTGAAATCCCGCATTTTAGTACGTCCGGTGCGGAATGAGGAATAGGGCAGTCCGGTTTGCAGGCACACTTCCAGTGCGCGGATGATGCGGTTGGGGTTTTGCCTGTCGACTTTTTCGTAATGCACGGGGTCGAGTCTGGCGAGTTCCTCAACCAGCGGTTGCAGCCCCTCCTTTTCGAGCCTTGCCACAAGTTGTTCCCGTATCCTCGGGTCGCCCTTTGGGATGGCGTCGAGGCCGCCGCAAAGCGCGTCGATGTAAAGCCCCGAACCGCCTACAGCTACGACAATGTCGTGTTTCTCAAAGAGTTTGCCAAGCAATCCGAGTGCTTCGGTTTCGTATTGACCGCTCGTATACGGCTCGGTTATGTCGTGCGACGCCACGAAGTAGTGCCTGACCAGAGCGAGTTGCTCGGGATCGGGCTGTGCCGTGCCGATCGGCATCCCGCGGAACACCTGCCGTGAGTCGGCCGAGACGACCGGCGATCCGAAATGCCCGGCTACGGCGATGCCGAGGTCGGTCTTCCCGGAACCCGTCGGTCCGGCGATTACTACGAGCGTTTTAGTGCGTGTGGGCATGAATGGTCATGTTTGATTTCAATGTTGTTTCTTTGGTAATCATTTTTGGTCTTGTTCGGTTTTTCCGGCCTTCAGCCAGCGGAGGGTGCCTTCCGGCACACTGGTCATTTCCATGGCACGGAGTCAGGCTCCGGCCCTTAGCGTAAAGTCGGGGGGCGTGAAGCCCCTCACCTATAAGAAAGAGCAGTGACGCCGGTTCGCATCGGAACGTTGGGAAGTGAGATAACCTTTACGCTCTATCGGGGTCGCTTGATCGAACAAAACACAGGCAATATCAAAGCGGATATTTCAGTTTGAGTTTTAGGGCGCAGCGACCTAAAACTCGTCTTCGTAGGATTCGTCCCCCTCGAAACTGCCGAACTCGCCCATCGCCTCGTCGAATATCGAATCGCCGCCGGCAGCGTCCGAAGGCTCGTATTGGTCGGGTGCGTCGGCTTCCGATGCCGCTACGCGCGGGTACGACACCCCTGTTGAGGCCTCGAACGAGCCTGCCGATTCGAGGTACATGGCCCGGTCGTTGAACATGTCGAACACGTAGATAAGCCTTGCCTGCGGCAGGTCGAGTATTTGGGCGAGCGTCACTTCGTACATCGGCACGGGGCCGCCTTCGCCCATGTCCATCTGCGTGAACTCGGCCAGTTTGTTCCACTGCGCGTCTGAAGCGAAGAACGAAACGGCAGCGTCGCTGTCGTAGCCGAGGTCCTCGGAAATGAACGCGTGCAGGTCGAGCAGCGTGTCGCTGCCCTCCAGTTCATACTCGCGCAGAAAATTGTCGTTCTCGTCGCTCAGCATCCTGAGCCTGTATATTGCCGACATATTTAGGTAGTGTTTTTAAGTGGTTTTACATAATATAGTGAAAGCCGAGTGCAATCGCGAGTACTTGTTGTCGAAGATTGCCGAGGCGTATCCTGTATTCTGCAAATATAGGTTTTTTATGAACTATTTTTTTAATCTTTATGGGTTGGATCCTCTGTTTTGCGGTGTTTTGTATTCATTTCCGGCCGCCGGGGGGCGACGCCTCTGGCGTCGTGCCGCCGGAAATGGCGGTTGTCTGCGGCAACCGCAGCCTTTGCTCTAGCCCGGAACTTGTTGGCGGGGTAGTTTAATTCTTTTTTGCTTTTTTTGAAGGCCCACGGGACCACAAGGTGGAAGCGCTGGAAAGTGTTTGTTTGAATTACAAAGTCAGATTGTGTCCCTCATAGCGCCGTCAGGAATTCCATCACGTCCGCGGCATCCGGGTAGTCGGTCAGGTCTGGCGACTGAGAATGTCCGAAAGCCACGCCCCGGGGGTGGGCCGTCATGCCCGCTACACATTGTATCCTGCTGTCGTTGGCCGCGAGCCAGCGCTCCGTTTCCTCATGGCCGCCCGACGCGTGCCACGTTATCTCGCTTATGTAGGCCGGGAATTCGTGGTCTTCGCGCAGGATGTAGTGGTTGCCCCGGATGTGCTGGCGGCCCTCCACGGCCAGCATCGAGCTGCGTTGGCGCAGGTTGTTCAGGTATTTCGGGTTCACGCCTTCCCATTTGTCGAGCACCTGAGTCAGTGTGCCGAAATCGTAACCTGCCGGAACTGTAAGGTGGCTGACGTTTCGGCAGCCAAGCCCAGAGTATGTGAAAATATCGTCGGCCAGCCCGGAGAGTTCCTGTTTTGTCTCATTCCCGTTAAGTACGGCGACCGACGACCGGCTGCCGCGAAAAATGGCTGGAATTTGCCCGTAACGACTGCGGAAATAGCGGTTCGTGTTGTCGCTCCCGGTGGCGATTATGGCGTAAAGCGGCTGGTTTTCAAGTTTTTCTATCGGCAGCCCCGAGTCTATGTTCTTAAGTTGTGAAACGATATGCTCCATAAGCGCCGCGTCTTTGGACGAGACCTTGTAGAACAGCCTGTGGCCGCTGACGAGGATGCACAGCAGATCGAAAAAGCCGACCAGAGGAATGTTCCCGGCCATGATTACGCCCACATCTTTTGGCGCCGCAACGATATCATAGGCCGCGACCCATTTCCGCAACGCCTCCTCCGATAGCATCGTGTGGCGGATATTGGCGACTGCCGTTGCAATCCCGTCGGTGGTAAACCAGCCGTTTTTGCGAACCGCGCGTGCGATGGCTTCACGGCTCACGCCGTCCTGCCCAAAGGCCTCCAGCCGCTCGCCGAGCCGCACGAAAACGCCGATTAATTTTTCCCTGTCTGTTTTCATCGAAACAAAGATAGGAATTTCGTAAAAAAACACGACCTTTACCAAACAAAACAACCCGAATGAAATTCCTCGCGATAATCCCTTCCCGTTATGCTTCGACCCGCTTCCCGGGCAAACCTTTGGCGCAGATCGGCGGCAAACCGATGGTGCAGCATGTCTACGAACGTGTTTCGGATTACTTCGGCGACTGCTGGGTAGCTACCGACGACGAACGTATCGAACAAGCTGTTAAGGAGTTCGGGGGACGTGTCGTGATGACTTCGACCGAGCATAAAAGCGGTACCGACAGATGCGCCGAGGCGCTGGCGAAGATAGAGCAGGCGACAGGGCAGGCGTTCGACGCGGTGGTAAATATACAGGGCGACGAACCGTTCATCGCCGAAGAACACCTCGACAAAATAAGAGGCGCGTTCGGGGACAGGGACACAGAGATCGCCACACTTATAAAACCTTTCGGGGAGGGCGAGGACATCACGAACCCGAATATACCGAAGGTGGTCGTGTCTGTTGACGGATACGCGCTCTATTTCAGCCGGAGCGTGATACCTTACATCCGAAACGCCGAACCAGGCCGGTGGCAAGACCTGCACAAATTCTTTAAGCATATAGGTGTTTATGCCTGGCGTTCAGATGTTTTGCGTGCCGTGACGCGCCTGCCGCAGGGTGTGCTGGAGCAGGCCGAATCGCTCGAACAGCTCCGCTGGCTGGAGAACGGATACCGCATCAAAACCGTGGAGGTAAAGACCGAAACAGTTGCCGTGGACACCCCCGAAGACCTGGAACGCGTCATCGCAATGATGTCTTAGGCGGTTTTTCGCAGAAAATACAGCCGGGCAGATTGTGTTTTCGCGATAATTGTATATATTTGCACGAATTCTTTCGATGGCCGATTTCCCGGTCGTTAACAATCAGAAAAACATAGAGTTAGTTTTTTGTATGCAGGATATTGATGTGCTAAAGGGCAAGAGCCTTGCCGAACTCCGTGAGATCGGGCGTTCGCTTGGCATCAAGGCCCAAATGAAAAAAGAGGACCTTATAACTAAGATCATAGAAATTGCGACCGGAGGTGGTTCGGTACCCGCTTCACGCCGGGGCCGTAAGCCTAAGACCGAGGCTGTGCCTGCGGTTGAGGCGGCGGTCGCGGATGTAGAGCAGGTTGCTGAAAATGCGCAAATTGCCGAAAATTCGGAGCCCGCACAGGGCGACCAGGGCGGCCGCCGACGCAGGCGCATCAGCCGCGGCGAAGCCGTGGAGTATTCGGCTCCCTATGAGCATCGCGTGCGCGGCAGCGAGCTTCCGGAAGGCGAGGGCGAGAACATCGTCGGATCGAAAATAGACGCCGGTTTCGACGGCGCACAACCCGATACAGGCTTTTATCCCGATGTCGCCACCGCGACCCCCGAAGCCGGGCAGGCGATGCCGGATGCCCCAGAAAGCGTAGCCGGACAGGCTGCACAGGAAGCGGTGCAAGAGGCTGTGCAGGAAGGCGAAAACGAGCAGCAAAAAGAAAAAGGCAAGCGCGGCCGCAAACCGGGCGAACAGCAAAAACAGCACGAGGGCGGTGTGCCCAGAATAAAGGAAACGCGCGACGATTTCGTCGGGGTTGTCGAGGGCGAGGGCGTCCTTGAGATCATGCCCGACGGTTACGGCTTCCTGCGCTCGGCCGACTACAACTACCTGAATTCGCCGGACGACATATACGTTTCGCCCTCGCAGATAAAGTTGCTGGGACTGAAGCCGGGTGACAGCGTGCAGGGGACGATCCGCCCCCCGAAAGAGGGAGAGAAGTATTTCCCGCTCGTGAAAGTGAACTATGTGAACGGCCTGAGGCCCGACATGATACGCGACCGCGTGCAGTTCGAATTTATGACGCCGCTTTTCCCGACCGAAAAATTCATACTCACTGGGAACGGGCATAATAACCTGTCGACCAGGGTGGTAGACCTTTTCTCACCTATCGGAAAAGGCCAGCGCGGACTCATCGTGGCACAGCCAAAAACAGGTAAGACGGTGCTGCTCCAGTCCATCGCAAACGCCATCGCCGACAACCACCCCGAAGTTTACATGATCGTCCTTCTGATCGACGAGCGCCCGGAGGAGGTTACCGAGATGGCCCGCAACGTCAAGGCCGAGGTCATCTCGTCCACGTTCGACGAACAGGCCACGCGCCACGTCAAGGTTGCCGAAATGGTACTTGAAAAGGCCAAACGCATGGTCGAGTGTGGCCACGACGTTGTGATCCTGCTCGACTCGATCACACGCCTCGCGCGCGCTTATAATACTGTTCAGCCTGCCTCGGGCAAGGTGCTGTCGGGCGGTGTGGACGCAAACGCGCTGCATAAGCCGAAGCGCTTCTTCGGCGCGGCACGCAACACGGAGGAACGCGGTTCGCTGACCATCATAGCTACGGCGCTCATAGATACCGGCTCGAAAATGGACGAGGTAATATTCGAGGAATTCAAGGGTACGGGTAACATGGAGTTGCAGCTCGACCGCAAACTCGCAAACAAGCGCGTTTATCCGGCAGTGGACGTTATCGCCTCGGGAACCCGCCGCGAAGACCTCCTGCTCAGCAAAGAGGTTCTCCAGAAAACGTGGATACTCCGCCGTTTCCTTGCCGACATGACATCGGTCGAGGCCATGGAAGAGATCAAAAAGCACATGGAATCGACCACCAGCAACGAGGAATTGCTGATAACGATGAACAAATAGTCGCTGCCGCGATACGGACAGGGCATAAAGGTTATTTCATATTCCAACGTTCCGGTGCGTACTGACGTTTCTGTTCTCTCCGGGTGCCGTTTGGAAGCATCGCTTCTACGCGGAATGGTGTAGCCTAACGTCCGGAGCGGACTTGGATATTAGCATGGGCCGGGCGATAAATCCCCGGCCTTTTGTTTAATGCTTATCCGCAATAACACCACTAATGTTTTACCGATTAATCCGGGTATTTCATTATATATAGTTATCGGTGTCGCGTTGAGCGACACCGGCAGTCCGCCGCCGCCCGATGCGGCGGGCTGCTTCACTCGCATTTCGCTCGCTTGCGCCCTTTGCCGGCGGCAGACAGCGTAATAGGGGGGATTATTGCTGGGAAGCATTTTTTATAACTTCGACTTGCGATGCAAGCCGTCGGGTGCCCCGAGGGGACTGTGGCGTCTGAAAGAATATATTTAATACCAAATAAATAACATCTTATGAAAAAAATATTACTGGCACTTTCGGCGCTCGCGCTCTCTTTCACGCTCGCATTCGGACAGGGCGGCTTCGCTTCGCGCCTGTCCGACGCTGCACTCGAACTCACGAAGGATTTCGTTATCTACGATCCTACCTATTTCCGCATAAGCTATCCGGGCGGCGACGTGCCGGCCAACAGGGGCGTTTGCACCGATGTCGTGATCCGCGCATACCGCAAATTGGGCATCGACCTCCAGAAAGAAGTGCATGAGGATATGAAGGCCAATTTCGCGAAATATCCCAATAACTGGGGGCTGAAGCGCACCGATACCAACATCGACCACCGCCGTGTGCCGAACCTTATGGTGTTCTTCGGGCGTCACGGGACGACGCTGCCGATAACCAGGGATGCCGCGGACTACAGGCCGGGCGATATTGTTTGCTGGCGGTTGGGCGGCGGACAGACCCACATAGGCATCGTGGTTGACGCCCAGACGCTCGTGTCGAAGCGCTATAAAGTTGTGCATAACATAGGGGCGGGGCAGGTGGTGGCCGATTGCCTGTTCGACTATCAGATTATCGGCCATTACCGGTTCGGAAAATAACCGGAATTTGCCTATATTTGAAAAAAGGATAAAAAGACATGAAAATATCGATACTTGCGGCGGCGATTCTTATGCTGGCGCCCATTGGGGCGAAGGCGCAAAAGTGCGTGCCTGTCGGCCTGCAATGCGAACACCTTGAGAATCCGCTGGGGATAGGAAACCTCAACCCGCGCCTGTCGTGGAAACTGGACGATGGCCGGAGCCGAGCCAAACAAACCGCGTACAGGATCGTTGTCGGTATGGATTCGCTGGAAGTGGTCAAAGACAAAGGCGATATATGGGATACGGGCCGTGTGGAGTCGGACAGGATGCTGGTGACATATGACGACTATGCCGGCAAACGGCTGTACGGCAAGGAACGCTATTACTGGAAAGTGATCGTTTGGGATCAGAATGGCCGGGAATGCCCATCGGCGGTTAACGCGTTCGAGTTTGGAACGATCCCGGGCAGATGGGATCGATTTACAGAAAAGTGGATCACCGACGGCCACGACAGGGATTACAGGCCTGCACCATATTTCCGCTGCGAGATCGAGACTCCGGCTGACAGCGTCATCCGGTCGGCGAAAATTTATATTGCCGCAGCCGGGCTGTTCGAACTTTATATCAACGGCGAGAGGGTGGGCGACCATTTCCTCGATCCCATGTACACGCGTTATGACCGCCGCAATCTGTTCGTAACGTTCGATGTGGCGCCGTATCTGCGTCCGGGCAAGAACGCCATAGGGTTAGTACTGGGCAACGGCTGGTACAACCATCAGGCGAAAGCCGTTTGGGATTTCGATCGCGCCCCGTGGCGCGACCGGCCCGCATTCAGTTTGAGCATGCAAATAAGATTCAAAAAAGAATCGGGCCGCATCGGGACGATAGGCCGTTATATCGATAGGACCTGGTTCGGGCCATTGGCGGCTGATGTATGGAAAACCACCTCAGGGCCGCTCGTATACAACAACATCTACACCGGTGAACACTATGACGCGCGGCTGGAGATGGAGGGGTGGAGCATGCCCGGGTTCGACGATTCGGGATGGGAAAACGCAGTCAAGCGCGATGCCCCATCGAACAATATAACGGCCCAACAGGTGCGCCCCATCCGCAAGGTGAAGGCCATGCCCGCGGTGTCGGTCAACAGGATAGACGACAAGACCTACGTCTACGACTTCGGGCAGAACATGTCAGGCGTGACGAGGATAAAAGCCCGGGGGCCGGAGGGTACCGAACTGCGGATCAGGCATGGCGAGAGGCTGTACCCGAACGGACGTGTCGATTTGTCGAACATCGACGTCTACTATCGCGGCGACAGGGAGGCCGAACCATTCCAGACCGATATACTTATACTTAGTGGCAAAAAAGAGGACGAGTTCCAGGCGCGGTTCGGCTACAAGGGCTTCCGCTATGTCGAGGTCACATCAAGCGAGCCGGTAGAGCTCGACCAAAGCAGCCTGACGGCTTATTTCGTCCACAGCGACGTGCCGCCAATCGGCAAAGTGAGCGGCGCGAACCCTATGATAGAAAAACTGTGGCGGGCGGCCAATAACGCCTATCTCTCTAACCTGATGGGCTATCCTACCGACTGCCCCCAGCGCGAGAAGAACGGCTGGACGGGCGACGGCCATTTCGCCATAGAGGCGGCGCTCTACAATTTCGACGGGATAACGCTCTACGAAAAATGGCTGGCCGACCACCGCGACGAGCAACGTGAGGACGGCGTGCTGCCCGATATTATCCCGACAGGCGGCTGGGGCTACGGCACCGACAACGGACTCGACTGGACAAGCACAATCGCCATCATCCCGTGGAACCTCTATCTGTTCTACGGCGACAGCAAGCCGCTTTACGATTGCTACGAGAACATAAAACGGTATGTCGATTATGTCGACCGCCGCAGCCCGTCGGGACTCACCTCGTGGGGGCGCGGCGACTGGGTGCCTGTCAAAACCCGCTCGAACAAAGAGTTGACCTCGTCGGTCTACTTCTATGTGGACGCCAAGATTCTGGCCGACGCCGCGAAACTTTTAGGCCGTGATGCCGACTATGAATATTATTCGGTCCTTGCTGAAAAAATCGAGAATGCGATAAACGACAAGTTCCTCAACCGCGAAACGGGAATATACGCCTCGGGTTCGCAAACCGAACTGAGCGTGCCGCTCAAATGGGGCGTCGTGCCGGAGGATATGAAAGCCAAGGTCGCCGCCAACCTCTCGAAGAAAGTGGAAGAGGCCGGGTTCCACCTCGATGTGGGAGTTCTGGGCGCGAAAGCAATCCTCAACGCCCTGAGCGAGAATGGCTATGCCGGCCATGCGTATAAGGTTGCCGTGCAGGATACTTATCCCTCGTGGGGCTGGTGGATCGCGAACGGCGCGACCACTCTGCTCGAAAACTGGGACCTCAAGGCCACGCGCGACATTTCGGATAACCACATGATGTTCGGCGAGATAGGGGCGTGGTTCTACAAGGGCCTCGGCGGCATATTCCCCGATCCGGCAGACCCGGGGTTCAGGCATATTGTCCTGCGCCCAAATTTCGTAGAGGATCTTTCATCGTTCGAGGCGAGCATGGAAACGCCTTTCGGCAGGCTCGTGTCTAAATGGGAGGTCAAGGGACGTAATGTCAGGTATGAAGTGACCGTGCCGGCCAACAGCCGTGCCACGTTCCATATGCCGGACAACATAGAGGGCGCCAAGAGCGTCGCCCTCGAAGCCGGAACGCATGTGTTTAAAATGAAATTGAAAGTGCCTTCCGGCACACGGAAAGAGCAGGGGCGTTAGCTCGCACCGGAACGTCGGTAAGTGAAATAATAATAACGCTCTCCCGGGGTCGCCGTAGCGACCGGCTAAAAGGGAGGAATTAGACGTGAGGCTTATTTTCCAGACTTTTTTGGTTACTTTTTACGGCAACCGACGCAGGAGCGAGAGCCTGAAAACTTGTTTTCAAGGCCGAGCGACAAGGAGGAAAAGAATTTAATGGTAAAAAGTAACAAGGCAAAACAGATAAATGTGAAATAGTGTATAATTACCTGAAATTTTCCTTATGAAACTGATTATCGCAAGCGTTTCGGCATTCCTGATGATGTCGGCGGCCGGTTTTGCCTCGGCGCAATCCTCATGTCCGTATGTAACGTCGCCGAAACCGATGGCAAAACCCGAAAAGACACGCCAGAAGGGCGGTTACGATATTTTCCTGTTTATCGGCCAGTCGAATATGTCGGGGCGCGCCCCGATGATCGGCGACGACGCCACGAGGATCATGCCGGGCGTGTGGCTGCTCAACGGCAGCGATGTGCCGGAAAAGGCGAAGAATCCGCTGAACCGTTACTCCACGGTGCGCAAGGACAGGAATCAGCAAACCTATGCCAACCAGAAGATCAACCCCGGGACGGCTTTCGGCGAGACGGTTGCCGCCCAAACTGGGCGCGACGTGCTTCTCGTCGTGAACGCCATGGGCGAAACTACAATCGAGGAGTGGGCTAAGACCGCGCCTCTGATAAACCTATACTCCAGCATCGGAAACGGTAAACTGCAGCTATATTCCGAGGCTGTACGCAGGTGCAGGGAGGCGATGAAGTACGGCACGCTCAAGGCTATCCTGTGGCATCAGGGCGAGGGCAACTCGAAAGACGTGTCGAAGTATCCGGTGCAGGTCATGCAGTTGGTTTCCAACCTGCGTTCGGACCTCGAAGCCCCGGACGTGCCTTTTATCGCCGGTGAACTGTCATATCTGCGCGAGGGCGGGACCGGGTCGGACGCTTTCAACGCCATGCTGCACACCATCCCGACGTTCATCGACAACAGCGCGTGGGTAAGTGCCGAGGGCCTGCCGACGCTCGATCCCGCCACTTCTGAGAAAAATAACCCTGACTTTACGCATTTCAACCGCGATGGCCAGTTGGAGCTTGGCCGCAGGTATGCAGGGAAGGTTCTGGAGATGTGTTATCCGGCGGGCAAGTAATCCGGGATAAATAAAAAGTACGCTTATTTGAAATGATATTTATGCGGCGAGCGGAGCGAGCCGCATAGGCCGCGCGTGGAGCGCGGCTGCATGGCCCGTGCGTTGGGAGGCTTGCCAGAGGCAAGCCATGCCGCCGCGGAGCGGCGGTTTGCCGCTACTCGCTACGGCAACACCGGTAGGGTGCCATGGTAATTTCACACCACGACATTCCGGTGCGGGCTAACGTCTCTGTTCTTTTTTTGCAGGACTATCCCATTGGGGCTTGTTGTTAGTATCGGCTTGCGAAGCAAGCCGTCAGCCCGCCGCCCCTTTAGGGAGGCGATGCGTGTTGCCTTGCAACCCGGAAAGAAGAATTTATTCCTCTGACTAAACCCATGTACTTTAGTGCATGGTGGTTTAGTTGCTTATCCGGTAAACGCTACAACATGAAACGCGGGATAGTTCCGTTTTTTATTAATACCTCCCTGTGAACTGCTTTAATTTGCCGGCTTCCCGGTGATATAGACCCGCTTTCTCCAGTCCAGGAACATTTGCTTCATGCGCTCCACGATCTCGGGATGTGCGGCAGCGAGGTCGATGGTTTCGCAGGGGTCGGCCTCGATGTCGAACAACGCCCACCTGTCGTCCTCGGATATGTGGCGCACTATTTTCCATTTGCCGTCACGCACCGCGCGGCCGTCCTTGTAGTCCCAGAATATGGGCTTGGCGCGGGGCTGTTCGCGGTCGAGCAGGACAGGCAGGAACGATTCTCCCTCATAGGGCAGGATATCACGGTTGCCGTACTGCGAGGGGTAGGGCGCTCCGGCCAGCTCTACGAAAGTGGCCATCATGTCTATGAAGTGTGATGGGAAGTCGGATACGCGCCCCGGGTTTTTCAGCCCGTCCGCCCACGACACTATGAGCGGGGCGCATATGCCGCCCTCGTAGCTGTAGTTCTTGAAAAAACGCAGGGGGGTATTGCCCACGTTGGCCCAGTCGGGGCCGAGCGACGTCCAGTTTGTCATAGAACCTATCGGGCCGTGGCTGCTTTTGATTTCTACAACCTCGGCCGAGGCCCCGTTGTCCGACATGAACATGATGATGGTGTTGTCGTATTTGCCCTGCTCTTTGAGCTTCGCTATGACCCGGCCGATGTTCTGGTCCATGCGGTCGATCATGGCGGCGTAGACGGCCATTTTTTGCTGTTCAACATCGCGCTCTTCCGCCGTGAGCGACTCCCATTTGCGGTATGTGGCCTCTGAAAGCTTGTACCTGCCGTCTATCAGCCCGTTCTTTTTCTGCTTTTTGAAACGCTTCTCGCGGATGGCCTCGTAACCTTTTTTATAGTGGTCCTTGTACTTGGCGATATCCTCAGTCCAAGCCATCAGGGGGTCGTGCGGGGCGTTGTAGGCCAGGTAGAGGAAGAATGGTTTGCCGTCATCCCTGTTTTCGTCGAGCCACCTGAGGGCGTAGTTTGTGAAGTAGTCGGTCGTGTAAAAGTCTTTCTCCGGGGGCGTATATGGAGTGAACTCGTCCCATTCCACACACCAGTGCCTTTGGGGCGGCTTTGCGGCCGGTACGCCCTCGCCAGGGCGCTGAAGCCCGGGGTTGAAGTAGTTGCACGCTCCGTCTTTGAGGCCGAAATAGTGGTCGAAGCCGCGTGAACGGGGATTTTCGCCGCCGTGATGCTTGCCCGAGAAAAGTGTAGTGTAGCCCGCCTCCTTCATATATTCGCCCAGGGTAATGCTGTTCTGAAGGACACCTGTATGGGTCGCGTAATAGCCGTTCTGCTGGGCGTAAACCCCTGTGAGCAGGCACGAGCGCGACGGCCAGCTTTTGGAGGTATTGTGGAACTGGCGGAACCTGACGCCTGTTTTGGCGAGCGCGTCTATGTTCGGCGTTTCTACCTCGCTGCCGTAGCATCCGATATCCGACCAGCCGAGGTCGTCGGCCAGGATCAGTACGACGTTGGGTTTTTCGGGCTGTGCCTGGTGTCGGCCTGTGTCCGCGCCACTTCCCGCCGCGCTGCCTGCCGCCAGCAGTGACGACGCGCCTATAAGTATCCGATACCTCATACGGTTGGTTTTTTTAGGGTCTTTTGCAAATGTAGCATTTTTTGGATTCGGATATCCCGGGCAGGCATATAAATAACGATGCCGGCGTTTCCACCGGCATCGTCGTCGCAGTATCGTTCGCGTCCTATTCTTCGAGTTCGCAGAGGGTTTCGATATACTCGAAGTAGCCGTCGCTGATCCCCGTACCCTGGTCGGCAGAGGGATATACGTTGCCGAAGAATGCGTTTTGGATTGTCTGTACGGCCATTTTGGGAATAAAACTCAACCCATCCGTGCTTCTCGCCGCGAATATCTTTATGCGGCGTTTGAACTCGGTGTCGTCGCCGAAGCTCGCGCGGAAGAGGGTGAAACGTTTGAGGTAGTGGTCGGGCGACGAATAGTAGAGCATCATCGCGTCTGTCAGCGGTATATTCTCGTTGCGGACAATCAACGCGAGGTTTATGGCGTCGGCGTCCCCCGAGAGGTCGTCCATGTCGTATGTCGTGCCGGGTTTGGCTATGAACTCAAGGGTCTTGGCCTTGTAGGCGTCTGCCGACGGGAGCGACGGATTGTTGTTGATGGTATACACCGAGAAAGTTATCAGGTCGCCGCCCCAGCCTACGCCGTCGGTGGGATAAGGCGCTCCCATCGGTTTGTACAGGTTGCCGGTCAGGGTTCCCATCATGTGGTACAGGTCCATCGTGTATGTCTGCAGTCCGAGGCCGCCATACATCCATGGGTCGATGGCAGGCTGTTTCTTGGCCGTGTTGATGTCCTTGAAATAGTTATACAGGTCGGGACGCGAGGTCTGTACCATCGTATTGAACTCCGTGACGGCGGCACCTGCCGCGAGTGTCCAACTGCCGCTGTTGTACGATGGTTCGAGGGTGCGCAGGAATTGGGCTGTCATCCATTGGGTATACCTGTCGTAATAATTGACCGTGTTTATGGCTGGCTTGCTGCTGATATACTGAAGGGCAAGTGCCTCCAGTTCGCCTATCTTGGATATCATCTGCGCGAGTCCTTTGCTTACAGGCGTCTGCATGGTCGATTTCCACGACGAGATGTCGCCGCCGAGCCTGTTGACAACTCCGGACCGGAGGTCGATGCCCCTGAAATCCTGTTTGTAGGTGTATTCCATGCTGTTGGCCGGGTCTACGCTTTTCAGCCTGACGTATACGGTCAGCCTTTTGTTGGTCAGATTTACGGGCAGCATGCTCGCCAGGAACTTCTGCGCGTTTTCTTCGCCGGCGTCCAGGGCCTGGGGGTGAAGCACGTTGATTGCTACCTTGTCGCTGAAGGCTTCGGCCGGGCCGGTCATAGCGGAATATACTCCGTTGAAATCGCTTCTGAACAAACCTGCTATGCTGGTATTGTCCGAGGCCACGATCTCTATTCCCGCTATTTTGAAGCCGACAGGGAGGTCGGCCGAGCCCCACAGCGATATTTCGAGATAGGAAAGCATGTGCTTCATCACGAAGTTCACGTTGCCGCCTTTATCCGCCGGGTCTGAAACGGCCACCGAGATGCCGTATTTCGAGAACTGGTCGTAGCGGTTGGGCGACGATTGCGTCTGTGCCGACGGCAGCAAGCCTACGAGGTAGGGGTTGGTGGCGATGTCACGTACGCGTATTGGGCTGTCTGCCGTAGGGTCGGTGTCCAATACGGCATCCTTTACATGGGGGAAATAGAGATGGAAAACATTGTCCGTTTCCGCCATGGTAACCCCGAACGAACTGAACGTTCCCAGCTGCGTCCCGGCACCTTCGGAAAGCGCCGCGCGTGCGTTGTCAGCCGTCGCTCCGACAGAGTTGGTCAGCACGCCGAGCGCATCGCCAGGGGCCCAATAGACAGGGATCTTCCCGTCTACGACTTCGTCGCCGAGTTCGGTGCGGCTGCCGATGCCCTCAGTCGGGCTGCCCGAGAATATGACCTCGGTGCCTTCCACGGGAGGCTTTGGCGTTGGCGTGTCCGGATCGCCCTGACATGCCGCCAGCGCGAGAGATGCCAACAGCGGCAGGTATATTTTAAATCGTATCACTAATTTGTTTTTTTTATGGTTTGGGAAACACCCCGGCGGGTAAACGGCGCGTGTTTTTTTCCCGCCGGGACATTTCCAATGGTTTTACTGGTTCTGAACACACCTTACGGCGCGTCCGCCGGAGATACGGCCGTTATTATTAGAGTTGTAACTGCCGTCCCAAGCCGTCGTGTAGGCGTATTTGCCGATAACGCCGCTAAGAACTTTGGTCTTGTTCGCCCAGGTAAGAGCCTGGCCGCCAAGTCCCCTGAAATTGCCCACCTCGTTGTTGCGGTAAGACGCGTTGGGAGCCCATGTACTTTGCGACGCGTTGGTTTTGTCGGTGAATATCGTACCTCTGTCGCTGGTGTCCACATTTGCATTGTTTTCCGTGCGGTAAACCTTGTTGCTTCCATCGGTAAATGAGGCCTGCAGTTCTTCCGGTGACGCTACGCGGTATCCCTTGGGGCAAGGGTTCGCGTGGAGCGGCCATTCCATAGTGTTGTTGGGGTTGAACGACGGAAGGTTTTCGTGTCCTTCGGTGAGCCATCCGCCCTGTACCGCGCTGTATCCGATAAATGTTCCGTCGATGAACGACGTCGGCACCGCGTAAGAGTTGTTGTAGGTTTGTTTCGAGCGCAGCTGGTTCCATTTGATACGGTTGCCGAATACCGGCGTGTTCAGTACTGTTTCCCTCGTGCCGCGGATGAACGCGTTGGGAGAATCGCTTTCCTCCTGAGGCCCGTTATAAGCCGAGTTGAGGCTTATCGCCCTCGGGAACGGGTCTTTGCGGCCCCATTGGAAGTAGAGCGGGAGGGCGTTGGCTTCACCTGCCGTGGCCGAGGTGGCTCCGAGCTGGCGGTCGAGCATCGTGACGCCGCCTATCGTAACCTCGCCTGCATCGGTAATCCACAAATGCCAGCTGTAAAGGATGATGTTCGATTCGCCTGTCGGGTCTTCTGCATTCTCGCGGTATACGCCTATGAGGGCGTTGGCGCCGTTAGGGGTCGGGGGAACGGTAAACCTTACCATGTCGAATTCGCCCGGGATGATGCCGTCGATCCAATCCACTCCCTGTGTTCCGTTGGGCATTTTGGCGGGGAAATAATACTGGCCGCCTGTGGTCGGAAGAAGGAACGAGTTGGCCATGTCGTTCTCGATGTTAGTTCCAGGGGCTACGGTAACGAGGTCCACGTCTTCAAGCGTAATGTCTTCTTCCCATATCACGGCCGCCTTGAGCGGATAGAGCCTTTCCCACGAACCCATATTGGCCTTGATGCGGTAGAGGTTGTCGGATTTGAAATCTGTCCCGTCGAGGGTTACGTTGTAGAACCGCACTTCACGCACGCCGCTCTGCAGTACTTTGGATATTTTGGCGACGAGGTTTATAGTCTGGCCCGTGAGGTCTATAGGCAGCATCGTCAAGAGGAATCGGTCGGGAGCCGTGTTGCTGGCGGATATGGCCGCCGGGTTTTCCACCGTCAATATAACGCTGCTGAGGAAATTGGCGTCCGATTGATCATCCATTCCCACGTAAGTCCCGTCGAATTTGCTCTTGAACGGGCCTGCAAGCCTTTTTCTGGGGCTGTCTACCTGGTTCGAGGCCGTTACGGTTATCTCTTCCACCGAGTATCCCGCGATCTCGCCCGTGGCATACAGCGACAGTTCGAGGTATGTGAGCGGATGTTCCATGGCGAAACCTATGTCCTCGCCCTCGTCCGCAGGGTCGGATACGGCAACGGCGTAACCGTATTTCGACATGTGCGAGAAATCGTTGGGCGTCTTCTGTGTCTGGCTCGCGGTAAGCGCGGCGAAGATTTCGGATTCCAGGGGGTCGGTGCTGTTGAAAGTAACTTTTACAGGACTTTCGTTCTGGCTGTCCGTGTCTACCAGCGCGTATTTGTCATAAGGGTAGTATAAAAGGTACTGGTTTGCGAGGTCCTCCATATACACGCCCATCGCCGAGAATTTGCCGTAACGCTCGCCGGCGCCTTCCATGAGGACACCTTTCGCGTTTGCCGTCAATGTCGCCTGGGTAGTCGAGATTACACCTACGGCATCGCCGGGGGTCCACCAAACGTCGACCGTTTCTCCGCTCGTATCGTCTTCGAGCGTGGTTCTGACCGCGGGCCCGAAGCCTCCTATAAGGGTCACGTTACCCTTGGGTTCGTCATTTCCGGTCTTGCCGGCATTGTCCTTTACACAGCCGGACAACCCAAGCGCCAGACCGATAACTGCTAACAGACAGATTTTCTTTTTCATGTTTATTCGTATTTTTTAGTTTTTGATTTATTCTATCTCGGTTCCGGCATTTTTTCGAGTTCTTCGCCCGGGTCGAGGCCGCCGGGGTTGCCGCCTTCGTTCGAGCCGATGTCGTTGCCGTCGAGTTCTCCCGCGTCGCCGTTATTGTTGCCGCCCATATCGTTTCCGTCAAGTTCTCCTGCGTCGCCGTTGTTGTTGCCGCCCATGTCGTTGCCTCCCAGCTCACCGGCATCGCCCGGAAGGACGGTAATCAGATTACCGTCTATCTCGATCATAAGCATATACTCCTGCCTGAGGGTTTTGTCGAGGTCGAGCCCGGGGTAATGCGCGGCGAAGAAGTCATCCAGCGGATAGTCTTCTATCAGATGCAGCGGAGTAGTAGAGTCGGAGTCCGGATATACATAGAAGTTCAGTACGGGAGAGGTGGTGTTGCGCAGGCGGTAGGTAAGGAACAGGCCTTCGATCATACCTTCGCTGTCCATGGTTCCGCCTGTGACGTGCGTGTATATGTTGGCGGTTTGCTCCACGAAAGGTATGTAGTGGTCTACATCGTTCGATATTTTGAGGTAGGGGTCCAGCAGCGGATCGTGCGTGAACGGGGTAACCCTGTATCCGGCACAATATTCAGGCATGAACCTGTAGAGCGAAGGCACTTCCTTGAGTTCCATTACGAACCTCGTATCCTCGGCGAAAGTATGGTCGTTGACCTTTACCTGGAAACCTAAAGCCAGGTGCGAGTGGGTCATGTCGACCCTCACGCGGCTGATGCCCTGTTCGTTCACGACGAACGTGCGGTAGCCGTAGAACAGCCTGTCGCCGTTGGCCTGCGGTGCGCCGACTTCGGCCAGCGTCGGGTTGTCGGGATGGAGGGTCATCAGGGTCCTGTCGTTCACATTGGATATCTGTGGCAGCTCGACTATGTCTATGCCTGTCATGTTGCCCCACGCTATTACGCTGTACCTGCCCGGGGGGATGGTCTTTTCCGACACCAGTTCGCCGCACTCGTCCCAATGCAGTTCGTTCACGCCGAAGAGTATCCCGTTCTCGTCGAACAGATATTCGGTGATCGAAGATACGTACTGCTTCAGTAGATTGCCATCGGAGGTGTCCTCGCGGTTATAGTGGTAGTTCAGCTGCAGGTTGTAGTCGCACACCTGGGCATCGTCGTCGATGTCGCACGACGCCAGGGCGGCCATGCACGCAGCCAGTCCTAACACGTAAATTCGTATTTTATAGAATCGCTTCATTTACTTTCCGATTTGGTCCAAAAGTTCGAGGTTCTTTTTGCCCTGCGGGTCGCCCGCTTCGTCGGCCATGCGGAAATAGGTCCTGGCACGGTCGAGGTCGCCCGAAATGTAGTGGTAGGTGCCGAGGTTGATGTATGCCGGGGCGAGGCCTTTCTCCATGCCGCCCAGATATTCCATCGCCTTGTTCTGCTGTCCGTTGACAAGAAGTGCGGCGGCGGCGTTGTTGCGTGCAACGACATCGTTCGGGTATTGCTGGGCGGCGATGGTGTAGATCTTCGTGTATTCGTCGCTGCCCGGTTCGTATGCGGCTGCCGCGCGGTACATCTCGTCGAGACTCAGCAGGTGCGGGTCGGTGAACACCAGTTCGCGTGCCTTCTCGTCGGAGAGGTTGGCGATCTCGTAGCTTACGGCCATCTTGATGCGCCTGAGTTTCGGGTACATATCCTCAAGGATGGTCTTGTAGACCTCCGACCAGTGGCCAACTTCTTTCAGGCGTTGGTCTTTGGCGTCGGGGGCCATCCCGGTGTTGCGGGCGATGCCCAGCACCTCGTCCTTGTTGGGGATGCTGCTCGCTTCGACCAGGCGGATAAGGCCGTCCCAGTCCTCGGGCACGGAATTTACCTTAGTGCTGAGGCCGTTAAGCGAATAGTTCTTTTTGAGGTAGGCGTTGAACCCTTCGGCGCGGTTCTGTGCGAGCTTCGTATTGTACGCATAGGAGCCTTCGGGCGAGGCGTAACCTGTGATGTCCATCGCATCGACCTTTATGAGAGGATCTTTGAGGACTCGCATAAGGCTGTCCGCCATTGCCAGTTCACGCTGGTTGTCGCCGAAGGTCGGGCGTACCTCGTAGATGTTGACCGGGTAGCCGATGTAAAGTTCCATTTCCGCAACACGGGCTTTGCGCTCTTCGACGGTCGGGGTCATGAAACTGACCATCTGCCTGTACATTTTAGGGTCGGGCGTCCAGATCACAGGGGCCGAAACGACCTCTTTGGGCTGTATCTCGCCGATGTTCGACGAGGCCATCAACTCGAACCCTTTGCATCCCAGCAGCGATTCGCAGACAACGACGTCGGCGTTGCGCATCCATGCGGAGTAGGGAACCGTAACGTCATATGCGGTGGTGTAGGTCTTTTTCTTCTTTACCGGACGTACAGTTTCGAACGCCGGCATTTTGTACTGTCCCGACAGCGTTTCCTTGCGCCGTTCGTAACGGTAGCGTTTGTTGCCGGTGTAGACGACCGGCGGAAGCGCGAGGCTGCGGTCTTCGCCTTCGATTATGAAATCCACTTTCAGTTGGCCGTCAGCCCCGAGTTTCAGCCCCGACACCGTTACGTCCATCTTAACGTTGACGTTGCCGTCTTCCACGCCGACTGTCTTGTTCGTAACCGTGACCGCCTGCTGCGCTGCCGCGGCGAGTGGCGAAACCATCAGGGCCGCGGCTATTATCGTGTTTAATTTGAACCGTTTCATCTTCTTCACTTATTTAAGCATGAATACCATCGATATGCCGGCTTTTGTCACGCCGAAATAATCCTTCTCATAGCTTCCGAGATACTCGTCGCACGAAGAGCAGTTATACTTGTCGTAGTCGAGCTTGAGGTAGCCCACTCCGAGGGTAAATTCGAGTCCCCAGCGTTTCGCGATCGGCATGTGGTAGCCATACGATATGCCGCCCCCGTAGGCCTTGCCTTTGTATTTCGTATCTACGAAGACGTCGGTAAAGGGAAGGTCGAAGTTGCCGACGTTATACTCGCCGTAGATGCCGTGCAGGCCAATGAAATGGTTTTCGAAAGCGTTGCAGAACCAATAGCGCAGTTCGGGCTGCACGAACCACAGGCGGTATGACTTCTCGCTGTCGAACCTCCAAGGGTTGTAGGCGAATGTGGGTTCGAACGTCCATTTTCTACCAAGCGCGAATTCAAGCGACACGTTGGGAGTGGTGGTCGCCCATATCAGGAAGTTGGTCTTTACGGCCGCCTTGGGCGTGTAATCCGTGTAGAGCTTGTCCGAGGGGATGTAGCTGTAATTCGTGGCCGGTTCGCCTGCGAAACCGGCGTTGGTGTTGTCGTAATAGAAGTAGGTCAGCGGTTTGCTGTCGGCAACTGCCGGTTTCACTTCCGGAGCCTGTGCGGCAACCTTCGGCGCTTCCGGGTATACTATGGTCGCCGGAATGCTGTTGGCGGCGGTGGTTGACAGTTCGGTGGAGTATGCCGGCCTGTTATCCGCCGGGATTATGCGGACGGCATATTTCCCGGGGGCGAGTTCGTTGAAACCGAAAGTTCCGTCCGCCCTTGTTTGGAGGCTGACGCCGTTGCTGCCGGCCAGCTCCACCCTGGCGCCGGACAAAGCTTTGCCCGAGGTTTGCTCGACCACTTTCCCGATTATGGAAGAAGCCGGGGCTTTTTTCTGGATCAGGATGTAGTTCTGGTAGAAACTAAACGAATGGTCGGGTTTCGAGATGAGCGTCAGTGCCTGCTCCAGCGACAGTTCAGTCGTTCCGAAATCCACTGTCTTCGATACGTCGAACGGCTCGCTGAGGCCGAACTTCAAACCCGTTTGCTTTTCGATCTGGACGAGCGCATCATTTACCGTCATGGACGGCGACGTGAATTTGACCCGTTGCTCCTGCGCGTTTGCGGCCTGGGGCAGGGTCAGCAGACATACGCATGCCAGTATCCATGCCGGCAAAAGTCTGCGGTCAAAAATTGTTTTTTTCATTTACTTGTTGGTTTTTATTGTTATGTTATCGCCTCTTGTGTCGTATGTGAACTCACCGGAAAGGTTGGCCAGTACGGCGAGAATGGTATGCAAGTTGTCGCGGTTGTTGAGGTCTATCGTATATCTGGTCGGCGGTAAAGTTCCGTTTATGTCTATGTCGATGCCGTAGCTGGCTTCGATCGTTTCGAATATTTCCGCGAGTGTCGATTTGCGGAAGCTGAGTCCCAATCTCTTGCCGTCCTCAAGCCTCACTTTCGTTACAGACATGCTGTTGCCGTCGGGCGAGAGTTCGAATTGTTCCTCCGGCGAAAGTTTCAGCTCCCTGCCTCCGGCTTCGACGGCGACCGAACCCGAATGCAGGGTGACCTCGGTGGCGGCGTTGTCGTAGGCTTTGATCAGGAACTCCGTCCCGAGGACTGTGACAGAGGCTTTGCCTGCTACAACTTTCAGGGGTTTGCCGGGGTTCCTTTTGATATCGAAGTAGGCTTTGCCTGCAAGCTCCAGGTTTCGCTCCTCGTTGAAATCGGAACGGTAGACTATGCGCGAATCGGGGTGGAGCCATACCTCCGACCCGTCGGGAAGCGCAACCTCCCTGATATCGCTGCCCGCCGCCACTGTGATGAAGGTAGGTTCTGCTGCCGGAGTGTCGAGGCTGAAGAGCCATATTCCGCTTCCCAGCAGCAGCATCGGGATCACGACGGCGGCAACCATCATCAGCTTGCGGCGCAGAGGTGTACGCCTGAAGGTATCGGGAGTTATGTCGCTTGGCGGAAGGTTCAGCTTTTCCCTTATTGCGTTGAGTTCACCGATAAGCGACATGTCGGGTTTGCCGCCAGTAACCGCTTCGTCCCACAGCACTTTGAGGGCGGCGTCTTTTTCTTTCTGATTGCCTTTCTTCAGGTACCATGAAAGTATGTATTCCCGGGTTTGTTCGGACAGGTTTTCCGTCATGTATGCCCTGAGTACTTCGAGCGCTTTTTTATATATATCTTCGTTCATTCAGAAAAAAATCCTTTTACATTATTTACAATCGAATCCCCGAAACGTTGAAAAAAAACCGGCACTTTTTTCGAAACAATAGGTTGATATCTTGATTGTCAATTAGATACGCGCATAAAAAAACCGGCCTCGAAGGCCGGTTATCGTGTGCCGCGGGTGCTCGCGGGAAGTAAATTCGTGTCGGTTAAGGGACGAATATGATGTATGCCATCTTTACCGCATCCCTTATTTTCCTGAGCGCGAGTGATATATGGCTCCTGACGCTTTCTTCCGAGATGCCGAGTTTCTGGCTTATCTCTTTGTGTGACAGGCCTTCGTTGCGGCTGAGCATGTATACGGTTTTGCGTTGCCGCGGCATGTTGTCGACAGTTATTTCAGCCAATATTCCCATTTCGTTGGCAATGAGCATTTCGTCCGGTGCCGAGTCCAGACCATATCCGTTGCTCAGCTCGGCATACGTGTTTTTCCTTACCTGTTCGCGTTTGAAATGGTTGATGGCGGCGTTGCGGGCTATGACATACAGGAAGTTCCTGATGTTTCTGGATTCGTCGATTTGCTCCCTTTTGACCCACAGGTTGATAAATACGTCCTGCGTTATGTCGTCCGCGACATCTTTCGATCTCGTGAGCTTTTGCAGGAAAAGGTTGATTTGGGTTTTGTATTGCAGGAATACGATATCGTAAGCATGGTGGTCGCCTGCCCGGAGCTTTTTCGGAATATCTGATTCTGGTATATTGAATGGGGCGTGTTTGGATAGCTTTTTCACCTAAATAACATATCGTGAATTACCCCAATGCCGGTAGCATTGGATAATTCTTGTTATTCGCGCCTGTGCAAATATACGTAACATTTCCTGTAATTGATAACGGTTGGCGCAAAAAGCAACTCATTATTTCCCCTGTTCGCGTGGTTCGGTATCGCCGCGGCGCTTTATCGCAAAGGTTAGGTATTTGTATCTAATTGTGTGCGCGGTACTTTTGTCATTTTAAGTCGAAAAAGGTATCTTTGCATGACAATATAAAGTATGATGGACAGGGTAGGAAAATATAAAGTTTCGGACAAGATGGCCGACCTGGTGGTTAATAATTATCGCATATTATTGGTAATGAGCCGCTTTGGGATAGGGTTGGGTTTTGCCGACCGAACCATAGACGAGGTGTGCCGCGACCACGGCGTCGATACCAAAACTTTCATGGCGGTGGCAAACATGCTGCTCGACAACGATGTAGCCGGGGCCGACGCCATGTCCGTATCGCCCCAGTCGCTGTTGACATACCTGCATAACTCGCACGATTATTTCCTCGGGTTCCGCCTGCCGGGCATAAGGCGCGACCTCGTCGAGGTGCTTGGCAAGCCGGGCGGCGACCTCTCGAAAGCCATAATAAAGTATTTCGACGAGTATGTCGGCGAGGTGCGCAAGCACATGGCCTACGAGGAGGAGAAGGTTTTCCCCTATGTCCGCGCGCTTATCGACGGCACGCAGGACGGGACATATAATATAGGCATTTTCCACAAACACCACGACCAGGTGGAGGCCAAACTCAAGGAATTCAAGCAGATACTTATAAAATATTATCCGGGCGACAGTTCCAACGAGCTGAACGGCGTGCTGTTCGACATATTCAACTGCGAGTCCGACCTCGCGTCGCACAACGAGATCGAAGACCACTTGTTCATACCGCTTATCGAGGATATGGAACGTAAAGCGAGCAACCGAAAATGAGCAGGCCGGTTAGAATAACGATAGCCGAGTCGTCCGAGATAATACGCCGGGGACTTGTCGCTACGCTTAAAAATATAGGTACGCTCCAGGCCGAGGTGCATGAGGTGGCCGGGGCCGAACAGTTGAAAAACTCGCTCGGCTGGCAGCGGCCCGACATATTGATAATCAACCCGGCGATGCTCAGCGTGCTGTCGCTCCAGCAGATAAAAAAGGAGGGTGCCGAGCAGGATATAAAGTGTATAGCCCTGCAGACGTCGCTTGCCGATCCTTCGGTCACGCGTGCGTTCGACGAGGTATTCTCGATATACGACAGCGGCGAACAGATCGGCGACAAATTTTCGCGCCTTATGGGCAGGAGCGAGGTTGACAAACGCCACGAATCGCTCAGCCAGAGAGAGAAGGAAGTGATAGTGTGCGTTGTCAAGGGGATGACCAACAAGCAGATAGCCGATAAGCTGTGCCTTTCTGCCCATACGGTGGTAACGCACCGCCGCAACATCTCGGCCAAGCTCGACATACACAGTACCGCCGGCCTTACCATCTATGCTATAGTGAACAAGCTGGTGGAACTCGAAGAGATAGACAGAGCGGAGCAGGCGGAGTAGCATGCAGCCTCGTCGAAAATAAAAGGACAAACCTTTACGGTTTGTCCTTTTTTGTGATTGTACGCAATAATTGCGCGGTCAGCCGCCGGCGGCAGGCATGGTTTCGCAGAACAACGTTTCTGGTACGCATTGACTTTCCCACCCTATCGGAGTCGCCATAGCGACCAGCCCGCTGCGTGGGGCGGCGGCGGGCTGCCGGTGTCGCATAAGCAACCCCGAAATAACCGAAGGATTATTTCACGTTCAGGCGTTCCGGTGAGGGTTAACATTCATGCTCTTTCCGTGTGCCGGAAGGCTCTTCCACACCTTGGCGTTCCGGTGCGGGCCAGTTCTTTCGTTTTTCCTTTTTGTATTCAGTGCTGGCTATTCGGAATATTTTTGTATTTTTATCGAACCCTAACCAAAACCGATTCGTAAATGATCCGTAAAACTCTATTCGCGGCCGCCCTGACGGCAGGCCTGACAGCAGCAAGCGTTTGCAGTGCCGCAGCCGCAGACAAAGTGTCTGTAGTCGACAGGCCTGACGTCACACAGTACAACTCGCACTACGCGAGCAACAAAGCGCCTTTGCAGCCGCAGTATTTCGTGAAACTCCCGGCAGGGGCGGTAAAACCCGTCGGATGGATCGCCAAACAACTCGAATTGCAGAAAGAAGGCCTTATGGGCAACCTCGGCGAGATAAGCGCATGGCTCCAGAAAGACGGCAACGCATGGCTCTCGAAGGGCGGTGAATTCGGCTGGGAAGAGGTGCCTTACTGGCTGCGCGGTTACAGCATGACCGCATATATTTTCGATGACCCCAAAATGCTCGAAGAGTCTAAATTCTGGATAGAAGCCATTATGGCCAGCCAGCGGGAAGACGGGTATTTCGGCCCTGAGAACGTGCACAACGGAAGGTATGAGCTGTGGGCGAACATGATAGCCTGCTGGATAATGCAGGAGTATTATGAATATACCGGCGACGAGAGGGTGATCGGCGTCATGTCTAAATTCTTCAAATGGGTGGCCGCCTATCCCGACGAGCAGTTCCTGAAATATTACTGGGAGAACAGCCGTGGCGGCGATATGATGTGGAGCGTGGTATGGCTCTACAACCGCACCGGCGACAAATCGCTGTTGGCCCTTGCCGACAAGATACACCGCAACACGGCTAACTGGACCCGCGCTACGGAACTCCCCAACTGGCATAACGTCAACATAGCGCAGGGTGTCCGCGAGCCGGCCACATATTGGCTTTTCAGCAATAACGCCGATATGCTTCGCGCGAGCTATAACGTGCAGAGCCTTATACGCCGTGCTTTCGGGCAGGTTCCGGGCGGTATGTTCGGTGCCGACGAGAACGCCCGCATCGGGTTCTTCGACCCGCGCCAGGGGACCGAAACGTGCGGTTTCGCCGAACAAATGGCCTCCGACCAGATAATGCTCATGATAACCGGCGACCCCTACTGGGCGGAGAACTGCGAGGATATAGCGTTCAACAGCTTCCCGGCCGCGTTCATGCCCGATTACAAGTCGCTGCGTTACATAACTTCGCCGAACCAGACGGTCAGCGACTCGAAGAACCACAAGCCCGGCATAGACAACGGAGGGCCGTTCCTGATGATGAACCCGTTCAGCAGCCGCTGCTGCCAGCATAACCACGGCTTCGGATGGCCGTATATGATAAACCATCTTGTTATGGCAACCCCCGACAACGGGCTGGCCGCGGTAGAGTACGCCGCTTGTTCGGTAAAGGCTAAAGTCGGCAACGGCGTGGAAGTTACGCTGACGGAAAAGGGCGATTATCCGTTCGACGACAAAGTGTCGTTCACGGTATCTGCAAAAGAAAAGGTTGCCTTCCCGCTCTACCTCCGCATCCCGACATGGTGTAAAGCCGCGGCGGTGAAGGTTAACGGCAGGAAACTGTCGGCCAGACTCGAACCGGGCAAGTATGTGCGCATCGAGCGCGAATGGGCGGACGGCGACAAAGTGGAACTCGAAATGCCGATGGAAATATCCATGCGCACATGGCAGGCGAACAAGAACAGCGTCAGCGTGGATTACGGTCCGCTCACGCTTTCGCTCAAGATAAAGGAGCGCTACGAGAAGAAAGACAGCAAGGAAACCGCCATACACGACTCGAAGTGGCAGGCTGGTGCCGACGCTTCGAAATGGCCTTCGTACGAGATATACGCCGATTCGCCGTGGAATTACGCTTTGGCTACGGATGTTAAGATAAGCGTGGAGAAGCAGTCGTTGGCTGCCGGTGTGAACCCGTTTACGGTCGAGTCATCGCCGTTGGTGTTCAAGGCGAAAGGCCGCAAAGTGCCGTCGTGGCAGATCGACGGGTATGGGCTGACGGCAGTTTTGCCATACGAGTTTGACAAACGCGCGGACGAGGTGGAGGATATAACGCTGATCCCTATGGGCGCTGCGCGGCTCCGCATCTCCGCCTTTCCCACCACGACGGTGAAGTAGCCTGGGCAGGCTCGCCATATTAACAATACACCGTAGCTTGCTATGGTAGGGGGAATTAATCAGGGCCATACTATTAATATAGTATGGCCCTGATTAATTCGTTCTCGGCTTGGGGATAGGATTACCTCACTTAGTTCGTTTCTCGGATCAGTCCGAATTTTAGTTGGCGGTAATTTTAAGCGGCTTGTTTTTCAGCCTTCGCATAAGGTCGGCAACCCGAAGCTCCGCCATGCGGAGGGCTGCTATTCACTTCACTACTATCATCCCGCCGCGAGCTTCGGCCTGCCGACGAAACAGGCATAACGACTATGCGTCATTAAATACAAATCCTCTAACCTAATTTCCGGGCTGATCCTATTTTTCCTTTTCCGCTCCGCTGTTTTGCCCAAATCGCCAAAACAAAACGAATAAGGATTGGCTCGCAAAAAAATGCTCGGTTTTCCTTTCTTATTTGCTGCGTGGCGGGCCGACAAAATGATTAAGCCGCAAAAAAACGCGGCTTTTTCATTTTCCGCTCCGCTGTTTTGCCCAAATCGCCAAAATAAAACGAACAAGGATTGGCTCGCAAAAAATGCTCGCCTTTCCTTTTCCGCTCGCCGCGGGGGCGGCTGAAAACAACGAAAGCAAAATGCTTCGCATATTTTTTTCTTCCGGCGGCATAGCCTTATGCGGACAAGTCCGCAACGTCCATGCCGCCAAAAGAAAAAGCCATCCGTCGGATGGCTTTTTGCTTTCGTTGTTTTGTCGGGATGAAAGGATTCGAACCTTCGACCTCCACGTCCCGAACGTGGCGCGCTAACCGGACTGCGCTACATCCCGCGACAAAAATCGAGTGCAAATATAGTGCAAGCAGAGCGAAAATGCAAGTTTACTTGCAAATTTTCCGAGGCGCAGCCTATATTCTTGAAATATAGAAAAATAAAATACAATTAGCCGACCCGCGGCGCGAAAAAATCATTTAACGCGTTCTTTGCCCCTCTTTTTTCATAGATTTGCGCCTTATGTTTTTGCTGTTGCGGTACTTACCCATCATTTTTTGTTCGGCAACATTCTTGCCGTCGAGAACTTTCTCGAATAACGGCGGCAGGATGGTCGAAAAACGCATCTCCTCGCCTGTTACCGGATGCAGGAATTCGAGCACCATGGCGTGGAGGCAGACACGGCCGGCGGGGTTCGTCTGCGCGTTGTACTTCTTGTCGCCGGATATGGGGTTGCCGATGTGTTCGAGGTGGGCGCGGATCTGGTTCTTGCGGCCGGTTTCCAGCGAAAGCTCAACCAGCGAGAACCCGTTGCGGTGGGCGAGTACCTTATATTGTGTGGTAGCCTGCTCTCCCTCAGGATCGACATAGACCTTGAAATTTTTGTTCTCGGACAGCGGTTCATCGATAACGCCTTCAGCGGCGGGCAGTTCGCCCTCGGCCACGGCGACGTATTTGCGCGACAGCACCGTCTGCTTCCATTTGCGCTGCATAAGGCTCTGTATCTCTTCGCTTTTGGCGAATACGAGCAGGCCTGAGGTTTCCCTGTCGAGGCGATGGACGATGAATATCCTGTTGGCCGGGTCGGAGCGTTTGACGTGTTCGCTCATCAGATAGAAAGCGGTGCGCGTGCGTTCCTTGTCGGTGCCGACAGTAAGCAGGCCGTTGCGTTTGTCGGCGACTATGATGTATTCGTCTTCGAAGACTATGCGGATCATGGGATGGCGGAACGCTTCGGGGGCGCGGCCGTCCGAAACGGTTACGAGGTCGCCCGGAGAGAGCCTGGTGTCGAATTGCGTAGTCATTATCTTATTTACGGCTACCAGCCTGTGTTCGAGTTGCGATTTGACCTTGTTGCGGCTCTTGTCGGGCTGCGACGACAGGAGGAAGTCCAGCAACTCCGCCGGGGCCTCGACCACGCGTTCGAATTTAAATTTTGATCCTTTTTCGCCCATTTGGCAATTTTTATGGTTATGTCGGGCAAAGATAGTGAAAATAGGGCGCAATCAAATGAAGATTTGATTGCGCCCTATTTTCGTTGTTTAAATATATGTGCCTATCTGGCTTTCGGAGCGTATTTGCTGTTGATGTCTATCTGCGTGTCTGGGCCGGTGTGTTGTCCCTGGCCTATCGGCACGTCCATGGCCACGCCCGTATCCCCCTGCTCTTTCATCCATTTTATCAGTTCCGCCTTCATTTTCCGGATGCGGCCCTGGTGCTGCGGCGCGTCGGCGAGGTTGCGCATCTCCCAAGGATCGTTCTCGACGTCGTAGAATTCGATCGACGGCCGGCGCAGGAAACGTTCGTAGAGGAACCTCGCCTGTTGGTTGTCTTTCTCAATGGCCATCTTCCACGCCGCCCATGTGCCGGCGCGGTCGTTGGGGTCCATCAGGTGCTTTTCGTTGTAATCTTTCCCGGGGGTCAGGTTCCATATCAGCGCGTACCTGTCGTCCCGGATGCTGCGGATGGGGTAGGAGTTGCCCTCCGGAATGTTATTGTGGATGCCGTAGGCGTACTCACGGTGCTTGTCCGATTGGCCGAACAGGGCTTTCTTGAAGCTCCGTCCGTCGAGCTCTTTCCTCTCTTTGCCACCGGCGATGTCGATGAACGTGGGCAAGAGGTCTTCATACTGCACGATGGCGTTGCATACAGTGCCTGCCGCAATCGTTTTTGGGTAGCGTGCCACCAGGGCGCTGTTGACGCCCGGATACCAGCACGTCCACTTGCCGCCCGGGATCTGCGGCCCCTGCTCGCCGAGGAACATCACGATGGTGTTGTCCAGTTTGCCTGTTTCTTCGAGTGTTTCAAGCACCGAGCCGACCTCGTTGTCCAGCGCGCGTACTTCGGCGAGGTACCGCGTGAAGATCTGGCGCATCATGGGGTTGTCAATGCAGTTATCGGGCATCACCAGCTTGTCCGGGTCGAATTCGTCAGGGTTGCCCCATGTCCAGGGGGCGTGGGGGTTGATGCTGCATACGTAGAGCAGGAATGGATCGTCGTTCTCCCGCATGAAGTCGCGTATGCCGTCGGTATTGTAGGGAGCTTTTGGGGCGGTACAGCCTACCGTGAAGCCGGGAACTTCGTTGAATTTGTAGATGGCGGGGTTGTTGGGGTGCTGTTTGCCCGTACGGCCAACGCGGTAGCCTTCTTCCGGCATGAAGTCGTTCACGGTTTTAGTCCCCTTGAACGTCGATTTGTGATTCTGGTACGAGCCGTTGTGAGCGGGGTATAGTCCCGTGTACATCGAGGCCCTGATTGGTACGCTCATGGCCACCGACGCGTAATTGTGTGTGAAACGCACGCCTTCCCGCGCTATGCGGTCGATGTTCGGGGTATTGATGTTTTTGCCGCCGTAGCAACTCAGTTCCGAGGACAGCAGGTCGTCGGCAATGATGACTACGATATTCGGGCGGGCGTCGGCCTGTGCTTTTTTTGCCGCCATCCCTGTGGCTGGCAGCAGCGTCATCGCCAGTGAGGCGGTTCTGGTCAGGGTTATGTTCATATTCATGGGAATTAATGATTATGTAAAGTTATCGTTTTTTATTATTAATCTGAAAAAATGGACGGGAGAAAATTGTTTTTGGTTTCCAAAACCGGTATTTTTACGGCATTGGGGAACACTCCCGGATCTAAAACCTGTCGAATGAAAAAAATCTTATTGGTCGCGGCGTTTTTGCTGGCAGCGTGCAGGGCCTATGCTGATCCGATAACGCTGAAGGGGACCGTCGTGTTCAGGGATAACGCCGAACCGGCCAAGAGAGTTATGGTATACCTCGATGGCACGTCTTTCTACGCGACCACGGACGACGCAGGCCGTTATTCGATCACGGTTCCGCAAAGGATGAACACGCCGTTGGTTTTCAGCCATGTGAGCGGTAAACCGATACTGATAGACAAACCGTTCGAGAGTTTGCCCGATACCGTTTTCATGGACTTCCGCGTTATAGAGCTTGCCGATGTTGTGGTGCGCCCCATGCCTTATGACCGCGTGCAACTGATGCGGTTCTTCCGGCAACAGTTCTTGGGGACATACAATGGAGGGTCCTTGTGTGACATAGAGAATCCCG
>JAVBMR010000002.1:0-295830 GCA_031552235.1 Tidjanibacter sp. | reverse complement strand
CTTTTGCAGCAGGATGTCCTTGCGGTCGGGGTCGATCGAGTTGTCGTAGACGATGGAGAGTACTTCCTGTTTCTGTGCGATGCTGTTGTCGGCCTCCACCAGCTTGCCGAAACCTTGCCAGTCCTCGGGAATCCAGCTTGTATGCGCGTCGCGGACGTATTGATTCGCGGGATAATGGCTCACCAGGTATTGCTTGAAACTCTCGCTGCGGCCTCGGGCCAGCTTCTCGTTGACCGAGTACTTGCCCTCGGGCGAAGCGTAGCCGCAGATATTCACGCCGCGGATGTCGATCAGCTCATTGCTCTGGAGCATCCCCACCAGCGAGTCGGCGCGGGCCAGCTCGTAGGCGTTGTTGCCGAACGACGGGCGCACCTCGGTCACGTTGACCGGAAAACCGATAGGCAGCGAAATCATCGACGCGCGTGCTTTCACCTCTTCCACCTCGGGAACCAGGAAGCTCACCAGGTTGGGGAACAGGCCCGGGTTGGGTTTCCATATCTCCGGCTCGACGTAAACGGGAGCAGGATTGAGGTCGGCCAGCAGCACGCCGTTGCCGCTCCGGTTGTCGCCGCTGCAATCGTGGGTGTATTCGCGGTAAGTTACGCTCGCGTGTTCCATCCATGAATAGTAAGGGACAGATATTTTATAACCCAATTCGTAGGTTTTGTTCTTCCTTACTTTCTTGTAAATGTGATAAGGCTCGACATGATAGCTGTCCGAGAGCAGCGCCCGGCGCTGTTCGTAGTGGTAGCGCTGTTTGCCCGAGTAAACCACCACCGGCATCACCAGCCTGCGGTCGGCACCCTCCACGGCAAACTCCAGGATGAGTTGTCCGCACGATTTGATCTGAAGCCCCTTGGCCGTTAAATCGAAGTTAATGTCGAGCGTTTCGCCGCTGATCGCCGTTTGCAGTCCCTCGATCGAGATCGCATTGCCGTTGTCCTGTGCCATGGCTGTCGCACAAAGACCGGCCAGAAGCAGTGTATATAGTGTCTTTTTCATAACTATCGAATCATATAAATGAGTGAAACACCCGCTTTGGTCGGCCCGAAATAGTGCCTGTTCTTCCGGCCCTCGTACTCGTCGCAGTCGTAGCAGCGGTATTTGTCATATTCGAGATAGACATACCCCGCGCCGACGGAGAACTCCCAGGCCCAGCGCTTTGCCATCGGCAGGTGGTAACCGTAAGAGATACCGGCTCCCGCGCCCCAGCCGTCGTAGCGGTATTGCTCGAAAGCGTCGGTAAAGGGGAATTCTGTGTTGCCGATGTTGTACTTTATATACAGGGCGTGCAGGCCGATAAAGTGTTTCTCGAAGCGCTGGCAGAACCAATAACGCGCCTCTGGCTGGACATAGCCCCATTTATTCACGCCGCCCTTATGCCATTGGAAAGGGTTGTAGCCCGCCGAAATATCCATAGTCCACTTGCGCGCCATGCCGAACTCCAAGCCGATATTGGGCGTTGTAGGGATCCAATACAACAGGTTGGTTTTGATTCCGAATTTCGGCAGGTATTGGCTGTTGCCGGTAATGCTTTGTTCAGGCACGAAGCTGTAGCTGGTCTTCGGTTCGTCCGAAAATGCGCGGATGGTGTTGTCCTGTGTGTTGGGGACGAAATAAGCAGTGGTTTTGGTGGCTGTGGGACTGACGGGCACGGATACCGCGCTGTCCGCCATTGCGCCCATGGCCATCAGCTCTCCGCCCATCACCAGGTTCACGTCGGCGTCTTTGCTCGCCGGAACGGTGATCTCGCGAAAACGGATGCTCTGCCCATCGGCCGAGATGAGTTTAACCACTTGGCGGCCAGGCGCAATGCCTTCGACCAGAAACCGGCCCTGCACGTTTGTCACAGCCTCTTTGCCTGCAAAGTCCAACATCTGCACCGTAACCCCTTCCAGCGTGTTCTCGCCGTCGGTAACGGTGCCCGCCACATTGCGGACCGTATTGACCGCCACAACTGACGCAGTCTGGGCGGCCGTCATTTGCGAAATGATGATATAATTGCCGTCCGTGCGGTAGTTCAAGCCGCTTCCGGCCAGCAGGCGGTCGAGCGCCGCCTTTACCGTAACCGGCGACCGGCTGATCGTAACCGACAGATTATCGGTCAGGTTATTGTTCACAACGACCATGTAAGAGGTCTGCCGCTTGATGTTATCGAACACTTCACGGGCGCTTAACTTGCTCGATGGCAGTGTGATATTGGTGTTCTGGGCCGCTACGGAAAAGGCCGTAAGGGTGGCCGTCACCGCAAGTATCAGCACTCTGGCTATCAACCTGCGGATCAGTTTTTTCTGGTCACGCATATTATGTGGAAAGTATTAGTTTACCTCGTAGGCATTGGGTTGTTTTGGTCTTTTCTCATGATTTCCTGGCAGCAGGATTTCATTTCCTGCCGTATATCTTGATCGTGTCGTTTTGTCGTTCGTAGCTGAAACTTCCGCCGCTGGCCTCCACCAGCATATCCAGTACCTTTTGCGCGGAGTCATCTTTATAGAAACCCAACGAATAGCGCTCCCCGGCAGGAAAAGCCGCCGAATCGTATTCAACGGTCAGGTCGTAATAGTTGCCTATCATCCGCAGTATTTCGGGCATCGATTTGTCATCGGCGAAGATGGTCGCCGAACGCCAGTCCTGGGCGGTCTGCGCCGTGAAGCGTTCGACCTCCATCTCTCCGCTCTGGTGGCGATATGTTAGCCTGTCGCCAGGAGTGAGTTTTTGGCTGTGGCCGTTGGCGGTCACCTCGACCGATCCTTCGTGCAGCGTAACTACCGTCAGTTGTCCGGCTTCCTGTTCGGCCACGTTGAACTTTGTTCCCAGCACCCTTACATCCAGGTGGCCGGTGTGAACCGTAAAGGGCTTGGTTGCGTCATGTTCCACTTCAAAGAACGCCTCGCCTTTCAGCGTTACGCGCCTCTCGCCGTCGGCAAACACTTCGGGATAGGTGAGTGTACTGCCGGAGTTTACCCACACATGGGTCCCGTCTGCCAGCAGGGCCTCTTTCTGCACACCCTCTATAACCTCGATGGTGGCGTGGGGAACTTGCGGAGTTCGGTCGGTATGGTCGGTGACCAGGGTTGGCGTACCGCCGTCCGGGGCCGTCGTATCTTTGAGCCTCAGGGTCGTGTAGGTTACACCAAAGACGATCAATGCGACGGCGGCCGCCGATGCGACTTTGATATATGTCCTGCGTAGCAACGGCACTTTTACCGGTTGTGGTGTTGCAGGTTCTATGCCGAGCCTTTGTTTCACTTTGGCGAGCGAATCGAGGCATACCTTGCTCGGAGCGTCGCTTACTTTGAAACCTTTATCGAATATTTCCCGCATAGCTTCGAAGTGTTCGGGGTCGTTCATATTGCCCAACAGCCAACGGTCGATCATATCGTTAGTCTCCTTCGACATGACCGACTTGCGGAAGATTCCCCTGAACAGTCGCTTTACTGTGTTTTCGCGGTTGTTTCTCTTTGTGCCTTTTCTTTGCATATCTTGTTGTGGCCCGTCCTTTAATTTTCGCCCGACGTGGCCGCGTCAATTCTTTGTGTCAACAGGGCATTCCTGCGAATACCATTTTTGCGTTTTTCGCACCCCTTTCGGGTAAGTTGTTTTCATCAGCCTCAAAGATGCGGTTAAACATCATCTTCAGTGCTTTCTCTTTCTCTTCAGCATCCTGCGGATCGGTGAGCCAGTTAAAAAATAAATTGCGCAGCCTTTCCGACGTTTCTTTGTCATTGCCGTTCATTCCGAACTTTCCGTCCAGATCGAAATAAACTGCCATCACCTGGTTTATCCTCTCCTGTTTGCTCTTGTTATTGAATAACCTGAAGGCTTCTTTCAGTTCCTCTTCGGATCTTTTAAGTTCTTCGTCGGTTATCTCAATTTCATTGTCGTCGTAGCCGAGCTTCTCGTCAATCATGTTCATTAAATTAAGTAGGTCGCCAAACCTTGTTTTGATTGCGGTATCTCTACCGTTTTACGAGCGCTCTGTATTAGTATAAGCCAAAAAACGACTTTTCTGATTAGTCGAAATACGAACTTTTTTAATTATTTTTACTTATGCGTTGATTATCAGTGAAATAATCTTATAAATTTTTGCTTTTTTGTGCAGCAGTTTCGGTATGTGACTTGCCTTGAAAATGGCTTGGTCTTCAAAATACGCCGCTGTCCGGGGCGCTAAAATCGCTCCGCTGCGCGTGCTTTTAGGAGAGCATATTGCCGCCTGCGATAAAGGCGGCAGCAAAACACAGGAGTTCCCTGAATTCCCGGGTCGCGTTATTAATGTGTACCCTTACCGTATTGACGCTGATCCCCATCTCCTTTGCGATGTCTTCGTTTCCCAGCCCCTCGTAGATCTTCAGCGTGATGGCACGTTTTTGTTGTGGTGACATTGCTTCCGTAGTAACGGCTATCAGCAGGCGAGTTTCCTCGGCCGTGAGTATATCGTCGGGTGCGAAGTCCGTTATGTCCGGTGTCGGGCCGTCTTCCAGCGAGATATACCCGCTGAGTTTGACCCTTTCTCGCAGCAGTCGGAACGCCTGGGTGCGGGCGACGGTAAACAGGTAGCTGCGGATGCTTTTCCCCGGGACGATCTTTTCGGGGTGTTGCCACAGGTAGATGAATACCTCCTGGGCCAGATCGGACGCATCGTCTTTGTTCCTGACAATGCGTGTAAGAAAGGCGTGCATGGAATCGAACAACGCTTTGTAGAGTTCCTCCCATGCCGCATCGTCGCCTTGCGATACGGCCTGCAAGAGTTTATCCAGGCGGTCCGCTTCTTTTTGCCGATTCGCTGTAAGTGATTTTTCTACTTTGGGATAAGTCCTTATTATCTCCTTAGTGTTGGTAATCTTTCGAGTCATTCCTTTTAGTAACGGTTAAATTAAGTCCAATATTACAATCCACACCATAACACACTCGCAAAGAGCGGATTATCACGGCGACGGATTAACCGGTATGCACATAGAGTAGTTTATGCGCAAGCAATAAAAAGGGCTCGTAATTACCCTGGTAGCTTTGACACGCTACGAAAGAGAAGCGTGGCAGACGTGTTACAATCCCGAACACAAGGTTTGGCGACCTACTCTCAGAAATTAGTAACAACATCTGGCCACGCTATACCATGTTAATTGGGTATAGAATGAGATGAATGTTACCGGGTTTTGAGAGTTACCAAATCGCCAAATTCGTGTTCGAAACTCGGTATATGTCTTGTCGGCTACAGACGACAGTGCAAAAGTAGTTAATTAATTTTCAAATATCCAAGAATTTAACACTTACAATTTTCCATTACAATAATCATCCTTCTTGTAAAATATTATATCAGTGGCATTTGTCACTATCGACGGCCATAAAACGACAAAGAAATGCCAGTATGGCATTAGGCATTTACAGCATCCTGATGAAGGGCAATCACATTAAAAATGAGCAGAATATTTGGTATTTCAGTTATTATTCCTGCCGTTTGCCAACATAGTATATTTAGGGACAATGATTGGCGTAACCAATTATATCTTAGCCGCTTAAAGGTTTGCAGTCTAAACCATACCCCTTGATTAAAAAGAGAGTCCTAATATACTGAACAAGAGATAGTTGCGCAATTAGGTTCGTACCATCTCCCTGCCAAATGATTAAGCAAAATCAAGAAAAACCCTGAATTTCAGACGAATTCAGGGTTTTTCGTTTTCCGGCGGGTAGCAAAAAATGGCGTTTTAAAGCATCTTAAACCTGCAAAATAGGGAACACTTCGAAGAATGTGCAAAATGTTACCTATTTGATGGTATCGGGTTTTTATTCAGTGTTTTGCGCCATTTTGCGTAGTGCGGTTTTCTCTTGCAGCTCATACTTTTACACCAAACATTAAATGTTAAAAAAGTATGGAAAGAGTAACCTTTAGAATCCTGTTTTTCGTTCAGAAAACGCGGGTCGCAAAGAATGGCGAAGTTCTTGTTTCGTTGCGCGTTACAGTCAACGGAAAAAAACGGTAAAACATCATTTTTTATGCCCGAACAACCAAGGCATCAGACCGCATTCCTGAAAAACATTATCCCAGCTGTTATGATTTACTCCCGGATATTCGGTGTATCTGACATCGGTACCTTTATTCATCAGCGCGTTATAGACCTCGCGCGAGCGTTCCACAGGTACGACAACATCGGCATCTCCATGAAACAACCATATGCCTATGTCGCTTTTAGCGTATACGTCTAATTTTTTCAGGTCGGCTCCTCCGCAAACGGCAAACGCGGCGGCAAAGACGTTCGGCCTTCTCCAAAGCATCTCCAGCGTTCCCATGCCTCCCATCGACAATCCTCCGATGTAAACCCTGTTGACATCCGTTTTTCCCGAGGAGAGCCACCGGTCCAACAGGGCCATTGCCGTTTTCATAGCCGGAGTAGGCTCGTCCGTTGTCCCGAAGGAGAAACTGAGGTTCCCATTGTTATCCTGGCGCAATACATTGGCCCAATAACTTGTCATCGGACATTGGGGCGCTATAACGATTGCCGGAAACTGGGACGGGTCATGATTGTATTTAATAAAGAACCCGGCCCCATGCGTTAATTGTTTTTCATTGTCATCGCCGCGTTCTCCCGCGCCGTGCAGAAAAAAGACCAATGGATATTGCTTCGTGGAGTCATAATTCTCAGGATACATTACCCTGTAAGGCAGGGTGAATCCATTGTCAGTAAAGGTTTCTTTCAAGAATACGCCCTTGTCCTGTGCCCGGCAAACGAATGTTGCCGATATAAGCGAAAATAATATTGCTATTGCTTTCATAATATTTTTTTATCTATGGTTATTATTTACCTGATTATCCCTTTCTTTTCATGTCGCACTTCGGTGGCTTTCTGCGAAAACCAGCGGCCCGTCCCGCATCCATTCAGGGCGGGCCGCTTAAATATTAACAATACATAAGAGGACAATTCCGGTTATTTATAGGTTCCAACATATTTTTTAGTCCTGTCGTCTTTGATAACACCTTTCCAGTTCAGCCCGAACCCGAAGTCGTATTTATTGCCCTCGCTGTCGATATGGCATCTCATATCGCGGGGAACGTCTTCAAATTGTTCTTCCACCGTTCTCATATCGGCAGGCATCTGGACCGGCAATAATCCCGACGGTTCGGCCTTGCCGGAGACGATATCCATAACCGCCTGCTCGGGAGTACCGAAGCGGATGATGATTCCGTCTGCGTTTTTTTCGAATTCACTGAAGACCATTGGCTTGGAGGCGTTCACCACCACGACGAGAGGTTTATTGCCCATTGCTTTCCTGGTATCCAGAATAGTATTCAGATCACGGGTGTTGGCGGCCGTAACCGTTTTATTTTTATAAGAACGGTTGGTGATGGTTGGGTCTATAACGGGATCTCCCGCCGCGATACTGTGCGCCCTCGCATAAGCGGCCGTATAGGGGAGGTACTGTAAAGTGATCGGGATATAGCCGTTCCCGCCGGCCTTGCGGTCTTCGAGGTCATACCCGCCCCCTTCGCTGTAAGGGCTGGTTACGAACACCAGGGCGAAATCTGCCTCTTCCGGGTTTTCCGTAAACTTATAGAATTTCCCGATTATATCCAGATCGACGGGATAGTCCGTTTTTGCTTCCGACGCGTTACCCCACCAATCTTTTACGGACGGATAATATACCCTGGGAATGTAAACCGTTTTTTTTCTGTCTACCGGAAGGACGTTACCCTTGTTTTTAAGCATGACTATCGATTTGAGCTGGGCATTGTATCCGGCCTGCATAAAATCGGCTTTCCCAACTGTCGCTTTCGTTTGCCCGGGATCGAGGTAAGGATTTTCGAACAAACCTGTCCTGAAGATGTTTCTCAGTAGACGGACCGCAGACTGTTCGAAACGTTCCCTCATGAATTTCTCGCCATGCTCCATGACTCCCATCTGATAGGCCGCAATGACAGGTTTCATATCGTTATTTCCTCCGAATTGGTCCATCCCGGCCATGATTACCTTGTAATGCCTTTCCTCTATGCTGAGTTTTTCCGCACCCCAGGGTTTTCCCGCGAAAATATCCGGTGTCGCCCCTTCGTCCCCCGTAATCAGCCAGTCGGTACAAACAACCCCGTCATAACCATACTTGTCACGCAATAGGTTTGTTATCATGTACTTACTGTATCCGTTGGCTACATTTTCGCGGTAAACCGTATCCTGGTCGTAGGAAATGGTATAATAAGGCATAACGGCAGATGCTTGCCGGGTGGCGCCGTCCAGATCGAAAGCCCCTTCGGTAAACGGTTTCAGGTGGTCTTTCAGGTTGTTGCCCGGATAGACGGCAAATTTTCCATAAGCCCAGTGCCCATCCCTTCCGCCTTCTTCCGCCCCTCCGCTTGGCCAGTGCTTAACCATCGCGTTGACGCTCTTATAGCCCCATCCGTCTTTGATCTCGTCCGCTCCCTCAGAGGTCTGGAACCCGTCTATGTAAGCCCTCGCCATATCCGTAGCAAGCTGCGGGTCTTCCCCGAAAGTCATATTGATACGATACCAGCGAGGCTCCGACCCCAAGTCGATCTGCGGCGACAGGGCGGTCGTGATCCCCAACGCACGGTATTCCTGCGCGGCGATCTGTCCGAATTGTTTCACGATGGAAGGATCGAAAGTTGCCGCCATGCCGATTCCGTCGGGCCAGACCGATATCTCCCCTCCGGCACCCGCGTTGAACTCGGCTTTCACCGTGGCCGAAACCTGCCCCGAGTGCCTTGGATCGGAACTTGTATTGCATGGAATCCCCAAGCCGATGCCCTCGACAAAGGCCTGCATATTGTTATTCCATTTTGCGGCATCTTCCGAAGTCTCCACCCTTGTGATCAGGACGTGCCTGAGATTATCTTCTTTCAGGAACTTCTTTTGCTCATCGGTCAGGTCTGAAACGGCGGCCTTTGAAGGATCGAAAGCAATCCCGCCGTAGTGTCCGGCGCTAAATCCCTGGGCCGGCGCAGGGATCGCCTGATGACCGCTATACAGCATCAAACCGGCGATCTGTTCCACCGACATTTTGGAGGCCAGGTCGACAGCCCGTTCGTCGACCGGCAAACGCCAGTCCTCATAATTATCCAACTTGCCGTTTTTATTCAGGTCCTTGAACCTGAGGCCGTCGATTTTCAATATCTTTACTCCCGATTCCGGGGAATAGCCCAGGGTAGCCCCTTCCTTATTTTCAACTATTCTGAAACCGTTGGTTGCCTGCGGAGACTGCTTGCACGACGGCAACACAACACATAACGCTGTGAAAAGAAATATTAGATTTTTCATACCGCATATAATTTAAATGAATAATAATTAAAAATTGAAATTCATTCCGAATTCCACCGTAAACGGGCGGATGTAGGTCCCGGTCAATACCTGCCCGTAATATTCGCTGGGGTCGGTTATTAATTCCGCACCAGAGATCGTCCCCTGCGCACCCCTTTCGTTCAGCAGGTTTACCACGGTTACGGCGGCACTGATATTTTTGTTTATCTTGTAATCGACCCCGGCAAAGGTTTCCCAGCGGCTGGCGAAATAAAGCGCGTTCGTCGGGTTCGCATATTGCTTGCTGAAATAACGGGCGCTGGCCCATATCCTCATCTTATTTTTCAGCAGCGTATAGCTCGGGTCTATTTCGATCAGGGTTTCAGGCACCCCTTCCACGATCTTTCCGTCATAACTGTAATTATTTCCGAAAGCGGTGAAACTATAGTCGTTATATTCAGGCTTTTGGATGGTGAACAGGAAGTGTAAAGAAAAGTTCTTGAACGGAGTGGTAACGATATCGGTAGTCCATCCGAACGTTTGGATATTATACCCTACCTGCTGGCGGAATACGTCGGACGGATCGTCAGGGTTGGTCAGGTTCAGCCGTTTTCTGTAATTGCTACGCTGGATGTATGTTACCTGGGAAACTATACTAACCTTGTCATAGTTAAAGAATACCCCGAGGCTGCCCCCGGGAATACGCGACTGCTTAACGTCAGGGTCTACCGCCCCCGAATAATTTTCAAGATGCCCGGCCTGTTCGTTGTAGGTCAATTCCCCCAACAAACCGAAAGTCCTTGTTATTTTATATACCGCGTTCGCGGTGAACGCCTTGTTAAGCCAGTCTTTGTTTATGTCAGTGGTAGGGTTATCGCCGATAAAATCGTCCGGCGCAGGGGTATGGGGATAATAATCGCCCCTAAGCGTTTGATATTCCAGCCTGGCGCCGAGATTCAGGGAAAGGACGCTGGAAATATCCCAACTGTCTGTCGCATAAACCGCCAGCTTGTTTTCAGATCCGTTGTGATATTCCATCCCGGTGTTATAAAGCGCGATATTGTTTTCATCCGTCGCATTAACCCATGTGTCATTACCGGCATAATAGGTTTGCATGATGAGGCGCATCGGCTGAGGTTCGATAGTGTGGTAGTAGATAGAGGAAGACGTCTGGAATTTGTTGATATGATAGTAGAATTCGTTTAATCCCAACCTCCATGAATGTTGTTTTTTAACCCCGGCTTTTCCTGTCAGCTCGAATTTGCTCGTCAGCGAATTGATCGGGGTCTTGGATGAAGCCAATGCCAGCAACTGTTGCACATTCTCTCCCGTGTAAGGGCTTCCGTCCTGATTCAGGTAGCGGACATCGGGTTGCGCGTCTGTGGGGATAACACCTATCGGAGCGGGGAGATAGGAAGACGCCTTCGCATTGTGATAACGGACTATGTAATTGAAAGTCATTCCGTTGTCGAACACGTTTTTACCCAGAAGGTCGATGGTGTGCGAAGCCGTCGAATAATCGTCAATGACATCCTTGACACTCTTTTCGCCGGTCAATACATCCTCGACGCTTAATTTTCCGGAACGTTCATGGTATGAATCCCGCCCCATCCTAAAGTTGCCGAGTTCTTTTACCTTGCCGTCCTTCTCATAAATAAACGGAGCGAAATTTTGCGTCAATCCCCGGGTGTTCATGTATTTATACAATACGCCGATTTCACCTTTCCCGCTATTGTATTTTTTAGTTATTCCGGCATTGTAAAGTTGGGTTTGGTCTATCCATTTATTGAATCCCAGGTCGAAAGTTCCGGGATCATAATTTAAATAAGCCGTAGCCGTGTAGAAGAAATCGTTGCGCAGCGGCCCGGAAACATTGACGCTCCCGTTAAGCAGGCCAAAATGGTTCGAAGAAATAAACCCGTTTCCCTGAAATTCCGGAGTTCCCATATTCGTATAACTGTCAACGGCAAATCCCACATCCCCGATCGTTATGGCCGATTCGCCCAATTTCAGCAATCCCATTCTGTTGTGGGAGGCGTTCCGCCTCCACGCGCTGATGGGGAACTCAGGCCAGAAAAAATAGACGACAGGAAGCCCGTTCTCAAGAATAGTAGTCCCTCCGACACTGGCGGGAAGTCCAATGTTGACATTTCGGGGGCCCGTGTTGGCCGAAGCGTTCAGCATCACATTACGATTGTCCACGTCTTTTTCAGATGCGGATACTTTTACCGAGTCGATCTTCGACTCCTCAACTTGCGCTGCAAGTGTCGCGGCCTGCGTAAGGCACAACGACAAGAACATTAACCTGACTAAGTTTAATTTTTTCATAATACTTTTCCATTTAGATTAATATTATTGATAATAACCATAATTAGTCACAGAACCGATTTAGTTGCGTCGCTTTAACGCAAGCTAAATATTTTTCTTGAATTGCATTGCAAACAACATTCTCTATTTTCGAAACAAATGCTACGAGAAATGTCTCATCGACAATGTATTAGCAACTTTAATACCGAACTGTATCTATTGGAAACAAATATGATTATTTCCATCCGGGATTCTCGATCGGGTGTGTCATTTTAAGATTCTATCGCGGAAAATTGAAGGTCTTGCTGAATAAGTCCTCCGCTTCTCCATGGATGTTGCCGGAAGGTTTCATCCGTTGGGACGAAACCGCGGATACTATGCTCTGGTCGATTTCACCAAAGTAAAATTATCGACGGATGAAGGAAACGAAATAGGGAAATGGCGCCATATTAATGAAATCCCGGAACTGCATCAAGACCATAATCTTATTATCCAAAAGGCCATCGCCACTTTAAGGGCATGGTTGGGAAGCGAGCCAGTAGGGTACAAACTACTGCCTGAGAAGTACCTGATGTCAGACCTGAGAATATTATACGAAACGATCCTGGGATATCCCATGGACCGAAGGAATTTCCAACGTAAAGCGCTCGCTTCGGGACTGATTAAACTATTGAACGAGAATTATACGGACGTGGCATTTAAATCTGCGCATTGATACTCATTCAACGAAGAAAAATATAACAGCGTTGAGGAAAACCATTCTTTAAGGTGGCCGGCCAAAACAGACCGAACGCGCCGTTTGAAAAACGAGGTAATGATGCAAAAGGCAGCTTATCACTTTTTGCATCATTACCAAAAACTGTCAGCCTATGCGCAAACCAAAAGGAGCACCGCCAACACAATCTACCTGCCGTCACAACAGCGGCGAGAAAAAGCGCATGATCGCCTGAAGCGCCTTCTTCCACCAAGGGCGGCGCGCCCATTCTTCCGGTGAAATCTCCAGACAATCGTTCATATCGCGCAGGAAGATATCGCGGTTGCGGGCGGCCACTTCCGGGTCGTACATGAACGAATTGATCTCGAAATTCAGTTCCAGGCTGCGGTAATCGAGGTTCGAGGAACCGATCACAGAGAGGTAATCGTCTATGACCATGCTCTTGGCGTGGCTGAAATAGTTCTGGATCTCGTGGATGTGGACGCCTGCCGCGAGGATCTCCTCGAAACCGGCCTGAATGGCCCAGTCCATGAACGCGTAGTCGGACTTGCGCGACACCATCAGCCGCACCTCCACTCCGCCCAGCGCCGCCGTCTTCAGCGCCCGCATCACCGGATCGGTGGGCAGGAAATAAGGCGTCTGGATGTAAATGTACCTCTTCGCATTCTCTATGGCGCTGACCACGGCCAGGGCGTAGTACGGGAAACTCGTATCCGGAGCTTCGGGCGCGATCTGCATAAGGTTTTGCGAGAATATCTCCTGTTCGGGGAAATAATCCGAAAAATTCGCCAATGGCAACTCCCCGCCCGAATCGCACCACTGCTGAAAAAAATTCATTTGCAGACCGTAGATCCCCTGTCCGTGCAGGCGCAAATGGACGTCGCGCCAGCGCTGTGTCTGGCTGGTAATATTCATGCCTCCGACGTACCCTACCAGCCCGTCGATGACCACCAGCTTGCGGTGGTTGCGGTTGTTCAGGCTGCGGTGTATACTCGACAGCGAGAGCTTGAAAAACGGGTTGACCTCCACGCCGCTGCGGCGCATTTTGTTGTAATACGAGGGCAGGATGTCGATGTTGGCGATGTTGTCGTATATGAAGCGCACCTTGACCCCTTCCGAGGCCTTGCGCATGAGTATGTCGCGGATGCGGCGGCTGATGTCGTCGCGGCGGAACAGGAAGTACTCGAAATGGATGTGTTCCTTCGCGTTTTCGAGATCTTCGATGAGCATTTCCAGCTTGCGGTTGCCGTCGGTAATGATCTCGACCCGGCTGCCATACAGCACCCGCGAGTGGTTGTTGCCGGCCAGCAGCGTCACAAGGCGGTGGTAGTCGTGGTCGATACGGTTGAAATGCTCGTCGAACTCCTTGATGTATGCCTCAACGTTGTGCGGGAGCAGCGGAACCACTTTTTCGAAAAACTTTAGGCGGGTCTTCTCCGTGTCGCCGATGCGCCTGCGGTCGAAACCAAAAATGTAATACAAGACCACGCCAATGACGGGCAGGAAAACGATCAGGGCCAGCCACGCCAGCGACTTGCCCGGGTTAGAGTTCGACCTGTCGGTAAAAATAAGCCACAGCGTCACTGCCAGCAACAGCACGTAACAGACTGTCAGTATCCATTCGAAAACACTCATAGGCAGAAATTTTAACAAAGGGCGCGCCATAACGGCGCGCCCCATTCATTTACACTACTTTTTCGTGAATAACCTTTTGATGCCTTTCGCGATCTCGACTATCGGCAGGGGAAGCAGCGACAGGCCAACGACCCACCACCATTGCACATTTGTAAGCGTCGTCAGGTGGAACACGTTGTGGAGCGCCGGGATCTCCAGCACTGTCAGCATCAGGACGCACACCAAAAGTATGGCGCCAAGCAGGTGTTTGTTGCTGAATATGTTCACGAATGCAGAGCGGGTTGTAGAGCGGACATTGAACACATGCGTCATCTGCGAGAAGGCCAGAACGGCGAAAGTCATGGTCTGGGCGGCTTCGACGCTGGTCTGCATGCCGATGCGGAATGCCACGAGCGAGAGCGTGCCGATCATCGCCCCCTGCAGGAACACGCGTATGGAGAAAGTGCGGTTCATGATGTTCTGCTTCGAGTTTACGGGGCGGCGGCGCATCACGTCCGGCGCGGCCGGGTCGATGCTAAGTGCCAGGGCGGGGAAACTGTCGGTCACGAGGTTGATCCAGAGGATGTGGATCGGCAGCAGCGGCGTGGCCCAGTTGGCCAGCACGGCGACGAACAGCACCACCACCTCGCCGATGTTGGTCGAAAGCATGAACTGTATGGCTTTCAGGATATTGTCGTATATACGGCGTCCTTCCTCCACGGCGGTCACCACAGTGGCGAAATTATCGTCCGTAAGCACAATGTCGGCCGCCTCCTTCGACACGTCGGTGCCGGTTATGCCCATCGCACAGCCTATGTCGGCCAGCTTGAGCGCCGGGGCGTCGTTCACACCGTCGCCGGTCATGGCGACGATCTCGCCATTGCTTTGGAACGCTTTCACGATGCGCACCTTATGTTCGGGCGACACGCGGGCGTAAACGGCGATCTTGTGGACGTTCTTGCGAAGCTCCTCGTCGCTCATCTGCTCCACTTCCGCCCCTGTGTAGGCTTCTTCGCCCGGCTTCATGATACCCAGCTCGGCAGCGATGGCCGTGGCAGTGATCTTGTGGTCGCCCGTGATCATCACCGGCTTGATGCCTGCCGTACGGCACAGCGCCACGGCAGGTTTCACCTCGGGACGCGGCGGGTCTATCATCCCCACCATGCCTATGAACGTAAGGCCTGTTTCCAGCGTTTCGGGCGTCACCTTCCCTGGCAGGGCGTCAGCCGTTTTCGAGGCCATCGCAAGGACACGCAGCGCGTCCTGCGCCATTTTCAGGTTGGCCTGGCGGATAGCGTCCAAATGCGCCTCGGTAATGGGTATTACCTCCCCCTTGAACATGATGTGGGTGCAACGGGCCAACAGTTCGTCCAAACCGCCTTTGGTGCATACTTCCAGCATTTTGTCCCTCCGGTGTACGGTGGTCATCAGTTTGCGCTCCGAGTCGAACGGTATCTCGGCAATGCGCTCGCGCAGGGCATCGAGATCGTTCTTGTTGACGCTGAATTTCAGCCCCAGGTCGACGAGCGCCGTTTCGGTAGGGTCGCCGGCTGTTTTGGGCATGCCGTTATCGAAAGAGAGCTTTGTGTCGTTGGCGAGCGCGGCCACCTCTACGAGTTGCCGCAGTTCGTCGACACAAAGGCCGACTTCCGGATGCAGGTCCTGCGTCTGGCCGTTGGTAAATACTTTAACTACCGTCATACGGTTCTGTGTAAGCGTACCGGTCTTGTCCGAACAGATGATGGTGGTGCTTCCGAGTGTTTCCACGGCCGGCAGGGTACGCACGATGGCGTTCTTCTTAACAAGGCGCTGCACGCCCACGGCCAGCACGATGGTCGATACCGCAGGCAGCCCTTCGGGAATGGCGGCGGCGGCGAGGCTCACAGCCATCATGAACATATCCAGCAACGGTTTGCCGTTTATCATCCCCACCACGAATATGACCACGCAGATACCCAACGCCCCGATACCGAGGAATTTGCCCAGCTGGTCGAGCTTTTGCTGCATCGGGGTCTTGATGTCCGGGACCGACTGGATGAGCGAGGCTATCTTCCCGACCTCGGTATTCATCCCTGTGCCGATCACGATCCCTTTTCCGCGCCCGTAGGTAACGATGCTGGACGAGAACCCGAGGTTGTCGCGGTCGCCCAGCGGAACGTTATCTTCCTCGATAGCGGTGGTAAATTTCTCTTCCGGCACAGATTCGCCGGTAAGGGCCGAATCCTGCACTTTCAGGTTGACGGCCTCGGCCAGGCGCAGGTCGGCAGGGATTGCGTCGCCCGTGTCGAGCAGCACGACGTCGCCGGGAACCAGTTCCCTCGATTCGACTATCTGCACCTGCCCGTCGCGCACCACTTTACACTGCGGCACGGTCATTTTCTCCAGCGCTTCGAGCGATTGCTCGGCCTTGGCTTCCTGGACCACTCCTATAATCGCATTGATAACGACGATGGCCAGGATTATTATGGCATCCGTGAATCCCTCGCCGTGCAGGTAGCCGATCACGCCCGAAATGGCCGCGGCCACCAGCAGTACGATGATCATGAAACTCTTGAACTGTTCGAAGAATTTGACTACCAAACTTTTCTTTTTCTTCTTCTCAAACTCGTTGTAACCGTATTTTTCAATACGCTTGCGGGCTTCCTCCGCACTGAGCCCCCTGTCCAAAGAGGTGGACAACTCCCGCTCGACATCACTCACGCCGAGGTTGTAAAATGGTTTCTGTGCCATATCAAATCAAATTATTATGTATTCCGTTTTATTACAAACAATTTCCCGGATAACGGAGCGACACTCTGCCATCCGGGAAAAATTACGCTTTCAACATACTGTAAATCCCTTCCCATAGCCGCTGGGGGCCGATTTTGTATTTCTCCTGGTTCAGGTCGATGAGGAAGTCCATATAGATCCCGTCGGGGATATACATGAACAGGCGGGCGATAAGCTCAGAAGCCAATTCATTCCTGATCTCGCCGCGGGCTTTGGCGGCGTCGATGACCTCCACCCACAAGGCAAACTCCAGCCTTTGCATCTCCCTGACCTCGTTTTGCGCATCGGGAAACTGCCTGAACGCCTCAAACATGAAACTCAGGAAATTGATCCTGCCCCCAAGCGCTACGAATTTATCGAGTTCCGTCTGCACCTTTTTCATCTCGTCCAGGGTGTCCTGTATGAAATCCCATAGTGAATCCTTCGGGGAATAGGCGTAAACACGCCGTGCCAGCCGGAACAGGTGCGAGGCCACGACTTCTTTGAAAAGCTCCTCCTTGTTCCGGAAATGATGATAGAACGCGCCGTTGGACAACCCGGTTTCACGGATAATATCTTTCAGCGTGACAGCCTTGTAGCTCTTCTCCATGAAAAGCAGGAGCGCGGTCTGGATTATGTGTTCCCTGGTATTTTTCATCAAGTCGGCGAAACAAACGTTCTACAAAGATATTATTATTTTTATGCCGGTTACATTCCGTATACGTTTTTTGCGAATATGGCGGCATATTCCAGGCATGTCCACGATTTGCGCAACTCCATTGGCAGGATCCGCAGGGAACGGCATCCGCGATAACGTTTTGATCCACGAACATGGTGCGCGGCAAATAAGACGGCCCTGCAAAAATGCAGGGCCGCTATCTGGGCGATTGTCGGCATAACCGCCTATTTTTCCGACAGTTCGTAGTCGACCATCCAGTTTATGCCGAACTTGTCGGTCCACATGCCGTAGAGCTCGGCCCAGAAGGTTTTTCCAAGCGGCATGAGGACTTTGCCGCCGTCGGAGAGGGCTCTATAGATCCGTTCTGCCTCCTCTTTGGACGATGGGGCGACCATGATCGAAAAGTTGTTGCCCTGGACCAGTTCTGGGGCGCCCATTCCTTCGGGGGTGTCGCTGCCCATGAGGATCGTCTCCTTGCTGATCGGCAGCGCGATATGCATGATTTGATTTTTTACGGAATCGGGAATAGGGCCTTCCGCCGCAGGCATCTCGCCGAAGCGTCCCACGTAGGAAAATTCTCCGCCGAAGACGGATTTGTAAAAATTAAATGCGGCCTCGCAGTTGTCCTTGAAGCTCAGATAAACATTTACGGTTGTCATAATGATTTGTTTTACAAGTTATTATTTGTTGTCATAAGCCCATTGCAGGGCGGCCATGTCTATTTTTTGCATCTTCAGCAGCGCCTCCATCACACGTTTGGTGCGCGCCGGGTCGCTACCGTCGGTCATCCGTTCCAGCACGTCGGGGACGATCTGCCACGACACACCGTATTTATCTTTCAGCCAGCCGCATTGACTCTCCTCGCCCCCATTAGCCGTGAGCGCATTCCAATAGTAATCGATCTCTTGTTGGTCGGCGCACTCCACATAGAACGAGAACGCCTCCGTGAAGTTGAACTTATGGTCGTAACCGCTGTCCATCGCCATAAAAAGCTGGTTGAACAGCCTGAACTCGGCGTGAATCACGTCGCCCTCGGCCAAGCCATAGGGATTACTCTTTTCTGCTTTCAGGACATCCTTGATCTCGGAATCCTTGAACACCGAGCACCAAAATTTCATCGCCTCTTCGGCTTTGCGGTAAACCGGACCGGTGAACATAAAAAACGGCGCTACGCATTGCGGGCAACCGCACACACCCAGTTGCCACGACAGCCCGTACTTATCCTGCAACCAGCCGTAGCGTTCGAACGGAGGCATCGCCTCGCGCTCCATCAGCGCGAAACCGCCTTCGATCAGTTTGTACCACAAGGCATCCAACTCGGCTGCGCTCTCGCAGCCCACGAAAAACGAGGTGGCAGGGGTGAATTTGAAGTATGGCCCACCGTTCAGGGCGATGGCCTGCTGCCCGGCTACGCTGAAACGCACGGTCATCACCTCCCCAACGGGCATCATGCCTCTCTCGGCATAACGAGTGATATTGCCGACCGAACCGTTCTTGAAAATGGAGGTGTAGAACCTCGCCGCCTCTTCGCCCTGCGCGTCGACCCACAGGCAGGGGGTGATCTTTTTCTGTTTCATATCATTATTTTGCTTGTTTCATAAAATCGAACGCACCTTCGCGCAGGTGGATGCCGTATTCGAGCCACGCCTTCATGCAGGCCAGGAAGTTGGACCACCCTTCGGTGTTGCCCACCAGCCAGGCCAGCCCCGCAGCATCGTTTTCCATCCCTTCTTCCGTGACGCGCACCACGGTCGCACCGGCGCCGGCTGGCGCGAGGGTGATCCGCACCGTCAACGGCCGATCCTCCGGGCCTTCCCACTCGAAGGCGACGGACTTATCCTTTTCGACCTTGCCGACCCTGACTGGGAATTCGCCGTCGAACTCGGGAAATTTCCACACGACGGTTTTCCCTTCCTCCATTCGTCCCGAGCCGCGCGCGATGAAATAATTGCTCATCTGCGCCGGGTCCACGATGGCCTCGAACACCTCGCGAGCGGGTTTGGCGATCTGCAGCGCCGCTTTCACTTCCAGTAACATAACCTTAGATTTTACACAAAAATATGTGCTTTTGTGACATCAACAAGCGTGCCGCGCCGGAAATGCAGAACAGCGGAGTACACAAAGGATCGACCAGAAAAGGGAGCATGCGGAAAAACACTCAAGAAACTCCCAGCCGAAATTCACGCCGTACCGCTCTGCAAAGGTATCGCGGCGCATGGAATGGATCTGCCATGAGGTAGCCAGCAGAGCTGTCATGCCACCTGCCTCACCTCGTGCATGTCGATCATGTGGCTCATCTCGTCCTTGACAACAAGCATCGGGGAATAAAAAACCGTCGTTCAGGTCGGTCGAATTCCTTTTGTGTATTTTCGCAGAAAAGCGAATTTAGGTGCTGCCGAATGCAATTCAACAAAAAAATTTCAGGATTATCCCTTTAAATCCTTTCAGCCTTCGACGAAGGCCCTCAGGCGCACGGTCATTTCCATGACACAGGACGTCCTTAGTAGCAAAGCCGGAGGTTAGTAACACTTCTAAACGGAAACACCAGCCCGTACCGGAATGTTGGGAAGTGAGATAAGCTTGGCGCTCTACCCGCGAAAGCGGAAGCGCCCAACCTGCCGCCGGCGAAGGGCGCGAGTGAGCGAAAAGCGAGTGAGCAGCCCGCCGCGTGGGGCGGCGGCAGGCTGCAGGACTTGCCTGCGGCAAGTCGCCCAACACACTGCCCATGAGGCCGCGCTCCACGCGCGGCCTTTACAGTTCGCTTCACTCGGTTAAAAGGGAGAAGCCTTGCGTGAGACTTATTTACCAGGCCTTTTTTAGTTACTTCTTACGGCAACCGACGCAGGTATGAGAGCCTGAAAACTTGTTTTCAAGGCCGAGCGACAAGGAGGAAAAGAATTTAATGGTAACAAGAGGAAAATTATCAATATAAACTTGTATACAATTACCAATTTTAAAAAGACACAACCCGGATAATTCATACATTATTTGGCGCGGGAGTGTCTATTTTCGCCTTTTTTGTTACCTTTGCGGTAATTGTTGCCCGATTCGGGGCGCGGCCGACAACACGCGGCCGGTTTGTTTAACTAATTGACAACGGTATATGGATGATGTTCCCGGGGAGAGTCGCTGCGGTTTCGTACCTGAACACCGTACCGTTCATATACGGTATCGAGCACGCAAATCTGTTGCGTGCCGAGTTGTTGTTGTCTCCCCCGAGCGCTAACGCCGACGCTTTCGCCGATGGCCGCGCGGACATCGCCCTCGTACCTTCCGCCGCCGTCCCATATCTGAATGACGCTCAAATAATCACACACTACTGCCTCGGCGCGCACAATCCGGTTCGCACGGTTGTCATCCTTTCCGACTCGCCCGTACAGGGAATTTCGAAGCTCTATCTCGACGCGCATTCCCGCACATCCGTACTTCTCGCCAAAATACTCTGCGACGAACTCTGGCGCATCCAACCCGAATTGGTGCAAATGGACGACTACTCGGTGGTCGACAACCACGTACCCGGCAGTGGATTCCTGCTCATAGGCGACAAGGTGTTCGACTACGAGGGGCGCTTCGCATACAAATACGACCTCGCCGAAGAGTGGAAGAATATGACAGGACTGCCGTTCGTGTTCGCGGTATGGGTCGCCCGCCCGGGTGTGCCGCAGGAGAGCGTCAAAGCGCTCGACAGATCGCTCGAATACGGCGTGGCGCACATCCCCGAATCCATAGCGTGGTATGGCCACAGCGGCAAACCATACGCGCTCGACTACCTGACCAACAATATCGACTTCATATTCGACGAACAGAAACACAAGGCCCTATCGCTCTACTGGGAGAAGGGCATGAAATTCTCTCCGCTGGTCAATCCCGGCTGAACTCCCACCTTCCGCTAACGCGCGGGAGGGGACACCCTGGCAGCAGCAAACCGAGTATCAACTCCGGCCGGCACACAGATCACAACCGGCGCGAAAAAGAGAGAAACATGATCACAATCTACCTGAAACAATACAACAAGATCGTCCGCAACGCCGACGTCAAACTGTTCGACGAACTGGGCTACGACGACATCCTCTGGATCGACCTGCTCTCGCCCACAGTGAAAGAGGAGAAAGCTGTCGAGGACTTCATGGAGATCAACCTCCAGACCCGCCAGCAGATAGAAGAGATCGAGAGTACGTCGAAGTATTCCGAGACCGAGAACTCGATCATCAGCAACTCGAACTTCTTCGTAACCAAGGGTGACGGTTTCATCATCGAACCCGTTTCGTTCATCGTGTCGGAAGGGGTCTTGGTGTCACAGCGCGATATGGAGTCGCGCACGTTCAACGAAGCGGGCAAAAGGCTTCAGATGAACTCGCGCAACTACCCTACCGGCTACCACCTCCTGATCTCAATACTTGAGGTACGCATCGACTTCGACGCCGACCTTGTGGAATCTATGGCGAAGCAGATCGCAGCCTTGAGTAAAGACATCACGGCGGCGGAACGCATGGACTCGGAGATGCTCAAGCGCATCAACCTGCTTCAGGAGAACACGATGCTCATCCGCGAGAACATTTTCGACCGCCAGCGCGTACTTTCGGGCATCCTGCGCAGCGAACGTTTCCCGAACGACATCTACCCTAAGCTCTCGCTGATGATCAAGGACGTCAACTCGCTTATCAGCCATGCCGACTTCGCGTCGGAGCGCCTCGACTACCTGATGGACGCCGCGCTCGGTCTTATCAACATCGACCAAACCAAGGTGACTAAGATATTTACCGTGGTTTCGATGTTCTTCATGCCGCCCACGATGATCGCAAGTATCTACGGCATGAACTTCGTGAAGAGCTACCCGTCGTTCGAGATGAAGGGCGGATTCTGGTTCGCGATCGGACTGATGGTGTTGGTAATGGCGGTGACCTACTGGTACTTTCGGCGCAAAAATTGGCTGTAATTCAGCAGATTGCCTGGCCGTTATAGTCTGGCAACAATAAAAAAACTAAAAGGGGTAATTCTGGTAAAAAATAAAGGGCGCGGAAGAATTTCCGCGCCCTTTATTTTTTACCAGGCCTCAGCCATGGGGTTATTTATTTTTCATCTTCCTGCGGCGCACGAGGTAACATATCAACCATGCTACACCCCCAAGGATCAACCACAAAGGCCAAACGTAGAACACTGCCACCACAAAACTCACGAAACCCGACCATCCGGCGGACAGCGCATCCTTCATCCTGTACCAGAAACTGTCGCTCGGGCCGGAGGCCAGCTCCTTGTCCTGACTGACATTAAGCGTAAGCGTGCTGTAATCGACCTGACTGTTCAGAAGGCGCAGGCGGCCCTCGGCGCTCTCGATCTCCTCTTCGAGCGCACGGATGTAGGTTTCGACTTCGAGTATCTCTTTTATCGTGTTGGCACGCTTGAGCAGATCCCTGTAACGCGCGAGATAGCTGCGCTTGTTTTCGAGCCTCGTTTGCAGGTCGTAGAACTGCTCGGTAACGTCGCGTGAGTCGATATTCTTATACGAGACCTCCCCTGCACCGGCCTCTATGTCGGCAACTAAGCCCTCGAAGGACTTCGCCGGGATCCTTATCACAAGGTCGTACGCCACGCTGTAACCGTAGTCGTTGTACTCCTCGCTGCCGTAATAGGCCTGATATTTCTTGACAAGGGCATCTATGGACGCTTTCCCGGCCTTGATGTCGCGGACCTTAATGCCCATCCGTCCGTCCTTTATGATCTTTTTGGCAACGGCCTCAGCCGGTACCGCCACCTCGACGGGTTCGGCCACGGCAGATCCGTCCATCATCGGCGCGTTCTGCCTCGACATAAGCATTTCGCCACCAGCCGCCATCTCAGCTTCCGCAACAAACTTTTCGTCTGCCGCGTACTCTTTGGCGTATTCATTATTCGTATTCCCGCAGGAGACGGCCAGCAAGGCCGAGATCAGGACTAAAAAAGTTTTTTTCATAACGTCAGGTTTTATGGGTGTAGTTTTTATTCTCTCGCTTTCGAGTCTATGATTATCGTCACGGGGCCGTCGTTGGTAAGCGCCACTTTCATGTCGGCGCCGAATACGCCAGCCGGAACCTGCTTCCCTATAGCGTCACCCATTTGCCGGAGGAATTCTTCGTACAGCGGGACGGCTATGTCCTCACCTGCGGCACGGATATACGACGGACGGTTGCCCTTTTTCGTCATGGCCATCAGCGTAAACTGGCTTACCACCAGCACGTCGCCGCCCACCTGTCGCACATCGAGGTTCATCACCCCGTCTGTGTCGTCGAATATCCGCAGGCCAGCTATTTTCTTGGCCAGCCACTCGATATCCTCGGGTCCGTCATCGTGGGTCACGCCCAACAGGACAAGCAGCCCTTTCCTTATCGAGGAATGCACCCTGCCGTCTATCGTGACCGAGGCGTCGAGTACCCTCTGGATGACAACACGCATAAAACGGAGCTTAGTTGTTCCTGCGTCCGGAAACGAGAGCGAGCAGGTATATCAGCGAAGTTACGGCGCTCAGGGCTGCGATCAGGTATGTCCTTGCGGCCCAGCGGAGCGGCACCTGTGCTTCGGCCACCTGCTGCTCGCTGAGCGTCCGGCTGTTGCGGAGCCATTGTATGGCGCGGAACGAGGCGTTATATTCCACGGGGAGCGTAACCAGCGCGAAGACCGCGGCGGCGGCGACCATGGCGAAACCTATCCAAAACAGCGTCATAGATCCGCCTGACAGGGCTATCACAAGGCCCACCAACACTACTATCGACGAAAAGCGCGATGAGAAACTGACTACGGGAACGAGTGCCGACCTCATTTTCAGCGGCGCGTAATTGGTGGCATGCTGAACGGCGTGTCCGCACTCGTGCGCGGCGACAGCGGCGGCGGACACCGAGTTGCTGCCGTAAACGCTCTCGCTCAGGTTTACTGTTTTTGTCTGCGGATTGAAATGGTCCGTGAGGTTTCCGCCGGTAGCCACGACTTTCACATCGTATATGCCGTTATCCCTCAGCATTTTTTCCGCCACGTCCTTGCCCGTCAGGCCGCCGGGGAACACCACCTTCGAATACTTGCTGAAAACGCGTTGCAGCCTTGCCTGCACTATCATGCCCAATACTGCGACCACTATTATAAGTAATATCGCCATGTTCTGGTCTATCGTAAATCCTTCCATATCAATCGTTCTGTTTTTTTACAATGTTAAGTGATAACGCTGTCCGGCATGTTTTATTGTTCGGGTTTTTCTTCCTGTTTCCGCCTGTTGACGCAATATACGTTGGCCTGCTGCTGTGGCGTGATGACGATCTCGCTGATGTTGACGTGCGCAGGTTGGTGCACCGCCCACAGTATGGCGTCTGCCACGTCGTCGCCCGACAGGGGCGTGATGCCCTCGTAAACCTCGTCTGCCGCCTCCTGGTCGCCGTGGAAACGCACCACCGAGAACTCGGTTTCGGCCATCCCCGGCCTTATTTCCGTGACCTTGAGCCCGAATTCGAGGAAATCCATCCTCATGGCCTCGCTCAGGGCATGCACGGCGTGCTTCGTGCAGCTGTACACCCCGCCCTTGGGGTAAGGCTGCGTGCCGGCTATCGAGCCTATGTTGACTATATGCCCAACGCCGCGGTGTATCATCCTGTCGGCGATCACGCGGGTCATGTAAAGCATCCCCTTTATATTCGTGTCGATCATGGCGTCCCAGTCCATCGGGTCGCCCTCGTCGATGCGCTCCAGTCCCGCGGCCAGCCCGGCGTTGTTGACCAGTATATCGATATCGGCGAATTCCTCAGGCATGGACTCAATGGCGGCCTCGCACTGGAAGCGGTCGCGCACATCGAAAGAGAGGACGAGAATCTCCGCCCCGAAGTCGGCTTCGAGCTCCCTTTTGACCATTTTCAACCGTTCGTGCCTGCGGCCCGAGATGACAATCCTGTAACCCTCTTCGGCAAAAGCGCGTGCCGTGGCCTCGCCTATCCCCGAGCTGGCCCCCGTAATAAAAACCGTCCGTGCCATAATAGTTTATAATTTTCTCAAAAATACCAAGATTTACCGGAACTTCCGCATCCACACGTAATTTTTTACATGATTACCCTTTTTACATAGTATCCGGATGTAAAATCATTAAGTTTTGCTTTGTAAAGGTGATTTGGGGTCAGTCCTGAGATTAGGTTGGTGAACTTGTTTTAAGGTCACATAGTTATTATACCTGTTTCGTTCCAGGCCGAAGCTCGCGGCGGGATGATAGCAATGAAATGAATAGCAGCCCTCCGCATGGCGGAGATTAGGGCTGCCGACCTTCGCAGAAGGCCGAAAAACAAGCCGCTTAAAATTACCATCAACCAAAATTCGGATTGATCCCTGATTTTCACACAAATGAGACTTTAATGCCTCGTTTTTATAAATGGACAACGGTTTTTTTATATATTTACCAAAACTAACCCTACATCCTTGAATAACAGGCCCATGAAACACATCTGCACTTTAGCCGCGGCCGTTATGGCAGCATTGCTGGCCGGTTGCGGCGGCGACGAGGCCACCGCGCCCACCCCCGAACCGCCGAAGATAGTAAAAACCCTGAACACCCCTGCCGAAGGAGCGGTTTTCGACCTCGAATCGACCAACAGTATCGTATTCGAATGGGCGGCGGCCACGTCCCGCGCGAGCGACGTGACTTACGAGATCGTGTTCGACATCGAGGGTGGCGACTTTGCCGTCCCGCTCTATAAAGTATCTTCGGACGGAACCGGGGGCGACACCAAAGCGACCATACCGAAAGCTGTCCTGATAAACATCGCGCAGGAAGCGGGAGCCGACCACGGCGAGTCCGCGGCCCTGATATGGAGCGTAATCGCCAAATCCGGCGACAACGAGCTGTTATCCGAAGCGAAGAAAGGCATAACCCTCAAAAGGCCAGCGCTGGACCCCGCTGTCGTCAGGTTACTGAAAAACCCCGCCGACGCGAAACAGATAGAATTGAAAACCACCGAAAGCCTGACATTCGAATGGGATGCGGCTACATGGCTGGGCGAGGGCGGCGTGACTTACGAACTGGTGTTCGACCGGGCAACGGGTACTTTCGCCTCGCCGCTCAGGACTTTCGTGTCTTCGGGCGACGGCAGCGGCACGAGCGTCACGCTCACGAAGGCGGATCTGGACGGGCTCGTCGGGCTGGCGGGCGGAGGCCCGGGCGGGTCGGCGACGCTCAAATGGAAAGTGAGCGCCCAGGCAGGCGGGGTCAAAACCTTGTCCGCGGTATCGAGGAGCATAACCCTCAAACGGCCTCCTTTGGACCCTGCAATCGTCACCACGCTTAAAAACCCCGCCGATGACAAACAGGCTGACCTTAAAACTACCGAAACGCTGACCTTCGAATGGGATGCCGCCACATGGCCCGGCGAAGGCGGCGTGACTTACGAACTGGTATTCGACCGGGCAACGGGTACTTTCGCCTCGCCGCTCAAGGTCTTCACGTCCTCCGGCCTCGGCGCGGGAACGAGCGTCACGCTCACGAGGGAAGAGATGAACGGGCTTGCCGAGTTGGCAGGAACCGCCTCCGGCGAAACGGCGGCGCTAAAATGGACGGTACGGACCAAATCCGGGACAGTCAAGACTTTGTCCGAAGTGTCGAGAAGCATCGGGATCAAACCGTCGTTTGTCGCCGGCGAAGCGCTATATATCGCCGGCACGGGTTCGGAAGCCGGGCAGAAACTCAGGTTCGTGCAGGACGGCGCGACCAAGTATTACGAGATCTACACCAAACTCACGGCCAACCTCCCCTATTACTTCTACTCGGGGACGAGCGACGGAGCCGGAGCGAGGTTTTCGGTCAACGCGGCCGGTACCGGGTTCTCGGACGTGACCGGAACGACCCCGACAAGCGCCAAGGTCGGCACTACGGGCCTATACCGCCTGAGGCTCTATTTCGGCACGAAAGCCGCGACCATAGAACCCGTCACAAAAGTCGCCATCCGTTACGCGATCAACTCGCGCGACGCCTCGTTGACCTATGTCGAAAAAGGTACATGGAAGATCGAAAACTACAACGTGTTGCTGCAAAAGGAAAGTTGGGGCACGGAGAAACGCTACCGGTTCATATTCACTATAAACGGCACGTCGGAATACTGGGGCTTGAACCAGAGCGCCCCGGCGGCGGCCAACGGCGAGCGGACGATGAAAAAAGTCGCGTCCGATATGTGGAGCGGCGTCTGGGACTACCCTCCGGCGCTCCGCGACGACAACAACCTCTCGCGCTACTACACCGACGTTATGCTGAACATGAACACGCGGAATGAGAACTATTACACCCATAATTTCCAGGACTGGACGGACAGCGAGGCCTATTACAACGGCAGCAGGACTATTCCGACCGCGTCGGTCTGGGCGGCGGCGGCCGACAGCTGCACGTTCACGCTCATCGACCAGTTCATGAACAAGACCAAAGGAACTTTCTGGGCCTCGGCCAATAACGTGCTCAACAACTCTTCGGTCCTCTACTGGCAGCAGGCATATCCGATGCACACCATGATGTATTCCTTCCAAAGGATAAAGGATTCGAACCCGGCACTGGCCGCCCAATATAAGAATTACGCCACGCTCTGGATAACCAACAAAGGGAACAACTGGTACGGCACCAAAAAAAACGGCTTCTACAACGAGTATACCGACGACATGGCATGGATGGCATTGGTATTCCTCCATATGTACGAGACATGGGGCGAAGCCGGCCACCTCACCTATGCCAAGGAGATTTACGGCTACATGACCGAAGCGACCCGGATCAGGGAAGACGCGAACGGCTGGAGCCTCATATGGAATTCGAATTCGGGCGTAAGCGGCTGGAACTCGCGCAATGCCTGCACGAACACCCCCGCGATCATAATCGCGGCAAAACTCTACCAGATCACCCACACGCAGCAATATCTCGACGAGGCTGTCAAGATGTACAATTACAGGATTGCGAACAGCACGGTGGGAACCGACGGCCGCGTTGAGGAACCTGCCCTGACATACACCCAAGGCACATGGATAGAGGGATGTCGCCTGCTCTACCATATAACCAACGACAGCAAATACATGGATAACGCGACGAAGGCTGCAAAGTACACGATGACCTCGGGACGCTGCACCAACGGAGCGGGCCTGTTGCGTGACGAAGGGTCGAGCGGCGACCAGAGCAACTTCAAAGGCGGCCTGATCCCATACATGGTGAACTATGTCAACGACACGTCGATGCCCGCCGACACGCGCCAGCAGGTGAAGACATTCCTCATCTACAACGCCCGTCTGCTGTGGTTCCATAATATGGACAAGACGCTGTATCCCAAGACGTTCGCCAACTTCTCATGGAACAGCGTATATAATGTCGCCAACAACCCCGGTTCGCTCGGAGCGCACAACAGCGCGGCGGCGCTTATGGAGGGCATAACGAGGTTGCAGTAGGCGAGATACTACTGACCTGCATACGCTTGCAGCTCGCAACCGGCGGAGGATGTATTGAGCCATAGGCGAAATATCAGCCCTCCGCCGGCTGCGAGCTGACGGCTTGCGACGCAAGCCGGTATTAATTATTGACAATACAAAATTTATTAGCTGCGCTTCAGCAACACGAACTCAGGCTTTCTCAGAAAGCCAAAATAAAACAACAAGCCCCAACCGGATAATCGCGTTTATTTTTAACTTTGCATGTTAAACCCACCCACCGGGGACAGATGAGCCGAGTAAATACTGAATTTTTCCTTGCCCGAAGGCTGGCCGGACGAAGCGGCGGCCGCAGGAACGTGATGACCACCATAGCCACGGTTACGGTGGCTGTCAGCATTGCCGTGATGGTGGTTTCGCTGTCCGTCATCATGGGGTTCAAGCGGGAGATATCGGGCAAACTGGCAGGTTTTGGCGGCCACGTCCAGATAACGGCCCTCAGCGGGGGCAATTCGCTCGAAACCAAGCCGATACTTCGCGACCAGGGGCTCGAAGACGCGCTGCTGAAAGTGAAAGGGGTAAAAAACCTGAGCGCCTACGCGACCAAAGGCGGCATCATAAAAACCCGCGACGCCATGCACGGGGTAATGCTGAAAGGCGTCGACGCGGACTACGACTGGTCATTCTTCCGCGAGCATCTCGAAGAGGGCGAACTACCCACAGTGGGCGGCGCGGCAGGTAACTCCGCGAGCGGCCCGGCCAACGATGCGTCAGGCAACCCGGCAGGCAGTGAGGCTGACGGCGCGGTACTCTCACGCGAGATAATCGTTTCGCGCTCGCTGGCCAGCCTGCTGAAAATCAGCACCGGCGACAGGGTCGAGATGATGTTCATCCAGCCCGACACGCCGCCCCGCAGGTCGCAGTTCAAGATAACGGGGATCTATAACTCAGGCTTCGAGGAGCTCGACATGATGGTCGTGCCGACCGATATACGCAACGTGCAGCGCATCGCCGGATGGGACCATAGCCAGATAACAGGCTACGAAGCGGATACATACAACTTCAAAAACCTCGAACGGTTCACGGAAGACATCTACGGGGTCGTTTCAGACAACTGGAAACCCGAAACCGAGAACCTGATGGTCGTGAACGTCAAGCAGCGTTTCCCGCAAATGTTCGACTGGCTGAAAGCCCACGACGTGAACGCGGCGGTAATCATTATAATAATGCTGCTGGTCGCCCTTCTCAACATGATCTCGGCGCTGCTCATCATCCTGCTCGAACGCACGCGCATGATAGGCGTGCTGAAAGCGCTCGGCATGAACAACCCCTCGCTCCAGAAGATGTTCCTCATCCGCTCGGGCTACCTGATAATCGGCGGTATGCTATGGGGCAACATCGTCGGCATAGCCTTGTGCCTCGTGCAAAAACACACCGGGCTCGTGACGCTGGACAAGACGGGATATATGCTCTCGGAAGTCCCGATAAGCCTCGACTGGCCGCTGATCGCGGCGCTCAACGCGGGTTCGTTCCTGCTGATCGTGGGACTGCTCGCGATCCCCACCCTCGTGATATCGCGCATAAAACCCGACACGACAATAAGATACCAATGAAGCCATACGACGACATACGCCCGAAAGGGGAACAGGTGCGCGAGATGTTCGACCATATCGCCCCGGCCTACGACCGCCTGAACGATATCATGTCGCTGGGGGTGGCGAGGCTGTGGCGCAAAAAAATGGCAAGGATCGTCGGCCATCTGCATCCCAAGCAGGTCCTCGATCTGGCGACAGGCACGGGCGACATGGCCATAGTGCTGGCAAAGCGCATCCGGGGCGCGCACATAACCGGGGCCGACCCTTCGGAAGGCATGCTGGCAGTGGCGAAAGAGAAAGTGGCGAAGAAACACCTTTCCGGCCGCATAAAACTGGAAGTCGCCGAGGCAGAAAACCTGCCCTACCAAGACGGCGCGTTCGACGCGGTAACAGTAGTTTTCGGAGTGCGCAACTTCCACGACATCGCCGCGGGCCTGCGCGAGATGCACAGGGTGCTGCGCCGCAAGGGAATGGTGTTCATAATGGAATTTTCCATGCCCCGGGGCAAAATATTCGGGCCCGTTTACCGTTCGTATTTCCATAAATGGCTGCCTTTCGTGGGCGGCAAGGTTTCTGGCGACAAGAGCGCCTACAGTTACCTGCCCGAGTCGGTCGTAGAGTTTCACGACTGGGAAACGTTCACCGAATTGATGTGGGAGTGCGGCTACGCAAATGTGAAATCCAAAGCGCTGTTCTTCGGGATCGCGCGAATATATAAAGGAGAAAAAAGATGAAAAAATACATTTTAGGATTACTGCTGGCAGCCGCATGCCTTGCTTCGTGCGCCAACCCGAACAAGATCGTCGAGCAGGTCAGGGTCAACGGGTTCACGGGGATCGAAACCGGAGGCGCCTCGGACGTCACGCTGTTTTTCGACATCGACAACGGCTCGCGCAAAAATATCTGCCTCAACGGCGGCAGCCTGGTCATCAACGACGGCCGCAAGACCCTGGCCAGGATAAACGCCGAGGACGTCACTATCCGCAGACACACCTCGGAGGTCGTGAGCATACCGCTCAATGTGTCGCTGAACCAACTGCAGCTGCTCGCCTCGTTCCGTAAGCTGACTCAGCAGCCAGAAGCGCTGACCGTAACGGGAGAAGTAACGGTCAAAAGCGGAATGTTGCGCAAAAAGTTTAACTTTGCGGACAAGCCGCTTACGGAATTCCTCAAAGAAATAGGACTGGACGAGCGGTCGGTACAAAAAATGCTGGAAATAAAATGAGGTACAACATACTGATAGCGACGATGTTCCTCCCCATGTGGCTTTGCGCCCAGGGGACACGCTCCGTAACCTACAACCTCGCGAAGCCCGATTCCGTATACGGCGCAACCTCGTCAGTGGACGAGAAAGGGATGGCGAAAGCCATTGTCGGCAGGCTCGATATGCCCGCGGCCGCACAGACCGTCAAAGGGCACAGGGTTTGCCTCTTCATGGAGAAAAGCCAGTCGGCAAGGGCGACGGCCTTCGAAGCCGAAGCCACATTCAAGCAAAACTACCCCGATGTCCCCACGTATGTCATCTACGACAAGACATCGTACTGGAAGGTCCTCGCAGGCAACTGCCTGACCACGGACGAGGCCACCATACTCAAAGCAAAAGCCGAAAAACTGTTCCCGTCGAAACCGTTCGTCGTGCAGGAAGAGATCCCGCTGTCGGAATTGGGGAAAAGCGGGAAAGACATCGCATCGCCACAGTACCTCAACTCTCCGCACAAAAGTTCCGCAGCCGACACACCGGCAACCAAAGCACCGGCGACCGGCATGTAAACAATAATGTCCCTAACCTTTGAATCAAGTCATTATTAATCTCTCGCAGGGGTAATATTGCGGATAAGAATATTTCTTCACGAAGCTATCCTCCTTAGGCTTGTTGTTATTAGTTCCGGCTTGCTTTGCAAGCCGTCAGCCCAACGCCACCCGGCGCGGAGGGCTGGTCGCTACGGCGACCCCGGTAGAGCGTCGATGCTATTTCCACTGTAACATTTTGGTACGAGTTAGCATTCACGCTCTTTACTTTAGGCAGGAGGCTTCTCCAACCTCCGGCTTTGCACTAACGGACGGTGCCTGATTCCGTGTCATGGTAATGACCCGTGTGCCGGAAGGCACTTTGCCTGCGGCTAAATATATCCTCCGCTGGCGTCGGACTGAAAAGAATGGAATAAGCCTAAATGAGATAGTTCCGTTTTTATGGCACCGGGTCGTATCCGCTGCCTCCCCACGGGTTGCACGAGAGGATGCGCCTTATCGCGAGCCAGCCCCCCTTGAAGAGTCCGTGCTTGCGCAGCGCCTCGACGGCATACACCGAACACGACGGTTCATAGCGGCAGACCTTCGGCACGAACGGGGATATGCAGTACTGATAGATGCGTATCAGCACTACAAAAGGGAAGGTTGCGACAGCCCTAAATATTCTCTGCGATTTTCGCGAGGAGTTTCCCGACCGCATTTTCGATAGTCTTATATTCTTCGACCTCTTTAGAAACGTATATCAACGCGAGGTCGATCTGTTTTCCGGCGTTCCGGGCCTTGTCCGACAGCCCGCCTTTGCCGAGGCGGAACGCCTCGCGGGTACGGCGCCTGATCTTATTGCGCCTGACGGCCCTTTTGTGATTCTTCTTGGGAACGGACACCAACACGCTCACGCCGCCACTTTGAGCGCCATCCTCAACGCCGTCGCCTCCCGCCGCCGCGTCCGATATGCGGAAGAGGCATTTGAAAGGATAAACGAAGGCGTCGCTGCCGTCGGAAAAAAGCGTTCCGATGCGGTTGCGCCCCGAAAGCCGTTCTCGTTTTGGCAGTTTGTTGTTGTCCACAGCGTTATGTCTGTATGGGGTTATCCGGAAAAAGGTTGTCCGGGGAGTAAATCGGTCGGGAGTACACCAAAAACGGCCCAGTCGCCATGCTCGCCACCCCTCTATTTGACAGGCAACCCGGTCATTCTGTTCGGCCGCCTGTCCACGTTGGAAGGCTGTCATGTCAGTCGCTACCTACGCCGCCTGCTCCGTCGATATTTAGGCTTTAGCCTTTGCCGGGGAGGCGAGTGCGCCTGTCTTGGTTTGCGGTTTGACCGCCGCTCCGCCTGTTTTACCCGTCGGTTTGGCTGCGCAGCCGTTGGCGCATGGGCGCGGTTTCTTTTTCGCAGGCTTGGCGTCCTGCGCCTTGAGGAATTCGTCGGCCTGCCTGTTCTCTTCCGGTTCAACGGGGGCGACGTCTTTGCCCGAATTTATTTTCTCGATAAATATCTCGATCGCTTTGGCCATCGACGGGGCCTCGGGGGTCGGGGCTTTCGCGCGGACAGTCAGGCCCGCGTTTATGGCCGCGCGCGTGGTTCCGTCGCCGAAAGTGGCGATCATCGGCAGATTCTCAGTGCCGAAATTGGCGACCAGCGACGCTATTTCCGAAGGGCTGAAAAACGCGAAAAGGTCGTATTTCGTGCGGTCCACATCGCCGAGGTCGGCGCTGACAGTCCGCGAAAGGATCGCCTTGTTGAAATCGAGCTTGAGTTTCTGCATCGTTTCAGCGATCTCGGGCTTATAGGGTTCCGAGAGTACCAGCAGCATCTTCTCGTCCTTGTATTTCATGATGAGTTCCATGAAATTGGTGAAAGAGCCGTCGGCGAACGATATCTTGCGTTTGCGGTAAACTATGTATTTCTGGAGGTAGAGCGCCACCGCTTCGGTGTTGCATATATACTTCATGGTTTCCGGCACATTCGTGCGCGACTCCTCGCATATCCTGAAAAAATGGTCTACGGTGGTGCGGCTGGTAAAAATCACGGCCGAGTGTTTGAGTATCTCGATCTTCTGGCTGCGGAATTCCTTGAGGCTGACGCCTTCGACCCTGATGAAGGACCTGTATTCCACATCGGTTCCGTATTTCTTAACTATCTCGTAGTAAGGAGATTTCTCCGCCACCGCGGGAGCCGGCTGAGACACTAAAATGTTCTTTATTTTCAAAATTTTAAACATTTTAATTTCCCGTTTCAGGATAGCAGCTTCCGCACCAGAAGCAGCAAAAGAGTAACAGGAAAAATTTCAACGGCGCAAAGGTATAAAAACCAATACAATTTTGAAATTTTTTCGTCAACAAAGAGCATATAGCTGCGTGCGAGGAAAAACAGCGCCACTACCGCTGCCCCCGCAACGGCTATGACGGATATGGTCAGCGCACCGCCCTCTTTGGCCATGGAGAACATGAGCAGCAAGGGCACGAGCAATACCGCGGACACCGAGAAAACCAGTTTGCGGAGATAACGCAGGCGCGACACGAATCTCTGGCTGAAAGTCAGTGCGCCGGCGGTTTTCAGCACCACTGTCTGGAAGAGGAATATCAGCCCCAGAAGCACCCACACGACAGGCGCGAGGGCAAAGACCGCCCAACCGGGAAGCGTAGCGGCCATGTCGGCCCCGGCCAGCATATCTGCCGCCTTGACCACCGAAAGGCTCAAAGTAAGCACCCCGAGCGATACGACGGAATTGAGGAAATTGTCGAACGTATAGTTGCGTTCGTCCAACAGGTTGTCCACATATAGCTTGCTCCTGAAAACGCCCAGCAGGGTATAGGCCTGCTGGCGGTATAAATAGAGCGTTATGCAGTATCCGGCGAAGCACAGCAGAACAGCCAATTTGAAGATAAGTCCGTCGGTCAGGAAATGCCCGGCAAGGTCCGGCAACGCGGCCTCCAACCGCGGCGCAGGCATATAGGATGCCGCCCCGAACATTCTTTCCGCCGTCACCGCCAGCGTGTCGGCAGGCGCCACAGGGGCCAGCGGCGACAGCCACAGGCTGTCGGACTGCACCGCAATGCTGTCGGCCAACGGCGGCACCATCGTGAAACCGCCTGCCGCATCCGGCACGGGGCATAACCCGTACATCCCCATTGCCTGTTCTGCCAGCGACCGCGTAACCATTACCTAATAACTGCGTTTCAGGGAGATACGCATTGTAGTCCCCTTGCCTGTTTCCGACTCCAGCACGGCTATCTTCCCGTGATGATAGCTTTCGATTATCCTCTTGCTGAGCGACAGGCCGAGTCCCCAACCGCGGGTTTTCGTCGTGTATCCCGGCTCGAATATCCTTTTGAAATTCGCCTTGGCTATCCCCTTACCGGTATCCGAAACGTCAACATAAACGTTGTCGTTGTCCGACGATATCTTCACATTTATAGCCCCTGTACCCTGCAACGCGTCGAGTGCGTTCTTTAGCAGGTTCTCGACTACCCATTCGAAAAGCGCAGGGTTTACCATCGACTGCACGGGCGAGATCGCCAGCCCGTTATACGATATCGTGACGTTGCGCGGTATGCGCGAGCGGAAATAAAGCACGCTGTCGCCCACCAGTTCGTTTATATTCGCAGGCGAGAGGACTGTTTCCGAGCCTATTTTCGAGAAACGGTCTGCCACTTTCATCAACCTCGTGAGGTCTTTGCCCATTTCCTCCACGGCGCTTTGGTCTATCGGCTGGCTCTTGAGGTATTCGATCCAGCCAAGCAGCGAGGAAGTCGGCGTCCCCAGTTGGTGGGCGGTTTCCTTGGCCAGCCCTATCCACACCCGGTTCTGCTCGTTCTGCTTCGTCGAACTGAATGTTATGAACCCGAACGTTATGAATATGATTATCACGAGTATCTGCGCCACCGGAAACCACACGAGCATCTTCAGCAGCCGTGATTCCCCGTAATATATATAAAGCGTGCGGCCGTCAAAGAACTTGACCTCCAGCGGTTCGTTGACCGACTGCATTTTTTTGATCTCCCTGTCGAGCAAACGCGGATCGTTCAGCACTTTGGCAGGCACGAGCTTCGAGCCGGCCGCCCGCGCTTCGCTCCCCCAGTATTCTATTATCAGGAAAGGGATGCTGTTGTTGTTCTCGCTTACGAACTGCCATATCGGGTCGTTGCTCATGTCGAATGTACGTTCGAGAGCCAATTTCCACAACTCCACCTCGTTCTGCTCCTTGATCCTGAGCTGGTTGGCCATGCCGTTCGTCAGCAGCAGCGAACCCATGCCGATCACAAGCCCGACGATTATGATGACAACGCGGCGACCGAAGGACATTCTGGAGAACCCCCTCGCGATGGCCTTGTACCACATCTTTTCGTGCTTTTCGCTGAACGAAGCCATCTGCCCGGATTATTTGCGCTGCGTATCCTGCGAAGTTACGATGGTGCGGTAGCGCGCCGTGTCGGAAAGGAGCGCTATCGCCTCCTTCACTTCCCTGTCGTTCGCGATATCACGCCGGATCATGCCTTTCTTATAATGCTGCCGCAGCACTATATCGTCTTCTATCAACTTGACAAGCTGTGGTTTATAGAGGTCAAGATCGCGCTCCTTGTCATCCTTCAGGTCGGCTTCCATCTGCGAAACGGCATCTTTTATCTTATCGTAATACAATTCCTGCTCGGCCTTCTCCTTCAGGGTCTTAAGCGTCTTCAGGGTTTCCGATTCATAGCCCATATCCTTATCCTTCATCGACTCCTTGAACTGGGCGTAGGCCGTATCGCCGAGCGAGAAAGTTTCCGGATCGACCTTTGCCTGGTTGGCGTGCAGGTACGTGTCCACGTATTCCTCGATATAGCCCTTGGCATAGGCAAGGATGGTAAAAGTGCTGAGGTAATCGGCCGGGACCTTTATGTCGGGCATGACCCCGCCCCCGTCGTAAACCTTGCGGCCGGCGGCCGTCGAGAATTCTTTTATAAGCGAATCTGGTACGCTGCGCACGCTTCCGTCCTCGGCCCTGTGAGCATAATCTACAGCCTGGATGCACCGTCCGCTGGGGATGTAATATTTGGCCATCGTTACCTTGAGGTAAGAGTTGTAGCCCACAGGCCTGGTAGTCTGCACGAGGCCCTTGCCAAACGTGCGCTGGCCTATAAGCACGCCGCGGTCGAGGTCTTGCACAGCCCCGGCGACTATCTCGGCCGCGGACGCCGATCCGCTGCTTACCAGCACCGCGATGGGCAGTTCCAGGTCGACCGGCGAATTTTCGGTTCTGTACGCTTTGGTCATTTCCGGGGTGCGGCCCTTCATGCTGACCACCTCCGTGCCGCGCGGCACGAACATCGACAGCACCTTCACAGCCTCGTCCATGATGCCGCCGCCATTATGGCGGTAATCCAGCACCAGCCCCTTTAGCTTGCCGTCCTTCTTCAGTTCCATCAGGGCGTAGAGCATGTCACGGCTACAATCTTCGCTGAAATCGGTGTGGCGGATATACCCTATGCCGTCGGCGATGAACCCGTAATAGGGCACAGGCTGCATCGAGATACGTTCGCGGCGTATCGTGATCTGCTCTTCCTGGCCAGTATAAAACTTTTCGACTTTGAGCTTCACGTTAGTACCCGGATCGCCCTTGAGTTTCGAACTCACGTTCTCGGTCGTGAAGCCTTTTGCATCCTCGCCGTTGATGGCCAGTATCTTATCCCCGGCCTGAAGCCCGGCCTTGTCGGCGGGCGAGCCTTCATACGGCTCGGCTATCAGCACATAATCGCCCTTTTTGCGTATCACGGCGCCGATGCCACCGTATTTCCCCGATGTTATCACCGTGAAATCTTCCATCTCCTTGGCCGCCATATACTCCGTATAGGGATCGAGCTGCGATGTCATGCCGTTCGCGGCATCCTGCAGCAACTTGTCGGGATCGGTTTCGTCCACATAGTACAGATTGATATCACGGAAGATATTCACAAGTATCTCCATGTCTTTCCCGAATGCGAACTCGTCCTTCGCCGCCCCGGTCACGATAAGCACGCCGGCAAGGGCGGCAGCGCCCAACAGCGCGTATTTCAGTTTTCTCATCATAATTATTCCTCGTTTAACCTGTACTGCGTAAAAAGGCCCTCGATCCTGAGCACCTCTTTTTTCAGGCCGGAAACGGTTATGTAACTGCCCTCGTGGCCGACGGTGATGCGGTCGTCGAACTGGTTGAGCAGCCTTTTCCAGAGGCTTGCCGCGCGGTACTCCGAACGATCGGCATCCTGGCGCACGAGTTTATAGCCTGTCAGCGTAAGCACTTTGTGCATGATCTCCATTTCCTCGGCGAAGTTGCCGCGGATCGCCGCCTTGCTGAAACTCAGCGAAGGGTACATCACAGATATGGCAACGACAGCCACCATAACGATCCAGCCCTTGGGCGTATTGAAAAGTGTGTTCACAAGCTGCCCGCTCTCGACATCGAGCCATCCGAGCAGGTACATGGCGCCGAACGCCAATGTGATAACAACGATTATCTTAACAAAAAAGTGCGTCGCACGGCTAAGGTAGGTCATAATATAAGGTTATTTTTTCGAGTTATTTCTTTTAGGACTTTTGTTCCGCTATATTGATTAAGCGGCCCGCCATCCGCCCCTTTAGGGCGGGCCGCCGGCTTTCACAGAAAGCCGGACAATAACTAAAAAGGGGATTCCGCCTGTTTCCCCATTTCCACTATACTGTCCCTCACGCGTTCCATCAGCCAGCGTGGTGTGGACGTCGCGCCGCACACGCCGACACTTCCGGCCCCGGCGAACCATGCCTGCTGCAACTCGCCGTCGCGCTCGATCATGTGGCTGCGCGGATTGGCCTTGAGGCATACCTCGAACAGCGCGCGTCCGTTCGAGCTTTTCCGTCCGCTCACGAACACAACAACATCATGTGAACGGGCGAATTCGGTCATGTGCTCTTCCCTTCCGGCCACTTCGCGGCAGATGGTGTTGCGTACAGTTATCCCCGCCTGCGCCCGCCTGCGCATTTCGTCCACTATCTCGTTAAAAAACACCGGGCTTTGGGTCGTTTGCGACAGCACATAAACAGGCTTCGAGAAATCGACCTGCGCCATATCTTCAGCTCGCTCGACCACGACGGCATCGCCGTCAACCTGCCCGAGCAGGCCCTCCACCTCGGCATGGCCTTTCTTGCCGAGTATGACGACCTGCCCTCCGGCGAGGCGCATCTCGTCGTATGCCTGCCTGACCAGTTTTTGCAACTTCGCCACTACCGGGCATGTAGCATCGACTACGCATATCCCGTTCTCGCGGGCGGTTTCGTATGTCGAAGGGGGTTCGCCGTGCGCGCGGATCAGCACCCGGCCTCCCTTCATGACCTGCAACTCGCGGTGCCCTATCGAACTCATCCCGATCTTCCCCAGGCGCTGCACCTCTATCGGGTTGTGGACGATATCGCCGAGCGACACTATCGGCCCTCCGTCGGCCAGCGCCTTTTCCGCCGCCGTGATGGCCTTCACCACCCCGAAGCAAAACCCCGAGCGGTCGTCTATTGCGACATTCATCGCCGGCCGAGTTTTTCTTCGACCCTGCTCATCACCCACTCCATCTGCTCGTTGAGGGTCGTATGGCTGTTATCCAGCACCACCGCGTCCACGGCCTTGCGCAGCGGCGATATCTCGCGCGTCTCGTCCGCGCGGTCGCGCTCGCGCACATTGCGTTCTATCTCTTCGTACGAAACCGTTTCGCCTTTTGCCACCAGTTCGTCATAACGGCGCTTCGCCCTAACCGCCGGATCGGCCGTGAGGAATATCTTTAATTCTGCATCGGGGAAAACCACAGTCCCTATGTCGCGACCGTCCATCACGACACCACGGCCGCGCCCCAATTCCTGCTGTATCGCAACGAGTTTCTCACGCACCTGCGGCACGGAACTCACTTCGCTCACGAGGTTGCTGACCTCGATGGAGCGTATCCTGTCCTCCACATTGCGGCCGTTGACATACACGTCGCTCGCGCCACGCTCCGGATTGAACACGAAGACTATTTTCATATCGCCGAGCATCGCCACAAGGCGCTCCCTGTCGAGCCTGCCGTCCACCACCGCGCCGTTCTCCAGCGCATGGAGCGTCACGGCGCGGTACATCGCCCCGGTATCTATGAAAATATATCCGAGGCGTGCCGCGATGCGGCGGGCGAACGTACTCTTGCCGCTCGACGAGTAGCCGTCTATGGCAATGATTATCTTATTATTGGAGCAACTCATCGAGAGGAATATTTATGAACATCGTGAGTACCGTCGCGGCACCAAGCACGACTATGACCACACCGGCGATACGGTTCATCCACAGCAAATGGCGCGGCCGGAACTTATTGCGGAACAGGCTGACCACGAAAGTCAGCAGAAACCACCAAGATGCCGCCCCGGCGAACACCCCGGCAACGAGTATCCCGCCGTTGAACTCGCCTATCACGGCTTCGCTCACCCCGAACGCGGCGAAAAGCGTCAGCAGCACCAGAATGAAAGCGGGGTTCGCGAGGGTCAGAAAGAACACCGAGATATAATCCTGCCAGAGGTTCGTTTTACCAGCCCTGTTTCGGCGTATCTGCACCACGGGGTTCGAGAAAAATATCTTCATCCCCACGATTATCACGCACATTCCCCCTATGACCTTGACCATTGTGAGGTGCGTTTCGATGAAGCCCATGACGACAGCCAGCGAGAAGAAAGCTATCGTGGCGAATATCGTATCGGCCGTGGCGGCGCCGAGCCCCGAAACGAACCCGGATTTATGGTTTTTGCTGAGCGTGCGCTGGATACACAGCACCCCTATCGGCCCCAGAGGGATCGAAGCGAGAAGTCCTATGATAAATCCCCTGAAAAGAAGGGTCGCCAGCATAAATTCACCGTTTTTTACACACCGTTTATAAACTACAAAATTAGTAATAATTCCATACACTTTCCCTATCTTTACACCCAAATAGGCCGAAAATGAAAGTAAAACTGATATTATCGCTGATCAGCGCCGCGCTGCTGTCCATGGGATGGATGGGCATGGGCGGCGTTGGTATGCTTGCAGGATTTGTGCCATTGTTGATGATCGGCGCCATGTACGGCAAAGGCCGCCGCCCATTCTGGAGGATGGCCGGCTGGGTGGCGCTCACGTTCGGACTATGGAGCGCCGTCACGACGGGCTGGCTGTGGTTCGCGGCGCCGTTCATCCCTTTCCTGTCCGTGGGCATCACTATCGTCCTGTTCGGCGGCATGTTCATGCTCTACCACTATGTAAGCAAACGCGCGCCCAAAGCCCTGGCCTATACCGTATTGGTAGCAGGCTGGATCGCCTGCGAATACCTTTACATGATCGGCGAGTTCTCGTTCCCGTGGCTCACGCTCGGCAACGGGTTCGCCGGAAATATCAAACTGGTGCAGTGGTACGACACGACCGGGGTATTCGGCGGATCGCTGTGGGTGCTGATCGTCAACATACTCATCTACGAGGCCATTACTTCGCGCCGGACGGCAAAGTGGGCAGCGGTCGCGTTTTTCATCGCTGCACCGATAACAGTCTCGTTGATAAGATATTACACATACAAAGAAAAAGGGGTTAAGGTCAAGGCCACCGTCGTCCAGCCCAACATCAACCCATACATAAAATGGATGATGCAGGAGGACAAGGAGACCGAGCTCATGCTTGGGTTGGCGGCCCAGGCACCGGCGGACGTCGATTTCATCGTCTTCCCCGAAACCGCCCTCACGGGGGAGATTTCGGAAAACTACATAAACCGCGACGGCAGGCTGCGGAATTACCGCGACTTCATGTGGCGGAACCATCCCGGCGCGCAACTGATAACAGGGGCGGAAACCATTTACCAATACCAGCCTGGCGAAAAGATCTCGTCGACCGCGCGGGATGCAGGGTATGGCGACATCTGGTATGACTCGTACAACACGGCGCTCACGGTCGACACGACAAGCGTCACGCAGCTGCACCACAAATCGCTGCTCGTGGTGGGTGTCGAAAGGCTGCCTTATTACAACCTGACGAAACACCTCGAATGGCTTATCATGGACCTCGGAGGCCCCACCGGCCAGCGCGGCATCGACGAAAAACCGATAGTCTTCACAGGGCCTAAAGGCGCGCGGGTCGGCGTCCCGATATGCTGGGAGGCTGTATTCGGCTACTATTGCGGCGAATATGCCCGCGAAGGGGCGCAGGTGTTCTTCGTCATCAGCAACGACGGATGGTGGGAAGACACGCGCGGCCACAAGCAACTGTTCCTCTACTCGCGCCTGCGGGCGGTCGAAACCCGCCGCAGCATAGGCCGCAGCGCCAACACAGGCACTTCGGGCTTCATCAACCAGCGCGGCGACATTCAGCAAAAAGTGGGATGGGACATCCGCACCGCCATCACGGACGAGCTGGCCCTGAACGACCATATAACTTTCTACGCGAAATATGGCGACTATATCGCCAGGATATGCTCGTATGTTTTCGCCCTCGGCATATTGTATTTCATCGCCTACCGCTTCAAAAGGCGCAACAGATTAGCGGAATAAGAACCCGCTTGAATTCTTTTTACAAAAAAGATAACAGGCAGTTTTCAAGATATTTTTTGGTAATTACATACCTGTTTGCACCGAGGTCAAAATGCGCACGCTGCCGGCGATGGGGGCAACGAAGTTGTCGCCCGCCGCATTGAGGCGGCGGCGTGCGACCGAATTTTGCACTGCAAAATCCGATAGCATGCGGAATTAGTATAAATATATATAGTTGCCTTTTTGAGAAATAAATTTCAACCAATCTTCTGTCTGTGACCTATAAAGAAACGCTCGACACACTGTACAACATGCTCCCCGACTTCCAGAATATCGGGGCGGATGCCTATAAACCCGGCCTCGAAAGGGCCGAGGAGTTCAACCGCTGGCTGGGCAGCCCCGACAAGTCTTTCGCGTCAGTACACGTTGCCGGCACGAACGGCAAAGGCTCGGTATCGCATATGCTGGCATCGACGCTCCAGCAGGCCGGATACCGGGTCGGGCTTTACACCTCGCCGCACATGACCGATTTCCGGGAGCGGATCAGGGTCGACGGAGTAATGATCCCCGAGGAATATGTGGTCGGTTTCACGGCCGCCCATCTCGACAAAATGAACCGGCTTCGCATGTCGTTCTTCGAGGCGACCATGGCAATGGCCTTCCGCTACTTCGCCGACAGCGACGTGGAAGTCGCCGTCATAGAGGCCGGGCTTGGCGGACGGCTCGATTCGACCAACATAATAACGCCCGTGCTGAGCGTCATCACCAATATCGGCATGGACCACATGGCGCTGCTGGGCGACACGCCCGAGAAGATCGCCGCCGAAAAAGCCGGGATCATAAAACGCGGAGTACCTGTCGTGATCGGCGAAACCGACCCGCACAGCGCCCCGGTATTCGAAAAGGCGGCGGCCGGCGCAGGGTCAGCGATAGTTTTCGCGGACGCGCGTTTACAGTGCGCCGGCCGCCGCATGGGCGGGGACGGGATACGCTACTTCAGCTTTGAGCGCTCCGGCAGCCACGAAACGTTCGAGGTCGGGACTGACCTTATGGGCGACTACCAGTGCAAAAACCTGATAACTGCGCTCACGGCGATAGATATGCTGAACCACCATTCGCACATCAGCATCAGCAACCGTGCGGCCATTGCGGGATGCTCCGCCGCCGCGCGTTCAACTGGACTGCGCGGCCGTTGGCAGATAGTCGGACGCAACCCGTTGACAGTACTTGACTCCGGGCACAACGCCCACGGACTGAAGGAAACAATGCGCCAGATCGGCTCCCAAGAGTACGACAAGCTATATTTCATCCTCGGCGTGGCCGCGGACAAGGACTTGGGCGCAATGCTCGAACTCCTGCCGCGCGACGCTCATTACATCTTCACGCAGGCGTCGGTCAAAAGGGCGATGGATGTCGGGAAGCTGGCGGAAGCCGCGCAAAAAGCCGGTCTGACCGGGGAAGTTGCGCCGTCTGTGGCCGAAGCCATGTTGCACGCACGCAGGCAGGCCAAACCCGAAGACATGATATTCGTGGGCGGCAGCAGTTTCGTGGTCGCCGACGCGCTTGAGGGGTTAAAATAACCCGTTGTGCATTTAGAATGCGCCGCGGTTTATTCTGCAAACATTTGGTACAAAGATATATATGCTTGCATTGTGATTTCGGATCGCAGCCAGCGGAGGATGAATGTCGTAGCGGTAGCGAGATATTCGGCCCTCCGCGCCGGGTGGCTGCGGGCCGACAGCTTTGCAAGCAAAGCTGATTCTCAGGCAAATGAGACTTTAATGCCTCGTTTTTCTAAATGCACAACGGGTTAAAATAATATAGGATTATCCATTTTAATCGTGTCAGGCTTCTCCGGCCTGCAGCCGGCGGGGGATGAATTGACGTTAACAATGCTTCGCATTGTTTTCCTCATTGCAGCTCGGCAAAGCCTGCAAGCAGCCTCTACCCTCGCTTGCTACGTCGGTTCAGCCCTCCGCACCAGCCATGCGGCCGCGCTCCACGGCGCGGCCTATACAATTCGTTTCGCTCGCCGGATAAGGAGTATTCCTGCGAATAAAAGTTCAGAATTACTAAAATTTAAACCCGAATTTGAGGTTTAACCTCGGCCCACATGAAGTGTCATCCTTATCTCGATAGAAATTGAGTCCGGCATTGAATTCCAGCAACCATTTGTCCCGCCACACCCGGCGCAGGCCCCATGTCGGTGAAATAACAATCGGATAATATGCGCCCTCATTTTTCGGAACTATGGACTCGAATATGTATTTGGTTTCCAACGATATAAAGTCGGCAGATAAGCCACCGGCATCCTTACCCCGGCGCAGGCGGCGGGCCATATTATAATAGTAGCGCGGCTCGATGGAGATCGCAGGGTTCAGGTTGTAACTATTGTCGCCAGCGAACATTTCAATGAAATCCAACCATAGATTGGCTTCGATTCCGGCGTGGCCGACAATCGAGAAATCACCCCCGAGCGCCTGCTCATAGGCATATTCCAGTCCATTGGTCTTAAGTCCGACAGAGTGATTCGACATAATGCGGGATTGCGCTGACATAAGCCCTGGATACACGAGCATAGCAGCAAGGATGAGTTTCTTCACAACAAACTAAGTTCAGGCCGGATTATTACTAAATAACATCTCGCATTAGCGGACAATGCATTGCAAATATTGCATATTATTCTGAAAGCGGCAATACAACATAAAAAGGAACTTACTCAATCTTTTTTGAGTAAGTTCCTTTTTATTTAAACCAAACGTACCCTTATTTGAGTATCTCGACCTTGATATTGCGGAACCATACGTCGTCGCCATGATCCTGAAGGCCGATGTAACCGCCTTCGATGTTACCGGCGTCGTCCTTGCCCAGTTTGCTGGTCAGCAGTTCGTAGGAAGTCGGCCAGTTGCGGTTGCCCTTCGCGAACTTACTGGCGTTGATCAGGTTATCCCATTCAGGTGTCCACAGGTGGTATTCAACTACCGCCACGTCGTTCTGGTAGTGAACAACCGTGCCTTTGTAAACCATGATGCCGCCGGTATTCCATTCGCCCGCTGGTTTCGCGTTCTGCGGTTTGGCAGGGATCATGTCGTAGAGCGATGCCGACTGGCGGTTGCCGTCAACGCCCAGTTTGGCGTCGGGATGGCGTTCGTTATCAAGAACCTGATACTCGGGCGACGAGATGTAGATGGGCTGGCCCGGGAGCTCCTTGGCATAGAAGAACACGCCAGAGTTGGAACCCGGCGCAACTTTCCATTCGAAAGTGAGTTTAAAGTTCGTGAATTTGGTGGTGTAGATGATGTCGCCGCCGTCTTTACCCTGTGCTTCACCGCCGCCGCCGCCCATGATCTTCAGGGCGCCGTCTTCCACGATCCATTTTCCGGGAAGGTTTTCCTTGTTGTAGCCTCTCCAGCCTTCTGTCGAAGTACCGTCGAACAATACCACCACTTCATTTGCCTGTTCCATATCTTCCACTACTATTACTTCCTCTTCCGACTGTACGTCGGCCGTTTTGCAGGCGCAACTGTTGCCGCCGCAAGCCATGAGCGACATGCTTGCCGCAGCCGCGCATAAAGTTTGAATCGATAATTTCATAATCAACGTCATTATTTTAAATTGTTAGTGTTCCGGTTTACAAAGGCATGGCCGGGAGGTTCCAGCCTTCCCTGTAGTTATGCTTGATCAGTTCGCTCGCAAACTGCTGCGCGTTGATCGGGTCCGTATATTTTTTGTTGAACGTCGGATGTCCGTCGTGGATGCTGAACCCGTCTTCGACCATGATCTTGAGTGTTTCGGTCGGAGAGATGTTCGTGAACTGCATGTTCGGACCGTCCCATTCGAGCACCTTGTTGAGGGCCTGCAGGCGCACGCCGAGCACACCCATCACGACCATTTCGTTGAACGGGCCTGCTTCCGAGAAGGGAGATGCCGTTTCCACGCGGTTTTCGGGTTTTTCTTTCGCAGCGCGCACGAAGTCCATTATATGGTTGTTATCCGGCACCTGGCGTGTCATTTCAGGCACTTTAGGTTCGCGGCCACTGAGCAGGTACGGGTTCATACCGTAGCATCCGCAGATCAGCGTATCCTTCGTTCCGTGGAATATCACGCCGCCGCCATTGTCGTTAAGGTTTTTGCCTGCGGGCAGACCTTCCGGGCGCGGGGGCTGGAGGCCGCCGTCGTACCATGTAACCTCCACCTGAGGCAGTTTCACTTTATTGAATTTTTTACGCTCGGGGAAGACGAGCTTTACCATCTGGGCATTGGGAGCGCAGTCCACCATAAGCGGGGTCGAGCTTCCCTGCACCGATATCGGGTAACCGAGCTGGAGGCCTTTGAACACGGGGTGCAGGATATGGCAGGCCATATCGCCCAGCGCACCTGTACCATAGTCCCACCATCCGCGCCAGTTCCACGGGGTGTACAGGGAGTTGTATGGCCTCATCTTGGCCGGGCCTACGAACAGATCCCAGTTAAGCGTAGTCGGTACCGGATCGACCTGCGACGGAGTCGGGAGGCCCTGCGGCCAAATTGGCCTGTCGGTAAACGCCTCTACTTTAGTTACTTCTCCGATCACGCCGTTCCAGATCCAGTCGCATATTTTGCGCACGCCTTCGCCCGAAGCCCCCTGGTTGCCCATCTGGGTGGCGACTTTCTGTTTGGCGGCGATCTTGGTCAGCAGGCGCGATTCGTAAACCGAGTGCGTAAGCGGTTTTTCGCAATATACGTGCTTGCCCATCTCCATTGCCGCGGCAGCCACTATGGCGTGCGTGTGGTCGGCCGTGCCGACAACCACGGCGTCGATATCCTTGCCTATCTGGTCGAACATACGCCTGAAGTCCCAGAATTTCTGGGCGTTGGGGTACTGTTCGAACTTTTTCTTCGAATATCCCCAATCCACGTCGCACAGGGCCACTATATTCTGGCTCTTCATGCCGTCGATGACTGCACCGCCGCGGCCGCCTATGCCGACGCCGGCTACGTTAAGTTTGTCAGACGGTGCGGTCTTGCCCACAGTTTGTCCAAGTACCGAACTCGGCACTACCGTGAAAGCGGCGGCACCCAGCGCCCCTGTTTTCAGGAACTCTCTTCGTGTCATTTTTTCAGCCATAATGATGTTGGGTTTTAAGGTTTCGTTTATTATGTTGGTTTAGGTTATTTTACAAATGGGGCGTGGTAGAGGTAGTCGAAACTCTTTTCAACGTCCTTTATCGGGGAAACCGCATATTTCTCCACTTCGACGTAGTAGCCTTTCATTCCCTGCTTGTATGCGGCATCGAAGATAGCCTTGAAATCCAGGTCGCCGCTCGCGCCGATTACATCTTCGTCCTTTATGTGCAGGAGCTGGAAGCGCCCGGCGTGTTTTTTGAGGTATTCGACCGGATCCTGACCGCCGTTCTTGATCCAGTAAACGTCCATCTCGAAGAGCACGTTCTGAGGAGAGGTATGTTCTATAAGGTAGTCCATAACGACCTTGCCTTCCACCGCCTTGAATTCGGCGCCATGGTTGTGGAAACCGAACTTTATGCCTTTGGCGTTGGCCATTTCGCCGACTTTGTTGAAATAATCGCAGTAAAACTGGATATCCTGGATCTTGCTCCCTATGGCCATGGAAGGCATGACGGCATAGGTGCAACCGGCTGCGATCTGTGTGTCGAGCGCCTTGTCCCACCAGTCGTAGGCCTCTTTTTCTTTGCCCTTTTCGATGTTCTTGCCGAGGTGGGCGCTCGACACCCTCATCCCGAGGTCTTCGGCGATCCCGCGGAATTCCTGCGGCTTCATGCCGTAGACCTTGCCGTCGTTATACGACGCGGTTTCAAGTTCCTTGTAACCTATCGCCGCCACCTGCTTCAGGGTGTCGACCGCGTTCTGGTCCATCATTCCGCGCACGGAGTAGAGTTGCAGGCCTATCCTTTTACCGCCGAGGGGTGAGGCGAAAAGTTCGTCCTCCAGCAGGCCGGAAATAATGCTGCCTCCGATAGCCACCTTGGCGGTGGTCATAATACCTTTCTTAAAAAAGTCGCGTCTATCCATATTGTGTTGGGATTATAGGTATAGTTTTTTCATACGGCCCGGCCGATACGTCACACAAGGCGGTCATAAAGTTATAATTTTATTTTCATTTGCAACCTAATTACGCCCGGATTTTAAACATATCGCCATAAATTTCGGAGTTATTCATTTTAATGTTATTTTTGCATGACGGCGGTCGACCATATGAACGCCCCGACAAGTAACCGGCAAACCATTTTGGACAGCAAAGGCATACGCAACCAACCCACGGATTCGGAATTCGAGAATAAGATCCGCCCGCAGGAGTTGGAAAATTTCAGCGGACAGGACAAGATCGTCGACAACATCCGCGTGTTCATACAGGCGGCCCTCATGCGCGAGGAGTCGCTCGACCATGTGCTTCTGCACGGCCCTCCCGGACTGGGCAAAACCACGCTCGCCAACATCATAAGCAACGAGATGGGCAGCGCCCTGAAAGTATCCTCCGGGCCCGTGCTCGACAAGCCGGGCGACCTGGCCGGGCTGCTCACCAACCTCAACGCCGGCGACGTGCTTTTCATCGACGAGATACACCGCCTCAGCCCCATCGTGGAGGAATACCTCTACTCGGCGATGGAGGACTACAAAATCGACATTGTACTCGACAAGGGCCCCTCGGCGAGGTCGATACAGATAGAGCTCAACCCGTTCACGCTCATAGGCGCCACAACACGCAGCGGCCTTCTGACCAGTCCGTTACGCGCCCGTTTCGGAATACAGTGCCATTTGGAATATTACGATTCGAAGATACTCTCGAAGATCGTGCGGCGCTCGGCCGGGATCCTCGGCATAGGGATTGACGACAACGCCACGCTCGAAATAGCCATGCGCAGCCGCGGCACCCCCCGCATCGCCAACTCGCTGCTGCGCCGCGTGCGCGATTTCGCAATGGTCAAGGGCGAGGGGCATATAGACCTGCGGATCACTAAGGTGGCGCTCGCGGCGCTCAACATCGACGCTCGCGGCCTCGACACCATGGACAACCGCATCCTCACTACCATAATCGAGAAATTCGGCGGCGGCCCGGTTGGCATCAACACAATAGCGACGGCGGTCGGCGAAGACAGCGGCACGATAGAGGAGGTTTACGAACCGTTCCTCATCAAGGAAGGCTTCCTGAAGCGCACCCCCCGCGGCCGCGAAGCTACGGCCCTCGCCTACTCCCACCTCGGCATAACACCCCCGGCGGTGGAAGGCACGCTTTTCGGGGAGCTATAATTTCGAGACATTCACTCAAAATGAGAATAATGGCGGTATAAGACCGCCCTTTTGTGTGAACGTGATCCTTGCACTATTTTTGCATTATACCTGCCTGAACCTCTAAACCTTGAAATTATGGAAACCAGTTCCCAAATTTTCTGTACCCTGCTCGGGCAGATCAACTGGCTGTGGTACGTAGTGGCCATAGTCGCCGCCTATTTATTAGGGGCGCTTTGGTATTCAGTCATTTTCCCAAAAACATGGGTAAGGATCTTCAAAATCGAGATGCCCGACAAGCGCTCTCCTGCAAATATGTTCGTCACAATGTTCGGACAACTGGTGGCTAACGCGCTGATGGGACTTGTGTTGTTTATGATTACTGCGCTGTCGTTCTGGCTGGCCGTACTGACCCTCGTCGGCTTCTGCGGGTGGAATAAGGCCACACTCAAGTACAAGTATGTCGGCTGGGGAGATTATTTCCGCGCCGCCTGCATCGAGGCCGGTTATCTGTTTCTGGCCGGCATGGTATTTATCCTGTTCGCCCTTGTTTAAGGTATGACACCACAGCCTTGTCGCACCACCTAACAGCCATAGAGAGTCACGTTAAAAAATAAGGGCAGCCCCCGCAGGGGCTGCCCTTATTTTTTGCGCTGCGAACCGACAGCGCTTCGCGCCAGCTTATTCCTCAACCCTTCTTATGTCGGCGCCGAGGGCGTTCAGGCGGCCGTCGATGTTTTGGTAGCCGCGGTCGATCTGCTCGATGTTCTGGATCGTGCTGCGGCCCTCGGCGCTCATGGCGGCGATAAGAAGCGCAACCCCGGCACGGATATCGGGCGAGGTCATGCACGTCCCGCGCAGTTTCATCTGGTGGTTATGCCCGATCACCGTCGCGCGGTGCGGGTCGCAAAGGATTATCTGCGCACCCATGTCTATCAGCTTATCGACGAAGAACAGGCGGCTTTCGAACATTTTCTGGTGTATCAGCACCGCGCCCTTGGCCTGCGTGGCCACCACGAGGAATACAGACAGAAGGTCGGGCGTCAGCCCCGGCCACGGAGCGTCGGCGATGTTCATTATCGAGCCGTCGATGAAACTCTCTATCTCGTAGTTGTCCTGCCGGGGAATAAATATATCGTCGCCGCGCTGCTCGAACCGGATGCCCATACGGGCGAACTGTGCCGGAATGATCCCCAGGTTTTCATACGACACATCTTTTATCGTGATCTCGGACTGCGTCATGGCGGCCAGGCCGATGAAGCTGCCAACCTCTATCATGTCGGGCAACAGGCGGTGCTCCGTACCGCCAAGTTCTTCCACTCCCTCGATTGTCAGCAGGTTCGAGGCGATGCCCGATATCCTTGCCCCCATGCCGTTCAGCATTTTGCAAAGCTGCTGGAGATAAGGCTCGCATGCCGCGTTATATATCGTAGTGAAGCCCGGCGTAAGCACTGCCGCCATCACGATATTGGCCGTACCGGTCACCGAAGCCTCGTCCAAAAGCATATAAGTCCCCCTGAGGTTCTTGCCTCTCACCGCGAAGAAATTCTCGCCGGCGTCGAAATCGAATTCCGCGCCAAGTTTCTGGAACCCGATAAAGTGGGTGTCCAGACGCCGGCGACCTATCTTGTCGCCGCCCGGCTTCGGGAGATAGCCCACCCCGAAGCGCGCCAGCAGAGGCCCCAACAGCATTACCGACCCGCGCAGGCGCGTGGCCCTTTTACGATAATCGTCGGTTTTCATATATTCCAGGTCGATGTCTGCCGCGCGGAAGGAATATGTCCCCGTCCCGAGCTTTTCCACCTCGACACCCAATTTCGCCAGCAACTCGATGAGCTGCATAACATCCACGATCTCGGGGATATTGCATACCGTCACCCTCTCCTTTGTCAGCAATACCGCGCACAATATCTGGAGCGCCTCGTTCTTAGCCCCCTGCGGCACTATCTCCCCTTTAAGGCGGCGGCCGCCGCACACTTCGAATACAGCCATATCTGTCGCTTTGTTTTTATTTTCCTATAAAAGTAATGATTTTACCCCAATCTGTCAAGTCCCGAGGCGGCACAACACAAAAAAAGGCCGTGAATTTATCACGGCCTGAATATTTAACACACTAAAAATCATCTCATCACCGAACTTGCGTAGGCGCGGACATCATCCTTCGTTATTTCATCGCCGCTCAGGATAATCAGGCGCTCCATGACGTTGCGCAACTCGCGGATATTCCCCGTCCAGGCGAACGACTGCATTTCGGCAATAGCGTCGGCCTTCACCGGCTTCGGCGTTATTCCATATTCCTCGGATATTTTTTCTATAAAATGGGACACAAGCAACGGTATGTCGTCTATACGGTCGATCAGGGCCGGAACGCGGATGACGATCACGCTCAGGCGGTGGTAGAGGTCCTCGCGGAAATTGCCCTTTTGTATCTCTTCGCGCAGGTTCTTGTTCGTGGCCGAAACAACCCTCACGTCCACGCTTATGTCAACGTCACTGCCGACGCGGGTGATTTTGTTCTCCTGCAACGCCCTGAGCACCTTGGCTTGCGCCGAAAGGCTCATGTCGCCTATCTCGTCGAGGAAGAGCGTCCCTCCGTGGGCCTGCTCGAATTTCCCCTTGCGTTGTTTTATGGCCGAAGTGAACGCCCCTTTCTCATGCCCGAAGAGTTCGCTTTCGATAAGCTCCGAGGGGATGGCGGCGCAATTGACCTCGACGAACGGCCCTCCGACACGCATGCTCTTCTCGTGTACCCACTGCGCCACAAGTTCCTTGCCCGTACCGTTCGATCCGGTAACAAGCACGCGAGCCTCCGAAGGGGCGACCTTCTCGATGAGCTGCTTCACGAACAATATCTCTTTCGATTCTCCCACTATCTCGGGTACGCCGCTTTTGGATTTGCCTTTAGGCTTCCTGAATACCACAGATGCCGACACCTGCGAACGCTCCGGCTTTTGCTCCTCGTCCTGCTTGTCTTCACACGCCTCTTTTATAGCCGCGAAAAGCTGGTTCATATCCAACGGCTTGCCAAAGTAATTATGCGCCCCGTTCTTCATCGAGAAAACCGCTTCCTTGATCTGAGGGTCCGCGGACGTAATTATGATCGGCGTCCTACCGGCAAGGCGGCCGCCGTTGTCGAGGAACTCATACATAAAAACGTTCTCGACAATGATTAAATCACTCCCCTTTTTATCATGCAAGGCATGTGCTTCCTGCAAACTTTCAGCCGCCTCTGCCGTATATCCCTCAAATTCCAACCTTTCGCGAAGGATATTACGGATACTACGTTGTGTGTCAACTATTAGAATCCTGAGCATTCCCCAAATTGAGATTATCGTTAACTAATATACCAAATATAAATATACAAAAAATATTAACTTATTTTGTTTTCTTATAAAATCGCTATACTTTTGGCGAAAGTTAACAAATACTCGGCACATTATCCAATTTTGTCTTTTCAAAAATCGGAAATGTTACATAAATCAATCCTGTTAACTTTCGCCAAACCTGCCTTCCCTAATCGACACGGCCTCCTGCCGGCACTGGCATTATCGCGGCGATCTCTCTGTTTTTGAACTGTTTACGCATGAAGAAGAATTATAATTACGAGCGCAAGAAGCTCCAACTGCCTGAATATGGGCGTCATATACACGAGATGGTCGATTACCTCTCGTCCATAGAAAACCGCGAGGAACGCAGCAAGCAGGCCCGCGCGGTCATAAGCGTGATGGGCAACCTGAATCCCTTCCTGAGGGACACGGCGGACTATAATCACAAGCTGTGGGACCACCTGTTCATCATGTCAGGCTTCACTCTGGACGTGGATTCGCCCTATCCGATCCCCACGGCGGAAACCCTCGCCCCCATGCCGGAGAAGCTGAAATACCCGGATAAAAGGATCGCTATAAAGCACTATGGCAAGAATATAGAAAAGATAATAAAATCGCTGAACGACGAGGACGACCGACAGGCTGTTGAAGAAGTGTTGGCAAACGTCGCCCGCTATATGAGGGCCAAGGGATATGAGTATAACCAGGAGCATCCGAATAACGAGGTTATTATAAAAGACATCAAAAAAATGTCCAATAACACTATTATTGTGGACGAAACCGCCATAAACAATATCAAAAGCGACTACAAACAAACCCCTTCGGCACATCACAAAAAAGCCGGTTTTACAAATCCTCGCCAGAATAAAGCCAAAAACACAAAGGGCAACCAGCCTGGCGGAAAAAACCATCCCCAGAATCACGCCCAGAAACAGCACCGCAACAGGCCGAAATAACGGGAGGTAACAAGATGCAGTAACTCTGCAATACAAAAGGCCGGAATTCCGGCCTTTTGTATATCTACATAACGAAAATAAATCTCCCAACGAGGGAAATTAACCGCCCCGCAGCAAGCTGCGGGGTATTGTAAAGACTGCAACTGCCGTGGCAGTTGCCACATTCCGCTGCTCGGCACTTTGTGCCGACCCCCTCTGCCGCGGAATGTGAACTTATCAAGCACTGAAAGCAGAGGGGAACTCAACCAGCAGGAGATCAAACTTTACGATAACCGCTGACGTATAGTCGCTACTTTGGACAGGGTCAGTCGTCCGATTTTTTCTTGCTATTATAAGCGGTATAGCGTAATGTTTTAGCGCCGATCACGATCTCGGGCATAACCCTCTCCAGAACAATTTCGTTCTCCGTCAAAGACACTATTTCATAAACATACGGCACCGCCTCCGCGTTACCGAGCATCTTCTCGCGCATTTTCTTCTGCTGCCGTTTTTCTTTCGCATCAGGCTCGATGCCGACCACATAGTCAAACAGGGATTTTCTCAGTGCCGCCCCGTCTTCTTCGGTCATTTTCACATTGTACGCTTTGCGTATCAAATACCTACCATTCATGACCTTGCCTGCCTTAGCGTCATCGAACGTCTCTTCGATCCGGTCGCTTAGGTAGAACGGCCCTGATGCCATATGATCATGAGCAACAATCCGGCCTTTTTTCATCCTAAAAAAGGTTCCGTTTTTTCTGTCGAATTTACAAAAATACCCGTCATCGTATGGCATCTCTGCATTGAGGTTAATCTCCATTTTCCAGACGGTAGACATCAGAATGGACATATCTGTCTCGGCTGATTTTTGGGCGCTGAGAGCCATGCAATCCATCAAACATACAACTGCGACTAATACTAATTTTCTCATGATCATCATTTTGAACCATCCTGTTCCATATCCTCATCCGGAGTTTTCAAGGGCTTGGGGTCTACGTACTTGAATCTCTTTATCTTTTGAGTCGGGGTCTTTTCGAACTCCTTTTCCTGCTCTTCCACCTCGGATATCTGCGACGACTTGCTTACCTTGGAGTTGACGTAGGCCTTCACTTCAGCGCGGATCTCGGCCATACGGGCGCTGACACCGTCTTTGAAATCATTGTAACGCCGTTCGAGTTCCGCCGGGTTGAAGCGTACCTGTGCCACCAGTTTCCCGCCGTCCTCCTTCACAATGGAATCCGTCACAAGGAAATGGCTGTTTATCACCGACTCTATCTCTTCGGGGTATATGTTTTCGCCGCTCGGGCCGACTATCATGTTGCCGACCCGGCCGAGTATATAAAGATTGCCATGCCTGTCGAAACGGCCTATGTCTTTCGTGCGGAACCAACCGTCTGCCGTGAAAACGTCTGCCGTGGCTGCCGGGTCTTCGTAGTAGCCCTTCATAGTACTGGGACTGAGCACCTCTATCTCGCCCTCGCCGGTCTCTTCGTCAAGGTTTGCGAGCCTCGCTTTGACGCGGCTGAGTACCGGGCCGGTCGAACGGAAGACGATCTTGCCGGGTATGCCGCCCGCGATGAGCGGAGCGGTTTCCGTAAGCCCATAACCTATGCCGTAGGGGAAATGCGCCTCGACCAGGAATTGCTCCGTATCGTAATCGAGCTTCGCGCCACCGATGCCGAAGAAACGCATCCTGCCGCCAAATATCTTCCTCAGTTTCCTGCCTGCCATGCGGTGTACCGTTTTGCGGAACCACGCCCAGCCGTACATTTTCTTCAGGGTGTCGTTTTTCATGAACTTTGCCCGCACCTGCGTTTTGTATATTTTCTCGATGATAAGCGGAACGCTCAACATGATCGTGGGCCGCACCTCGCGCATGGCCGGCATGAGCGTGGACGCTGTGGGCAGCTTGTCGAGATAGACCACCGACGCCCCGGCGTAGAACGGGAAAAGCATCCCCAGCGAGCATTCGTAGGTGTGCGAAAGCGGCAGGATCGAAAGGAAAACGTCGGACTGGTAGATCGGGAAAAGGTCGTAGTCCATCTCGACCTGCGCCACGAGGTTCGCATGCGTAAGCATCACGCCCTTGGGCTTCGACGTTGTGCCGGATGTGTAGATTATCGCCGCCGTGTCGTCCGGCCTGGGGGCTGTGAATTTCCCTGGCTCGACCCCCTCCTTCATGCAGAGTACACCGCAGGTCATCGTCCTCAGCACGAGGTTCAGGCCATCCACGGTTTCTTTCGAAACCTTTGTATATAGTTTATCTGAGCAGCACAGGGCCTTCGCGCCGCAGTGCTTTATTATCATATCCAGCTCGGAGGTGGAGAAATCGGGCAGGATCGGGACGATGACCAGCCCCGACGTAACGGCGGCGAAATAGGACACCGCCCAGTTGGGCATATTGTTGCTCAGCAGCGCCACCCTGTCGCCGGAAGAAAGCCCCGCGGCGCGGAAAAGTTCGGCCGTCGCTTCGACCCTGTCGCCGAATTCGGCATACGTCACAGTCTCGCAGTCGCCGCCATACATGGCCGACATGCGGCGCGAAGCGTAATTGCCGACGCTTTGCAGATAGAGGTCGCGGAGTGTGTATATCGCCATAATTAAGGTAGTTTGCCCGTGTGTATTCACACAAATGTAGCGCCAATTATTTTTAAAATAGTATTTTTGGGCAGTTAAATTGCTCCGATCTGCAATAAAGCCCAATGCCATGCGGCCTGCCGCCGGCGGTGGATGCTAACGAGCCTTGGCGAGTAAAGCAGCCCGCCGCATGGGGGCGGCGGCAGGCTGCCGGTGTCGCAAAAGCGACACCGATATGCATCCAATAAATAAAACCAGAGGGTCTTATTGCAGATCAGCGTATAAATTATCGCAGGAATTGATCGGCGCGTCAAAAATAAAAGAATTGGCACACGAGGCCGGGTTCGACCTTTGCGGCATCGCCCGTGTCAGGCATCTGGGCGAGCAGTCGGCAAGGCTCTCGGATTGGCTCGGGAACGGATACTCCTCGGGGCTGTCCTACATGGGGCGGAATGTCGACAAAAGGCTCGACCCTGCGCTACTTTTCGAAGGCGCTAAAAGCGTTATCGTCTGCGCGGCGAACTACAAAAACGAATTCTGGGACCAAAACGCCAGCGAGAACCCGAAAATATCGTCCTATGCCCTTTTGCAGGATTACCATGTGACGATAAAAAGCCGCCTGAACGCCATTCTGGAGCGCCTTACAGCGGAGCATCCGGGCCTGCGCGGGCGCTGTTTCACGGACTCGGCCCCGGTACTCGAAAAAAGCTGGGCGATAGAGGCCGGACTCGGATGGCGGGGCAAGAACTCACTGATCATCACGCCCCGGCACGGAAGTTTCGTATTCCTCGGCGAGATAATCTTAACCGAAGAAGCGGATGCCTATGACGAGCCGTTCGCCGGTGACCGCTGCGGCACATGCACGGCCTGCATCGACGCCTGCCCCAACTCAGCCATCGTCCGGCCATACGTGATCGATACGAACCGCTGCATCTCGCGCCTGACGACCGAAAAGCCCGTCGAAGGATTATCGGAGCGGGCGGGCGCGGGGGTTGCCGTGGGTACAGTGCCGGGCGGTAACGGAACCGCTCCCGACACCCACGGTTGGATATTCGGCTGCGACATCTGCCAGAGCGCCTGTCCCCACAACAGCCGCACGTCATTGGCTTCCAACCTGCTGTTCAGGCCTTTATTCAACCCAACGGCGGCCGGAGAGGAATTCTGGGGCAGTCTTGACAAAGACGGTTTCGACCGCGTTTTCGGCACCACGCCCCTCGCCCGCACAGGCTTTGAGGCGATAAAAGAGAGGGCGACCGGCGCAGACTGACATCCCGCCTTCGGCCAGACGCACCCTTCGCTGGCCGTGGACTAAAAAAACATACAAGACTTAACTGTACAATTCCATTTTCAGATTACAAAAGCCGCGACTGCCAATGCAGGCGCCACTTCTTGCGGCTCGATGCTTTCAGGGTGGCCCACGCAGCCGCGGGAAGTGATTTAATCGTCCTCAATCAAATACGGCCGGCCACTTCAGTAACTTTCATTTGCCCACGACTACCGTAATTCCTACCTCCCCCAACTTTCGCGGTCGAGGCTGCGGTAGTTTATCGCCTCGGCTATGTGCGAGGGGGTTATGCCGTCCGAGCCATCCATATCGGCTATCGTGCGGGCGACCTTTATTATGCGGTCGTAGGCCCGGGCGGAAAGATCGAGTTTCGTCATCGCGCGCTCCAGAAGAGCGGAACATTCGGGCGAAAGGCGGCAGCATTCGCGTATCATCTTGGGGTTCATCATGGCGTTGGTATGCACCCCCGGTACATCTGCAAACCGCCTGCGCTGCACCTCGCGGGCTTTGCGCACACGCCCCCGGACTGTTTCACTGGACTCCTCGGCACGTCCGGCGTTCATCTCCGAGAACTCGACCGGCGTAACCTCGATGTGCATGTCTATGCGGTCGAGCAGCGGCCCGGAGATGCGGTTCATGTATTTCTTCACCAGTCCCGGCGTGCAGGCGCACTCTTTCCCGGGATGGTTGTAATACCCGCAGGGACAGGGATTCATGGATGCTATCAGGATGAAATTGGCCGGATATTCAACGCTGTATTTAGCCCTCGACACGGTTATCGCCTTGTCCTCAAGCGGCTGGCGCAGGACTTCGAGGATGCTCCGCCCGAATTCCGGAAGCTCGTCGAGGAACAGTATCCCGTTGTGCGCGAGCGATATTTCGCCCGGCTGTGGCGACCCACCCCCGCCCACAAGCGCCACCTGCGAGGTGAGGTGGTGCGGCGCCCGGAACGGCCTTCGGGTCAGCAGTCCAGTCTCGGCGCCGAGCTTGCCCGCCACGGAATGTATTTTTGTGGTTTCGAGCGCTTCGCCCACCGAAAGCGGCGGCATTATGGTCGGCATCCGGCGGGCAAGCATCGTCTTCCCCGACCCCGGCGCGCCTATCATTATCACGTTGTGGCCTCCGGCGGCAGCTATTTCGAGAGCACGCTTCACATGTGCCTGTCCGCGCACGTCGCTGAAATCCTCGTCATAGCGTCCCGCGGCCGCGTCGAACCCATCGCCGTCCGCAGAAACGGCCGGCTCGATCCCCATATCCCCGGAGAGAAACTCCACGGCCTGCCTAAGGTCTGCGACCCCTATCACCTCGAGTCCGCCCACCACAGCCGCCTCGCGCACGTTCTGCACAGGCAGCACCACGCCCCGGAAGCCCTCTTCCTTCGCTTTTATCGCCACTGGCAACGCGCCTTTCACAGGCTTGAGTGTCCCGTCGAGCGACAGTTCACCCATCACGACATATTTATCGAGGTTCTCCGCCGGCATCTGTCCGCTGGCGGCAAGGATCGACACGGCTATCGGCAGGTCGTAGCCTGAGCCTTCCTTGCGCAGGTCGGCCGGAGCCAGGTTCACCACCAGGCGCTTCCCGGTCATGCGGTAACCGCAGTTCTCGAATGCCGAGCGGATACGCTCCTGGCTCTCCTTGACGGCATTGTCGGGCAGGCCCACTATATACATGCCTATCCCCGCCGAGATATTAGCCTCGACAGTGATGGTCACGGCATCGATGCCGAGGATCGTACTCGAATAGGTTTTGACGAACATAAAGCCTGGTTAAAGCCGCCGGTGCCTTCCGGCACTCGGAATGAGCGGGAATGTTATTTTACATTTAAAACTACTGAAAACTGAAGCAACCATACAACATGCTTCAGCGTCACCAAACACACGTCCGGCAACACAGCGCAAGATAACAAAAAATCTGCAAAATACGCTAAAAAGGCGCGTCTTCGCCCGGATTGAACGAGCCGCCGCCGAATCCGCCGCCCGGTGCCGGGTCGAAGTCGTTGCCCGGTGTGAACCTCGGTGCGGGTTTGTCGTCGTCATCGCCCATGCTGCTTTCAAAAGATGAATAGCTGCCGCCACCCATTTCGTCGTCATCATAGTCCATGAACCTCGCCTGTTCCTTGCGGAAGCGCAGGTTGACCGTGTCCGTCGCGCCGTTACGGTGCTTGGCGACGATTATCTCGGCCATCCCGGCGGTCGGCATGCCGCTCTCGTCCACATTCATGCCGTAGTATTCGGGGCGGTGGATGAATGCCACGATGTCGGCATCCTGTTCTATGGCGCCCGATTCGCGAAGGTCGCTGAGTTGGGGGCGCTTGCTCCCCGTACGCGACTCGACCGAACGGTTCAGCTGCGAGAGGGCTATTATCGGGATATTCAACTCCTTGGCGATGGATTTAAGCGACCTCGAAATAGACGCCACCTCCTGCTCGCGGTTGCCGCGCGTGTCGGCGCTGCCGGTCATAAGCTGCAGGTAGTCGATCACGATGAGTTGTATGTCGAACTGTTTTTTAAGCCTGCGGGCCTTCGAACGGAACTCGAATATGGAGAGCGCCGGAGTGTCGTCGATGAACAGGGGCGCTGTCTGGAATGGTACGACGGCGGTTTCGAGATGCCTCCATTGCTCGTCGTTCAGGCTGCCGTTGCGCACGTCGCGCGAATCGAGGCCCGATTCCGCCACGATAAGGCGCATCATCAACTGCGTCGAGCTCATTTCGAGCGAGAAGAACGCCACACCCTTTTCGTGGTCGATGGCAATATTGCGCGCCATCGAAAGCACGAACGCCGTTTTACCCATTGACGGGCGCGCGGCGATGATTATAAGGTCGCTCGGCTGCCACCCCAACGTGAGGCGGTCGAGGCGCGTAAACCCTGTCGGCACACCGCTGAAAGCCCCTTTGCGCTTGTAGGCCTCCTCTATGGCCTCCATCGCCTTGACGAGGATGTCCTTCGATTTCTGCACGTCGCGCTTGATGTGGCCCTCGGCGACTTTGAATATTTCGCTCTCGGCCGTATCTATAAGGTCGTTGACGTCTATCGATTCGTCGTAGGAGCGTTTCTGTATCTCGGTCGAGGCGCGGATAAGCTCCCTCTGAACATATTTCTGGGTGATGATCTTGGCGTGGAAATCGACGTGGGCGGCCGAACCCACTTTCTGGGTCAGTTCGGCAAGATATGACGCCCCGCCCACCGCCGCAAGCTGTTTCTTCTGTTTGAGTTTCTCGGTAACCGTGTAGAGGTCGATGGGTTTCAGCTCCATCGACAACTCGGATATGGCACGGTATATCACCTGGTGCGCCTCCTTGTAGAACGCTTCGGGCGTCAGCACCTCCTGGACAGCCAGCACGCTCTCTTTTTCGAGCATGAGCGCACCCAGCACAGCCTCTTCAAGCTCCACGGCCTGAGGCGGCACATGCCCGCCCTCGCTCGTGAGCGCGTCGTAGGCTTCCTTGTTCCTGTTGGACGGTGTGTAATTTTTTGCCATATCCGGTAGATGATACCAACCTTTCAATCGGGAGTGTAAAGGTATAAAATTTCGGGGGATTTACCGGGACGCGCCTTCATTTGCGAAAATATTTTTACTTTTATATCTCAAAAGATACAGGCATCGGCATATGGCTACAGGAAAAAACAAATACAAGTTTTCGAAAAAGGCGAAGATCATAATCGTAGCGGTATTCGCCCTGGTATGGAGCGGCGTCCAGATACACGAGCAGATGCGTTTCGCCGACGACCCGGCCCAAAAAGGCATGCAGCAGGCCGGAGACTACGTCCAGATGCTCGTCCCGGCGGCCGGGTTCGTGGGTTCGCTCGTCATGGGCGACATCAACGGGGCTTTGCAGTTCGCGGCTGGCTGTGCGACAACGACAGGCGTCACCACCATACTCAAGCAGACCATAGACGCAAAACGCCCCGATGGCGGCGATCATTCTTTCCCTTCGGGCCACACGGCCTTCGCATTCCAGGGAGCGGCGTTCATACTTCGCCGGTACGGATGGAAACTCGGCATCCTGGCATTGCTGCTTGCCTGTTTTGTGGCGTACAGCCGGGTTGAAGCCCGTAAACACTGGCCGCGCGACGTGGTTGTCGGGGCGGTGATAGGGATCGCAAGCAGTTACGCCTTCACGCGCCCGCTCAAGAGGGAGGAATTGTTGGGGGAATAAATAAACTATCTATCCTGCACCAAAGTACATGGGTTTAGTCAGAGGAATAAATTCCTCCTCCCGAGTTGCTTTGCGACTCGCATCGCCTCCTCTTGGGGCGGAGTGCGGCGATGAGAAACTGATAAATAGCCCACAAAAAGATCAAAAAATTATAGAAACTAAAGTAACTGCATTAAAAATGCAGGGTTTCAACCTATCTTTGGGATAATGAACCATCCCAGGGCAAGCTACGGGGTATTGTAAATGGCGCCTGCCGTGGCAGGCGCCATTTACGGCGGCACGACGCCAAAGACATCGCCCCCCGTGCGCCGGAAATGATTATTCCTTTTAGAGTTGCCGCAACGTAAGAATTACGGCAATGATGCCAAAATTACTAAGCGGGCCGCCCATTCAGGGCGGCCCGCCGATTACCTTGAGCGCTTGCCCTCAGTTTTTTTGGATGGGCGATTTTCTTTCCGGAGACTACCGGCATTCTGACGACCGTTTTTCGGGGAACCGTCATTCCTGCCGCCTGAAGTTGCCCTCCCCGGGCCTGAGTTCTTACCGTCGGCGAAGAACCAGCCTTTCTGCCTGCGCTTGTCGTCCTGCGAGCGGGCCACATACAGTTTCTCGCCGGTGTATGGGTCGATCCCCGTGTAGAACATGACGGACGACAGCGTCATTGGCGTGGGCGTGAGGTCCTGCACCTGTTCGAGGCGCATCCCGAGCCTGCGCGTCTTCTGCGAGAGCAGCTTCATGTCCTGCTCGGTGCAGCCGGGGTGGCTCGATATGAAGTATGGTATCAGTTGGTATTTGAGGTTCTCCCGCGCGCATACCTTGTCGAAATCGGCTTTCAGCCGCTCGAATCCCTCGAAAGAGGGCTTACGCATGAGTTTCAGCACCCTGTCCTCGGTATGTTCCGGTGCGACCTTGAGGCGGCCGGAAGTATGGTTCACGATAACGTCGCGCAGGTAGCGCGAGCCGTAGCGCTCGTCGAACAGATCGTAGCGGATGCCGCTCCCCACGAACGCTTTCTTGATACCGGGGACTGCCGAAACCTTCTCATATAGTTTTATAAGGCGTTCGTGGCTGTTGTCGAGGTTGCGGCACACCGACGGCCACAGGCACGACGGGCGTGTACATTTCGCGCATGCTGCACGGTTCAGGCCGCCCATCCCGTACATGTTTGCCGACGGCCCTCCGACATCGCTCACGTAGCCTTTGAAGCCGGGCATCGCCGCCACCTTGCCCACCTCGGCCAGCACCGAGCGCTCCGAGCGGCTCGATACGAACTTGCCCTGATGGGCGGATATGGTGCAGAAACTGCATCCCCCGAAGCATCCGCGGTGTATGTTGACCGAGAATTTTATCATTTCCCACGCCGGAATGTCGCCTTTGCCGTCATAGCGCGGATGCGGCAGGCGCGTGTAGGGCATGTCGAAACCGCGGTCTATTTCCTGCTCCGTGAGCAGGGGGTGCGGCGGGTTCACCACCACGTATTTATCTTCCGACTGGCGCTCAACAAGCGTGGTGCGCTGTTCTAATCGGTTCGACTCTGTTTCAATGCGCACGAAGTTCTCGGCGAATTTCGCAGGTTTTGCGACACAATCATTATAAGGGTTCAGCACAAGGGTCGTTTCCGGGTCGAGCTTTTCCACATACTTTCCGTCCGCCACGAAAGCCACCTGCTTCAGACACCGCAGAAGATTGGCGTTAAAGCCGTTGCGCAGCGCTTTAGCTATTTCGGGCATCACCTTGTCGGCCATGCCGTAGGCCAGCACGTCGGCGCCGCTGTCGATAAGCACCGACCTCTTGAGCGAATCGCTCCAATAGTCGTAATGCGCCAGACGGCGGAGCGAAGCCTCAATGCCTCCGATAACCACCGGAACGTGGGGGTACAATTCTTTCAGGATGCGCGTATAGACCGTAACGGCGTAATCGGGCCTGAAACCGGCCTTGCCGCCCGGCGTATAGGCGTCGTCGCTGCGCAGGCGCTTGTTGGCTGTGTAATGGTTCACCATCGAGTCCATGCTCCCTCCCGAAACCCCGAAGAACAGGCGCGGCGTCCCCAATTTCTTGAAGTCGCGCAGATCGTCCTTCCAGTTGGGCTGCGACACTATGGCCACCCTGAGCCCCTCGGCCTCAAGCATGCGCCCCACGACCGCCGCCCCGAACGAAGGGTGGTCGACATAGGCGTCGCCCGAGAACAGGATCACGTCGATGTAATCCCAGCCCAGCGCCCGAACCTCTTTTACCGTTGTGGGTAGCCAATTAGTCATGGTTTATCTTTAATTTTCCGGCCTTGCAACGCAAGGCCGGCAGCCCGAAGCCACCCCGGGCGGAGGGCTGCTCCGCATACAGCGTCGCACCCCAACCGCTGGCTTCGGTCTGTTTTTTTCGGTTCACGGTATGAGTAAACTGCTGTCGCCATAGCTGAGGAACCGGAAGCCGTTGGCAAGGGCGTATTTATATATTTCGCGCCAATGTTCGCCCACAAATGCCGACACGAGCAGCAGGAGCGTGCTTTTGGGCTGGTGGAAGTTCGTAACCATCATGTCCACGACCCTGAACCTGAAACCGGGCATTATCATTATCCGGGTCGACGTTTTGAGCTTACCGCCGTTCCCGCGCAGATGTCCGGCCAACGCACCCAGAAGTTCCTCACCCGTATGCTCCGCCGGGATATAGTAGAGTTCCCACTGGCCGACCGGGACCATTGCGTCGGGGTCGCCGTTGCGCAGGATGCGATAGCCGAGCGCAGGAAGGCTCTCCAGCGTCCGCACGGTGGTCGTCCCAATCGCCGTCACCTTGCCTTTGTGCGCCAGCAGGTTCTCGACCGTTTCGAGCGATATGTCGAAATGTTCGGTGTGCATCTCGTGTTCCGCCACCGAGTCGCATTTAACCGGCAGGAACGTCCCGGCTCCGACATGGAGCGTCACCTCGTCGAACGCCACGCCGCGCTCCCGCAAACCGGCCATAAGCCCATCGCTGAAGTGCAGTCCTGCCGTCGGGGCGGCGACCGAGCCTTCGAAGCGCGAATAAACGGTCTGGTAGCGGCTGTTGTCTATTTCCTCGCTGTCGCGCCCAAGGTACGGCGGGATCGGCACACGCCCGAGATATTCGAGAAGCTGCCCGAACGTCATATCGGCATCCCACTCGAAGCGGACTATATTCGCCGCCCCATCGTTCATGTCCCGATACGCGCGCAGGTAAACTTCCCGCCCCTCGTATTCGAACTTTATTTCGAGCGGCCCCTCCTTCCATTTCTTGGAGTTGCCGACGATACATTTCCACTCGCACTCCCCCTTCACGGCGAAAGCCCTCTCGTAGTCGGCCGGTACGTGCGGTTCAAGGCAGAATATCTCGATCCTCGCCCCGCTCGGCTTGTGCATGACCATGCGGGCGCGGATGACCTTAGTATTGTTGAACACCAAAAGCGCTCCCTGCGGCAATTCCATGCCTATCTCGCTGAATACACGTTCAGACAACACTCCCGCACGGCTGACAAGGAGTTTCGAGGCCTCGCGCGACTCCAATGGGAATCTCGCAATCCTCTCCTCGGGCAGACCATAATCGTAATCGGATATTTTAATGTCGGTATTCATCGTGTAAGTTTTGTCCAACTGACCGCTAATTGTTCAGGGTATTCCCCGTCGATGTAGTGAACGGAACTGTCGTTATAAACCGCTGTTTTTCCGGCTTTTGGAATACTGTCGGCGTATGTGAAAAACAGGCTGTCATCGCGGATCTCCACTTTCCCGGTATAAACATTTTTATCGGAACGGCGAATACCAGCCGATGTGAATTCGAACGTACTGTCGCGGTAGATCTTCAAATAGACCCAACCCAACGGGGCTTCCCTGTCGGCTTTGAGCAACACCTGCTCTTCGTTGGTTTTATTACCGCAACCCGCCAGCACCATCAAGGCCAATACGATAAACAGCGGCATTATTTTCGATTCCATCACGGGTTATTTTTGGGATGCAAAAACAAAAAAGAAAAGCGGAGGTATAAGCCGGGTTTTGTAACCGGAACGGCTCGCGCCGCAACGGTCCTTCGCCATTTATCTACGCCTGCACTCGCGCACAGGCTCCAGCAACCTACCCCCCGGCAGCGGACGGGCAGTCCTTAAATGCCGGTATACATGGTCTTGCAACCCGTCAGACGTACGGCCGTACGTGTCGCCACGCACGCCGGTGGGCTCTTACCCCACCTTTTCACCATCACTCCCGGAAATCTTAAAAAGTCCGATACAAGGCTGACAAGGAGAAAAAAGCGCAGCATACCGAACGTATGTGAGCATTTTTTCTGCCGAAGTCCAACGACGTAGCGGCTTTTTAAAAATCCGGGGGCTGTTATTTTCTGTTACGCTACTATGCCCTCGCGGACATCTTCCCGTTAGGAAGCACGGCGCCCTGTGTTGCCCGGACTTTCCTCCCCCGTTTCGCGGTCGCCCGCTGGACGGCAGCGGCGAAGCCCTCCGCTTTTCTTTTTAATTGCAGGACAAAGGTATAAAATTTGGCGGGAATTAATTTTTTTCGTACATTTCATTATTCCCTAACCCAAATTCCGATATTATGAAACCATTCTACGCGGCCATTATCGCCCTTATGCTCACGGCACAGGGCGCATTCGCACAGACAGAACTGCCCGAAGCGTTCACAGACGGACTGAAAAGGGCAAAAATGGTATTTGAGATGCCCAAAGAATTTTATCCGGTCGCGATCGTGAATAACCCCCATGCGAGATATGATTATGCGATAAAGCACGACACGGCAGATATCGAGATACGTTATTTCATATTTCCGCTCGACGAATTGATACAGCGTTACGAAGAAAGCCTAAAAGACACCACCGGAAGGATAATGAGGATAGATCCCGACCAAGTTAGTTTTTTTGTAACAATGTCTACCGTAATCGGGCTCAACATATCGAAGCACCCTTCACCCAGGAACGTAACCATAGGCGACGAGTTGGTGAAAAGGATTTACAACGCCGATAACGGGATGATTTTTTTCACAAACCCGAGGGACGAATTCGGCAAAGGCTATAAATATTGTTCGATGTACAGCGTTTACAAACAAGGTTTGGGTACGGCCTGTTATTTTTTCTTAGGAAATGACCAGTACAAAATCGTGGACACGGCGGCCAAACTTACAGGCTCGCTGAAGTTCGAAGAAACGCAGGAGGAGTAGCTTCCGCCTTGCCTGCAAAACACAGGATTATCCTTTTTAGGCATGTAGTTTTTTCATCGCCGCCATCCGCCCCTTTAGGGCGGCGATGCGGGTTGTTCTGCAACCCGAAAAAAGAGCAGAACAAATTGCATGGGGTAAACCTACGTTTTCCGCGCTGCGATCAGGATGGGATGGTATGTCAGCACGACGCTTTCTCCCTCGGAGTGCGCGGCTTTGTAACGCGTGTCGAAATCGTCGAGTTGGCGGCGGCCCCAGCGTGTTTGGCGGAGCGAGTTGACCCCCGTGGCCTTTATATGATGAAGCACGTCGAGCGGCGTGTCGAAACGTAGCACACGGCTGTACTCCCGGCCTGAAACCACTTCATAACCGGCCGATTCGAGGATGCCGGTCAGTTCGGCGAGGCTGTAATACTCCAGCCCCTCGCCTGTTACATTTCTGATTTCGCGAAAGTTATCCGGCCCGAAAGTGGACAGCACGAGCCATCCCCCGGGCCTGGTCGCCGCAGAGGCACGCCGGGCGAACCCGGGCAGATCGTCGAACCACTGCACCGTAGACGCCGAGGCTATCAGGTCGAGCCCCTGAGGAAATTCCATGTTTTCCGCATCGCCCCACATGAATGCCGTGCAACAGGGAACGCTCCCGGCCACGAAAGTCTCGGACGCGTCGGAAATATCGTTCAGAAACCACTCGGCATGCGGAAAAAGCCGGGCAAGGTGCGAGGTGAGGAAGCCTGTGCCGACACCGATTTCCATCGCGCGCGAAACAGGGCTTGCAGTTCCGGGTATCGCGTGGCCGTCGATCGGCGGCGAAACAGGGCTTGACGTTTCGCGTGAAACGGATGCCGTACCGCACAGTCCGGCGGCCAATTCGCCCAACTCGGCGCAGATCTCCTTCTGCACCAGAGCCAGCCGGTGGTAGCGGCGGAAGTTAGCCTCGAACCGTTTACGTATAAGTTCCTTATCTGCGCCCAATTTCTTTTTCGATTAGCCCGCGCTCGGCGAACGGATAGTGCGGCAAAGGTAGGGTTTCGGAACGTGAACCCCAAAAACGCAGCATATTTTCGGGAGGAAAAATCTGGTCTTCGCTTCCTATGACGGCTTTATCCCATTCTATGGAAGGCACATACTCCGCCACAGAGGCCGAAGCGAGGAATTCCAGCTCGGCGATATTCCGGTCAAGCGGACGCGGCGCGAGCAGATGCTCCAACCGGTCGAAATGTTCGCCGTATGTCCGGCGATTGAAAGCGTCCATCCCGCCGGCGCGGAGGCCGCGTATCGTCACCGCCATCCTGCGCGGCTCGATGCCGTATTGGTCATGTACGGGATGCGGTGTCCCGTTCAGTGCTACCGCCCTGGTGAAAGGGATGCCGCCCAGAAGCTGTTCGGCCACCCAGACCCCGAAACTCCACGCGAAAAGGTACGTCTGCGGATAACCGGCGATCAGATCACGCAAGGCCGCCGCACCGCCGGAAGCTGTAGCAGCCGCATGACCGGCCGTATCCCCGGCGGCGCAACTTCGGCCGCCGACCACGTCCAAATCCCCGGCACTGTAGTCGTACACGGCAAGAACGTCGCAGCCCTCCGGGCAGATGTGCTCCACGATCCGATGGTCGGCCGACCATCCGAGGACAAACAGCACCAGCCGCCCGTTACCCTCGCGCCTCAGCCAATGGAATTCCATAATTCTCTGAATTGCAGTATATCGGCGGTGTCTATCGACGCTGTGAGCGATACGCGCACCCTCGCCTGGCCCTTGGGGACGGTCGGCCAACGGATCGGGGTCGCCCAGAAGCCGCCCTCGCGGAATTTATCCGACATTCGCACGGCCGCGGAGTTCGCTCCGGCGGGTATCTGGATTATTTGTGTCGCCTCGGCCGTGTTCCGGGCAAGCGTTGCGATAAGTTCATGAAGATGCTTTCGTTGCGGTTCGAATTCGGCCATACGGTCGAGCAGGAACTTCGTCCACAGCATCACAACAGGCGGCAGGCCGGTCGAGAATATCAGCGTGCGCATGCGGTTCACCAGCACATCGCGCATGACCGTATCGAGCGCCACGAACGCCCCGTACGACGCCAGCGCCTTGCCGAACGTGCCGACTATCACGTCTATCTCGCCATCGAGTCCGGCTTCGGCGGCGCATCCCGCGCCGAGCGGCCCGAACACCCCGAAAGCATGGGCTTCGTCGAGGCAGAGCCTCAACCCGTAACGTTTTTTAAGCGCCACAATGTCGGCGATGGGTGCGCGGTCGCCGTCCATACTGAACACCGATTCGGTCACGACCCATACATTCTCGTACCCGTCCCGTTTCTTTTTCAGAAGGCTTTCGAGGTGGCCCATGTCGTTGTGGTTGAACCTCGCCCAGTCGCACGGGCAAAGCCGCAGGCCGTCTATAACGCTGGCATGCACGAGTTTGTCGGCAAGCACGAGATCGCGCTCGCCGACCAAAGCCGGCAGGCAGCCACTGTTGACCATATAGCCGTTGCCAAGCACGAGCGCCGCCTTCCCCGGATACATCGCGGCGAGCGAGCCTTCCAGCGCGTCGTTCACAGGACTGTTGCCGGTCATCAGGCGCGAGGCGGAACTGCTCATCAGGAACGTGTCGCTGCCTGCCGCCTCGCGCAGGAACGCCTGCTGCAACCGCACATCGCCCGCCAGTCCCAGATAGTCGTTCGACGACATGTTTATATACCGCCGCCCGTCGTATTCTATATATTTTCCATCGGGACGGCCGCTGCGCAGGGTGCGCAGGTTATCCTCGGCAGACAACGCAAGCAATATTTCGGAAAACTTCTCCATCATGCGAATATCTTATCGTCAAGCCCCGTGAGCGCCATCACAGCCCGCCGCCCCTCGTCGTCGAGCGAAAGCGAATAATCGTTCACAAACATATATATATGCTGCCGCAGTACCTCGGGCGACAGTTCCTGCGCGTGCGAACGGATGAACTCCGCCCCGGCATCCGGGTTGGCGAAGGCATATTCTATGCTTTTGCGAAGCAGCCTCTCTATCTTTTCCCGCACATCGGCAGGCACGTCGCGCGAAACCACTATCGCCCCCAACGGCAACGGCAGTCCCGTAAGCCTGTCCCACTCCACTCCGAGGTCGGCTTCGAGCCGCAGTCCCTTTTCGGCATACGTAAACCTCCCCTCGTGTATCAGCACCCCGGCATCGTACCGCCCGTCGGCGACAGCAGACGCAATATCCGAAAAGAGCAAAGGCCTTTTATTTTTCAAGTGCGGGAATATTTTGTTCATCAGCAAGTTCGCAGTCGTATGTTCCCCCGGCACGGCAATCCTCAGCGACGGGTCGGAGAGGTCGACGCCGCCCCGGCTCACCAGCAGCGGCCCGTTGCCGCGCCCCAGGGCGCTCCCGGAGTCGAGTACCGCATACCTGTCGGCTATCAGCGGAAGCACTGCGCAGCTTACCTTGGAGATAACCGCACGGCCTTCCACCACGCCCCAGTTCAGCTCCTCGATATCGGCGAACGCGACCTCGAAATCGAGCCCCTCGGTGTCTATGCGCCCATTCACGAGCGCGTCGAACATGAACGTGTCGTTCGGGCAGGGCGATATGCTTAATTTAAGTTTATTCATAAAAAATTACGGGCAGTTTTTTGACGGTTTCTTCGACCACTCAAAGAGGTGTTGCGGCATCCTATGTGGAGCGAGGCGGTTTTGAAACCGAGAACAAATCACAATACACTGAAAATCAAATATTCAACCATACAAATATCACTATTGGCACGCTGCCGGGCAAGGGCGACGGCGAAGTTGTCGCCCGCCGCATTGGGGCAGCGGCGTGCGACCGGATTTTGCCGGGCAAAATCCGACAACATGCAAATTCAGCGTGATGTCGCATATAGCTGCCAATATTTTTATTGTCGACAAGTTTAAACTAATCCCAAGACCTAACTTCATCTATAATCTTTTTTAATCCCTCGGCCAGCGCTTTGCAAGCCTCGTCCAGTTTCCAGTCCGCGCGCGCATCGGTGGTCATGTTCGACACGGCGCGCACCTCAAGGAAAGGCACGCCCAGCCCCTCGCACACGGCGAAGAACGCGGCGCCCTCCATGTTTTCGACCGCCCCCGCCGGGGCGAAGAACGACCCTGCCGCCGCGTTTACCGTACATCCCGGCACGCTCGGCACAGCCTGTATATCACACACATACGGGCATTCTATATTCCGGGCATACAGCGGCGTGAAGCCATCCTGCCGGAACGCCCCCTGATCGGCGACAAATTCGCTGGACACAAGCACACAATCGCCCACGGCAATGCCACTCCCGGGATACGCGCCCGCGATCCCGGCCAGAATGGCCATGTCCGGCCGCCCTGCCGCGGCCCTTGCGGCCGCCGCTCCCGCGGCGGCCATCCCCACCCCGCCTACGACGACCTCCACGTCATCGGGCAAAAGGCCTGCGAAATATTCGCTCTCGACTTCCGTCGGTACAACCACTATTATCTTCCGCCGGCACGGCTTCGTGCGGATGTGCATTATATGCACCGTCACCCCGCCGGCGACGGCGAACAGCATGATCTTCACCCACAACACATCCACAGCCCACAGGGCGGAATAAGTTATCGTCCCCCACAGCAGCGCCAATATGTATATTTTGCTTTTCAAGGGTATCCCCCGGCCGCTTTTGTAGTCGCTGAGATATTTGCCGAACATCCTGTTGGTCAGCAGCCAGCGGCGCAGGCGTGCGGAACTTTTAGTGAACAGCCACAGCGCCACGAGCAAAAACGGCGTCGTTGGCAGCACGGGCAACACCACGCCCAGAACGGCCAATCCCACGAAGAATAATCCCAAGCCGGAATAGAGCCGCCTCAACAACTTCGCCGTCATCGTCGCTCCCTTCTGCGGAACCATTTCCGCACCGGCCTTCACACCCGTCTCCTTCTCTGTCTCCTCTACCATCGTTAATTGTTTACCCTGTATACCTTCTGCACGCCCTTGATGCGGTTCACGTTATATATTACCATGTCGACGAGTTGGGCTCCGTTGACCTCTATGTTTATCAGCCCCGTAAGTTCTCCTTTAGCATTTGGGCTGAGGCTCATGGAACGGATGTTAATTTTCAGCTCGTGGCTGATGACCTCGGTTATGCGGTTGAGCATGCCGGTGGCGTTGTCCGCCACAACACGTATCGTAGCTTGGAACGCGCTTCCGGCCATCTTGCTGTCGCGCCAGCGGGCGGGCAGCACACGGTATGCGTATAACTCCTTGAGGCGTGCGGCGTTGGGGCAGTCGTCGCGGTGGATGGTCACGCCCGAGTTCACGGTAACGAACCCGAAAACCTCGTCGCCCCGTATCGGGTTGCAGCACTTGGCCAACTTGTAGTCGAGGTTCTTGATCGTATCGTCTATCACAAGCGCGTCTTCGGGAGATACTCCGAGCGCTTTGGCCTTTTCCGGGCCCCGGGCCTTGGTTTCGGTCAGCGGTTCGCCGGCAAGGTAGCGTGCCAGTACATCCTTGATATCAGCCACATCGACCTTCCCATCCGCTATCTGCCCGTAGACCTCGGTGCCGGTCTTGACCTTGTAATATTTACACAGCACGGTCACGGCGTCTTCCATCGAAATGGCTATCTTCCAATTTTTTATCTTGCGTTCCAGTTCCTCGCGGCCGAGGCTCGCCGCCTTGGCCTGCTCCTCGCGCAGGTATGCCTTTATCTTGTTGCGGGCCTTGCCCGTCTTGACAATCTGGAGCCAGTCGGCCTTGGGCTTCTGGGCCTTGGAGGTGGTTATCTCGACTATGTCGCCGTTATGCAACACCTCGCGTATCTGCACGTTGCGGTGGTTGACCTTGCCGCCTATCGTGGTGGCGCCCAGGTTGCTATGGATGTCGAACGCGAAGTCGAGCAGCGTCGCCCCCTTGGGGAGTTTGCGCAGGTCGCCGTTGGGCGTGAACACGAATATTTCGCCCGACGACCCCGAATTTTCGAAGCGGTCGGCAAGCCCGTGCGTGTCGCCTTCCATCAACTCGCGCAGCTTGGCAAGCCATTGCTCGCTGCTCAGTCCGCCCTGCTGCACGCCCTTGTAGCGCCAGTGGGCGGCGATGCCTCGTTCGGCAACCTCGTCCATGCGCTCCGAGCGTATCTGTATCTCGACCCATTTCCCCTCTTTGGTCACCACGGTGGTGTGCAGCGATTCGTAGCCGTTCGACTTGGGGATCGAGATCCAGTCGCGCATGCGCTCCGGGTTGGGCGTGTAGAAGTCGGTGACGATGGAATATATCTGCCATGCCTCGGGCTTTTCCCTGTCCTGCGGCGACTCGAAAACGATGCGTAGGGCGAAAATATCGTAAATGTCCTCGAAGGGTATTTTCACGCGCCGCATCTTGCTCCAGATCGAGTAGATGGATTTCGTGCGGCTCTTTATCTTGTAGTGGACGCCTGCCTCGTCGAGTTTGGCGCGGATGGGTATGAGGAACTCGTAAATGAACCTGTCGCGCTCTTCGGCCGATTCTTCGAGCTTGGTCTGTATGTCGGCGTAGGCCTCGGGTTCGAGGAAGCGCAGCGAGATGTCCTCCAACTCGCTCTTGATAGAATACAACCCCAACTTGTGCGCTATCTGCGCGTAGAGGTTCAGGCTCTCCCAGCTCTTCTTGCGGCGCTTGGCGTCGGGGAACATCTCCAGCGAACGCATAACCTCCAGCCTGTCGGCCAGTTTTATGAGTATTACCCTGGGGTCGGTCGAATAGGAAACTATCAGGTCGCGGAAGTTCTCGGCCTGCTCGTTCGACTGCTTCGTGCGGACTTCCGAGATGTTGGTCAGCCCTTTGATGATCTCTACGCACTGTTCGCCGAACATCGCCCCGGCCTCTTCGGCCGTCAGCTTGCCCATGCGCACCACGTCGTGCAGCAGGGTCGAAATAACGGAATTGCGCCCCAGCCCTATCTCGGCGAAAACAATCTCGGCGGTTTTGGTCGAATGGTACACCATCGGCGTGCCGTCATAGCGCAGCGACCCTGCCAAAGCATTGTCGGCAATGGCCAGCGCCCTGCGCACCAGGCCCATGCTGTGTTCGCTGAAGTATCCGTCGGCATGCCTCAGGAAGTCGCCGAATTTCAATTCCAGGGCCTCGATATCAATTTTTTCCTCCATCTTTTCCGTGTAATTTATAGTGGCTGCCAAGAGCAAAGCGCAAGCCAAACTTGCCCGAGGCAACTTCTATAATATACAAATATACGAAGTTTATACGTTATAAAAACACATGCGGATGGATAAGCCCTGTCGGCTATTCCGAAAAAAATGTTACTTTTACAAAAAATACTTTATTTTTCGCGCTAATGAGGACTAAATTTCTTTATCTGGCGGCCGTTGTGGCAGCCGCGTTAATAACGTCATCCTGCGAGAAGGAGAAGAACCCGCCGCTCCTCAGCTATTACCAGATAAACGCCGGCCCAAAATACGCACTGAAATGGTCGGGGGTAAATACGCTCAGTCCGGCGGCAGGCGAAAGTTACGATATCGCGCTGTCGGTCGGCAACACGACATGGACGGAAGGAGATCCCCCCGTCGTTATCGTCAAACCCCTGCCAGAAATGACCGACGTTTTCACGTTCAGCGTTCCGGTGGAGGACATGGGACAGGTCTTATCCCTCCCCAACGACGCGGTCGTAAACATAAAACTTGGGAACCTGCCCTACTCGACAGAAGACGGCACGATCAGAAGCGGGTCGCTCAAGGTCACACGCAACGGCACGCAGAACGATTTCACCATCGATTTCCTGTTCATACTCAGGTCCGACAACTCAACCATCTCCGGAAAGCACCAGGGCAAGCTGAACGTATCGGACAACGTATACCTCATCCAATAACCCGACAGGCCAAGTAATAAAAAAGCCAACCCGTCCGGGTTGGCTTTTTTCGTACCTGGCCACGCCGCCATGCGGCGCGGCGACCTATTTCGCATACCTCTCTTCCACGACCTTCCAGTCCGTCCTTTCGAGGGCGGCCTTAACGCCCTCGGCACGCACGTTGCGGTAGTCGATATAATAGGCGTGCTCCCACACATCGACAGTGAGGATGGCCTTTTTGCCCTCGGCCAACGGGTTTTTAGCGTTCGGAGTAGCCTCGATCGACAGATTGCCGTCCTTGTCGGCCACGAGCCACGCCCATCCCGATCCGAACTGCCCAACGGCCGCTTTCACAATCTCCTCTTTGAATTTGTCGAACGACCCGAAAGCCTTGTCTACAGCCCCGGCAAGCTTTCCTTCCGGCTTTGCCTTGGGGTTCGGGGAGAGGGCGAGGAAAAAGAACGTGTGGTTCCACACCTGCGCCGCCTGGTTGAACACTGCCCCGTCGGCCGATTTCACGATCTCTTCGAGGTTCATATTTTCATACTTTGTCCCCGGCACAAGCTCGTTCAGTTTATCGACATAAGCTTTGTGGTGCTTTCCGTAGTGGTATTCCATTGTTTCCTTGCTGATCTGCGGAGCCAGAGCGCCCAATTCATAAGGCAGCTGCGGCAATTCGAATTTTCCCATAATATTTTGGTTTAAGATTGTTGGCGTAATTTTCAGTTCAAACAAATGCAGTGAAAGCCGGGCGGCAAAGCAAGTTTGCCTTATCCCGGGCGCATCCTGTACTTTGCAAATACTGTACCGTTTGCAACGTTTAACAAAATTACGAAAACGGTTCGGCACGGACGGCAAAAAACCCATCACATTTTCCGATAGCGCTATAAATTTTGGCGATTACATGCAAATATATACAGGATTACCCTTTTTAGTCGTGTTCGGCTTTACCGGCCTGCAGCCAGCGGGGGATGAATATTATTCAGCCCTCCGCCCGGGGTGGCTGAGGGCTGACGGCTTGCAAAGCAAGCCGAAACATAAATACACGACTAAAAGGGATAATCCCGAATATATATCGGTGTCGCTTTAGCGGTACCGATTATAGCGTCATCTGAAGAGGGCGAGAATATTACTAATAAAGATAAAAAACTATCTTTGCGGTTACGAACCAACCGCTAACCGAAGGATGAAACCGCTTGTGTCTGTATTAATGCCCGTCTACAACGCCGAGAGGTACCTCGCGGCCGCCATCGGCAGCATAATGGCGCAAACGTATGAGGAGTTCGAGCTGCTGATCTGCGACGACGCATCGACCGACGGTTCGCTGGCTTTGGCGCGCTCTTTCGACGATCCGCGCATCACTATATTCACGAACGAAAAGAACCTCGGCAACGCCGCCACACGAAATAAACTTACAGTCCAGGCAAACGGGCAGTACATCGCCGTGCTCGACGCCGACGACACCGCCCTGCCGCACCGCCTCGAAACACAGGTGCGCTTCCTCGAAAACCACCCCGGCATAGGGCTTTGCGGCAGCTGGGTCAATGTCGTCAATCCCGACGGCTCCCCGAAAGGCAGGCTCAAGAACCTCACACACCCGAAAGAATTGCGCGTCAACCTGCTGTTCTCTGTGCCGTTCATCCACTCGTCGGTCATAGCGAGGGCGGAGCTGATGAAAGCCAACCACTATGATCCGGAATTCAAGCAGTCGCAGGACTACGAGCTGTGGTGCAGGCTGGCCGACATCGACCGGCTCGCGAACATCCCGCAATACCTTGCCGACTACCGCTGGCACGATACCAATATCTCGGTCAAAAGCGTTGACCCGCAGTCGCTTCTGAAAAGGGAAGTTAACCGCAGGCAGATTCGAAAGCTCGGCATTGAACCCACGGAAAAGGAACTCGACCTGCACCAGGCGGCATTCAGGGGCGGTCTGTACCGCAAGGACGACTACGGCCGGACAGCCCCGGCGGAACTCGAAATGTGGTTCGGCAAGCTCATCGCCGCCAACAAGCAGACCGGCCGCTACCCCCGCGCCATGTTGCGGGCATATATCTGGAGCAGGTGGGCGATTTTCTGCCGCATTACAGGGCATACCGGCAAGGCGTTCTTCCCATCCTTCGCCTCGGCGAACCCGGCAGTCCTTATGCGGCTGATGCGTTTCTTGCTCCATTTCGCGGGGAAATAGCCCCGGAAAAACTCGGAACAGCCCCCGGAAAGCCTTAAAAACACCCTTTAATATTAAAATAAAGCGCGACGTTGGACAACCCTGCTTTTTTTTAACTAACTTTGGACGATTTTTCTTAACTAATATTGATCTTATCCTAACGGAAAGCAATGAAAGTCAATGATTTCACGGTAAGGGTCGCCACTGAGGCAGACGCCGGGTTCGCACAGCAGATTTGTGATGAAATGGCCGAATCGGCCAAAGCGCGCGGAACCGGTATCGCACGACGAACGGCGGAGTATGTGGCATCGAAAATGCGCGAGGGGAAAGCCGTGATAGCCTTCCACGACGATGGGTCGTGGGCGGGCTTCAGCTATATCGAAACCTGGGGTCACGGGCGCTACGTGGCCAACTCGGGGCTCATCGTCAACCCGATATACCGCAAGCACGGGCTGGCGAAAGCGATCAAGACCATGACGTTCTTCCTGTCGCTCAAGAAGTTCCCGGAGGCAAAGCTTTTCGGGCTTACGACCGGGCTGGCCGTGATGAAGATCAACAACGAACTGGGCTACAGGCCTGTGCCGTATTCGGAGCTTACCGACGACGAGCAGTTCTGGAAAGGCTGCGAAAGCTGCGTGAACTACCCCATCCTCCTAAGCAAGGAACACAAGAACTGCCTCTGCACGGCGATGATCTTCGATCCGTCGTACGACAAACCGAGGATGGAAAAACCGGAAGACCCGAATATATAAAGAATGGATTTGTCACTTTTTTGGCTGGCAAAAAAGTAATAATATTTCGACCCTGAAGGCCAAGGCCACGCCCTTTTTAGTCAGCAAGACGAAGCAAAGCTAAAATAAGCCGAGACGTACGATGTCCGACGACTGTTAGCGAGCGAAGCGAGGCTAAAAGGGAGGAGTCTTACGTGAGGCTTATTTTATAGAGTTTTCTTTGGTTACTTTCTTTTGGGCAATGCAAAAGAAAGTAACGTAGTTGGATGGCAAAAGTGACAGCGAAAAACATTTACAAACAACATAATACCTGAAAAAATGAAAAAAGTAGTTCTTGCATTCAGCGGCGGATTGGATACGTCGTACTGCGCCATCTACCTCTCGAAAGAGATGGGCCTGGAGGTACACGCGGCATTGGCTAACACGGGCGGTTTCTCGCCCGAAGAGCTTGAGGACATCCGACGACGCGCGCTGGCACTCGGCGTAACGAGCTACGTGGCGCTCGACGTGACGCAGGACTACTACGAGCATCAGATAAAATATATGATCTTCGGCAATGTGCTCAAAAACGGCAGCTACCCCATTTCGGTAAGCTCCGAGCGCATCTCGCAGGCCACGGCCATCGCAAAATACGCTAAGGAAATGGGCGCGGACTACCTGTGCCACGGCTCTACAGGCGCAGGCAACGACCAGGTTCGTTTCGACATGATATTCAACATTATAGCCCCCGAGATCAAGGTTTTGGCCCTCATCCGCGAGAAACGCCTGAGCCGCGAGGAAGAGATCAACTACCTGCGCGAACACGGCGTGGATTTCGACTTCAAGAAGGCCGAATACTCGATCAACCAGGGTATCTGGGGAACCTCGGTGGGCGGCAAGGAGACCCTCACCTCGCACGACACGCTCCCCGAAAGCGCATACCCGTCGCAGCTCAAGGCCAACGACACGAAACGTATCACCATCACGTTCGAAAAGGGCGAGATGGTGGGCGTCGAAGGCAAGAGGTTCGACAACCGCATTGAAGCCATACAGGCTCTCCAGCGCATCGCGGCCCCGTACGCGGTCGGCCGCGGGATGCACGTGGGCGACACCATCATCGGCATCAAGGGCCGCGTAGGCTTCGAAGCAGCCGCCCCGCTGATCATTATCAAGGCGCACCACATGCTCGAAAAGCACGTGCTGACCAAATGGCAGCTCTTCTGGAAAGACCAGATCTCGCAATTCTACGGCAACTACCTGCACGAAGGTCAGTACTACGACCCGGTGATGCGCGACATGGAGGCCATGCTCGAAAAGAGCCAGCGCAACGTTACGGGCGATGTTTACGTAGACCTTATGCCCTACCGCTTCGAGGTTGTCGGCATCAAGAGCGACCACGACCTGATGAACACCAAGTTCGGCGCTTACGGCGAAACGATGAACGACTGGAGCGCCGTCGACGTGGAAGGTTTCGGACGAATCTTCGGCAACCAGAACAAGATATATTACAAAGTTAACGGACCCGAAAATGATTAAGGCAGGCATCATAGGCGGCGCGGGATACACCGGGGGCGAGGCGATAAGGATATTGTTGAACCACCCCGATGTGGAACTGGCATATGTGCAAAGCACGAGCAATGCCGGCAACCCGCTGTGGAAGGTCCACACCGACCTTATCGGCGAAACCGACATGACGTTTTCGGCCGAGTGGCACGGCGACATCGACGTGATGTTCATCTGCGCAGGGCACGGCGACGCGCGCAAGTTTCTGGAAGCGAACAAAGTCCCGGCCAAAGTGAAGATCATCGACCTCAGCCAGGACTTCCGTCTCGCAGCTAACGCCGGTTTCGACGGCCGCGAATTCGTGTATGGGCTTACGGACATGAACGCCGCAAAGATCGCAAAGGCATCGAATATCGCCAACCCGGGATGCTTCGCGACATGCCTCCAGTTGGGCCTGCTTCCGCTGGCGGCGGCAGGGCTGCTGAAGGACGAGGTTCATATCAGCGCCACAACAGGCTCGACCGGAGCAGGACAGAAACCCTCTTCCACGACCCATTTCAGTTGGAGGGCCAACAACCTGTCGGTGTACAAACCATTTGAACACCAGCACCTGCTGGAGATCGGCGAAAGTATCCGAGGGCTCATGCCGTCGTTCGGCAGCGACATCAACTTCATTCCATACCGCGGCGACTTCGCGCGGGGTATTTTCGCGGCGATCTACACCGAATGCGCCCTCTCGCAGGAAGAGGCGGTCGAGCTTTACAAGGACTACTACAAAGGCTCGCCGTTCACATTCGTGAGCGATTCCAACATCGACCTGAAGCAGGTGGTAAATACAAACAAATGCCTGCTCCACATCGAGAAACATGGCAGCAAAATACTCGTTTACAGTGCGATAGACAACCTTTTAAAAGGCGCCAGCGGACAGGCTGTGGAAAACATGAACATCATGTTCGGCCTCGACCGCACGCGCGGACTGAAATTGAAAGCCTCCGCATTTTAAACAAAATAAAAATTTCTCTTTACTTTTTGGCTGGCAAAAAGTAACAAAAACCAGCCGCCCGTCATCGTCGCCTAATGCTCTCGTGCGAGCTTCCCTCGTTACATGGTAACTTCGGGTGATCTCGCGTCGGGCATTTTAACGGCTCCGCTGAAAGGGCGGATTAAAACTGTCGGTTAAAGCATTAAAACAATTATACTATGAAGATGTTCGATGTATACCCCATCAACGACGTGTCTATCGTCAAAGGCGAAGGCTCGTGGGTGTGGGACGACAAAGGCACCAAATATCTCGACATGTACGGCGGCCATGCCGTTATCTCGGTCGGGCACACGAACCCAACATACGTTAAGGCCATAACCGACCAGATACACAAGCTGGGATTCTATTCCAACTCTGTGGTTATCGAATTGCAGGACACGCTGGCCGCGAAACTTGGCAGGCTGTCGGGTAAGGACGACTACCAGCTGTTCATGTGCAACTCGGGCGCCGAGGCCAACGAGAACGCGCTGAAACTCGCTTCGTTCCATAACGGACGCAGGAAGATCGTGGCGTTCAAGGGCGCGTTCCACGGACGCACCTCGCTCGCCGTGGCCTGCACCGACAACCCCTCGATAGTCGCACCGGTGAACGAAACCCCTAACGTGACCTTCCTGCCCTACAACGACGTGCAGGCGCTCGAATCCCACTTCGCTAAAGAGGGTGGCGAGATATCTTCGGTGATCGTGGAGGGTATCCAAGGCGTCGGAGGCATACGCGTGGCGACACCGGAATTCCTGCACGCGATACGCGAGCAGTGCGACAAATACGGCGCGGTATATATCGCCGACGCCATCCAGTGCGGCTGCGGACGTACGGGCGACTACTACTCGCACGACTATGCAGGCGTAAACGCCGACATATATTCGATGGCAAAGGGCCTCGCGAACGGTTTCCCGATTGGCGCCATCGCGATATGCCCGGGGATTGCGCCCAAGTACGGAATGCTCGGCACCACGTTCGGCGGCAACCACCTGGCATGCGCCGGGGCGATAGCCGTGGCCGACGTGATGCACGATGAAAAGCTGCTGAAGAACGCCGCCGAAGTGGGCGAATACCTGATCTCGCAACTCAAGACCATCGAGGGAATCTCGGAAGTGCGCGGCCGTGGACTCATGATAGGTATAGAGTTCCCGTTCGACACGGCCGCGCTGCGGAATAAGCTGCTGTTCGACAAAAAGATATTCGTGGGCGCCTCCGGCAAGACCATCGTCCGGCTGCTCCCGGCCCTAAACATCACGCGCGAACACGCCGATATTTTCCTGAAGGCGCTGCGCGAGCTGTTGGCCGAGAACAACTAACAACCGTCAGAAAGTAACTGACAGGCGGCTGTTGATAACATGTCAGGCAAATGTTAATAAGACAAAAGAACAATGCTTAAAGTCATAAAAATAGGCGGCAACGTAGTCGACAACCCGGAGAAACTGGCGAAGTTCATTTCGGATTTCGCAGCTGTCGAAGGCCCCAAGATCCTTGTCCACGGCGGCGGAAAGATAGCTACGGCCATCTCCAAAGCACTCGGCATCGAGACTACCATGATAAACGGACGCCGTGTTACGGACGCGGAAACAGTCAAAGTGGTTACGATGGTTTACGCGGGACTTATCAACAAGGACATTGTTAACAGGTTGAACGCCGAGAGTTGTGCCGCCATAGGATTGAGCGGCGCCGATGGAAACCTCATCGTGTCGCAGAGGCGCTCGCCGGTACCGGTGGATTACGGCTTCGTTGGCGACCCTAAGAAGGTCAACTCGGGCCTGCTGGTTTCGCTGATCGAACAGGGACTTACCCCCGTCGTGGCACCCATAACCACCGACGGCAAAGGTACGCTGCTCAACACGAACGCGGACACTGTAGCCCAAACGGTCGCCACGGCAATGGCCCGGCACATGGATACGGAACTTGTGTTCTGCTTCGAAAAAAAGGGGGTACTGGCGAACGTGGACGACGACGATTCGGTCATATCCACGATAACCCCCGGCGATTTCGAGCGCTTTAAAGCGGACGGCACGATAAGCGACGGCATGCTCCCGAAGATCGAGAACGCCTTCAACGCCATCGGCGGCGGTGTCAAAAGGGTTGTGATCTGCAACTCTGACTGCGTGACCCTGCCAGGATACGGCGGCACGTCGATCATTGTGTAACGCCCCGCCGGGGACGGCGCTAGTGGCCTCGGAAATAGCAACAGAGCGGCAGCAACGTACAACAAATAGAGAGGCCATTAGGCCTCTCTATTTGTTTGTTTAATACATCTGCGTTCTTTATATCCCGGCCAGTATCTTCCTGAACCGCCGGTATTTACACCTGAAACGGAAGTACGCACCCAACCCTTTTTTGCGGGCCAGCCGCATCGTCCCCTTGTACATGGACAACATACAGGACACGAGTGCCGCCTGGGAGAAAACCTGCTTTTGCTTATTGGCCCCGGCTATCCGCGCAGCCAAATCTGCGAATCCATCGGCAAGTTCAGGTGGAATGCGGCCGCCTGTTACCACTACCCTAAGCACATCACGGTCGTCATCCGTAAGTGTCAGGCCCAAAAGGTCGTATTGATAATAAAGGTGTTCAAGCGCCCGTTCGCGCTGGTTGTCGTGCTCCGTACTCATCTGCGACTGCCACACCCTGTACTTTACCAAAGGCGTGCCGATGTTCGCGAACCTCAGTTTGTGCAGTGCGTGCTTGAAAAGCCCCAGGTCGTTGGCCGGCCCGGGAACGTATGCCAACCCGGCCTCAATGAACTCACGGCGGCGGAACATCAGCGCCGTCTGGGCCACAGCGCACTTAAACAACGTCTTGACTTTCAGCGCTTCATGCCCCGCAGTCTCTTTATACCATACCCGGCCGTTCTCCCGGCCATCGCCGTCTATTATAATGAGCGCCCCGGAACATGCGTCCACATCCGGACGGGCGTCAAGGAAGCCGACCTGCGTTTCGAGGCGGTGCGGAAGGGCTATGTCGTCGCTGTCTAAGAGCGCGCAGAATTCCCCACGTGCCTCGCCTATGAGCCTGTTGCGGCTGGCCGAGCTGCCTTGGTTTATTTCGTTGCGGATCAGCCGGATACGCGGATCGGCAAAAGATTTTACTATCCCGACGCTGCCGTCGGCGGAACAGTCGTCGCAGATGATCAGTTCGAAGTCGGCGAACGTCTGTCCGAGTACGGACGCGATGGTTTCGGCGATGACCTTCTCCCTGTTATATACCGGGATGAGGACGCTTACGCGCGGCATTCCTGCGCCTACCATATTTTCGCCGCCAACCATGCTGCGGTTTATTGCAAAGCGTTCAGGCGCTCCTCGATCGCCGCTATGCGCGCCTCGGCATCGGCCTTCTTGGCTTTCTCGTTCTCAAGCACTTTCGCCGGTGCGCCCGCCACGAAACGTTCGTTCGACAGCTTGCCCATAACCGAGCGCAGGAAGCCCTGCTGATAGGTCAGCTCCTCGCGGAGTTTGGCCACTTCGGCCTCCTTGTCTATCTTGTCTTCGAGCGGGATGAAGTACTGTGTGGTCTTCACGATGAACGCCGCGGCGGCCGGGTCTTTCTCGCCGACCGCCTCCACAGCCGACAGGTTGCCCATCTTGACCAGCACATCGTTGTACTGCGGGTGGAAATTCTCATCGGCTATGACTTTCAGCACGAGCTTATCCTTATAAGGCAGGTTGCGCTGTTTGCGCACGGCACGGATCTGCGACACGGCCTCCTGCACCTTGGCGAATTCGGCGAGCATACTCTCGTCCGGCTGCGCAACTGCAGGCCAAAGGGTCGACATGATGCTCTCGCCGTCCTTGCGGGGGGCGATGTGTTGCCATATCTCTTCTGTTATGAACGGCATGAACGGATGCAGGAGCTGGAGCAGCTGCTCGAAAATAGATTTGGTCTGCTCCTGCGTTTTTTTGTCGATGCCTTCACCATAGGGCGGCTTCACCATTTCGAGGAACCAGCCCGAGAAGTCGTCCCAGAACAGTTTGTAGAGCTGCATAAGCGCTTCCGATATCCTGTAGTCGGCGAAGTCGGCCTCCATCGCGCGGCGTGTTTGCGCCATCGCGTTTCCGAACCACTCGACCGCTATGCGGCAGGCGTCATTCTGCCAGAGCGCCTCGTCCACGTTCCACGAATCCACAAGCCTGTAGGCGTTCCATATTTTATTACCGAAGTTACGGCCCTGCTCGCAAAGGCTTTCGTCGAACATCAGGTCGTTGCCGGCCGAGGTGCAAAGGAGCATCGCCGTGCGCACGCCGTCGGCGCCGAACGTGTCGATCAGTTCGAGCGGCTCGGGCGAGTTGCCGAGCGATTTGCTCATCTTGCGGTGCTGCTTGTCGCGCACGATCCCCGTGAAATATACGTTCCCGAAAGGTTTATCGTTACGGTACTCGTATCCCGACATTATCATGCGCGCCACCCAGAAGAATATAATGTCCGGGCCGGTCACAAGGTCGTTCGTCGGATAATAATATTGAATGTCTTTATTTTCGGGGTTGCGGATGCCGTCGAACACCGAGATCGGCCACAGCCACGAGCTGAACCATGTGTCGAGTACGTCTTCATCCTGACGCAGGTCGGCAAGCTGAAGCTCGGGGTTGCCGGTTTTCTCACGTGCGGCGGCGAGTGCGGCTTCTTCCGTTTCGGCGACCACGAAGCCGCCGCCGGGCAGGTAGTACGCCGGTATGCGCTGCCCCCACCACAACTGGCGCGAGATACACCAGTCCTTGATGCCCTCCATCCAGTGGCGGTATGTATTTTTGAATTTTGCCGGGAAGAAACGTATGTCGTCCTCGATCACGGCGTCGAGCGCCGGACGGGCCAGGTCTTCCATCTTGAGCCACCACTGCATCGAGAGCTTCGGCTCGATGGGCACGCCGGTACGTTCCGAGCAGCCCACCTTGTTGTTATACGGCTCAACCTTTTCAAGCAGACCCGCCGCGGCGAGGTCGCCCTCTATTCTGTCGCGCAGGGCGAAACGGTCCATGCCCTCGTAGATGCCCACCTTGCCGTTCACCGTGCCGTTGTCGTTGAATATGTCGATGACTTCCAGCCCGAACTTTTCGCCCAGGACATAGTCGTTTACGTCGTGCGCCGGCGTAACCTTGAGCGCGCCCGTACCGAATTCCACGTCTACATAATCGTCGAAGATGACCGGGATCATGCGGCCTACCAGCGGCACGGCCACTTTCTTGCCCTTGAGCGCCGCGTAGCGCGGATCGTTCGGATTGACCGCGAGGCCAGTGTCGCCGAGAATAGTCTCAGGACGGGTGGTCGCCACCACGACATAGTCCTTCGTGCCTTCGATCATGTAGCGCAGGTAATAGAGCTTCCCGGCCGACTCCTTATATATAACCTCTTCATCAGAGAGGGCGGTCTGCGCGGCCGGGTCCCAGTTGACCATGCGCACGCCGCGGTATATCATACCCTTGTTGAAAAGGTCGACGAAAACTTTTATAACGCTCTCATAGCGCGCCTCGTCGAGCGTGAAGACCGTACGGTCCCAGTCGCACGAAGCGCCCAGACGACGCAACTGCTTCAATATAAGCCCGCCATGCTCTTCCGTCCATTCCCACGCATGCTTCATAAACTCTTCGCGCGTGAGCGACGTTTTCTCGATGCCCTGCGCCCTGAGCCGTGCGACTACTTTAGCCTCGGTGGCTATCGAAGCGTGGTCTGTCCCCGGCACCCAGCAGGCGTTCTTGCCCATCATGCGCGCGCGGCGTGTAAGCACGTCCTGTATCGTATTGTTAAGAATATGCCCCATGTGGAGTACCCCCGTCACGTTTGGCGGCGGGATGACAATGGTGTATGGTTCGCGCCCATCGGGCTCCGAATGGAAAAGGCGGTGCTGCATCCAGTAGTCGTACCATTTGTTCTCGATCTCCTGCGGAGCGTACTTGTCTGATAATTTCATAGTGAAAGTGTAAAATATGTCTGTTCGGGCCTGCCACACACACGCTCTTCGGACAAAGTCCGGCTATTTTTACTGACATATTGTCAAAAAAAGCGCTTCGGGCAAAATTTGCATCCTATTTGTATAAGGATTTGCATATGGGCTATGCTGTGCCGCGCCAATATGCAAAACATTTGCAAAGATACAATTTCGGCACGTAACTAACACACAGCGCGGCTACAATTTTAACACCGCGCGGAACGTTTTGAATAAAGCCGGAATATTTATTATGAACAAGAGGGTAAAACCCTTATCTTTGTAACTTTTGAAGGAGAAAATATGAGCAAGAAGCAAAAAATAAACATCGAAGACCTGTCGGGTATCACCGATATGCTCGAAGGGCGCCACCAGGTGATCCCCATCGTTTCGGGCAACGAGGACGACGCCATGCCCGACATTTCGGTGCCCGACGTACTCCCGATACTCACCCTGCGCAGCTCGGTGCTTTTCCCCGGCGCCATCACACCGATCACGGTGGGGCGCGAGAAGAGCATGAAACTCGTGCGTGACGTGGAGGGCGGCAGCGGCATCCTCGGCGCGGTACTCCAGAAAGAGCCCGACCTCGAAAATCCCGGGGCGGACGACATCTACCGCATCGGTACGGCCGCCCACATCCTGAAGGTCCTCGAAATGCCCAACGGCAACCTCACGGTCATCCTGCACGGCATCGAGAAGATCGAGATACAGGGCATAATCTCGTCCGACCCTTTCTTCACGGCATCGGTGGTGCCTATCAAAGATTCGGCGCCCGAGAAGAACAACATGGAGTTCGACGCCCTGGTGGACTCGATCCGCGACGTGGCGCTGAACATCATCAACATATCGCCGAGCATGCCCAAAGAGGCAACGTTCGCCATCAAGAACATCGACAGCAAACGCGGGCTGATAAATTTCGTGTGTTCGAACCTCGAACTCGACGACGTGGACCGCCAGCACCTGCTCGAAGCGCCGGGGCTTCTGTCCCGCGCCCGCAGGCTGCTCGAAATCCTTGTGAAAGAGCAGCAGCTCGTTGAACTCAAGAGCGAGATCCAGTCGAAAGTGAAACGCGACCTCGACCAGCAGCAGCGCGAGTATTACCTCCAGCAACAGATACGCACCATACAGGAGGAACTCGGGGGCGACGTCAACGAGAGCGATATCGAGGATATGCGCAAGCGCGCCAAGAAAAAGAAATGGAACAAGGAAGTCGCCGAAGCATTCGACAAAGAGGTCGGCAAACTCGAACGCCTCAACCCTGCAATAGCCGAATATTCGGTCCAGATGACCTATCTGAACCTTATGCTCGACCTGCCGTGGAACGAAACCACGAAAGACAACCTCGACCTGAAGCATGCGCGCACGCAGTTAGACGAAGATCATTACGGCCTGGACGAGGTTAAGGAACGCATCCTCGAACACCTCGCCATAATCAAGCTGAAAGGCGACCTGAAATCCCCGATCCTGTGCCTCTACGGCCCTCCGGGGGTGGGTAAGACGTCGCTCGGCAAGTCGGTCGCCGAGTCGCTGAAGCGCAAGTTCGGGCGTATTTCGCTGGGGGGCCTGCACGACGAAGCGGAGATCCGCGGCCACAGGCGTACCTACATAGGCGCCATGCCTGGACGCATACTCCAGACTATCAAGAGGTGCGGCTCGTCGAACCCGGTCATCATCCTCGACGAGATAGATAAAGTCGGTGCGAGCAACCACGGCGACCCGGCCTCGGCACTTCTGGAAGTACTCGACCCTGAACAGAACACCTCTTTCCACGACAACTACCTCGACATCGAGTACGACCTGTCGAAAGTGCTGTTCATTGCTACTGCCAACAATATCGCCAACATACACCCTGCCCTGCGCGACCGTATGGAGATGATAAACATCCCGGGGTATATCCTTGAAGAGAAGGTGCATATCGGCACGGAGCACCTGCTTCCTAAACAGCGCGAAGCGCACGGCGTGCCAGACAAAGACCTGACCGTTTCGCGCGACGTGATGGAAAAGATAGTTTCGGAGTATACCCGCGAGTCGGGTGTGCGCACGCTCGACAAGAACCTCGCGAAGATAGCCCGCCACAGGGCGAAGAACATAGGGTTCGAGGAGGAATTCTCGCCCGTGATCTCGGCCGAAGACGTGGAACGCATACTCGGCCTGCCCAAATTCCGCAATGATCAATACGAAGTGGGCGGCATCACCGGTGTAGTGACCGGCCTGGCCTGGACCGAAGTCGGCGGCGACATCCTATATGTGGAATCGGTGCTCACGCCGGGCAAAGGACGCCTGAACCTTACGGGCAACCTGGGCGACGTGATGAAGGAATCGGCAACGATAGCCCTCGAATGGGTCAAGGCCAACTACGAAAAATTGGGCATAGACCCCGAGAAGTTCGAGAAATCGGACATCAACATCCACGTCCCGGAAGGCGCCATCCCCAAGGACGGCCCCAGCGCCGGGATCACGATGATGACCTCGATCGTGTCGAGCTACACCGGCCGCAAGGTGCGCGACCGCATCGCGATGACGGGCGAAACCACCCTGCGCGGACGCGTAATGCCGGTGGGCGGCATCAAGGAAAAGATCCTCGCGGCAAAACGCGCGGGCATCAGCGACATCATAATGAGCGAGGATAACCGCAAAGACATCGCCGACATCAAACCCGAATACCTCGAAGGCCTCTCGTTCCACTACGTCAGGATGAACGACGACGTGCTGGAACTGGCACTGGAAAAGCTTTTTTAGCGGCTCAGCAGGCGGTTGTTTCCCAATAAATGATTATATTGCGGAAACCCAACAACCCTTTGCGATATGAAACTCTCATTTAAAAATACGGCGCTCGCGGCAATTATGCTGACGGGCGCCTTTTTTACGTTGAACGGTCAGGTATCCGTAAAGATTAAACCTGCCGAAATAAGCTCACCGGAACAGGTCGCCTCGATCAAAGCCGAATTAGACTCCCTTGAACTCCTGCAAAATTTTCTGATATTCAGCCGGTTCATTAACGACAGGGAAAACAGCAGCCATCCTATTCCAATATTCGGGCTCAAAACATACACCCCAAGTGCATTATTTGACACCGTACCTGCAATAAAAGCGTTAAGAAAAGTATATCTTGATGCCGACGGGGCTTATGAGCAATTACTAAAACGCGACTCGACATATTCAGCGCTTTCTGACGTGGTGATGAAAAGCAAAAACAGGGCAGAGATGGAAGACGCTGCTTTTGTCCTCGGAAACTACGAGGCGTCCAAAATGAAAGAGATGCCTGAGTTGATAGAAGCCTCGAATAAACGACAGGTGGCACTGAGCCGTCAAAATGCGGCAATGACACGTTTCATTTTAGATCATTATCAGAGCCAAAATCGCATATTGCCTATGGAGGGACTTATATCCGAAAACGAGATCGAGGCCATCACAAATTCAAACAGGGAAATATCGGACGTGGCTCAAAAGATTGCCATCCTGGAATTTTCTTTATTGTCAGAGGAAATAGAGATCGAGCTGGACTGCGATTAAAATTTAAGATTACTCAAGATCCAGATCGAGACTCTTGCGCAGCATAGCGAGCAGAGGATTCTGTTCGAGCAGGAATCTCTCCTTATCCTCTGCTTTGATGGGTTTGCGGGGGCCTTCGCTTTCGCGAACCTCCACCTCAAGCTCGATCATGCCGTCGATACCGGCTATTTCGGCAAGCATGTATAGTACGTCGCTGCGGTTGCGCATGATCTCCTCGTAAAGCGTGCGGGTCGGCACAACTGCCGAAAGTTTATTCCCGGCGACCGTCATCGAATTCATGGCAACCGCTATGCGCGGCCATCTGCGGTCGAGTTTCTCAAGGAATTTCTCACGCACTGCCGTAATCTTTACCTCGCTTCGGGGATCGACCTTGATGTCAGGTTGGGCCGTCTCCTCATCGGCGGCGGCAACCTCATGTATATTTTTGGGAGTATTCAGCAGTGAGCTTATGGACGTGCCGGAAATCGTCCTGCCCTGCGCACCGTTAGCCTTGCGGACGGCCTCGGCCGCTGCCGGTTGGGGAGACGTGACGGCGCTGGCAACGGGTGTGCCGACAGGGGGTTGAGGTATGGTTGCGGTATCAACGGTCGGTTGTGGCGGCATGGCAGGGGCTGCCGGTTCCTTAATCGCCTGAGTTGCGGCGGCGGGACTTCCGTTCATTGCCGCAGCGTTAGCCTGCGCTCCGTTGGCCGCACTAACCGGCGCTTGCGCCGACACCGGCGGTGCAGAGGGCGAAGATTGTGCAGGAGATGCAGATGGCGCAGGCTGTCCTGCCGCACCGCCTCTTTTCAATTCGGGTAGCGGGACTTGCCCGGCGGTTGCCGCGCGAGCCGCGAACTCAGACGCGGGAGACGCAGATGCGGAAGATGAGGCCGCCGCAGATTGGGCATTCGCACCACCCTCTCCGTTTACGGCCTGCTCATTTTTTTTTTGACCGAGGCCGCAGAGTTTCATCAGCCCCAGTTCAACGTTCAGCCTTTGGTTTGTGGCGGCCCTCAGCGTTCCGTCGACCGAGGTAAGCACCGCTATCGCTTCGAACAGAAACCCGACGTCGCAGTCGGCCCCTTGTTTTTTATAGCGCTCAAGCAGGTCGCCCGTGACTTCCAACAATCCGGCTGTCTGGGGGCTTTTACCCATCAGCAGGTCGCGAAAATGGGCGTTCAGCCCTCCCACAAAGGTCTGCGGGCCGAAGCCCTGGCGAAGCACCTCATCGAACGCGGTAAGCACCGACGGGTAATCGCCAGAAAGGATGAGCGACGTTATATTGAAATACGTGTCGTAATCGAGGATATTGAGCGTGCGGGCAACCTCTTTGAATTGCAGGCTGCTGCCGCAGAACGAAACCGCCTTGTCGAACATCGAGAGGGCGTCGCGCATACCTCCGTCGGCCTTCTGGGCTATCAGGTGCAGCGACTCGTCGTCGCAGCTGACAGCCTCTTTATCGGCGATATACTTAAGATAACGCACCCCGTCCTCGACCCTTATGCGGTTGAAATCGTATATCTGGCAACGGGAGAGGATGGTCGGTATGATTTTGTGCTTCTCGGTGGTCGCAAGTATGAAAACGGCATGCGCGGGCGGTTCCTCCAGCGTTTTGAGGAAGGCATTGAAGGCCGATGCCGAGAGCATGTGCACCTCGTCGATTATGTAGACGCTGTAACGGCCTATCTGCGGAGGGATTCGCACCTGCTCGGTGAGCGAGCGGATGTCGTCCACGGAGTTGTTCGAGGCGGCGTCGAGTTCGTGGATGTTGAAACTGCGCCCCTCGTTGAAGCTTTTGCACGATTCGCACTCGCCGCACGCCTCGCTGTCAACGGGCGACATGCAGTTGATGGCCTTTGCGAATATACGCGCGCAGGTGGTCTTGCCCACGCCGCGCGGCCCGCAGAACAGGTAGGCATGCGCCAACTGACCGCGGCTTATTGCATTCTTCAGCGTTGCGGTAATGTGGCCCTGCCCGATGACCGATATGAAGGTCGCCGGCCTGTATTTGCGTGCGGAAACTACAAAATTATCCATGGGTATCTTTTCGACTCGTAAAGGTACAAATATAAAAAAAAATCCTATCTTTATAATGGAATCATCCCGCATCAAATCTACATTAACATGAAAAAACTGCTTTTAGGAATTTTCTTTTGCACGTCCTTCTGCCCCGGGCATGCAAACCAACCCGGCAAAAATGAAAAAATAGATCGCGAAGCAGTTGTAGCAAGGAACAATCCTCAGGTAACGGCAATCGATTCATTGTCTTCCTTGTCTGTCGGCAACGGCAATTTCGCATTTACCGTCGACGCCACCGGACTTCAGACTTTCCCCGACCCATACAAAAACGGCATTCCCCTGGGCACCCAATCGCAGTGGGGCTGGCACACCATGCCGAACACGGACAATTACACGCCAGAAGAGACCCTGAAGGCTTTCGATTTCGGGCGCGGACATGAGGAATCTTATACCGTACAGTTCGGCGGTGGCCGGCAGCAGGAGGCCGCAAACTATTTCAGGGCCAACGCCCACCGGCTGCACTTAGGCATAATCGGCTTTGAGATAACCGATGACGGCGGAAACCCGGCCGGGCCGGAAAGCATATCGTCCATACGGCAATCGCATGATCTGTGGCAAGGGGTTATTTCCAGTCGTTTCTCGGTGGGTAATTCCACGACCGAAGTAAAGACCGCCTGCCACCCCGACAAAGATATGATCGCCGCAGAGATCAGTTCCGGATTGTTTGCAAAGAAGCAGTTGAAGATAAAGTTACGGTTCCCCTATCCGACAGCGCAGCACACCGACGACGCCTGCGACTGGGACGCGCCGGAAAAACACTCCACGAAGATAATTTCCCAAGGAAAGCAACATGTTCTGTTCGAAAGAAGGCTCGACTCCACCACTTATTATGTAAAAGTGACATGGAAAGGGAAGGCGTCCATAGAGCAAAAGGAAGAGCACTATTTCCTGCTCTCCCCCGAAAATGAAAACTTCAGTTTCACGGCGTTTTTCACCGAAAACAATACCGAAACCGCACCCGGTTCGTTTACCGCGACAGTCCGCAAAAGCAGGAATTACTGGCAGGGATTCTGGACGAAGGGCGGGTTTATCGATTTCGGGGAATGCAAAGACCCGAGGGCAAAGGAACTGGAAAGGCGCGCCGTTTTATCCCAACAGTTAATGGCGATCCAGTGCTCCGGCACGATCCCTCCGCAGGAAACCGGGCTGACCTACAACAGCTGGCATGGTAAGTTCCATCTCGAGATGCACTGGTGGCATGCCGTACACTTCGCTTTGTGGAACAGGATCGACATGATGGAAAGAAGCCTCGACTGGTATGCGAGGGTAGAGCCTGTGGCCAAAGAAACAGCGCAGCGGCAGGGATTCGAAGGTATCCGCTGGATGAAAATGACCGATCCTTCAGGAATGGAATCCCCGTCTAACATAGGCCCTTTCCTGATATGGCAACAGCCCCACTTTATATACATGGCAGAATTGATCTATCGCCAAAGGCAATCGCCCGAAGTGATTGAAAAATACAAAGACCTGGTTTTCAAGACTGCCGAATTTATGGCTTCTTTCGCCACTTACGACCAGGCGAACGAACGTTATGTGCTGAAGGGCGTGATCCCGGCACAGGAAACGTTAGGTGCGAAGGAGACCGTTAATCCGCCCTTCGAATTGTCGTACTGGCATTACGCGCTGAACGTAGCCCAACTTTGGAGGGAAAGGGCCGGATTGCAAAGGGATCCGGAGTGGGACGAAATCATCAATAAACTATCCCCGCTGGCTGAAAAAGACGGTCTGTATCTCGCTGCCGAAACAGCTCCGCAGACCTATCACGATGTCCGGTTCACCTCCGACCACATGGCCGTATTGGGCGCTTTCGGCATCCTCCCCCAGAACCGTCTTTTCGAGAAAGCAACCATGAAGCAAACCCTTGGATGGGTTTGGAATAACTGGAACTGGAACCACACATGGGGTTGGGACTACCCCATGACGGCTATGTGCGCCGTCCGCCTGGGGGAACCGGAGAAAGCGATCGGGGCCCTTTTGATGGATAAACGCACCAATACCTACCTTGCGAACGGGCACAATTATCAGAACAACCAGTTGCGTGTATACCTCCCCGGCAACGGGGGCTTGCTCACAACCCTTGCGATGATGTGTGCCGGATGGGACGGTTCTGCCGGGAAAAACCCGGGATTCCCCAAGGACGGCAACTGGGACGTAAAATGGGAAGATCTGGTTCCGATGCCTTGATTTGCAAGGCAATTATGGGTGAAATACGGAAATCCTTTTTATCTTTGCTGTTTATTAAACAAGGCAAAATGAGCGATCAGAAAATAAAATTAGGGATCACGCTGGGCGATGTCAACGGCATCGGCCCCGAGGTGGTCATCAAGATGCTGTCCGACAGCCGGATATGGGAAATGTTCACGCCTGTTGTCTATGGCGCGGCGAAGGTACTCGCATACTATAAGAAAGACATCGAGGGGGCGGAAAACCTCCAGTTCACAACCATAAAAAACGCCGCCGAGGCACGCTCGAAAAGGGTCAACCTCGTATCGTGCATCGACGAGGAGACTGCGCTCGAACCGGGAACATCGAAACCCGAGGCAGGCAAAGCGGCGGTGGAAATGCTCCGCGCGGCTGCGGCCGACCTCAAAGCCGGGACGATAGACGCCATCGTGACCGCGCCGATCAACAAGGAGAACGTACAGGCCGAGGGCTTTAAATTCACGGGCCACACCGAGTTCTTCGCCAGCGAATTCGGCGGTGAACCGCTGATGATGATGTGCAGCCAGCTGCTGAAAGTTGGGTTGGTGACTATTCATATTCCAGTGGCCGAGGTCAGCAAAAATATCACGGCGGACAAGATGGTGGCCCCGCGCGCACGCCTGCGGCGCTCGCGTATCGCCGACTTCGGCATAGTCGAACCTAAGATAGCCGTCCTCGCGCTCCAACCCCACGCCGGCGACGGCGGCCTGTTGGGCGAGGAGGAAGAAAAAATCATTAAACCCGCCATTGTCGAGGCAGGCAAAAATAAGGTACTGGCTTTCGGGCCATTCCCGGCCGACGGGTTCTTCGCCGCCGCGGGCTACGACAAATACGACGCCGTGCTGGCCATGTACCACGACCAGGGCCTCGTGCCGTTCAAAACGCTCACACCCGAGGGTGTGAACTTCACGGCAGGGCTTAGCGTGGTGCGCACAAGCCCCGACCACGGCGTGGCCTACGACATCGCAGGGCAGGGCAAGGCCGACCCGGCCTCGATGCGCGAAGCCGCCTACATGGCCATGGACATCCTCCAGTGCAGGAAAAACTACGCCGAGATGACCAAAAACCCGCTCCAGCATTTCGAGCGCGAACGCGGCGGCCGCGACCTCTCGGTCAAAGACCTGAAACTACCGGAGCAATCTGATAACGATTAATCGCTGCTTCGACCAACCGGGATGAAAATAAGTCGAGACACACTAATGTCCGACGAACGTTAGCCGCCTTTGGCGGCTAAAAGGAGGAGTTGAGTGTGAGACTTATTTTCTAGACCTTTTTGGTTACTTTTTGTGGCAATGACAAAAAGTAACAACGAAAAAATTAAATAAATCTAATCCAAAAACAGCCGGCCGGGGGTTTGTATCCCCGAAAAAGGGCGGCAAAACATAAAAAACAACGAAATGATAAAAATCACTTTTCCCGACGGCGGCGTTCGTGAGTACGCCAAGGGAACAACACCGCTCGAAGTGGCGGAAAGCCTCAGCCCGAGGCTCGCACAGGAAGTAATCGTGGCAACCGTGAACGGCGAGGTCTGGGACATCCAGAAGCCTATCAACGAAAACGCCTCGATCAAGCTCCACAAATGGGACGACGAAGAGGGCAAGCGCACGTTCTGGCACACCAGCTCGCACCTCATGGCCGAGGCGCTGGAAGAGATGTACCCCGGCATCAAGTTCGGCATCGGGCCGAGCATCGAGAACGGGTTCTACTACGATGTGGACTCACCGACCCCGATAACCGAGGCCGATCTCCCGAAGATCGAAGAAAAAATGCGCCAGCTGGCGGCGAACAAAAGCCCCCTCGTGCGCAAGGAAATGCCGAAAGCCGAAGCCCTCAAAACCTTCACCGACAAGGGCGACCAATATAAATGCGAACTGATCCGCGACCTTGAGGACGGGACGATCACGTTCTACACGAACGGCGCGTTCACCGACCTGTGCCGCGGCCCGCACCTGCCCAACACAAGCCCTATCAAGGCCATTAAACTGATGTCGGTGGCCGGGGCCTACTGGCGCGGCGACGAAAAGAACAAGATGCTCACGCGCATCTACGGCATCACATTCCCGAAAAAATCGATGCTCGACGAGTACCTCGCAATCCTGGAAGAGGCCAAGAAGCGCGACCACCGCAAGCTCGGCAAGGAGCTCGAACTCTTCGCCTTCAGCCAGCGCGTGGGACAGGGCCTGCCGCTGTGGCTGCCCAAGGGCGCGGCCCTGCGCGAAAGGCTCGAACAATTCCTGCGCGCCGTGCAGAAAGACTATGGCTACGAGCAGGTTATAACCCCGCACATCGGGATGAAAGATCTGTATGTTACCAGCGGGCACTACGCGAAGTACGGCAAAGACTCGTTCCAGCCGATACACACACCCATCGATGGCGAAGAGTACCTGCTCAAACCGATGAACTGCCCCCACCACTGTGAGATATACCGCACCAAACCGCGCTCGTACAAAGACCTGCCCATCCGTTTCGCGGAATTCGGCACGGTGTACCGTTACGAGCAGAGCGGCGAGCTTCACGGCCTGACCCGTGTGCGCGGCTTTACGCAGGACGACGCGCACATGTTCGTCCGCCCCGACCAGCTCCTCGACGAGTTCAAAAAGGTGATCGACATCGTGCTGTATATCTTCAAAACCCTGAATTTCGACAACTTCGACGCCCAGATATCGCTCCGCGACCCGAACAACAGGGAGAAATACATCGGTTCGGACGAAAACTGGGAAAAAGCCGAGAACGCCATAATCCAGGCCACGAAGGAAAAAGGCCTTAAAGCCGTCGTGGAGTACGGCGAAGCTGCATTCTACGGCCCGAAACTCGACTTCATGGTGCGCGATGCCATAGGCCGCAAATGGCAGCTCGGAACCATCCAGGTAGACTACAACCTGCCGGAACGTTTCGACCTGACTTACAAGGGTTCGGACGACAAAGAACACCGCCCCATCATGATCCACCGCGCGCCGTTCGGCTCGATGGAGCGTTTCGTAGCCGTTCTGCTCGAACACACGGCAGGCAAATTCCCGCTCTGGCTCGCACCCGACCAGGTTGTGGTGATGCCCATCTCGGAGAAGTTCAACGACTACGCCGAAGAGGTCGTGGCATTCCTCAAAAAGCAGGACGTGCGCGCCCACATAGACGACCGCAACGAAAAGATCGGCCGCAAGATACGCGACAACGAACTCAAACGCATCCCGTTCCTGCTGATCGTCGGCGAGAAAGAACAGGAGCTTGGCGAGGTCGCGGTTCGCATACAAGGCGAGGGAGACAAGGGTACGATGACTAAAGAAGCGTTCGCCACGATGGTTAACGAACTTGTCAAAAACGAGATAGACAAAGCGAAGCAGGCGTAATAAATTTGTATGCCCGGGAATCTTTTTCCGGGCATACCGATTTTTTTCATATATTTATTGCATATCTTTACGCCAGAATATTTTAACGTTTAACAAACCAGCAGGAGGACAAAGCTATAGCCGGACCGAAACCATTCCACCCGAAGCCTGTAAGAAAAATAGAACCGAGGGGCCCGAGACGCCCCGAGAAAGAGGCTTTACACAAAATCAACGAGCATATCACGGCACTTCAGGTAAGGGTCGTGGGGGACAACATCGAGAAACCCGAGGTCATGTCGATCCGGGACGCCCTCAGATTGGCCGACGAGATGGAACTCGACCTGATCGAGATCTCCCCGAACGCCGATCCGCCCGTAGCCCGTATAGCGGACTACCAGAAATTCCTTTACCAGCAGAAGAAAAAGGCGAAGGAACTCAAGGCCAAGACCGTCCAGGTCGTGATCAAGGAGATCCGATTCGGCCCGCAGACCGACGACCACGATTATAACTTCAAACTCAAGCACGCCCAGAACTTCCTCAAAGAGGGATCCAAGGTAAAGGCTTATGTGTTCTTCCGCGGCCGCTCGATCGTGTTCAAGGAACAGGGAGAGATATTGCTGCTGCGTTTCGCTACCGACCTCGAAGAACTCGCCAAGGTAGAGATGATGCCCAAGCTCGAAGGCAAGCGCATGTCGATCATGCTCGCCCCGAAGCCCAAAAAATAGAATAGGGCCTAATGGCTAAGAGATAGCCGGAAAAGCAGGAGGAATAATTAGGGAAATGCCGGGAAGAATACCGGCCGGGCAACCGTTAGCCGGGTTCGCATGTAAAGCCAAACGGTGCGACAACACAAGCGCACCGAAAACGGCAACCCGGACGTTATTTCCCCGGAATACCGATAAAAAATAGGATTATCCCTTTAGCGTTCTTGGGACGTTAAATTATTAAGCTGGCCGCCCATAATGGACGGCCAGCCTGTTTTTGCCGAAAGCCGGTCATTTCCATGACACGGAATTATTTTTGTTGCCTCCAACTATGTCCGTGTGCCGGCAGGCACCTGAGACGCAGTCTGTTATCTGAAAATACAGTGATAAGTGAGCGGCAAGCGAAAGTTTACTTTCAGCTTGCCTGAACCACCTCGCAGCAGACTGCGGGGTATTGTAAAGGCTGCAACTGCCGCAGGCAGTCGCCACATTAAGCTCTTTTTGTTGCTGACGCTCGGCAAAACCCGCAAGCGGCCTTTGCCCTCGCTGAAGCGCAACATTCCGCAGCTCGGCACAAAGTGCCGACCCCAGCAGCCGCGGAATGTGAATTTATCAAGCACAGCAGACTGGTCGCTTCGGCAACTCCGGTAGAGCGCGAACGTCGATACACTCCCGAAACGCCATAATGCGAAACCATGCCCGTCGCCGATGGCAGGCTGCACCATAGGGCTGTTTGGCGGATAAGTGTTATAAATAACGCGTGGAACCATACACCATTATTCACACCAACTCAAAAACAGGCACGCTATCCGGCAATGGCGTAACGCAAGGTTGTCGCGCGCCTCATCACTCTCGGGAATGGCTTCCCGTTTTCACCTAAGCCCGAAAAGACTAACCCGATAAAAAAAAGAGAGATGCTAAACGCATCTCTCTTTCGCATTTGCCGTTATACGGTTATTCAGCAGGGTAGTAATACCTCTGGTTGTTTCCATTAAGCGAGCTGATCCAGCCTGCAGGTACATTTACCACGAAAGATTCGGGGGTAGGAAGCGTGCCGAGGTCAACCCATATCTTATAGGGGCCTGATCCGGCTTCATTGAGGTTGCCGCTTACCAAAGTGAATTCGGGTATGCCGCCGCCGCTCGGGAACACGCCGCTGCTCACGTTCACACCGCCCCATGTGTTACCATTGGTGGTGAGTTTCGTAGCAGTAACGGTCGATGCGCTAATTACCATACCGGCTTTCTGGGTACTATTGATGGTTACATTATCAAGCTTAACGCCTCTTGAACGGTAGATAGTAATACCGTTATTGCCGCGGTTGGCTGCTGTCAACGCAGCCCTGTCGGCATCGTTCTGCTGTATTTTGAGGTTTTTAACAACCGCGTTATTAGCAAATACCATCAGTACGTTATTTTGTGCCGCTCCGCCTATCGTATAGCCGTTACCGTCGAAAATATAGCCGTTGTAGGGGTCAAGTTCCGGATCGAACGCCGTAGATTCTTCGCCCTTGTAGTCAACTGTACCTACCACGAAAGCATTCTGGTTGGCCTGCGCACCGTTGATTGTCGGCATAATATAGTGGATGTCAGCCATAAGCACAACACCGCCGTTGTAGGGTTCGGTTCCGGCAAGCATCGTCCTGAGTTCTTCGGCGGTTGCAACCGGGCGGACGATTTTCGATCCGTCGGCGATGGTACCGTAGTTTTCCACCTGGCCAAACACATAGACGTTACCCTTATTGACGTTCAACGTATTTACGCTCGCGCTGCTTTCAAGGGTAAGCGTATTGGGGGCAGTTGAAGCCGTAAGCGAACCGAGTACAGTTCCCGAGTAGCTAACAGACAGGCTTGGAACACTGAGTATTAAATTGTTGACATCTTCCGCCACAAGGTTCAGGACGGGGAATACGCCACCGTGTCCGGACTCCTGGGTAATGGTAATGTCGCTGCCGCCGGCCGGGATTTCCAGTGTCAACTGCTGGCTCGGGGAGTAGGAATTCGGGATAACGAAAGACGCGTCCTCCGTGAGGGGTTCTGTAAGTGTGATGTTCTGCACGCCCAATTCCAAGGCATCCTGTACGCCCTCGTTGGTAGTCACTTCAAGTTCAACCGGAGGAGGAACGGGAGGATTGTAAGGAGTGCAATCGTCATCGTCGTTACATGCAACAAAAGCAAGAGCCATCGCAATTGCCGATGCAAAAAGAAGGGTTTTTTTCATAATAACTTTAAATAAGAAGTTTAGTTGGTTGGTTTGATGATAAACATATGATTTTATTTTCAATAAACAAAACAAAACCGTTGATAACTGTATTTTTTCATGTCTTTGTTATAAAATATGCATATTATTGTTCGTTATATCGACAAACTCCCAGCCATTCATATTCATAAAGCGTGCCATACGCGCAAAACATGAGCAAGTTCTCAGTATATGCCTAAAACGATCTCTGCCGGACTTATTATAATAAGTCCGGCAGAGACCGTTCGGTAATCCGGTTCGGGGGATACGCCTACAAGCGCTTGCGTATCTCGGCCGATTCTTTTTCGTATCCCGGCTTGTCGAGCAGGGCGAACATGTTTTTCTTATACGCCTCGACTCCCGGCTGGTCGAACGGGTTCACGCCGAGCATGTATCCGCTGATGCCGCATCCTTTTTCGAAGAAATAGAGGAGCGCACCTATATAGTATTCGCTGATTTCGGGAATTTCGATGCGGATGTTGGGCACGCCGCCGTCCACGTGGGCGATGGTAACGCCCAGTTCGGCCATGTGGTTGATCTCGCCGATACGCTTGCCTGCAAGGAAGTTGAGGCCGTCGAGGTCGTCGGCATCCTTTTCTACCACGACCTTATTGGCCGGTTTGGCAACACTGATAACGGTCTCGAAAAGCGTGCGTTCGCCTTCCTGTATATACTGCCCCATCGAGTGGAGGTCGGCAGTGAGGGTCACGCTTGCCGGGAAGATGCCTTTACCTTCCTTGCCTTCGCTCTCGCCGTAGAGCTGTTTCCACCATTCGGCGATGTACTGCAACTTAGGCTCGTAGCTGGCGAGTATCTCGATCTTATAGCCTTTATTATATAAGGCGTTGCGCGCGGCCGCGTATTGCATCGCCGGGTTCTTGTCGAATGCCACACCTTCGGCCGTCGCTTTTTCCATATCCTGTGCGCCGCGCACGAGTTCGGCAACGTTCACGCCTGCAACCGCCAACGGGAGCAACCCCACCGGGGTCAGCACCGAGAAACGTCCGCCCACGTCATCCGGGATCACGAAAGTGTCGTAACCTTCGTCCGTGGCGAGTTTTTTGAGCGCGCCGCGTTTTTCGTCCGTGATCGCCACGATTCGCGAGGCTGCCTCTTTCTTGCCGTAGCGTTTTTCCACCTCGGCGCGCAGTACGCGGAAAGCGATGGCCGGCTCGGTCGTAGTCCCCGATTTCGATATCACGATAACCGCGAACTCATAATTCTTGAGGGCCTGCATAAGCTCGTATGTGTAGTCTTCGCTGAGGTTCTCACCCGCGAACACGACGATCGGGTCTTTATCGTTCTTCACCAATTGCGGAAAGCTGCTGCCCATAGCCTCAAGCACCGCTTTCGATCCGAGGTACGAACCGCCGATACCCACCGCCACGACAACCTGGGCCTTGCCGCGCAGCGACTTGGCAACACGGTCTATCTCAGCGAGTTCAGCCGAAGTAATTGACGACGGCAGGTTCACCCAGCCGAGGAAGTCGTTACCCTTGCCCTGTTTATTGTGTAGGAGTTTGTTAGCGTCCCCGGCAGCCGGCGCGAGGGCGGTTATCTCCGATGCCGCGATGGCTTCGGATGTCTTCGATGTGTCGATCCTGATGATTTCCATTTTGATTATGGTTTTTGTTGTCTATATCAATTTCTTGGTCATTCTAACTATCTCTTCCCCGGCCGGACGACCACCGTAGAGTATGCCATGAACACACTCCGCAATGGGCATTTCTATGCCGAACCGCTTGTTTACCTGCATGATGCACTCTGCAGCGTAGTACCCTTCGGCCACCATATCCATCTCTTCCTGTGCCTGTGCGACCGTGTAGCCGCGGCCTATCATCATACCGAATTCGCGGTTGCGGCTGAATTTCGAATATGCCGTCACAAGCAGGTCGCCAAGGTATGCCGAAGCGCTCGTGTTGCGCTGCGAGGGGTAGCTCTCCGAAAGGAACCTGTTCATCTCGATGGCCGCGTTCGATATAAGCACCGAAAGGAAGTTGTCGCCGTAGCCCAGCCCGATGGAAATGCCTGCACAGATGGCGTATATGTTCTTCAGTACGGCGGCGTATTCCGTACCGTAGATGTCTGTCGAAGGGTTCGTGATGATATAAGGCGTGGCAAATTTTTCGCACAGAACCGCCGCGTTCTCGGTGCTTTTGCACACCAGCGTGAGATATGAAAGCCGCTCCTGCGACACCTCTTCCGAATGGCTCGGCCCGGCAACGATGCCGATCTGGTCATACGGCAGGCCGTAGTGTTCATTGATGTATTCGGCAATGGTGACATACCCTTCCGGGATGATGCCCTTGATGGCCGACACCACGAATTTATTTTCGAGCGAAACCTTGAGCGGCTCCAGAGCGAGCTGGAGGAACGCCGACGGCACGGCGAGAATCACGACGTCGGCCGCCGCGACAACCGCGTTGATGTCGTCGGACATGTCGAGACGCGAGGTATCGAGCTTTGCATCAGGAATGTAGCGCGGGTTATGGCCATTGCGCGAGATGTGGTCTATCACATCCGTGCGGCGGATATACCACCCAACCCTCGGCTCATTTTCGAGCAGCACCTTGACGAGCGCCGTCGCCCAGCTGCCGTAACCGACCACCGCGCAGCGCGCTTTTTTATCTATCTTATACTCTGTTCCCATAGGGTTTTCCCCGTCCAAAAGTTAAGTGTTTGCAAAATTAGATAAATATCCTCAATTATTTGGGTTGGAACCGTATAATTTTTAACTTTGTAGCTTTAATGAACCCGGATAATTCCCGAAATTTTGAAAAAGATAAAAAGCGCCCTGATCTCTGTGTTTTACAAGGACGGGCTGGACGAAATCGTAAAAACTCTTGCCGCTAACGGAGTAACGCTCTACTCGACCGGCGGAACACTCAAGTTTATCGAAGAACTCGGCCTTAAAGCCATTGCAGTAGAAGACCTTACGGGCTATCCGTCTATTCTCGGCGGGCGTGTCAAGACCCTCCACCCTGCCGTTTTCGGGGGCATCCTCGCGCGCCGCGACAATCCGCAGGACATAGAGCAGATGGCCGAATACAAGATACCGGAGATCGACCTGGTGATCGTAGACCTCTACCCGTTCGAACAGACGGTAGCGTCGGGCGCCGAGCATCAGGCTATCATAGAAAAGATCGACATAGGCGGCATCTCGCTCATCCGCGCGGGCGCCAAAAACTATAAAGACACAGTTATCATCCCCTCGGTAGGCCAGTACGCCGAACTGTTGGAGATGCTGAAAACCCAGGACTGCTCGACCACCCTCGAACAGCGCCGTAACTTCGCCGCAAAAGCCTTTATGGTCAGCTCGGGTTACGACACCGCAATTTTCAACTACTTCAACCGCGAAGAGAACATCCCGGCGTTCAGGGCCGGCTACGACAACGGTACCGCCCTGCGCTACGGCGAGAACCCCCACCAGAAAGCCATGTTCTTCGGCGACATCGACAAGATGTTCGACAAGATACACGGCAAGGAGATATCGTACAACAACATGCTCGACATCGACGCCGCCCTCAGCCTTATCGACGAATTCGGCAAGGAAGAACCGGCGTTCGCGATACTCAAGCACAACAACGCGTGCGGCGTGGCAGTGCGCCCCACCCTGAAAGACGCCTACAAGACAGCGTTCGAATGCGACCCCGTTTCGGCTTTCGGCGGCGTGCTTATCTGCAACAGGCCCATCGACGCCGCCACGGCCGAGGAGATGAACTCGCTGTTCATGGAGGTCATCATCGCCCCGGGCTACGAAGCCGGCGCGCTCGAAACCCTCCAGAGCAAAAAGAACCGTATCATACTCGTGCTGAAAGACGCTTCGCGAGGCAAGCAGCAATACCGCAGCCTTCTGAACGGCGTGGCGGCCATGGACCGCGACCTCCAGTTAGGCGGGCGCGACACCGAAATGAAAGTGGTTACGAAAAAAGGCATCACTGAAGCGCAGAAGAAAGACCTGCTCTTCGCCAATATCATAGTTAAGCAGTCGAAGAGCAACGCCATCGTGATGGTGAAGGACGGACGTCTGTTGTCGAGCGGCATAGGCCAGACCTCGCGCGTGGACGCCCTGAAACAGGCAATCGAAAAGGCGAAGAGCTTCGGGTTCGACCTGAAAGGCGCGGTTATGGCTTCGGACGCGTTCTTCCCGTTCGCCGACTGCGTTGAGATAGCCCACAACGAGGGTATCGACTGCGTCATAGCCCCCGGCGGCTCGGTACGCGACCAGGACAGCATAAACTACTGCGACGCCAACGGAATGGCAATGGCATTCACCGGCATGCGCCACTTCAAACACTAAACGCCTTACGGCGCACGGACAATATAGTCTTCATCGTAACGTTCCGGTGCGACCGCAGGTGTAAGAACACCAAAACAGTATAACAGCCCACTAAATATAACAGCAAATGGGACTTTTCTCTTTGACCCAGGAATTGGCGATCGACCTCGGCACAGCCAACACGGTCATAATCAGCGACGGCAAGATCATGGTCGACGAGCCGTCGATCGTGGCGCTCGATTTCCACACCGGCAAAGTGGTGGCGATAGGCAGCCAGGCCCGCCAGATGCACGGCAAAACGCACCAGAACATAAAGACGATCCGCCCCTTGAAGGACGGCGTGATCGCCGACTTCAACGCTACGGAGATGATGCTCCGCGGGCTTATCAAGAAAGTGCGCTCGCGCAGCCACCTCTTCAGCCCCACCCTCAAGATGGTGATATGTATCCCGTCGGGGTCGACCAACGTCGAGATCCGCGCGGTGCGCGACTCTGCCGAGCATGCCGGCGGACGCGAGGTATATATGATATACGAACCCATGGCGGCGGCGCTCGGCGCCGGGCTCGACGTGGAAGCGCCTGAAGGCCACATGATAATAGACATAGGCGGCGGTACGACTGAGATCGCGTGTATCTCGCTTGGCGGTATCGTTTGCAGCGAAAGCATAAACGTGGCGGGCGACGTCTTCACCGAAGACATCCAGAGCTACGTGCGCCAGCAGCACAACATCCGCATCGGCGAACGCACGGCCGAGGACATCAAGATCGCTGTAGGCTCGGCGGTTTCGGAACTGGAAGACGAACCGGCCGACTTCGTGGTCACAGGCCCGAATGTCCTGACCTCGCTTCCGTCGACGCTGACGCTTTCGTATAGCGAGATAGCCTACGCGCTCGAAAAATCACTGGTCAAGATAGACGCCACCATCATGAAAGTGCTCGAAATGGTGCCGCCGGAACTATATGCCGACATCGTGAAGAACGGCATCTACCTCGCCGGGGGCGGTGCGCTGCTGAAAGGCCTCGACCGCAGGCTGGCCGAAAAGACCAACATCCCGTTCGTTATCGCCGACGACCCGCTCAGGGCCGTGGCACGCGGCACGGGCGTAGCGCTCAAGAACATCCACAAGTTCTCGTTCCTGATGAAGTAACCTGCCGGCAGGTTATGGCACGACAATAGCCGGGGGAGAGGCAGCACGCCTTACCCCGGTATTATTTATTAATAGCACACACGTTTTACTCCCCCGATACCCGGTATGAACAGGCTGTTTCTGTTTATTAAACTCATATATGTCCCGCTTGTCTTCATCATACTGGAGATAGCGGCCATAAACCACTATGCCGGAAGCACGAGCTACACCCGGGCCAAGATACTCGGCACATCGAACGCGGCGATGGGCGGCGTCTACAAAACGGCCTCGAACATCAAACATTATTTCAGCCTCAACAAGGAGAACCGGGCGCTTACGGCGGAGCTGACGGAACTGCACAACGAATTCGAAGCATACAAAGCGGCCAACCCTCCGGCCGAGGACATGCCCGAGATCCCCGCAAGCGAGGCTGCGAAATATTTTTACAAGTCCGCCAACGTTATCAATAACACCATCGCGCTCAGGGAGAATTTCCTGACCATCGACAAAGGCACGCTCGACGGTGTGGAAGCGAACATGGCGGTCATCACGCCCGAAGGCACGGTCGTGGGGATAGTGCAGGCGTGCAGCGAAAAATACTCGGTGTGCATGTCGATACTCAACGAGAAATTCCGCACGGCAGGGCTGATAAAGGGCAGCGACCATTTCGGGTCGATACTCTGGGACGGCACCAGCGCTGACATCGTCCGGCTGACGGAAGTTTCGAAATACGCCGAGATAGCGCCTGGCGACACGATAGTTACCGGCCACTCGTCGATATTCCCGTCAGACATTGTGATCGGTACGGTGGAGAGTTGGAAGATGGTCGCGGACTCGTATTTCGACATCGAGGTAAGGCTCGCGAGGCCGCTGACCTCGGCGAACAAAGTGCTGCTTGTGAGGTATGCCGACCAGTTGGAACGCATGATGCTCGAAGCCGAGGCCCGCGAATCGACAAGGCAGCAGGCGGGGACAAGATAAGCCGGGAATTAAGGTACTGCACACAACTTTACACAGAGCTAAAGCCGAAGGATTGGGTGCGTTTGAATTTCCGCAAGCAACAGACATTTTTTTTAAAACACACACGGTATGTACAGGACGTTAGGATATACGGTATTTTTCCTGGTTGTGGTTTTGCTGCAGGCGTTCCTGTTCAACAACCTTAACCTGAGCGTGTATATCTATCCGCTCGTGTACACCGCGTTCGTCATCCTGCTGCCGATACAGACCCCGCGGATAGCCGTGCTGTTGTTGGGGCTGCTGACCGGGATCGCCATAGACGCCGTATCCGGCACGGCCGGGCTGCATACCATAGCGTCGCTCTTCACGGCCTTCTGCCGCCCGCTCATGCTGCGGCTTTCGATAGGTAAAGAAGAGGCGAACGAAAGCGGGATACCCGACTCGGGCAGGCTCGGCACAGGGGCGTTCCTGCGCTACAGCAGCGTTTTCATATTCATCCACTGTTTCGTTTTCTTCTCGTTCGAGGCGCTGAGCTGGAGCTATTTCCACCTCACCCTGTTGCGCATAATCCTGAGCGCCACCCTGACCATACCGCTGGTATACTGCACCCAGCTGGTGTTCGTCCCCGCACAACGCATAAAAACACGGAAAGTATAATGAACCCACACAGGATCGTCATACTCCAAGTCGTAGTGATCGCCGTGTTCGCCGTTATCGTCGGGCGGCTTTTCTACCTGCAGGTAATCGACAACACCTACAAGGAGAATGCCGACAACAACGTACTGCGTTACGAAGTACTGAACCCGCCGCGGGGCGAGATATTCGACCGCAACGGCGAATTCATCGTGCAGAGCAAAGAGGTGTACGACCTGATGATGATCCCGAAGGACGTCAAGCAGTTCGACACGCTGTTGCTGTGCAGTATCGTGGGCGAGCCCATCGAAAGCATCCGCGAAAAGATACAAAAAGCGAGGAATCACTCGTGGCGGCAAGGCCAGGTCATACTGGAACAGCTTCCGAAAGAGGTCAAGATAAAACTCGACGAACGCGGATTCCCCGGATTCTACACCGTTTTCCGTACGCTGCGTTCCTATCCGCGCAAAGTTGCCGGCAACCTGCTGGGGTACATCGGCAAGACCAATGAGCATGAAATCGAAAAAGACCCTTATTACAAGAGCGGCGACTACATCGGCAAGACAGGGATAGAGCTGGCTTTCGAAGAGGTACTCCGGGGCGACAAGGGCGTGAGGATCAACATGGTCGACGTGCATGGCGTGGTCAAAGGCTCGTATGCAAACGGGATGTACGACTCCGTCGCCCGGCCCGGCACGGCCATTACCTGCACCATAGACGCCGAATTGCAGGCATTCGCCGAGGAACTCATGAAAGGGAAAGTGGGCAGCGTGGTCGCCATAGAACCGTCTACCGGCGAGATCCTCGCCATGGCCAGCAGCCCCACATACGACCCCGACGAAATGGTGGGGCGCGAGGTCAACAAAAACTTCCCGCGCCTGAACGCCGACCCGCGCAAGCCGTTCTTCAACCGCGCCGTGATGTCGGTCTACCCTCCCGGCTCGGTCTTCAAGATCGTGAACGGGCTTATAGGGCTTGAAGAAGGTGTGCTCAAACCCGAATACAGGTATCCCTGCGCAGGCGGTTACACAGGAGGCCGCGGCGTCGGATGCCATATCCACTCCTCGCCGCTGAATATGCAGGACGCTATCCGGAGTTCCTGCAACGCCTACTTCTGCTACGTCCTGAGGAACATACTCGAAAACAAAAAGAACGGCGGCGTAAAGGATAATTTCGACAGGTGGGAGGAATACGTGCGCAGTTTCGGGTTCGGGCGCAAACTCGATTCCGACTTCATCGACGAAAGGAACGGGTCGGTGCCGACCCGCGAGTTCTACGACAAAAGATACCGCGGAAGCTGGAATGCCCTCACCGTCATTTCGCTCTCGATAGGACAGGGCGAGCTGGGCGTGTCGCCGCTCCAGATGGCGAACCTGGCCGCAACCATCGCCAATCGAGGGCATTATTATATCCCCCATGTGGTCAAGAAGATAGATGGCCGCGACTCCATAGACGCGCGTTTCTATGAGCCTCACTACACGATGGTCAGCCCGAAATATTTCGAGCCGATGGTCGAGGGTATGTGGCGTGCGGTACACGTTCCGGAAGGTACGGCGCGCGTTGCCGAGGTCGCCGGCCTCGACATATGCGGCAAGACCGGCACGGCCCAGAACCCCCACGGCGCCGACCACTCGACGTTCATAAGCTTCGCGCCGCGCAACAACCCTAAAATAGCGATCTCGGTGTATGTGGAGCACGGGAGGTTCGGCGCAACCGTCGCCGCACCCATCGCGTCGCTGCTGACAGAGAAATACCTCACCGGTGAGGTCAAGCGCCCGGAACTCGTTGAACGCGTGAAAACAATGGAAATATATTATCCGTATTATGACAGGCAGAGGCGGTAATATAAATGCGCCGACCTTCGATTGGGTCGCGATACTGGTCTACCTTGCCCTCGTGGTGATAGGCTGGCTGAACATCTACGCGGCCGTCCACGAGGACTCGGCGCTCTCGACGTTCAGCATGGGCAGCAATTACGGCAAACAGCTTACGTGGATCGGGATCACGATGTGCGTGGCCGTGGTGATATTGCTCCTGGACGAGCGGTTCTTCCACATGTTCGCCTACCCGGCCTATTTCATAGGCATAGCCGTGCTGCTGCTTGTACTCGTCGCCGGGAAGGAGGTGAACGGCGCCAAGGCATGGATAGAAGTCGGCCCCGTGTCGCTCCAGCCGGGAGAGTTCGCCAAGTTTACCACCGCCCTTGCCGTCGCGCGGTTCATGAGCCGCTACAGTTTTTCGATCTCCGACCTGCGCGACCTCGTCAGCCTGGGCGTCATAATCGGGGTGCCGATCATAATAATCGTGATGCAAAAGGATACCGGCTCGGCGCTCGTATACACCTCGTTCCTGTTCATGCTCTACCGCGAGGGACTGAACGGATGGATACACGTATTCTTCTTCACGTTCATCGCGCTGTTCTTCATGTCGATCACAATGCCGCCGCTGACCGTGCTGATAATCATCATCCTCGCCTGCGTCATCGGCGAGGGCCTGAGGAACGGGTACTGGAAACAGAAAGTCATCTATCTGGCCGGGCTGGCGCTCGCCACCATAGTGCTATATATGGGGATCAAGTTCCTTGGGGGTGACGCGTCGGTTTACACGATACTGCTGATCTGCTCGGTGGCGTCCATCGTATTTGTGGTTTTGTACGCCTACCGGCACAGGCTGCGCAACGTCTATATGTTCGTAGCGCTGTTCCTCGCGTCGATAGTCTTCGCGCCCTCGGTCGATTATGTTTTCGACAATATTGTCCAGCCCCACCAGCGCGACCGCATACTTGTAGTGGTCAGCGACGAGGTCGACCTGAAAAAAGAGGGCTACAACTACAACCAGTCACTCATCGCGATAGGCTCGGGCGGCGTGTTCGGCAAAGGCTTCCTGCAAGGGACGCAGACACAGTTCAATTTCGTCCCGGAACAGAGTACCGACTTCATCTTCTGCACCGTTGGCGAGGAGTGGGGCTTCCTCGGTTCTGCCGTGGTGGTCGCCCTGTTTTGCATGATGATACTGCGGCTGATGAAGATGGGGGAACGACAGCGCGACCCATTCGGGAGGGTCTACTGCTACAGCGTGGCGGGAATATTTTTCATACATACCATTATCAACATCGGCATGACCATCGGCCTTGTGCCGGTAATCGGCATTCCGCTGCCTTTCTTCAGCTACGGGGGATCGTCGTTCCTGGCGTTCTCCATACTGTTCTTCGTGGCGGTCAGGCTCGACGCCGGTAAGAGGGAGCTAATGAGATCTTAATCAAACAAAAGCATAATGCAGGAAAAAGAAATGAGGGGTTTGACCCCGGAAGAGGTGCTGGAAAGCCGCAAAAAGCATGGCGAAAACATCCTTACCCCACCCAAAAAGGAGTCGGTGTGGAAAATGTTCTTCGAGAAGTTCAATGACCCCATTATAAAGGTATTGCTGGTGGCGGCCGGGCTGTCGCTCATCGTGGCCTTCATGGACGGCGAATTCGCCGAAACGATAGGGATATTCGGCGCCATCCTTTTGGCTACCGGTGTATCATTCTGGTTCGAGTACGATGCCAAGAAACGCTTCGAGGTACTCAACAAGGTTAACGATGACACTCCCGTAAAGGTTATCCGCAGCGAGGGCATTATGGAGATCCCCAAACGCGAGGTCGTGGTGGGTGATATCGTGGTGGTCGGCAGCGGCGACGAGATCCCGGCCGACGGCCAGCTACTCGACGCGCTCTCGCTCAAGGTCAACGAATCGAGCCTCACGGGAGAATTGCAGACGTCGAAAACGACCAACCCCAAAGACTTCGACGAAGAGGCAACGTACCCCTCGAACCACCTGCTCAGGGGGACGACGGTATCCGAAGGGCATGGCACGATAGAGGTCTATGCCGTCGGCGACGCCACGGAATACGGCAAAGTGGCGGAACAGGCCACCACGACAAGCGACGAAGTTACCCCGCTGCACAAACAGCTCACACGGCTGTCGAAGATAATAAGCCGGATCGGCGGCGGCCTGGCGATAGCGATATTCGCCATCCTCATACTAAAGGGCATATTCGTCACCGGCGAGCTGAAAGACGGCGACTGGCTGCATATTACCAACCACATCCTCAGCTACTTCATGGTTTCGGTGGCCATAATGGTCATGGCCATCCCCGAGGGCTTGCCGATGAGCATCACGCTGAGCCTCGCCATGAACATGCGCCGCATGCTCAAGACCAACAACCTCGTGCGCAAGATGCACGCCAGCGAAACGATGGGCGCCGTGACGGTCATCTGCACCGACAAGACCGGGACCCTCACCCGCAACGAAATGCGCGTGTACGAGATGATAAAGTACGAAACCGGGGCGGACGATATCCTGGACGAATCCATAGCCATGAACTCGACGGCGTTTATCGGCACGGGAGCCAAAGTGATAGGCAACCCCACCGAAGGAGCCCTCCTGCTTTGGATGAAAGACCATAGCGTGGACTACTCGGCCATCCGCGACGAGGACAGGGTGATCGACCAAATAACGTTCTCGACCGAGCGCAAATATATGGCGACGCTGGTAAAAGCGTCTAATGGTAATGGTAACGTACTATATGTCAAGGGCGCGCCGGAGATCGTGAAGGCGATGTGCGCGGTGGACGCAGGGTTGCACGATTCGATCGACCAGCAACTGCGCACGTTCCAGAACAAGGCTATGCGCACCCTCGCGTTCGCGTACCTCGAAACGCCACTCGGAAACGCCAAGGACGCGCTCGAAAGCGGGAAACTCCGCCTTATGGGCATCGTAGGCATCTCCGACCCGGTGCGCGACGACGTTCCAGGGGCGGTGAAAGAGTGCCTCGACGCCGGGATACAGGTCAAGGTCGTGACCGGCGACACCACGGCCACGGCACGCGAGATCGCACGCCAGATAGGCCTTTGGGACGACGCCGTGGACGGCGACCGCAACATCATAACAGGTGTCGAATTCGCCGAGATGAGCGACGAGGAACTGCTCGGCCGTGTGGCTGACCTCAAGATAATGGCGCGCGCACGCCCGTTGGACAAGCAGCGCCTCGTGCGCCTGCTCCAGCAGAGGGGCGAGGTGGTCGCTGTGACCGGCGACGGCACGAACGACGCCCCGGCGCTCAATTTCGCGCAGGTCGGCCTGTCGATGGGTACGGGGACATCGGTGGCGAAAGAGGCCAGCGATATTACACTGCTCGACGACTCGTTCAAAAGCATCGCCACCGCCGTAATGTGGGGGCGCTCGCTCTACAAGAACATCCAGCGGTTCGTGCTGTTCCAACTCACGGTCAACTTCGTGGCGCTCACGGTCGTGTTCTTCGGCTCGATATTCGGCGGCGAACTGCCGCTCACGGTAACACAGATCCTTTGGGTGAACCTCATCATGGACACGTTCGCGGCCATGGCCCTCGCATCGCTCCCCCCGAACCCGGAGGTGATGAAGGAAAAACCGAGGCGCGAGAAAGATTTCATCATCAACAAACCCATGGTACGGTCGATATTCATCGTCGGCATCATCATGATAGGCGTACTGCTGGGCCTGCTGATGAACTGGGGCGAAAACCCGACGGCGTACCAGATGTCTGCGTTTTTCACTATCTTCGTGATGATGCAGTACTGGAACCTGTTCAACGCCAAGTCGTTCGGAAGCAGCTGCAGCTCGTTCTTCGACATGAGGCAAAGCAGACTGTTCCTGATCGTGACGTTCATAATACTCGCGGGGCAGATCCTGATAACGAGCTTCGGCGGCGAGGTATTCCGCGCCGTACCTCTCATGGCCAAGGACTGGTTCATCATAATCGGAGGCACGGCGCTTATCTTCGTGGTCGGCGAGATCATCTGCCTGTTCAGCCGCCGCAAAGCCTGCAAGGCCTGCAAAACAAACAAGTAATCGCCGGCCGCCGCGCCGCCGCAACAAAATGACGCGCCCCGGATTTTATCCGGGGCGCTTCATATTTATTCTGACAAGAATTTTCAATGCTTATCCGCAATATTACCCCTACGGTACAGGCTGCCGTCGGCGACAGGCGCAGTTTCGCAGTACAGCGTTTCGGGTGTGGATCGACGTTCCCGCTCTGTCGGAGTCGCCGAAGCGACCAGCCCGCCGCGTGGGGCGGCGGCAGGCTGCTGGTGTCGCGTCGCGACACCAAGAGATTAATAACGACCTATTTAAAGGTTAGGGGTATTTTTACAGATAAGCAATTTGTTTTTCGGCCTTCGCAGAAGGTCGGCAGCCCGAAGCTCCGCCATGCGGAGGGCTGCTATTCACTTCGTTACTATCATCCCGCCGAGAGCTTCGGACTGACAACGAAACAGGCATAACGACTATGTGTCCTTAAAAACAAATCATCCAACCTAATTTCCTGACTGATCCTCTATTTCACCGCAAGGGTACAATAGGACGTGTAGCGCCCCATCACGCCCTTCACAAAACCGAGGGTCTGTTTGCTGCCGCGGAAAACGCCGTTGCGCACCACCTCGTCGCCGAAATATTCAGGTTCCGATTTCTTAACCAGGAAATAGGCCACATCGTCCCACGAGTTGGGATTCATGTTATACTTGGCAGCGAGCCTGCGCGCGTCGGCGACATGCCCCACCCCGCAATTATAGCTTGCCAAAACGAGCGACATCCTGTCCTGGTAAGCCACCTCGGCCGGGATATCCATCATGTCCTCTATGCTGTTGAGTAATTTTACTCCGAGCGTCACATTCACTTCGGGCTTCAGCACCTCTTCGTCCGGCACCCCGAACTGGCGTGCCACTATGGGCATTATCTGCATAAGCCCCTTGGCGCCTTTGTGCGAAACCACATCGGCGTTAAATCGCGATTCGCAGTAAGCTATCGCCGCCATCAAGCGCCAGTCGGCGCCTTCGCGTTCGCACACCTCGCGCATAACATGGTCGTAAGGCGATATCGCCCCGGCTGCCCCGGCCTTCTGCCCGGCAAAGCGTTCCGTCGCGCCCTTGTCGAAATACCGGTACCTGAGCGCGGCATATTCATTGGTGTGGCGGTATTCAGCCAGCCATGCCGTAAAATCGGTTTCAAGGTCGGCGATATGCGGCCCGAACATGGCCGACACCTCTATGTTTTCGCCGAATTCATGCACTTTGCGTATGTTCCGGTCCATGGCGCACATGAGTTGCGCCGCGCTCCTTTCGCATACGTAATAGTCGTACTTTCCGGCGGTGAGGCTCTTTACCGTTTCGGCACACCCTGCCGATGACACGAATATCCCGCCCCCTTTCAGGGAGTCGAGCATGGCGCCGTAAGTTTTGGAAGATTTGAAGCCATGCGATATAAGCACTTTCTTCTCCCGGAGCCAGCCGAACGAAGATTCCGCCGCCTGCTCCTTGGGCAGGGCGTCGGCACGGCGGCCGACCACGACAAAAGAAGTGGAATACAAAGGCTGTTTGTCCTGTTCCTGAGAGAGGTTTTGGGAAAGCGCCAAGACCATATCGGCTTTCCCCGAATTGAGCTTTTTAACGGCCGCATGCGCGTCGGCCGCCATTACCACACGCAGCGGCAACCCTGCTGCGCCGGCATAAGCCTCTAAAAGATCGAATTGATACCCGAAGGTCCCGCCGTCGCCGGCCAGAAGCCCAGGCATATCCTTCGACATGGCAACTACCAGCTCGCCCTTGTCGGCAAGCGATATCTGAGCCGTAAACTCGTCCTGCGGTCCGGCAGCGAAGATAATTGCCGAAACCACAAGCATGGCTGCCGCTGCTGCGGCGCCTAAAAGATTTTTTTTATTGTTCATAAAATGATTTCTGCGGGCTGCCGACCTGCGTCAATCGAAGCTTAATCGTAGAAACTCCACGAGAATCCGAACTTAAAGACCCTCCTGTTCAGCGGATAATGCGGCACTGTGAAATAGTCCCGCGTACCGAACATGTCCTCGTTGGCGTGCTCAAGTTTAAGGAATATCCTCATTCTTTTCCATTTTGCGTTAAAGAAGAGGTCAGCCTTGACATAGTCGCCTATTTCTTTCTCCCTCTGGTTGTAGAACTGCGCCGTGGCGGGATTCCAGCCCTGCGCGTAGTACTCGGTATCGTACCGCGCGTCCACGCCGAATTGGCATCTCAATACGTTCTTGACAACGTTGAATTCGTAGTAATAGGAAACGAAAGCAGCCACCTGGGGGACAGGAATAACCTCCTGCGATGTACTCCATTGAAGCAATACCCTGTGGTCGAAATGGAGTTCGCTGCTCTTCCTCAACGGAACGCGAAATCCTTTAGCAATATACAGACCCGAAACCGTCACGCTTCCGTCGTCCTGGGCAGGCATCGCGTCGGCGCCGTAATAGACCTTGTCGGTCACGACGCTGTTCATCGCACCTGCTTCCAGTTGCACCGAAGGGATATCGAGGTTTATCTCGATACGGGTCTCATTCTCCTTGTCGAAGGAGTTCTGCCACACATAGTGGTTAGAGAAATAATGCTCGCTCCAGAAATCAGGCGACCGGCTGTCGACCGAGAAATTTCCGGAGAGCGTAATAGGCCTGCCTTGTATAAAGGCACTCATTGAGGCGTTGGCCCCGAATCTGATATCGCCGCTTTTATATCCCATGGGGTGGAACTTTACGTCTCCCCCCCAGTCGAAATAACGGCTTATCTTTCCGTCTACCGATCCGTAGACGTAATAACTGTTTTCATTCTGCTCATGGCCGGTACCCGAGATAAAGTAGTCCGGATTGAACATATAGAATTTATGCATATCCATACCGGCCCCGGCATCAATCGTGCCAATGACTCCGTTGCGGTCCCAGGGCTGCAACTGCACGAAAACGCGGTTTGTCAGGCGCGATTCGAATATCGAGTCGGCCGTGGCCGTGGGGCTTATATACCAGTTTTCGTAGAAATCGCCGCTTTTCTCTTTGGTGTCGGAGTATTTCCTGTGCCACCTGTTATACTCGAATGCGTAACCCACAAAAACGGACGAGCGGTCGGCGATGGAGAAGTCATCGTCCGTAAGCCTGCGCAGCGGTATCCCGTAGGACTGGACGACGTAATACGTATTGTTCTTGATGGTATTCAGCGCGTCGTTGAGGTTTGTGGGGATCGCCTGCGAGAGGTCGATGACCGTATCTGTGACCAGGCGGTCGTCGGTGATACCGCCGTTCTCCTGGTTTATCACGGCGTTGTAGATATACCCTGCGTGCACCGAGTATTTTTTCCCGGTATGCGAGAACCCCACCGAGAGGTTCTTGTCGCGCATTTTCTGCCAGTTATACTGCCCTTTCGTACCGCGGCTCTTGTAATCGGCGTTGAACCCTGTGGAGGGCGATATATTCTGCGCGTGCCTTATCTCAAAGTTCTCTTCGGCTATTGCTTTCTGCCCGGCCGTCAGGTATTGGAACTGCGTGAAAGGCGCCTTGACATTGTAAAAAGGTGCGTTTTCGGGAGTCCAGTAATAGGAATAATAGGCGCTTGCGAAGCCGAAATCCTGGAACTGCGGCCTGTCGAAGTAATTGTACGGCACCGAAGACCCTCCGAGCGGCCCCTGGTAAGCGTCGCCCACTCCCTTGCGCTGGAACGGATAGTCGATCTGCATCTGGTTCATCATCGTATCGATATCGGTCATCTCGACACGGTTGCGGTATGTGTCCACGTTCCATTTGAAATTGGGCCTCACCCTGACGGAATCGTCGAAAAAGTACGATTCGAGCGGTTTGCGCACCTTGGCTTTTTTGGCGGTGGTATCGGCAGGAGCCTGTTCGTCGGGATTATCGAATGGGTTTCCGCCTATATCGAGCGGATTGCCGTTGCGGTCGTAGGAGCTTCCGGGGTTGGGCTGGTCGTAGAACGGATCGTCCTGCGCCGAGGAGCGCCCGGGCAACAACAAGCCGAGCGCGGCCACTGCCGCAATAGTAAATACGATCCGTAATAAGGCCCTACGCATAAGCCGGTTTTTTTGAGGTACGAACGGATTTTGGCCGGCTTTAGTATTCCACCGTGCGCCCACCCGCCGTAATTTCCGCGGCAAAGATAGTAAAAAATATCACAACTGGTTTTCCTGGCCGTTATTCATGCTGATTTTCAGCTTTTTGAACAGGCGAAATGACGGATAAGCGAGACGATTACGTATGCCGCAATTATCACAGGCACGGCGGCGACCCTGAAAACGGCCAGCGACGCCACGGAAAGGGCTAAGAAAATATACCTCAACTTGTTATCCCCGAACGAAAAATTCTTGAATTTCAGCGAGAACATCCGCACGGGGAGTATCAGCATTACCGAAAGCACGACAGCCCCGACAATAAGCCATTCGGCGCTTACAGGTATGTTTCCGTCAGAATATATATAGCACACGGAGGTTATCAGCAGGGCGTTGGCCGGTGTGTTGAGTCCGATGAACTCTTCGGTCTGGTTTTCGTCCACGTTGAACTTAGCGAGGCGGAGCGCCGAAAAAAGCGCAATGATGAATATAATGAAACCCCAAGGCGGCCATCCGCCGGCAAAGGAATAAAGGATGTGCAGCGCCGCGGCCGGCGCCACCCCGAAGCTGACTATATCGGCAAGCGAATCGAGCTCCTTCCCGATGGGCGAAAACGATTTGAGCATCCTCGCGGCGAATCCGTCGAGAAAATCGAACACCGCCGCCAGCGCCACGAACCAGAAAACCACACGCAGGTCGCCGACAACAAAAGCGCAATAGATAGCCATGCAGCCGCAAAAAAGGTTGCACAGCGTGAGCAGGTTCGGAATCGTGAAATATCGTGGTTTCATAGCGTGCTTTTTTAATTTTACCGGTACTACGGCAAAGGTAACAGAAACTGTTCATCTTACCGCCGCGCGGCGGAAATAATTTACTGCTTTGGCGTGAATATTGCCGTTGTCATACAGGTAGCATTTTATCTTTATTTAAGTATCTTTGCGCCGGAAATACAAGGCAGGCAGTCTGCGGCCTCCATCAAAAACAGGGATATGAACAGGAAAAACTATTGCGTTATAATGGCGGGCGGCATAGGGAGCCGTTTCTGGCCCATGAGCCGTTCTTCGAAACCTAAACAGTTCCTCGACATTCTGGGGACGGGCCGCACTTTCCTGCGGGCGACCTACGAGCGCTTCAACCAGATGATCCCTGCCGAAAATTTCCTCGTGGTCACAAACGCCGCCTACAAAGACATAGTCCTCGAACAGATCCCCGAACTGAATGAACACCAGGTACTTTGCGAACCCGTAGGGCGCAACACGGCGCCGGGCATCGCCTACGCCGCTTTCCGCCTGAACGCCGTAGACCCCGACTCCACGATGATCGTAACGCCGAGCGACCACTATATTGCCGACGAAAAACACTTCATGGAGGTCATCGGCGAATGCGCCGGTTTCGTCGGCGACGGCGACACCATGATGACCATAGGCATACGCCCCGACCATCCGAACACAGGTTACGGATATATACAAGTGGACGGCGGATGCACGAAACAGGAAGGCATCTGCAAGGTAAAGACCTTCACCGAGAAGCCCAGCCTCGAAATGGCCCAGGTATTCCTGAGCAGCGGCGAATTCTTTTGGAACTCAGGCATTTTCATCTGGAACACGAAGACCATACGTTCCGCCATACGGGAATTCCTGCCAGAAATGTACGGACTGTTCAACTCCATAGCGCAGGACTACAACACGCCGGACGAAAACGAGAGCATCAGAAAGATATTCTACGAATGCAAAGGCGTTTCGATAGACATCGGCGTGATGGAAAAAGCCAAGAACGTGTGGGTCCACTGCACCGACTTCGGCTGGTCGGACATCGGGACCTGGAGCGCCCTGTACGAGCACTCTCGCAAAGATGCCGAGGGTAACGTATCATCTGGCGACAATGTGCTCGTCAACACCAAAAACTGCATCATAAAGGCATCCGACGGTAAACTCGTGATGATAGACGGCCTCGAAGACTATATCGTGGCCGAGAACGACAACGTGCTGATGATTTGCCCGCGGTCGAGCGAGCAGACCATCAAAGCCTACATCGACGAAGTGAAATTCAAGTACGGTGACAAATTTATATAGGATATTCTCCGGACACCCGTCCGTAACGACCGACAGCAGGAACATTCCGGCCGGGTCGATATTCTTCGCGCTGAGAGGCCCGAACTTCGACGGCAATATTTACGCAGCCGAGGCGCTCGAAAAAGGTGCGGCTTATGCTGTGGTGGATGACAAGTGGGTTATCCCGAAAGATCAGGCAGGAGTTGCTGACGGCCGCTATATCCTTGTTTCCGATACACTTGCAGCCTTGCAAGCACTCGCTACGGAACACCGCCGCACGCTCGGCATACCCATCCTCGCCATCACAGGTTCCAACGGAAAGACCACCACGAAAGAGCTTACCACGCGCGTGTTAGAACGCAAATTCGAGGTCGGCGCGACGAAAGGCAACCTCAATAACCACATAGGCGTGCCGCTGACACTGCTTTCGTTCGACACCACTACGGAATTCGGCATCGTCGAGATGGGAGCGAACAACCCGGGTGAGATAGCTGCCCTGTGCCGCATCGCCGAACCGGATTTCGGACTGATAACCAACGTGGGGCTTGCTCATCTGGAAGGTTTCGGCAGTCCGGAGGGAGTATTGCAAGCCAAAGCCGAGTTATATCGTTATTTGGCCGACAACAACAAACCATGTAGTGGAAAAAAGGCATTCGTGAGGGCCGAGGACGAATTATTAGTCGGTATGGGAATGCAGATTGGTGTCGAGTTTTTGCAGTATTCCGGCTCAGTAGCCCAAGGGATACCCAGCAACCTTGCGGGCGATTATAATCGGCTAAACATCTCGGCGGCCGTAGCCATCGGGCGGCATTTCGGTGTCGGCGAAGATGACATTCGGGACGCGGTAGCGGGCTACATGCCCGATAACATGCGTTCGCAGCGCGTCGAAACCGGGCGCAACACTGTCATCCTCGACTGCTACAACGCCAACCCATCGAGCATGCGCTCGGCCATCGGCACCCTGCGCCACGATCCATCAGGTCTGCCCGTCACCGTCATTTTGGGCGACATGGGCGAACTGGGCGATTTCTCCGCCGCATCACACAATAATATCCTCGAACTGCTCGAAGTAGAAAATATCGGGGATCAATACCTCGTGGGGGCACGATTTGCCACAGCGGCGGCCGAAGTCCCGACGAAAGCGCAAAGAAAACTTTTCCCTGACACCGCCGCGTTAGGCAAATACCTCGAAAGCAACCCGTTAAGCGGCCGCCTGATACTCGTCAAAGGGTCGAGGGCCACAGGGCTTGAAAAAATAGCGGGGCTTTTGTAGACGACAAACCTTATGTGTCGCTGAAACGATATCAGGTATTATTTCGGCTCGTTTCGCAAGCCGTCAGCCCAATGCCACCCGGCAAAGAAGGGCAATCATCAAATGGATACGATACTGGAATATAATGGGAATTATCCTGCCGGGAATCCCTACAACTCCTCGGCGGAAATTATCTTATAGAGCTTATCGCCGCGGCGCACCGGCTCCGGCGTTTTGATCGAGCAATACTCTTTCTGCATCGCCGCATCGGCAGGCTTTTCGTTCACAAATATCTCGTCGGCAGTCATTTCGATGATGCCAGTGGTTTCGCCGGTGAATATTATGTCGCGGCCGCGTTCGAGCGGGACGGCCTCGACCAGAACCTCGGCCACGCCCACTTTCCTGAAATAATTCGTGACCTTCCCGACGTATATCCTTCGTTTCGTGGCGGATGAGCCGTATGATTTCGTAAGCTCCGGGACGGGCGAACCCAAGTAGTAGCCGCCCCAGAACCCGCGGTTGAATACCTCCGAAACCCTTGCGGTCAGTTCCGCGGCCTTTTCGGGAGTGTACTCCCCGGCTTCAATGGCGCACAGCGCCTCGTTGTATGTTTCGCACACCCGTTTCACGTATTCCCCCGAGCGAGCGCGGCCCTCGATCTTCAGCACCCCGACCCCGGCGTCGATAAACTTATCCAGGAATTCCAGCGTGCAGAGGTCCTTGGGCGACAGCAGGTATTTGCCTTCGGCTGCGATCTCCTCCCCGGTGTCGCGGTCTGTCAGCACGAATGAGCGGCGGCATATCTGCCTGCACGCGCCGCGGTTGGCCGAATTGCAGTTGTCGTGGACGCTCAGGTAGCATTTCCCCGACACGGCCATGCACAGCGCCCCGTGCGCGAACATCTCTATTTTAACGAGTTCGCCACGCGGCCCGCGGATATCGCCGCGGATTATGCCGTCGTGTATAGCTTTGATCTGACGAAGGTTAAGCTCTCGCGCCAGCACCACCACGTCGGCCCATTGCGAGAAAAATCTCACCGCTTCGAGGTTCGACACGTTCAGCTGCGTGGATATATGTACCTCCAGCCCGGCCTGCGCCGCGTAGAGGATCGCCCCCTGGTCGGACGCGATTACGGCGTCAACACCCTCGGACACAGCCCTATTGACCATGTCACGCATGGTTTGTATCTCGTCGTCGTAGATTATCGTATTGAGGGTAAGGTATGCCTTCAGGCCGTTTTGGTGGGCGATGGAAACTATTTCGGCGAGATCGTCGAGCGTAAAATTAACGGTGGACCTGGCGCGCATGTTAAGCTGCCCCACCCCGAAATATATCGAATCGGCACCGCCCTTCACGGCGGCATGAAGCGACTCCCACGACCCTACAGGAGCCATTATCTCGATATCCTTCCTCCGCATCCGCCCTCCTGCCTGCTATTTGTTACGGTTTGCCAGCACTTCGACCACCTCGCGCAGCACGGCCACGTCGCGGCCTTTCCGTCCCAGCTTTTCAAGCGCCGCCGTCGCGCTGTCGAGGTATTTCTTGACCTCGGCGCGGGTGATCTCCGGCACGTCCATCGAATTGTATATGGTCTTGATACGCCCCATCTTATGCGCCAGCGGCAGGTCTTTTTCGTTGAAAGTCGCGAGCATCGCCCTGCGGGTCGCACCTCCGGCCTCGTTGAGCGCGGTTATGGTAAGGAATGTCTTCTTGCTCTCCTCTATGTCGCCGCCTATGTTCTTCCCGAGCAATTCGGGCGTACCGTAGGTGTCGAGGTAATCGTCCTGGAGCTGGAAAGCCATTCCGAGTTCAAGTCCGAAGCGGTAGAGCAATTCGCATTCCTCCGCCGGGGCTTTGGCCAACAGGCCACCTATCTTGGCCGAACCCGCGAAAAGCACCGCCGTCTTTAGGCGTATCATGTTCAGGTACTCCTCCATAGAAACATCCTCGCGCGACTCGAAATCGAGGTCGAACTGCTGCCCCTCGCACACTTCGAGGGCCATTTTATTGAACTCGGCCAACACAGCCGGCAGTACGTCGGAATTGGTCAGCTGTAAGAGTTTGTAAGCGTATATCACCATTGCGTCGCCCGAGAGGATCGCCGAGTTGCTTCCCCATTTGGCATACACCGAGGGTTTCCCTCGCCTTACCTGGGCGTTGTCCATTATATCGTCGTGGAGCAGGGTGAAGTTATGGAACATCTCCACGGCCCCGGCGCACGGCATAGCCTCCTGTGCCTTGGCGCCGAAAATATCGGCTGCGATGAGCAGGAGCGCCGGCCTGACCCGTTTGCCGCCGTCCGTAAGCGAATAGGACATAGGCCCGTAAAGCGTCGCGGGTTGCTCCGGAAATTTTATCGAAGACAGATAGTTCTCAAACTGCACCAGAAGTTGTTCTCTTGTATCCATAGCCGGCATGGTTCAATTAATTAGGCAAAGATAGCGTTATTACAAGGAATTATTGCTATTTTTAGACCAAGTTTAAAGCTAAATTAACTAAGCCATGATAAAACTCGCCGCAGGGATCGACATAGGAGGGACGAATACCAAACTCGGGCTTGTAGACACGGAAGGCAACATATACGGGGAAATGTCTTTCCCTACGTGCGACTACCCTGATTTCGAGGACTTTATATATGCCCTGCACAACGGCATCCAGAATATCCTGGGCATGATCCCGCGCGAGGCCTCGCTCGCCGGCATCGGCATAGGCGCCCCCATGGCAAGCAACTTCACGGGAAAAATAACGAACGCCGCCAACCTCGCGTGGCATGGCGAAATACCGCTCGTGGACACAGTCAGGAAATATTATCCCGACATCCCGGTAATAATCACGAACGACGCGAATGCCGCAGCGGTCGGCGAGATGGTGTACGGGGGCGCGAAAGGCATGAGCGACTTCATTGTCGTGACGCTCGGGACGGGCGTGGGGAGCGGTTTCGTGGCCAACGGCAAACTCATATACGGCAACGACGGGTTCGCGGGCGAACTCGGGCACATCACGGTAAAGAAAGGCGGGCGGGAATGCGCCTGCGGACACAGAGGGTGCCTCGAAGCATACGCATCGGCGAGCGGCATCAAGCGCTCGGTCTTCAAGCTCATGGCCGACTGCATAGCCCCCAACAGGTTCCGGGACATGACATTCAACGAACTGTCGTGCGAGATGGTCACGGATGCGGCGCTGAACGGCGACGAACTGGCCATAGCCGCCTACGAATATACGGGGAAAGCGCTCGGCAAAGCGCTTGCAGACGCGGCGGCGATAGCGTCACCCGAGGCAATCTTCCTTTTCGGCGGTATCACACAGGCAGGCAAATACCTGCTCGAACCAACGCGGAAATACATGGAAGAGTCGCTGTTCCCCATATTCCGCGGCAAGGTAAAACTCGTACTGTCGGAACTCCACACGAAAAACGCGGCCATACTCGGGGCATCGGCGCTGGTCTGGGCGGAAATGAAGGACTAAGGGTCGCTACCGCGACACAGACAGAGCATTCAGGGGTGTTTTCGCGTTCAGGCGTTAGGGTGCAGATTTATATTCCCGCCCTCTATGTGGCTCTAAGCTTCGCGAATTTTCGGCTTTGCACTAAGTGTCGGTGCTCAATTCCGTGTCATGGAAATGACCTACTCCTCGCAGCCGCGGAAAGTGAAATACTTCTGCATCAGGTAGCTGTAGCCCAATATTATAACGGTGGCCAACATCTGCGACGGGGTCAGCCAGAAACCGCACACCTCCACAAAAAACTTGAGTAACACGTAGTTAAGCGCTACAGAACCCGCCCACGAAAGCAGGTAGCGCATCAGTTGCGTCCGCGTGCGGAGTGGGGAGCGCGTAAAAGCGACATTGCGGTTGAGATAGAACCCCAGCGCCAAGGTGAAAGGCACGACGGTACACAGCACGGCGGTTTGCGGAGCCATTACCATGAACCCCAGATCGACAAACCGGCCTCGGACAATGTATCGGTTGGAAAGGTAAACAAGCACCCAACCCACAACGAGGTTCAGCGCCCCTGATACGGCATACCTGAACGTTTGCCTCGGTATCCGTGCGGCTACCGGTTTGATATAGAACCAGTCTATTATGCGGGTAAGGAAGGCCGCGAATCTGTTCATTTCTACTTTTTAAGTTTTTCCTGAAGGGCGTACATGACGTCCCTGTACTTGGCAGCCTCCATGAAATCCAGGTCTTTGGCTGCTTTCTCCATCATCTCGCGCGCCTTGGCAATGGCGGCTTCAAGGTCGCCGCGGGCTTCGCCGTGAGTCGAATAACCGCCCTTGACATCGGCAGCCAGCGCAAGCGATCCGGCGGTCGGGTAGAGCATCTCTTCGACCGAAAGTTTCTCGCCGGATATGATCCCGCGGCTGCTCTTGTGCGCGGCGGTCGGTATCATGCCGTTACGCATATTGTATGATATCTGCTTCTCGCGGCGGCGGTTGCTCTCCATGATCGCCATGCCCATCGAGTCCGTGCGCTTTTCGGCATACATTATCACGTTGCCGTTGGCGTGGCGGGCGGCGCGGCCGGCGGTCTGGGTCAGCGAGCGCTCGCTGCGCAGGAAACCCTCCTTGTCGGCATCCATTATGGCCACAAGCGACACCTCGGGCAGGTCGAGGCCCTCGCGCAGCAGGTTGACGCCTATCAGTACGTCGAACATCCCTGCACGCAGGTCGTCGAGTATCTTCACGCGTTCGAGTGTCTCGACGTCGGAGTGGATATACCGGTTGCGGATGCCAACGCGGTCGAAATATTTCGAAAGTTCCTCGGCCATGCGCTTGGTCAGAGTCGTCACGAGCACGCGCTCTTCCAGCTTCACACGCTCCTGGATCTCCTCCATCAGGTCGTCTATCTGGTTGTCCGTGATGCGGACTTTGATGGGCGGGTCGACAAGGCCGGTGGGGCGAATAAGCTGCTCGACCACAGCGCCTTCCGACTTCATCAACTCGAATTCGGCCGGGGTCGCGCTGACGTATATAGTATCGCCCATCAGGGCTTCGAACTCTTCGAATTTGAGGGGGCGGTTGTCCACGGCCGCCGGAAGCCGGAACCCGTACTCTACAAGGTTCTCCTTGCGCGAGCGGTCGCCGCCGTACATGGCGCGTATCTGCGGGATCGTGACGTGGCTCTCGTCTATCACGAGCATATAGTCTTTCGGGAAATAATCGAGAAGGCAGAACGGGCGGCTCCCCGGGGGGCGGCCGTCGAAATAGCGCGAGTAGTTCTCGATGCCGGGACAGTAGCCCAGCTCCTTTATCATTTCGAGGTCGTATTCCACGCGCTGCTTGACGCGTTGCGCCTCGGCCATGCGGCCTGCCTGTTCGAAGAAGGCTATCTGTTTGCCGAGGTCTATCTGTATCTGCGCCAGGGCCGTGTTGATACGCTCGCGGGTGGTCACGAACATGTTGGCCGGGTAGATTATGGCGCGGTCGAGCGTTGCGAGCCTGTGTCCGGTGACCGGGTCGATGGACGTGATGGTCTCGATCTCGTCGTCGTAGAACATCAGTCGGTAGCAGGTGTCGCCATAGGCAAGGCGGACGTCTATCGTGTCGCCGTTCACGCGGAAAGTCCCGCGCTCGAGGTCCATTTCCGTGCGAGTGTAGAGCGCCTCCACAAGCGAGTAGAGCAGTTTCTTGCGGCTTATGACATCGCCTGTGCGCACCTCGACCGAGGTGGCGTGGAAATCCTCCGGGTTGCCGATGCCGTAGAGGCACGACACGCTCGACACCACGATCACGTCGCGCCTGCCCGAAAGCAGTGACGAGGTGGTTTTCAGGCGCATTTGTTCTATCTCCTCGTTTATCGAAAGGTCTTTCTCGATATATGTGTCCGACGAGGGAAGGTATGCCTCTGGCTGGTAATAGTCGTAGTACGACACGAAATATTCGACGGCGTTCTCGGGGAAAAAGTTCTTGAACTCGCCGTAAAGCTGCGCCGCGAGGGTTTTGTTGTGGCTAAGCACGAGGGTCGGCCGCTGGAGCTGCTGGATCACATTGGCGACCGTAAAGGTCTTGCCCGACCCGGTCACCCCCAGCAATGTGTTGTGCCTGCTGTCGGCGCGGATCGAGGATACCAATTCGGCAATAGCCTCGGGCTGGTCACCCGTAGGCTTGTATTCTGAGACCAGATTAAAATCCATTTGGCAAATGTACGAAAAGAGAACGGCCGCCCCAAAAATATATTATGGTTCGAGAGGATCGATCGGCGGATAAAGGTCGGACACGGAACATCCGAAATATTTGGCGATCATGTATAGATGGTAAGCGGAGTATTTAGCCAACGATGTCTCCTTCTCCACTTGATATATAAAACTATGGTCAGTTCCGATTATTTCACCAAGTGTTCGCTGGGAGATATTCAGTTTTTTACGCATAGCCTTAACATTGCTGCCAATTTGTATGTCGACCTTATTCCTCATAATTTCTCGGATAGTGCGAATTAACCAAAAAGGCATAATATGGCGTGGAGTAATAATCCACGTATATAGCGAATAAAATCGGTTCGCAGCCAGCGGAGGGCGGAACTGAGCCGCAGGCAAAAGTTTCGGCCCTCCGCGCCGGGTGGCTGCGGGCCGACAGCCTTGCATTGCAAGGCTGATACAAAAAACAACGCTTATCTGCAACAAAGCGGTCCGCCGCCGGCGGAGGTGCCTTCCGGCACTCGGAGAGAGCCGGGGCGTCAATTCGCACCGGAATGTTCGGGAGTGAAATAACACCAACGCTCTGCCCGTGTCGCGGAAGCGACCAGCCCGCCGCACTGGGGCGGCGGCGGACTGCCGGTTCCGCCTGCGGAACCGATATAAATTTCGGCCTATCCATTTCGTTTCATTTTTCAGGCCACCCTCCGCCCCTTTAGGGCGGCCTGACGGCTTTCTGCGAAAGCCGGTTATTCGCGGGCTGCCTATCACACTTCGCGAGACCGATAATCTTATATGAAACTATTTTAAAGCGCCACTGCCCCTCAACTTCCAAGCCATTCGGTTCCGCTTGTGGAACCGGCAGCCCGAAGCCGCGCCACGCGGAGGGCCGCTCGGAGATAGCAGAAACGTCAACCCGCACCGGAATGTTCGGAAGTAAAACAACACCAACACTCTGTCCGCGTAAGCGGAACCAAAATACCACATATGCTTTTTCAGGCACTCCCGCCCCCTCTCGGGGGCGCACGACGGCCTTCTTTGAAGGCCGAACCTCGCACAAAAACTTTATATCTTCCTACCCCGCTATATTTCCGCGCGGTTTTCGTATCTTTACCATCCGAAACCACACACACCATGATAGACAAGGGAACGGTCGACAGAATATATGCCGCGGCGAACATCGTCGAGGTGGTGGGTGATTTCATCCAGCTCCGCAAAAAAGGCATCAACTATCAGGCCTGCTGCCCGTTCCACAACGAAAAAACGCCATCGTTCGTCGTTTCTCCCGCCAAGGGGCTGTTCAAATGCTTCGGGTGCGGCAAGGGCGGCAACTCCGTGACCTTCGTCATGGAACACGAGGGCATGAGCTATGCGGAGGCACTCAAATACGTGGCACGGAAATACGGCATCGAGGTGCAGGAGCGCGAACTTTCGCCCGAGGAGGTGCGCAAGAACGACGACCGCGAGAGCATGATGATCGTGAGCAGTTACGCCAGCGACTGGTTCCGCGAAACGCTCACCGGCACCGACGAGGGCCGCAACATCGGCCTGAGCTATTTCCGCGAGAGGGGCTTCTCGGACTCGACAATAGAAAAATTCCGCCTCGGCTACTGTCCATCCGCCGGCGACACATTTACACAGGCGGCGCTAGCAGCAGGATACAAAGAGGAATTCCTTTTCGGCACGGGGCTGTCGGGCAAGCGCGAGAGCGACGGCAGGTACTACGACCGTTTCTTCGGGCGCGTCATTTTCCCCATCCACTCGGTCAGCGGCCGCGTGGTGGGCTTCGGCGGCCGCACCCTGCGCACAGACAAGAAAGTCGCCAAATACGTCAACTCGCCCGAAAGCGAGATCTACCACAAAAGCAACGTCCTCTACGGCCTGTTTTTCGCAAAAAAGGCCATCGGGCAGGAGGATAACTGCATCCTCGTGGAGGGTTACACCGACGTCATCTCGATGCACCAGTCGGGCGTGGAGAACGTCGTGGCCTCTTCGGGAACGTCGCTCACAACCGAGCAGATACGCCTAATAGGCCGCTTCACGCGCAACGTGACCGTCATCTACGACGGCGACACGGCGGGCATAAACGCATCGCTGCGGGGTATCGACATGATCCTGCGCGAGGGCATGAACGTGCGCGTGGTGCCGATGCCCGAGGGCGAGGACCCAGACTCGTTCGCCCGCAGCCACAGTGCGGCGCAGGTGCGCGACTACATCAAGGCCAACGAGGAGGATTTCATATCGTTCAAGACCCGCACTCTCCTGTCCGGCTCGGAGAACGACCCCATAAAACGTGCGGAGCTTATCTCCGACATCGTGGCATCCATCGCCGAAGTCCCCGACCCCATCATGCGCTCGCTCTACACCAAGGAGACAGCGGCCAAGATGGAGATGGATTTCCAACTGCTCACCTCGGAAGTCGCACGCAAGCGCATCTCGCACGGCTCGGACGAGCAGACCCGCACCTTCATCCGCAACCAGCAGGAGCAGCAGCGCGACGAACGCCGGCGCATCGAAAACCTCACGGGCCTCAAAGGCGTCACCGCCGGCAGCAGCATGGACGAGCTGGAAAAGGAACTCGTCAAGTACCTCATTAAACACGGCCACCGCAACTTCAAATACAAGGAAGGCAAGACCTTCATCGAACTGAACGTGGCGGGGATCATCATAAGCGACCTCGACGCCAACGGGCTGACGCTGCGCAATCCGAAATACAGGGCGCTTTACGACACCTATGTCGGACTGTACAACGGGCAGGCGGCCGGCATGGATGCCGAAGAGCCTGCCGCCATACAGGAGATCGGCCTGCACCACTTCACGAACCACCCCGACCCGGAGGTCTGCAACGTGGCGGTCGACATCCTCACCGACAGCGACAACTACCTGGTGAGCAAAATGTGGCAAAAGTTCGACGTGGCGATCGAGAGCGAGATCGACAAGCTGGCCGAGAACGTCCCGAGGGCCGTGATCCTCTACAAATCCAAGGCCATCGAGAGCATTATCGACAGCCTCCAGGAACAGCTGCGGGACGAAAACCTGCCCGAAGACGAGCTGCTCGACATCACCCACCGCATCGCCGCGCTCAACAGGGAGCGCATGTCGATCGCGCGCAAGTTGTCGAGGCTTATCCTGTAATTCCGAAAATTCAGCCGTTTACGGCTATTCCGCCGCCGCATGCCGACAACTTGCATAAGATTTGCTTATTTTTGTTGTTGCGCGAACCATAAGGCACATCTGCACCTGGATGAGGAACATTTTTTTACATATCGTTTTCATATTGGCTGCGCTTACTGCCGCCCTGCCTGCGTACGGCCAACCGGAGCAGTCGGGCGACCCGCCAACCCCGCAGCGCAAAAAGGTCGGCGTAGTGCTGAGCGGCGGCGGAGCCAAAGGCGTGGCCCACATCAGCGCCCTCAAAGCCATCGAAGACGCAGGTATCCCCATCGACATAATCACGGGTACGAGCATGGGCGCACTTGTGGGCGGCCTCTACTCCATCGGTTACAGCACGCAGGCCCTCGATTCCATGGTCCGCGCCCAGGACTGGTCTTCGCTCCTGTCCGACCGAGTGTCGCGCAGACACCTCTCCTTTCTGGAAAAAGACAGCAGGGAAAGGGACCTCATCACCGTTCCGCTGACCACCAGGAAAGGCATAGCCATACCGTCGGGAATAACGGGAGGGCATAACGTCTATAACATGCTTACCGAACTCACTATCGGATACCACGACTCGATGGACTTCCGCCACCTGCCTATTCCCTTCGCCTGCGTGGCCTTCGACATGGTCAAGGGCGAATCGGTAACGTTCACAAGCGGTTACCTGCCGCTCGCCATGCGTGCGAGCATGTCCATCCCGGGGGCATTCACGCCCATACGCCACAACGGCATGGTACTCGTCGACGGAAGCATAGAAAACAACTTCCCTGTCGATGTCGCCCGCAGCATGGGTGCCGAGATAGTTATCGGGATCGACCTCTCTGCGGAACTTAAAAAAGAAGACGAACTCAACAGCGTGACCGACATAGTAGACCAGTTGACAAACATAACAGCCGCCCCGGCGCGTGCCAGGAACATCCGGGCGACCGATCTCTACATCCATCCCAATATAGATGGTTTCTCGGCGGCAAGTTTCTCGGCGGCAGCGGTCGACACCCTGCTGAACAGAGGGAAAGAGGCCATGGACGCCAACTACGGCAAACTGATAGCCCTGAAAGAAAAAATAGGCATCCCGGCAAACTGCCACGCCGAAACGCACCAGGACCTCGAACTTAACCGCCCGATAGCGATCGACAGCATCAGGTTCGAGGGGCTGGATAATTACGAGGAGAGGAATATCCGCAAGTTGCTCGACTTCCCCCGGGGCGGCACGGTCACAAGCGCTCAGCTCCACCAGGCCATGGCCAACCTCCAGGGCAGCGGGCTGTTCTCCGACGTAAGCTACAGGCTGGATGGCGCTTCGCCTTACGACCTGATCTTCACATGCGAAGAAAGCAAGCACAACTCGCTGAGCCTCGGATTCCGGTTCGATACAGAAGAGATGGCGGCCCTGTTGCTGCACGCCGCTGTAACGCCCGAAAATTTCGGCAACACCTACCTGTTCGCCGCCGCCCGGCTCAGCAGCAACCCCTACGTGCAGGCCGGGATAGCGGCCGGGAACGAGATAAACCACAAGTTCTTTTTATCATACACCTACCGCTACAACGACGTCGACCTGTACCACGAAGGCGTCAAGAGCCGGAACATGGACTACCGGCAACATATCGCCGACATTCATTTCGCAAATATCCGGCTCCGTAATTTCAAGGTCGAAACCGGGATACGTTACGAATATTTCCATTACGAATCGCAGTTGCTCTCGCCCGACATGGCGCATGACATTGCGCCGTCCGAAGGGTTGGTTGAACTCTACATAAGGCCCCTGTTCGAGAGCCTGAACAGCCGCTATTACCCCACGCGCGGGATATCGTTCCAGACCGACTACACGCTGTATTCTTCCGATTTCTTCACATACAGGGGGCATGCCCCCGTCAGCGCGATCACAGGGGATTTCTTCGCCCCGCTGTCGATCAGCCGCCGGATAACGGTAACGCCCGGGGTGTTCACGCGCGTACTCATCGGCGAGCGCGACTACATACCCTACACCTCGCGCAATTTTGTGGGCGGCGTCATGCCCGGTCGCTACATACGCCAGCAAATACCGTTTTACGGCATACACGACGTCGAACTGTTCGACAACGCGCTGCTGGGGGTCAAGGCAGACGTGCGCGTCGGACTGTGGGAGAAGATCTACGGATCGCTGAAATTCAACTACATGAAACACAGCGACGATTTCTTCGACCTCGCACATGGGCAGGACGTGTTCGGCACGGCGCTGTGCTTCTCCTACGACTCTTTCATAGGCCCCATAGACCTGATGGCAGACTGGTCGAACAGGGACAAGGAATTCGGCGTCTACCTCAACATGGGGTATTATTTTTAGGATTGACCGAAAATCGCAGGCTTTAACCCAAAACACTATTTGAGTGATAATTATTACAATTTCTCGGGGCAGGCGCACTGTAATGTTTATCCGCAATATTATCCCTGCGGTGCAGTCTACAGCGGAGTATTATGCATTCTTTTTTAAAAGAGGATTAGGAGGATTGTCCATATTATTAAAATAAAGATCGTATCGGAAGCCTGCTTACTTCAGCCTTTTAAGCCTGTAAAGAAGCTGCTGTATAGCTTCCTGGTAATCGTCGAGGATGGCGGCGGTAAAACTTTCGCCGAACAATTCGCGCTGCTCCTGTATATGCGCGTAAAACCTCTCGCAATGCTCCACAATATTACGCGGGGCCGTCGTTTCCGGTATAACCACCTCTATATCACCGCTCATCGCATATGTGGTTTCCACGATGCGGTCCAAACAATCTGACATATCATCCAGCGCCTGGTCGAGCGCCATATGCTGCGCATAGCTGCCTGCGCCTGTGACATGCCAGTGAAAAAGTTTGAGGCTGCTGTTGAAAGAATAAAGTTCACCGAAGAATTCACCCACTTTGGAAGTGCTTGTCAAGCTGTTTTTCTGAACCATAGTTGCCATAATAGTAAATTTTATAATTAATAAATAGTCATATCTGCAACGGAAGCTATTGCAAATAGCTTACCAAACCGATTCCGCGAAAGGAGCAAGTACTTTGGGGACGATGAAAAACAGAACCGGACTATCCCTTTTAATGATATTGTGATGTGGAAATATTAAGCGGCCCGCCCTCCGCCCCTTCAGGGTGGGCTGCCGGCTTTCTAAAGAAAGTCTGAAAAATAAATAACACCGCAGTAAGCTAAGGAAATTGCGAGGGCGCAGTTGCCTGCGGCAACTGCCACATCCCGCGGCTCGACGCTGAAAGCGTCGCCCCCGCAGCCGCGGGATGTGAATAATGAAAACGCCGCAAGCAGCGGAGAATTCAATCCTTAAAGATTAAAAGAGACAATCACGAAACAGGATAATTGCAAAAAATAAAGTGCTTATCCGCAAAAATACCCCTAACCTTTAAATTAGGTCGTTATTAATCTCACGGTGTCGCTGCGGCGACCCCGATAGAGCGTCAAGGTTATTTCACCTCCAGGCGTTCCAGTGCGTGCTAATATCACTGCTCTTTCCGTGTGCCGGAAGGCATCTCGCTTTCCGCTCGTTCGAGCCCGTCGCCGACGGCAGACTGCAATGCAGGGGTAATTTTGCGGATAAGCGTTAAAAATAACGCATATCGTAGTGTCTACCGTTACAGTTTGCGCCCTATGTAGAACACGTAGCCGTAATACGCGCAATATCTGTCATATAGATCCGCCTCCCACCTCTGCCCTTCGATGAGTTTACGCACCGTTTCGCTGTCTCCGCTCTTAGCGAGAAACTCGTCCTGCACAGGCCGCATCGGCTTGTAGAAATGCTCTTTCCAGTCGCTTTCCGGAATGGCGAACGTCGCCACCGGTACATATCCGGCCTCCTGCATCTGCGCGACCTTGGCCGGGATGGTATCGATCTCGGGGTAAGCCTGCGCCCACATCTCTTCGATCTCCCCCGGGCGTTCGTCGGTAAACCACGAAACCTCCGAAACGGCGATATATCCGCCCGGCCGGAGATAATCGCGCCACAGGTCGATACCCCGCTGGAAACCAATATTATATATCGCCCCCTCCGACCAGATCAGGTCGAGGCTTCCCGGGTCGAACGGCAGGTCGTCCATCGATCCCACCACTCCGCTTATCCTGTCCTGCAAGCCTGCGGCAGCGGCGTTCCGCTCCAGTATTTCTATGAATTTAGGGAACAGGTCGAGGCCCGTGATATGCCCCGGAACGCTCTGGGCAAGGGTTATTGTCTGCGTTCCGGTACCACACCCGAGGTCGGCGATACGTGAATTGTCGTTCAGCCCCTCGATGAAACCGGCGGCCTTACGGGTAGTTTCGGGGCTTCCCGGCCCCTGTCTTTCGAGCCCGCTGAAATATTCGCAGATCATTTCGAAGTCGAAATCGTGTATCGAGGGTATGTTTTCGTTTCCCATTGTCGTTGTTTTGGCGGCAAACCGCGGTATATTCCGTAAAAATAATAAATTATTCCCGGCGGTATCGGCAAGTCCGCGAAAAATCGTATATTTGGATAATATACCGATCTTCCAGATCAGTATCCGACTAATAAGCAAGGTTATGAAAAAACTACATGCCATTTTATTATGCCTGACAGCGTTGACTGCCACTATGCCGTTCGCCGCCGGGCAGGAAACCTCCAAGGTCGATCAAGACACGACAAAAAAAGACCGCACTGCGGAATATAAAACCATAAAAGGCTACGTCGGTGACGACGTCGGCCCTTTGATGGGTGCAACCGTCTACATGGGAGATGAATCCGGAAGAACCATCGCAGGCACAGCAACTGACATGAAAGGAAATTTCACATTGAAATACCATCCCGATTTATGCAAACATCTGAACGTTTCTTATATCGGATATTACTCATATAAGGCGCAACTTGATACGATCAAAGATAATACCTTATATATAAAACTTGACTCTTCCCCTGACGATGAAATTGACAATATGTTTGTTAGCGTTCTTCGTGAGATTACCGACATTAATCCCGAACCAGGCCCCTATCTCGCATCGTCGACACCCATTTACACGTCGTCAGTTTCAACGCAGACAGTCCCCGCGGTCAGCCGTTGGCGGGTGGGCGGGAACATCGGGTTCGGGTTCGGCAGCGACATCACCAACATAAACATCGCACCCCAGATAGGGTACGCTTTCTCGGACTGGGTCACGGTCGGCGGCGGAATGAGCTACAACTATTACGACGACTCAAGGTACGGCTACACGGACAACTACTTCGGGATGAACGTGTTCGCCAACATATATCCGATACAGTACATGTCGATACTCATACAGCCCGAGGGCCTCAGGCGCTGGGGCAAGGACGCATGGGGCCGGAGCGAGAGCCAGTTCGTGCCGTGCCTGCTCGTTGGGGCCGGCGTCGTTATCCCGACAGGATACCGCGGCGGGATGAACATCATGTTCTATTACGACGTCGTGCAGGACGACTACTCCCCTTACAGCGACCGTATCGGATGCTCAATAGGCTATACGTTCACGCTGTAGCCTGAGGCAGGCGGGTTTTAGGATACGGCCTGAAAGCCACGGATTTGCATATCCGGTATTTATTCGTATTTTTGTACCACAAATTACAAAAACATGAGCCGTTCTCTGTCTAATATCGACCTGTTCAAAGGCATGGACACCGCCGCGATATCGCGTTTGCTCGACGTATGCCGCCATACCGTGAAGACCTATTCCAAGGGAGAGATAATCGCCCTTAAAGGTACGCGCTACCACAGCCTGATGATCCTCTCGCAGGGCAGCATCTCGGCCGAAACCACCGACAGGGACGACGCCGTGCTGAAAAAAGAGGCGATCCAGGCCCCGGCGCTCATCACGCCCACGCACCTTTTCGCCGAGGACAACCGCCTGCCTGTCAACATCACGGCACGCACCGCGGTACACCTTATCACCATCTCGCGCGAGGATTTTTGCGCCATGATGCAGCGGGACGAACGGGTACTCAGGAACTTCCTCGAAATAATATCCACGCCCAACAGCTACATCTCCGAAAGCGTGGTCTACCTGACATACAAGACCATCAAGGGCAAATTCGCGAACTACGTCCTCGACCGCATAGAGCGCCACGGCAGCAATACATTCCGCAACGACCTGACCCAGCGCGAGATGGCCGAACTTTTCGGAGTTACGCGCCCTGCCCTCGCCCGCGCCATCGGCGAACTGGTCGACGAAGGTACTGTTTTCGTCAGGGGCAAGGAGATCAACGTCCTGTTCATCGAAAAGCTGCGCCAATATGCCAAATACTAACCATTTAATCTTCGCGTATGGAGTGGCTGCTTGACTGGGGATACCTCGGGCTGTTCATAGGGTCGTTCCTTGCAGCCACGATCATCCCGTTCAGCTCCGACGTGCTGCTGATGGGCATGCTCGTTGCGGGCGGCAACCCTGTCCTGTGCGTGATCTGCGCTTCGATCGGAAACTGGCTGGGCGGGCTTACCTCTTTTGCCCTCGGATGGCTCGGCAAGTGGGAATGGATACAGAAAATATTCAAGGTCAGCCCCGAAAAACTCAAAAAACAAAAGGCTAAGATCGAAAAATACGGAAGCGGCCTCGCCTTCTTCACATGGGTTCCCGGGATCGGGGACGTTATGGCGGTCGCGCTGGGTTTCTACAAGACCGACCCCAAGAAGACGGCCCTGTTCATGCTTTTGGGCAAAAGCGCCAGGTTCGTGATGTGGACCTTGATCTACTTTTGGGTGCGGCCCTATTTCCCCGAGATCGTACAATTCTTCAAAGACTGGTAGCTCCCCTAAAACACCCTGCACACTATGGCCGGACCGGTGGCGGTTACGGCGAAATTGTCCGCCGCCGATTCGTTGAGCGTCCCGTGCCACCACCCTTTGAGGCGCGCGCCATCGAGCGGATATACCAGCCCGCAGGTCGTTATCCGCACGCCGGGAATGGGCGTGAACAGCGATATCTGCTGGCCTGGGATGCTCTCGAAAACAAACCGCTGCGGTTCCAATACGGGAAACAGGCACTCTTTTTCATACCGCGAACAGGCTTCGAAATAACCTTCTGCAACGGCCGGGACAACCGCGTCCAGCACCATGCTTTCGGTTACCATCCTGACGCTCTCCACCCCAGGCATCATGACATACTCAGCCATCAGCGATATGTTCGCCAGCGTATGGTCTTCGCGCAAGCCGGCAGCACCCAGTATAGTTATATTGGCCAAACCCTGCGAAACGCAGAATTTGACTGCTTTGGTAAGGTCGTTCGTTTCCTGGTCGGGGTCGCAATGCACAATGTCAGGAAAACTCGCACGCAATGAGTCCGGCAGCGAATCGCAATCGCCGACTACAGCGAAAGGCAGCCCTTCTTTCGAGACGTATCCGGCTGCAGCACCATCGCAGCACACCACCTTTTCCGCACTTTTCAGGATATGCGACGTCACGGCACCGGCGGGATATTCCCCGGCGGCCAGTAGCGCAACAGGCACATTATCTGAAAAGTGCGGCAGGCGTATCATATTCGGACGGCTTATTTACCGCCTGTTGCGGTCTGTCCGGCCGGCGGAGTTATGTATATGCTTCCGCCCTGTCCGGGTTTCGCAAAGCCTTCTTTTACGGCACGGTCGGCCATGCGGCCTGTGCGCGCTGCGATATCGGGATGGGTAGAGAAGAGCTGGTTGACAGCGTTGTTAGCGGCACCGGCCTGCTGTTCGAGCTGCTTCAGTTTATCCAGCGCCATAGACATGGCCCACGGATTAAGCCCGGAGGCTTTCAGGAACGCATAGCCGTAATCGTCCGCGGCATACTCCTGCTTCTGGGAGTATTGCGACTGGAAGAACGCCTCGCCCAGGTCGCCCAACTGCGAAGATGTCAAGGCCGCCACCTTGCCCGACGTAGACGATATCCCGTCGCGCAGGGCCGATATGAGCAGCGCGTTTTTGAAAGCGTTCTTGGTGTCCTTGTTCATCACGTGGCCTATTTCGTGGCCTATCACACCGAGTATCTCTTCGTCCGTCATTATGTCCATCAGGCCCGAGTATACGCGGATGCTGCCGTCGGCGGTGGCGAACGCGTTCACTTCTTTCTGTTTGTACACTTTGACATTCAGTCCGTTACGATTATTGAAAGCTGCGGTTATCTTATTGAGCCTTATCGCGTAGGGATCGTTGTCCGGGGCGACCGTGTTCTGTTTGTCGCTTTCGACGATGAACTCGCGGGTGTACTCCTGTATCTGCTCGTCTGAAACGGTCGCGGCCTGCAGGGCCTTCAGTCCGGCGGAAGACGCCTGCGTCATATTCATCGAGGAACATGCGGACAGGAGCGCCGCAGCCAGGGCTGAAAGAATAATAATTTTTCTCATAAGTCGGTATGTTTTAAGGTTTTTATGTGCGTATGCAAATATGGTGCAAGCCGTGAGACGAGGCGAATTTATTCGGATCCATCCGGAGGCACGTCATATATTCTGCAAATATAGTAAAAGCCGGTCATTTCCACGACACGGAATTATTTCGTCGCAACAACCTCTGTCCGTGTGCCGGGAGGCACCCGAAGCGCATCCTATATTCTTCAAAGATACCTAAATTTATATGACAGCGCCCATCGGTTATTGAAAAATTCGTATCTTCGTAGCAATTATAAAAAAAGATATGAAAACGTTTTTTAAAATACTGACTATCGGGGCCGTGGCCTCCATGTCGCTTTCGTGCGTGTCGAACAAGGTCTTCAACTCGGTGAGGGCCGAGGCGCTCAGGCTCGAAAGCGAGCTTTCGTCGGCCAACGTCCGAATAGACGACCTGACCGAGAACAACAACAAACTTACTGCCGAACTCGAAATACTCCGCGCGGACAAAGCCCGGCTCGAACAGGAAAACGCCACTCTCGGCGAGCGTTACAAGAAACTCCTTGCGGACGGCTCGGCCGAAGCGGCACGCATGCTGCGCCAGTTGGAGGACAACCAGAAACAGCTGCGTGAGCGCGAAGAACGCATGGCGGAACTCGAACAGATGCTCCGCGCCCGCGAAGACGCCATCGAGGCCATCCGCAGGCAGGTGGCCAACGCCCTCCTGGGCTTCGACGGCAAAGGGCTTTCGATCTCCACCCGCGACGGCAAGGTCTACGTTTCGATGGACGACAAGCTGCTGTTCCGCTCGGGCAGCTTCGAGATCGACCCCAACGGCGCAAAAGCCGTACACGACCTCGCGGCGGTACTCGCAACTAACACCGACATCAACATCATGGTCGAAGGCCACACGGACGACGTTCCGTACCGTCCGAACGGCAACCTCAAAGATAACCTCGACCTGAGCGTGAAACGCGCGACCACGGTTACACGCCTGCTCCTTGAGAACAAAGGCATCGCGCCCGACCGCATAGTAACTGCCGGCCGCGGCGAATACCTGCCTGTGGATAAGGCAAATACGACCGAAGCACGTGCCAAAAACCGCCGCACCGAAATAATACTCACCCCGAAGCTCGACGAGCTGATGAGGATGTTGGATAAATAATTGGCATTATGAGCAATACAAAAATATTGATATCCGAATACATGGCAGGCGACATAGATCGCATAGAGGATATATTACAAGATTTGTTGCATAATAGCAAGAAAAAAGAGATCGACACTCACGATTTTATTCAGTCCTATACGCAACGCATTCAAAGAATGTATGTACAATGGCTGGCCGTGCAAATTATGGAACACAACGAAAGCGATCCTTTCAGAAAAGTGCACCGATATATCGGAGAGTTTCTTTCGGAAAACCAAAAGAACAGTAGCGGCAAGCTCAAGATAGCATCGAACGGCCAAGGTCGAAGCATGAATATATTCGGTTATAAATCGCTTGCAAAAAAATGGGTAAAGGCATGACATACAAAAGGGTATTACTCAAACTCAGCGGCGAATCGCTCGGAGGCGGAGAGTCCAAAGGACTTTCGGCGGACGTGCTGGCCAGCTACTCGAAACAGATAAAAGCCGTTGCCGCCAAAGGCGTACAGATAGGCATAGTCATCGGCGGAGGCAACATTTTCCGCGGCCTGAGCGGCACGGGGAAGGGTTTCGACCGCGTGAAAGGAGACCAGATGGGTATGCTCGCCACGGTAATCAACTCGCTGGCGCTGCAGTCATACCTCGAAAGCGAAGGTGTGAAATGCAAGGTTCTGACCTCGATATGCATGGAACCTGTCGGCGAATATTACTCGAAAGCGAAGGCGCTCGAATACTTGGAAGCCGGTTTTGTCGTTATTATAGGCGGAGGAACCTCCAACCCCTATTTCACGACCGACACCGCATCCGCACTGCGCGGCGTCGAGATAGAAGCCGACGTACTCCTCAAAGGCACACGGGTCGACGGCATCTACACGGCAGACCCCGAGAAAGATCCGACCGCCACTAAATTCGACCGGCTCTCGTTCGACGAGGTGTACCGCCGCAGCCTCAAAGTAATGGACCTCACGGCGTTCACACTTTGCAAGGAGAACGGCCTGCCGATCGTCGTATTCGACATGGACACCGAAGGCAACCTGGCCCGGGTGATCTCAGGCGAAAAAATAGGGACTATAGTAGAATAATATTCGTGCCCTATCCAAAAGAGATGAAAAAGTTCCTATTGTTATTGCCCATGCTCATGTTCGCGGCAGCCGCGTCGGGGCAGGACGGCTCGAAACTGAAAAAAGGCGACCCGGCCCCGAATTTCACAGTGAAGATGCTCGACGGTTCGGTGGTAAATATCGCCGACCTCAAGGGAAAGGTAGTCGTTATAAATTTCTGGGCGACATGGTGCCAGCCGTGCCGTGCCGAACTGAGCCGTGTGGACAGCGAGATCGTAGACCGCTTCGCCAAGGACGATCTGGTATTCATAGCCATCTCGCGCGGTGAAACAAGGGATAAGGTCGAGAACTTCCGCAGGATGACCAACTACAAATTCCGTATGGGACTCGATACGGATTCGGATATATTTAATAAATTTGCGGATAACTCCATCCCGCGGAACTACATCATCGGCCGCGACGGCCGTATCGCCGGGGTGCACATGGGATACAGCAACGAACTGTTCCACGAACTTATATCGGACATAGACAAAACCCTTAAATCAAAATAACCGAAACTATGACGGAAGAAAGCAAACAGATCCTCGACTCGGCAAGCGCCAAGATGCAGAAAGCCATCGAGCACCTCCAGGAAGCGCTGCTCGCCATCCGCGCCGGAAAAGCAAGCCAAAGCATCCTCAACGGTATTATGGTAGACTACTACGGCAACCCCACTCCCATCGCACAGGTGGCGAGCGTGAACGTTCCGGACGCCAAAACGGTGCTTATCCAGCCGTGGGAGAAAGGCTTGATCCCGGCAATCGAAAAAGCCATTATCAACGGCAACATAGGCATGACGCCCTCGAACAACGGGGAACATATCCGCCTGAACATCCCGCCGCTCACCGAGGAACGCCGCAAAGACCTTGTGAAGCAGGTCAAGACCGATGCCGAAACCGCCCGCGTAAGCCTGCGCAACATCCGCCGCGACGCTGTAGAGGCGTTCAAAAAGGCCCAGAAGGAAGGTATGCCGGAAGATATGGCGAAAGACGGCGAGGCCGACACCCAGAAAATGATCGACAAATTCTCGAAAAAGGTCGATGAGGTGATCCTCGAAAAAGAAAAAGAGATCATGACCGTGTAATCTGCGACCGTCATTCTATAAAAAACAAAGGACAGTGCGCAAGCACTGTCCTTTGTTTTTTATCTAACTGCACGACTGGCAATAGACACGGTATCCGGAAAGACAGCGATTGCAAAACAATCACTACATCCTGCGGCTCGAAATCTTCGATTTCGCCCCCGGAGCCGCAGGATGTAAAATGCAGTAATCAACATGGCATCGGTCCAAAAAAGAGCGCCTGCCAACACCCGGAAATCGCAGGAAAATCAATCCGCACTAAGACAAGGCAGCATGATGATAACAACGCCGCTCTTCCCGTGTCGCGGAAGCCGCTTACTTGAAATCCCCAAACTCAGCCCTCGAAGCGGCGAGCGTGGCAATGCTTATGCGGCAGTCGGGAACGGCGTCCAGGATGGCCTGCGCGCATGATATTATGGTAGCCCCGGTAGTAAGCACATCGTCGACCAGCAGGATATGCTTACCCGCAAGCCTGTCTGGACGCTTTACTGCAAATATGCCCTCTACGTTCTCCCAGCGTTCGCTCTTGCGCCGCTCTGTCTGGCTTCTGTTGTAGCGGCGGCGGACGACGCTCCGCCTGTCGAGAGGGAGATCCATCGCCGCCGCCATCCCTTCGCCGATGTATTCCGCCTGGTTGTAACCGCGTTTGAGCAGCTTGCGAAAGTGTAGCGGCACCGGAACGATGACGTCTACTCTGCCGTACAGGCCTCCCGCCTTGAGTTCGGCGCCATACCATTCGCCTGCTTTCAAGGCATACCGCCAGTTGCCGTCGTATTTAAAGGCGTGTATCATCGAGCGCACGTCGCTTCCGTCGGCGAACCAAAAATACGACGAGGCGTTGACCACCGGAAGAAGGCCGTGAAATTTGTGCGCAACAGGATTGTCGAACTGGCTGCCGAATCCCGTGAGCGGCATCTCCCACCGGCATGCGGTGCAGATGAAATCCACATGTTCGGGCAGGGGTTCGCCGCACATCGCGCACACGCGCGGCAGGAAAAGTCCCATTATGTCTTTCAGAGGGTTCATAGGAGTCTTATGATTCATTCCGGACATCTGGCTAAACAGGGTCTACGTCCGGTATAACGACCACATACCTGAACTTTTCTTCGGAATTAAGCGCCTTGACTGCCGCGGAGAGTGTCTTTTTCGTCGCCACGAACGATTCGTAACGGGGCGTCTTTATCATGAACGTCAGCAGGTATTCCCTCTTTATGCGGTCGACCACAGGAGGTTGCGGCCCTAAAAGCCTCTGTCCGAGCGCCGGGGCGAGCAATTCGCGGAACCTTGCCGCCGCCCCATCAAGCACGGCCTTGTCGCGGAATTTCAACGTAACGTTTATCAAACGGCAATATGGGGGATAGAAGAAATCGGAACGTTCGGCCAATTGCATCCTTATCATGGCGGCGTAGTCCCCGGCAGCGGCCTGGCGTATTATCGCGTTGTCGGGGCATGAGGTTTGGATCACCACCTCGCCCCTTTTACCGCGCCTTCCGGCCCGGCCTGCCATCTGGGCTATTATCTGGTAGGCCCTCTCGCCCGCCCTGAAATCGGGATAGTTCAGCAGGTTGTCGGCGTTGAGTATCCCCACGACCGACACCCCGGCGAAGTCGAACCCCTTGGTTATCATTTGCGTACCCACAAGTATATCGGCCTGCCCCTTCTCGAAAGATTCTATCACGGCGTTGTATGCGCGCACAGATTGCGCCGTGTCGCGGTCGAGGCGGACTACCCTCGCCCCGGGAAACAACCGGACAAGCTCCTCTTCCACCTTTTCGGTCCCAAAACCCCTGGCGGCCACGGCGTGGGCGCCGCAAGACGGGCATGCAACCGGAATGGGTTCGCCGCGGCCGCAATAATGGCAACGCAGGCGGCCTTCGGCCTTATGCAGTGTCAGCGCAACGTTGCAGTCGCGGCACATCGGGACGCTTCCGCACTCGGTGCATTCCATGTATGGCGAGAACCCGCGCCTGTTCTGGAACAGCATCACCTGTTCGCCGGCTTCGAGTGCGGCGGCCATCTTATCTTTGAGTACCTTATTGAAATGCGAGATCCGTTCGCCGCGCTTTACGGCGGTGATCGTGTCGGATGTTATCACCTCGGGCATCTGCACGCCGCCGTATCTTTCCGTGAGCGCGGCGACACCGTACTTGCCGTCCATAACGTTCGCGTAGCTCTCGACCGAAGGCGTGGCGCTGCCCAGGACAACCTGAGCGCCATGCAGTTTCCCGAGCAGGACAGCGCAGTCGCGGGCGTTGTAGCGCGGCGCCGGGTCGGCCTGTTTATAGCTGTCGTCATGCTCCTCGTCGACTATCACAAGCCCCAGATCATCAACAGGCATAAACACAGCAGAGCGCACACCGAGGATAAGCATTCCTCCCTTGCTGTCGGCAACCCTGCGGTAATTTTCGGCTCGCTGGCGGTCGTTCAGGCGCGAATGGTAAACCACCACTCGCTCGCCGAAGTATGCGCTTATGCGCGAAATCAACTGCGAGGTCATAGCGATCTCGGGCAGCAGGTACATCGCGTTCCGTCCCGCCCCAAGCTGCTCATTTATAAAGTGTATGTAGATTTCGGTCTTACCGCTGCCGGTCACGCCGTGCAGCAATACCGGCTTCTGCGATTTTCTGATTTCCGCGGCGGCATCAGCCTGGCTGGCTGTGAGTTCCGGCAGGACTTCGGGCAGCGGAGGAAGTTCGCCGTGTTCGAGTATGCGGGTTTCGGTCGTCAGCACCTGCTTTCTGACAAGCGCGTTTATTATCACCGAGTCGGCATTCAAAAGCCTCCGCGGCAACACACCCGAAAAAACAGTACCATCAGGCATGGCCGAAACAAACGTCAGAAGCGCTTCATACTGCTTCGGGGCGCGCTTCATGGACTCGAAAACATCCCCGAGGGCAAGTTCATCGGCTATCCGCGGATGAAGTTTGAGGTATTTCACCTCTCTCGGGGCATTGCCGGAGTGCGAGAAATCGCCGTCCATGAACCCCTCGGGTTTGAGCGCCGCCGGCATCGCCCCGCGCATAACCTCGCCCAGCGTACACATATAATATGCAGCCACCCACTCCCAAAATTTCATCGCGGTCGAGCTAAGGCGCGGCGAATGCGGAACATACTCGCTCACGGTCTTGATAGTTTTGAACGGCGGCATGTCGTTGTGCAGCCGCCACACGATACCAGTGTAAAGTTTGCTCGGCCCCAGCTGCACCTTCACGCACATCCCCTCGGCGATACCCGTGCGCAGTTTTTCGTCCACGCGGAACGTGAACGGCGGCTGGGCGAGCGGGACGACTATGTCTGCGTAAAGTTCGGTCATATCTGGAGCGCATCTATGCGAATGCTAAGATAGCGGTTTTGCCCGGAAGTCGCTGTCGCGACACGGGCAGAACATGAAAGTTATTTCACACCATAACATTCCGGTGTGAGCTAAGACTTCTGCTTTCCCCGTGTGCCGGAAGGCACTTTACACCAGATCGATGCCTGCCTTGGCGCACTCTTCGCGCATGGATTCGGGCCAGATACTGCTTTGTATCTCGCCCACATGGGCTTTGCGGAGCAGATACATGCACAGTCGCGACTGCCCGATACCGCCGCCGATGGTCTGCGGAAGCTCGCCGGCCAGCAATTTTTTATGAAAATCGAGTTCGGCCTTATGCTCTTCGCCGCGCATCTTCAGCTGGCGGCACATGGCCTCCGGATCGACCCTCACCCCCATGCTCGAAACTTCGAACGCGATCTCCAGTATCGGGTTCCACAGCAGTATATCGCCGTTCAGGCCGTTGAAGCCGTCCTCGTTCACTGTACTCCAGTCGTCGTAGTCGGCCGCGCGGCCGTCATGCAGCTCGCCGTCGCCGAGCGGATGCCCGATCCCCATCACGAACACCGCCCCATGCTTGCGCACGATCTCGACCTCCCTTTCTTTGGGCGTCATATCCGGGTACATGCGGCGCAGCTCCTCGGAATGAATGAAGAATATCTCCTCGGGGAGGTTCGGTTTTATCTCCGGGAACTCCACATATACCTTATTTTCAGTTACCTTGATAGCTTCGTATATCCGGCGGACGGTCTGCTTGAGGAACTCCAGCGTGCGATGTTCGGGCAGTATCACTTTTTCCCAGTCCCACTGGTCGACGTATATCGAATGTATGTTGTCCAACTCCTCGTCCGGACGGAGGGCATTCATGTCGGTATAGATCCCCCTGCCCGGCTCGGTGCCCATTTCGCCGAGCTTGAGCCTTTTCCATTTGGCGAGCGAATGCACGACCTCGGCCTGGGCGTCGCCCATATCCTTGATCGGGAAGGTTACGGGACGCTCCACGCTGTTCAGGTCGTCGTTGATCCCCGTGCCGCGCATCACCACCATCGGGGCGGTCACGCGCAACAGCGCCAACTGTGCCGACAGGTTGTCCTGAAACATGTCCTTCACATATTTTATCGCTTTCTCGGTGTTCTCCACCGTTCCTAAGATATTGCGGTATCCGCCTGGTTTGATAAGGGCCATCGCTGTCTGTTTAAATGGAAAGTCGTCAAAAATACAAATTTTTGACGACTTTCCACAAAGGGGTACGCATATTATTTGGCTGTAGTTTCGACTATTGCACAATTATCAGGTAATAATTCTTTTTACCTTTCTGCACCAGGAGGTATTTCCCGGCTATGAGGTCGCCCGTCCCGACTATGAGGTCGGCGCCGGCGACTTTCTCCTTGTTGAGCGACACGCCGCCGCCCTGTATGAGTTTGCGGGTTTCGCCTTTCGAGGGGAAGACAGGCGCCACTTCGGTGCAGAGGTCTACGAAATTGATCCCGGCCGCTATGTCGGCAGCTGCGGCGCTGAACTGCGGCACGCCTTCGAATACAGCCAGCAAGGTGTTCTCATCGAGCTTTTTCAGGGCATCGGCCGTTGCGCCGCCAAAAAGTATCTGCGATGCTTCGACCGCCTTTTCGTACTCTTCCCTTGAATGGATCATCACAGTCAGCTCACGTGCGAGGGTCTTTTGCAGCGCTCGTTCGTGCGGCGCCTGCTCATGCTCGGCTATAAGGTCGGTTATGGTCGCCATGTCGAGCATGGTGAATATCTTGATATAGCTTTTCGCGTCCTCGTCGCTGACGTTGAGCCAGAACTGGTAGAATTTATACGGCGACGTGTAGTGCGGGTCGAGCCAGATGTTGCCGCTCTCGGTCTTGCCGAATTTTGTACCGTCGGACTTCTTTATCAGCGGACAGGTAATGCCGTAGGCCTCACCGCTGAGTTTGCGGCGGATAAGCTCGACCCCTGTGGTGATGTTGCCCCACTGGTCGCTGCCGCCGAGCTGGAGTTTGCATCCCACAGCCTCGTAGAGGTGCATGAAATCATAGCCCTGCACAAGCTGGTAGGTGAATTCCGTGAAGCTCATGCCGTCGCCGTCGCCGCTAAAACGCTTCTTCACCGAGTCCTTGCTCATCATGTAGTTCACGGTGATGAGCTTGCCCACGTCCCTTATGAAATCGAGGAAGGTTATGTCCTTCATCCAGTCGTAGTTGTTGACCAGCATCGCTGCGTTGGGTGCGGCGGACTCGAAGTCGAGGAGTTTGCTGAGTTGCGCCTTGATACCATGTTCGTTGCGGCGCAAGGTCGCTTCGTCGAGCAGGTTGCGCTCCAGCGATTTGCCCGAGGGGTCGCCGATCATCCCCGTGGCACCTCCTACGAGGGCTACGGGGCGGTGTCCGCTTGCCTGGAAGTGTTTGAGTATCATTACGCTCACAAGGTGGCCGATATGCAGCGAGTCGGCCGTCGGGTCGATGCCCACATATGCCGTCACCATCTCTTTGGCAAGCAGTTCTTCCGCTCCGGGCATGATATCGTGGATCATTCCCCTCCACTTGAGTTCCTCTACAAAATTCATCGTCATAAAAGTTTACAGATGGCAAAAATACGATTTTTTTCCATGCCCCGACCAGATATCTCATTTTTTATGCATGATGGCAATTACACGCCGGTTTACGCCAACGTTAAAAACAAGCCCGCTGCCGGCGAAGGGCGAAGTTATCGCCCGCCGTATGGGGAGCGGCGGGCGGCGATGAAGAACGGACGAATCGAAAAAAAACAAAAATTTATAGAAACTGAAAGTAGCCGCAATCAAATTGCGGGTTTTTTCACCATTAACAGCAAACAATAAACTCGCTCACCGCAAGCTACGGGGTACTGCAAAGACCGCACATGCCGCGACAGGCGTCATTTCCGGCGGCACGATGCCATCGGCATCGCCTCCGCAGCCTAAAATTAACACAAAAACGCAGCAAACTACCGGTTGTTTATAAGGATGCGGTTGCCTGTGGCAACTGCCACATCCCGCGGCTCGGCGATTTCATCGCCGAGCTGCGGGATGTGAATAATGACAACGCCATAAGCGGCGGAGGATGCGAACGAACCAAAGAAGTAGATGACCAGCCTGCCGCTGATCATCCGGCCGCGCTCCGCTCGCCGCATAGGAGTACTATTGCGAATAAACGTCACAAAAAAACCGGCAGGACAAAATCCCTCCGGTTTTTAACCTGTCGCCGTAAGGCTACAGCACTGTCGTCCAGCCATACGGGTCGGGCAGTTCGCCGTACTGTATGCCGCGGAGCGTTTCGTAGAGCTTCGTAGTCCACGGCCCGGCAGTTACGCCATCGCCGTATGTATATACCTTATCCTCTTCGAAATCGCACACCTTGCCGATGGGCGAGATCACTGCCGCGGTTCCGCAGGAAGCAGCCTCTTCGAATGTCGGCAGTTCGGCGATATCCACCTTGCGGCTTTCGACCCTCAGGCCCATATCTTCAGCCAACTGCCTGAGGCTCATATTTGTTATCGAAGGCAGGATCGAGGGCGACTCCGGCGTTATGTAAGCTCCGTCGCGGATGGCGAAGAAATTTGCCGCACCGGACTCGTCTATGTATTTCTTCTCGCACGAGTCGAGGTAAAGCACGCTCGGGAAGCCTTTCTGATGGCCTATTTCGGCCGACATGAGGCTGGCCGCGTAGTTTCCACCGACTTTGATATTACCCGTACCGCGGGGTGCGGCACGGTCGTGTTCACGGTCTATCATGACCTTGATGGCGTTGAAGCCCGTCTTATAATATGGGCCTACCGGGGTTACGAATACCATGAACAGGTACTCGTCGGCAGGTTTCACGCCCACCTGGGGGCCGGTCCCGATCAGCAGCGGGCGGATATAGAGCGACGCACCAGTACCATAAGGCGGAATGAAGCGGCTGTTGGCCTCGACCGCCATCTTCACGGCTTCCACGAACAGCTCCTCGGTCGGAGGCGCCATCCTTGTGTACTCTGCCGTGCGGGCCATACGGCGCGCGTTCTCCACGACACGGAACAGGCGCACCTCGCCGTCCTTGCCACGGTATGCCTTCAGGCCCTCGAACGCCTCCTGCCCGTAATGGAGGCAGGTGGCGGCTATGTGCATCGTCACCGTTTCCTCATTGGTCACCGTAAGCGTCCCCCACTTACCGTCGCGCCAGTATGAGCGCACGTTGAAATCGGTTTTCATATACCCGAAACCCAGATTCCCCCAATCTATATTTTCCATTTTTATGTAAAATGTTATTTTGTTTTGTTTGTTTTCTTTTTTACCGGCGTCAAAAGCCTCGAAATCACGTAAAAGCTTCCTATCAAAACCAACACAAAGCCTGTGATCTCCAAATAACGCCACCCTAAATGTATCGACATCAGCAGCAACACGAGGCACAGTGTCAGAAATATCATAAACCGGCCCACGAACCTGCACAGCTCTTTTTCGTCCCACTCGGCCTTTCTTTCTGCGGGCATGTTTATCATACCTACGCCTTTGCCGTTGAGGAATATACCCCCGAGAACCAAGCAAAGAAGCGCACAAAACCCGAGTACCGATACTGTTACGATCATAATTTCATCTTCAAAACAGCGTATCTTATAGCCGCATCACATTCAGGCAAACACCGACCTCCATGTCAATGCTGTGTGCCGGGAGGCACTTACCCTATCGCCGCTCCGCTTTTGACCTTGTCGGCGGGCGAAACGAGCGAAAGTTTTCCGGTGGCCGGGTCGCTCGCCATCAGTATCATGCCCTGCGACACGATCCCTTTGAGTTCGCGCGGGGCGAGGTTCACCAGCACAAGCACCTGTTTCCCAACCATCTCCTCGGGCGTGTAGTATTCCGCGATCCCCGAAACTATCTCGCGCTTGTCTATGCCCGTGTCGATAGTAAGCTTCAGCAGTTTTTTGGTTTTGGCAACCTTTTCGGCGGCCAGAACAGTGGAAACACGGATATCCATAGCCCCGAAATCGTCGAACGATATGGTGTCCTTCTGTGGCTCTATGGCCCCGCCGCCGGCTTCCTGTATCTGGTTCTGCCTGCGCGTGTCGGCAAGTTTCTGCAACTGCTGTTCGACCACGCTGTCCTCCACTTTTTCGAACAGCAGCTCCGGGATACCGATCTTATGCCCTGCGGCGATGAGGTCAGTACGGCCGAGGTGGTCCCATCCGAACGGCTCCGCGTTCAACATCCTGAGTATCTTGGCCGATGTGAACGGCATGAACGGCTCCGAGGCTATCGCGAGGTTGGCCGTGATCTGCAGCGCGACGTTGAGTATCGTAGCCACCCTGCTCGGATCTTCCTTGACAACCTTCCACGGTTCGGTGTCGGCGAGGTATTTGTTACCGAGGCGCGCGATGGACATGGCGTCCTTGAGCGCTTCGCGGAAACGGTAATTCTCTATATTTTCTTCGAGCGAAGCGCGCAGTTGCGGCAGTTCACCGAGAATATCTTTATCGTAGTCGGTCAGTGCGCCGAGCGCCGGGACTTTGCCTTCGAAATATTTCTCGGTAAGCACCAGTGCGCGGTTCACGAAGTTGCCCAGCACGGCAACCAGTTCGTTGTTCACGCGTACCTGGAAGTCCTTCCATGTGAAGTCGTTGTCCTTGGTTTCGGGCGCGTTGGCACACAGGACATAGCGTAGCATATCCTGCTTGCCGGGGAAGTCTTTGAGGTATTCGTGGAGCCATACAGCCCAGTTGCGCGAGGTCGAAATTTTGTCGCCTTCGAGGTTGAGGAATTCGTTGGCCGGCACGTTCTCGGGAAGTATGAAACCGCCGTGAGCCTTGAGCATGGCGGGGAAAACGATGCAGTGGAACACGATGTTGTCCTTGCCTATGAAGTGCACCATCTTGGTGTCCTCGCTTTTCCAGTATTTTTCCCAGTCGGGTGTGAGGTCTTTGGTCGCCGAGATATAGCCTATCGGCGCGTCGAACCACACGTAAAGCACTTTGCCTTCGGCGCCTTCGACCGGAACGGGGATACCCCAGTCGAGGTCGCGGCTAACGGCGCGCGGCTGCAAGCCAAGGTCGAGCCAGCTTTTGCACTGCCCGTACACGTTGGCTTTCCATTCTTTATGTCCGTCGAGTATCCATTCGCGCAGGAATTTCTCGTGCTTGTCGAGCGGGAGGTACCAGTGTTTGGTTTCCCTCATGACCGGCACCGAACCCGTGATGGTACTCTTCGGGTTGATGAGGTCGGTGGCGTTGAGCGTGCTTCCGCACTTCTCGCACTGGTCGCCGTAGGCCCTCTCGTTCTGACAGTGGGGACACGTACCCATTATATAGCGGTCGGCAAGGAATACTTTCGCCTCCTCGTCGTAGAACTGCATCGAGGTCTGCTCCGTGAATTCGCCTTTGTCATACAGCACGCGGAAGAAGTCCGACGCGGTTTTATAGTGGGTCGGGGATGTTGTGCGCGAGTATATGTCGAACGAGATGCCCAGCTCTTCGAACGAGGCCTTTATCATCGCGTTGTACTTGTCCACGACATCCTGCGGCGTGACGCCTTCGGCGCGGGCTTTGAGCGTGATCGGCACGCCGTGTTCGTCGGACCCGCAGACCCACACCACATCCTCGCCCTTGAGCCTGAGGTAACGCACATAGATATCCGACGGCACGTACACGCCCGCGAGGTGACCGATATGGACAGGCCCGTTGGCATAAGGCAGCGCCGATGTGACAAGGTAACGATTGTACTTCTTCATTTGCATCCCGTTAGTTGCGTGGGTTTCTTAAATGAAACTCCCGTTGATTATAAAAAACACTTCGGGCAAAGTTACATCTTTTTCCCTGTTCCGCCATCTTTGGGCATCGTAAAATTGCGAATTTCTTCAAATCCGCCGGGGAATGTTAAAAAACGTGGCTGCGCATGCCGCCAAAACAGCGAAACGCCTGCCGCGGATTGTCCGCGGCAGGCGTTTTAGCTACCGTGCCTATTTAAGGCCTTGTCTTATGATAATCAGAATATCCCACAGGGGATTCGGCTCGCAGCCAGCGGAAGATGAATCGAGCCGAAGGCGGGAATCATCCCTCCGCGCCGGGTGGCTGCGGGCTGACGGCCTGCTTTGCAAGCCGGAATTCCTCTTGCAAATCAACAACGTAAGGCGGGAAATTCCGCATAAATTACTTCACGTAAACCTCCAGCAGGTTGCCTTTGCCGGTGAGCGTCACGCTGTCGATTTCGGCAGGGATCAGCATGGTTTCACCCTGCGCGAGCGTCTCCTCGCCTTCCGCCCAGCCCACCTTGAGCGAACCTTCGAGGCACATGTATATCACAAAGGAATCTATCGGCGCGTAATCGCGTTCCACCGTACCGTCAACCTCTATCTCGTTGGTCGTGAAATACTGGCTGTCGGCGATATTGACCGGCTCGTTGACTATCGGCGCGGCCGTAACGTTCAGGTCTTGCGGCTCGCCGAAATCTATGGCGTCTATGGCGAGTTCCGTGTGCAGTTCGCGCGGTTTGCCGTTGTCGTCCACGCGACCCCAGTCGTCCACGCGGTAGGTAACGTCGGAAGTCTGCTGTATCTCGGCGATCAGAAGGCCTTTGCCGATGGCGTGAATCGTCCCGGCGGGTATGAAATAGGCATCGCCCGGCTTAACCTCGTATTTCGCAAGAAGTTCGGGAAGCGTGCCTTTCGCGACGGCGTCGAGGTACTGCTCGCGGCTTACTTTCCCGTTGAAACCCACATAGAGGAACGCTCCAGACTCGTTGCCCACAACATACCACATTTCGGTCTTGCCGTAGGAATTGTGGCGTTCGCGGGCAAGTTCGTCGTCGGGATGCACCTGTATCGAAAGCACGTCGCGGGCGTCGATCAACTTGATAAGAAGCGGAAACTCGATGCCGAATCTGGAAAAAACCTTTTCGCCGACCAGCTCGCCCATGTAGACCTCGATCAGCTCTTCAAGGTTATTGCCCTTGAGTTTGCCGTTCGCGACGACCGATATGTCGCCCTCCACTCCGGACAATTCCCAGCTTTCGCCTATTTTTTTTCCCTCGGGCAGTTTCTTGCCCATCTTTTCGGCGAGCGTGGTGCCGCCCCAGATGCGCTCCTTGAAGCGCGGTTTGAATTTCAACGGATACAGCATATTTCTACGTATTTTGATTGACTTGATTGACTATGGCGCAAAAATAACTCTTTTTTGACTGATTCCGGCGAATGATTCATAAGATTTTGTATTTTTGAACCCTATTGGCAACGACCCGATATAAATTTAAACCCAAGATATGAAAAACACTGTATTGGTTACCGGAGGCGCCGGTTTCATAGGTACACACACCGCCGTAGAACTCATCAACGCCGGTTTCGGGGTTGTCATCGCGGACGACCTTTCGAACTCTGACATGGACGCCGTTGAAGGCGTGCGCAAGATCACAGGCGTGGACGTGCCGTTCGAGAAGGCCGACTGCAACAGCCGCGAGCAGCTCGAAAAAGTTTTCAAGAAATATAAATTCGACTCGGTCATCCACTTCGCGGCCAGCAAGGCCGTGGGCGAATCGGTGGAGAAACCCCTGCTCTACTACCGCAACAACGTGGGTTCGTTCGTGAATATCCTCGAACTCATGAACGAGAACGGCGTGGGCAATATCGTATTCTCGTCTTCGGCCACAGTATATGGCCAGCCCGACACCCTCCCGGCCACGGAGCAGACCCCGCGCAAGCCCGCGACATCGCCCTACGGCAACACAAAGCAGATATGCGAGGACGTCCTGCGCGACAGCGTGGCGGCATATAAGAACCTCAAAGGCATAGCATTGCGCTACTTCAACCCTATGGGCGCGCACCCCTCGGCGCTCATTGGCGAACTCCCGAAAGGCGTACCCAACAACCTCGTGCCGTTCATAACCCAAACCGCCGCGGGCATCCGCAAGGAACTCAGCGTGTTCGGCGACGACTACAACACGCCCGACGGATCGGCCCTGCGCGACTACATCGACGTGGTCGACCTCGCCAAAGCACACGTAGTTGCCGTGCGACGCATGGTCGAAAACAAGAACAAATCGGAATACGAAATATTCAACATCGGCACAGGCATACCCGTATCGGTGCTTGAACTCCTGAGCACGTTCCAGAAAGTCAACGGCGTCAACGTCCCCTATAAGATAGTGGGACGCCGCGCCGGCGACGTGGAAGCGGTTTGGGCCGACACCAAGCTCGCCAACAACGAACTGGGCTGGAAGGCCGAGCGCACGCTCGACCAGACCCTCGCCGCCGCCTGGGCATGGGAAAAGCGCATCAGGAACATCCAGTAAGAAATTAAACCAGCACCGGCCGCCCTCCAATATGTGGGCGGCCTTTGGTTTTCTGGGAAAAATAGTTATATTCGCAAACTATCGGACTATCAATTACAAACTTCATAAAATACAAACGGAACAATGGCACAGTCTAAAAGAGTCTACACCTTCGGGAACAAGAAAGCCGAGGGCAACGGCAAAATGAAAGAACTGCTGGGCGGCAAAGGAGCCAACCTCGCGGAAATGAACCTTATCGGCATCCCCGTACCTCCGGGATTCACGATCACGACCGAAGTGTGTACGGAGTACTACCAGAAAGGCAAGGACGCGTCCGTAGCGATGATCCGCCCGGAAGTGGAACAGGCCATGAAACTCGTGGAAAGCCTCACCGGCGCTCAGTTCGGCGGCAAGGAAAACCCGCTCCTTATGTCAGTGCGTTCGGGCGCACGCGCCTCGATGCCCGGTATGATGGACACCATCCTCAACCTCGGGCTTAACGACGAAGCGGTCGAAGCAATCGCGAAACGTTCGGGCAACGCCCGCTTCGCATGGGACTCCTACCGCCGCTTCGTGCAGATGTACGGCGACGTGGTGCTCGGCATGAAACCCGAAAGCAAGGAAGACCACGACCCGTTCGAAGTGATCATCGACGAAATAAAAGAGGAAAAGAAGGTCGACAACGACACCGACCTCTCGACCGAAGACCTCAAGGAAATGGTCAAAAGGTTCAAGGCGGCCGTTAAGAAACAGACCGGCAAGGACTTCCCGGCCGATCCGTGGGAACAGTTGTGGGGCGCCGTGAACTCGGTGTTCCAGAGTTGGATGAACGATCGCGCGATCTACTACCGCAAACTGAACAACATCCCGGCGGAATGGGGAACGGCCGTCAACGTACAGGCCATGGTGTTCGGCAACATGGGCAACAACTCGGCTACCGGCGTTTGCTTCACCCGCGACGCAGCAACGGGTGAAGACATCTTCAACGGCGAATACCTTGTAAACGCACAGGGCGAGGACGTTGTGGCAGGTATCCGCACGCCGCAGCAGATCACCCTCGAAGGCAGCCGCCGCTGGGCGAAAGCGCAGAACGTTTCGGAAGAGGAACGCAAAGCCAAATACGCTTCGCTCGAAGAAGTTATGCCGGAAGCGTACAAAGACCTCAACGAAACGCAGCAGAATCTGGAAGACTACTTCAAAGATATGCAGGACCTCGAATTCACGATACAGGACGGCAAGCTTTGGATGCTCCAGACCCGCAGCGGCAAACGCACCGGCGCGGCCATGGTCAAGATCGCCATGGACATGCTCGACCAGGGCATGATCGACGAGCAGACGGCGGTCCTTCGCTGCGAGCCCGCGAAACTCGACGAACTCCTCCACCCTGTATTCGACAAGGATGCAATTAAGAGCGCCAAAGTCCTCACTAAAGGCCTTCCGGCATCGCCGGGCGCTGCCAGCGGCCCCATCGTGTTCTTCGCCGAAGATGCCGAGAAACTGGCGGCCAGCGGCAAAAAAGCCATCCTCGTGCGCGTGGAAACCTCGCCCGAAGACCTCAAGGGGATGAACGTTGCGGCGGGTATCCTCACAGCGCGCGGCGGTATGACATCGCACGCGGCAGTTGTTGCGCGCGGCATGGGTAAATGCTGCGTGTCGGGTGCCGGCGAAGCCAAGATAGATTACAAAACACGCACGCTCGTTATCAACGGAACGACCATAAAGGAAGGCGAAGCGATCTCGCTCAACGGTACCACCGGCGAAGTTTACCTGGGCCAGGTGGCTACCAAAGCTGCCGAACTCGACGGCGATTTCGGCAAGCTCATGGACCTCGCCGGTAAGTACGCCCACATGAAAGTGCGCGCCAACGCCGACACGCCGAACGACGCTAAAACGGCATTCCAGTTCGGTGCGGAAGGCATCGGCCTCTGCCGTACCGAGCACATGTTCTTCGAAGGCGACCGCATCAAGTCGGTACGCGAAATGATCCTCGCCGACGACGAAGCAGGACGCCGCAAAGCCCTCGCGAAACTCCTCCCGATACAGCGCGGCGACTTCGAACAGCTGTTCGAAGTGATGAACGGCTATGCCGTGACCGTGCGCCTTCTCGACCCGCCACTCCACGAGTTCCTCCCGCAGACAGAGAAAGAGCAGCAGGAGATGGCGAAAGACATGGGAATCACCCTCGAAGTCGTGAAAGAAAAGGTAGAGTCGCTCCACGAGGTGAACCCGATGCTCGGACACCGCGGCTGCCGCCTGGGCAACACATACCCCGAGATCACGGAAATGCAGGCCCGCGCCATCATCGAGGCCGCAATGAACGTGAAGAAGAAAGGCATCCCGGTACACGTCGAGATCATGGTCCCGCTCGTTGGCAACCACAAGGAACTCCGCTACCAGAAAAACATCATCGACACTGTCGCCGACCAGGTGTTCTGCGAACGCAACGACAGGATCGAATACATGGTGGGTACGATGATCGAGGTTCCGCGCGCGGCAGTCACCGCAAACCAGATCGCCGAAGTCGCCGAGTTCTTCTCGTTCGGAACGAACGACCTCACGCAGATGACCCTCGGGTTCTCGCGCGATGACATCAGCAAGTTCCTGCCGATATACCTCGAAAAAGGCCTCGTGAAAAACGATCCGTTCCAGATCCTCGACCAGAACGGCGTCGGGCAACTGGTACGCGAAGCCGTACTCAAAGGCCGCGGCACACGCCCCGTCCTCAAGTGCGGTATCTGCGGCGAGCACGGCGGCGAACCCAGCTCGGTAGAGTTCTGCCACTACGCTGGCCTCAACTACGTGAGCTGCTCTCCGTTCCGTGTGCCGATCGCACGCCTCGCGGCTGCACACGCGGCGCTCAAACAGCAGTAAACAGGCCTCGGCCTAACGACAAAGGGGTCTTTCGGGACCCCTTTGTCGATTCTGCCAACTATCCAAACCGCAAGCGGCAGGATGCTATAAAAATAAACGGAATTATCCCTTTGGGGCTTGTTATATTCTGTCCGACGCCAGCGGAGGATGTATTTAGCCGCAGGTAAAATATCAGCCCTCCGCGCCGGGTAGCGTCGGGCTGACGGCTTGCAAAGCAAGCCGAAACCATAGCAACAAGCCCCAAAGGGATAATTCCAAAAATAAATTGCTTTAGCGACCTCTTCCCCTGCTGCGTCCCTCGGTTAGGGCGGCCAGCCGGCTTTCACGGAATGTCGAGAATAATTTAAATTACAAAAACATGGATTATAAAGAATTGATGAAGAAAGACGCCTTCGCGGCCGAAGCGGGAATTACACTTGAAGAAGTCGCCCCCGGTAGCGCGACTGCGAGAATGACCATAGGCAGGAAACACCTCAACGCGTTCGGGGTGACGCAGGGCGGCGCTATTTTCACACTTGCCGACCTCGCGCTCGCCGCGGCGGTCAACGCCCACGGAATTCCGGCGTTCTCGATGCAGTCGGACATACGCTACCTCGAATCGGCATACGAGGGGGACGTGCTGACCGCCACCGCGCGCGAAACGCTGCTGAGAAAGAGGATCGCCCAATACCATGTCAGCGTCAAAAAGCAGGACGGTGCGGAGGTAGCGCTTTTCGACGCCATCTGCTACCGCAAGCAGGGCTGATTATTTTACGTCTATCCGCAAAAAATCCCTGCCTTTAATTCATTCTTTTTCGGCCGGGTATTTTCATAGGTGTTGCCTCACGCTGTACCGGCAGCCTACTGCCGCCCCATGCGGCGTCCCGACGGTCGCATCGGCGGTCGTCGAGACCTGCAATTACACCCCGGGATTAATTGGAAAAATATCAGGTGAATCATTGCGGATAAGCATAATAAAAAATGCCTCATTTTTATGAGGCATTTTTCATACACGGTCCGTAAGCTAAAATCCTTTAAGGAGATTCCCTGCCAGCAAAACGCCAAACCCGGCCAGCAAAATCCAGAAACAATACGCCGTAATAAACGGAATTGCAACGAAATAACCGATTAAAGCCACTAATACCAAAATGACAGCAATGATAATGGTCGTGCTTTTAGGAGCATTTGTTTTCATACAATAAGTTATAAGGTTAAAGTTTTCCCTATAAAGATATGTATTTATTTTCATATAACGCTATCGACACGCCAACTTCTCCGCGATCGTCATGGATGCAGGACAAATTACTTATTATATATTTCACGAATTAAGATCCCGTACCTTAGCAAAATACTTGCAGTAGGCCGTGATGCCGCACTCGCCGCAATGCGGTTTGCGGGCCACGCACACGTAACGCCCATGCAGGATAAGCCAGTGATGGGCAAGCGGCAGCAGGTTTTCGGGAATATGCTTCACGAGCTGCATTTCGGTCTGGAGCGGTGTCTTGGCGTTGGTCGTCAGCCCTATGCGGGCCGAAACACGGAAGACGTGCGTATCGACCGGCATTACGTTTTTGTGGAATATGACGGCGCCCATCACGTTGGCGGTCTTGCGCCCCACACCCGGTAATCTCTGCAACTGATCGAGGTCGGTCGGGATCTCACCGCCAAATTCGGACACGACCATCTTGGCCATATTCACAAGATGTTTGGCCTTGTTGTTGGGGTACGATATGCTCTTGATGTAGGCGAACACCTCCTCAGGCTCGGCCTCGGCAAGGAGCTGCGGCGTGGGGTATTTGTCGAAAAGCGCAGGCGTGGTCATGTTCACACGCTTGTCCGTACACTGCGCCGCGAGCATCGTAGCCACAAGCAGTTGGTATGGTGTCTTGTAATCAAGCTCTGTTTCGGCCACCGGCATGTTCTCCGAGAACCAGCGTATCACACCTTCGTATCTTTGCTTTACAGTCATAATCGAAGTTTTATAAAGTTATCTTGTGGCCAGACCAGACCGGGTAGAAACAGCCGAATATCCTCTTTCGGGCGCTCCTGCCCCCCCCTCGGGGGCGCCCGATGGCCTTCAAAGAAGGCCGAATAAGACTAAAATTATAATCCCAACAGATTCTCAGCCCACTATGGCGAGTTTCGCGTATTTGCTCAGGAGCGTCTTCTTTCCCGCGGCGGCATCGTCGAACAGTACCGTTATCTTGCGGTCGCCGCCGAAATGCTCGATATGCGAAACAGTGCCGATGCCGAACTTGGCGTGCGCCACCCTCTGCCCCACCTCGAACGCGCCGCTGTCGGGTGCCTCCCGGCACACGGAATTAACAGGCACCTCCGCGCACTCCCGAGTGTCAGTGCATGAACTTTCTGCCGGCACGGCCGCCGCGTCGCTTTCCGGTCGCGCCACCCTTGTCCCCATGCTTTTGAACCGGCTGTCAGGGCCTTCGACAGGCTTGGGTGACTCATAACGAGGTGCCGGTTTCGCCGACCCGGAAGATTCCGAACGCCGCTCCCACGGTTGGCGCTGGCCCGGCTGACCTGCAGAGCGTTGTCCGGTCGGCCTGCCGCCCCCCTGCGCGCGCTCGTTATGGTCGCCGTAATTCTTACGTACAGTTTCCGCCGGACGGTTGCGTCCCCCGGCCTCGCCCAGTTCGAACGCTATGTCGAGGTATTTCGGGTCGATCTCCGAGAGGAAGCGGCTCGGGGAGCAAAACTCCATCGACCCCCACTTGAAACGCATCTCGGAGAACGACAGGAACGCCTTCTCCATCGCGCGGGTTATGGCGACGTAGAAAAGCCTGCGCTCCTCTTCGATGCCCTCTGCGCCGTCCATGCTCATCATGCTCGGGAACAGGTTCTCTTCCAATCCCACAATGAATACGTATTTGAATTCCAGCCCCTTGGCCGAGTGGATGGTCATAAGCGTCACCTTCTCGCGGTCCTCCTCCTCGCTGTCCATGTCGGTCAGCAGGGTAACACTCTGGAGCCACTCCGTGACCGACGGCTCGACCTTAACGCCCTCCAGCGGTTCGCCGGTGGTGGGGTCGAACTGCATCTCGGCCTGCTGCTGCTCCGAGAAAAGCTGCATCGAGTTCAGAAGCTCCTCTATGTTCTGGAGGGCGCTCTGTGACTCGGGCGTGTTCTCTATCTTGTAACTGCCGATAATTCCGCTTTTGGTCGCCACGTTGAGGCCGAATTCGTATAGCGTCATCGTGGTGCGGTCCTGCGAGAGCGAGTTTATCAGCTCCGTAAAATCCTTGATCTTCCGCTCCGCACCGGCATTCAACCCGGCCTCCTTGAGGTCGCCTGTCGTGGCGAAGAGCCATATGCTCTGCCCTTTGTCCGAAGCCGACTGGGCAAGGCGGCCCACGGTGGTGTCGCCGATGCCCCTTGCCGGGTAATTCACGATTCGGCGGAACGCCACGTCGTCATTCGGATTGACTATAAGTTGCATGTAGGCCATCAAGTCCTTCACTTCCTTGCGTTGGTAGAATGACATGCCGCCATAGATGCGGTACGGTATGCCGCGGCGGCGGAAAGCCTCCTCGAACACGCGCGACTGCATGTTGGTGCGGTAAAGCAGTGCCACTTCGCTCCACTTGGCGCCGCCGCGCGCCAGCGAACGAATCTCGTCCGCTACGAGCGAAGCCTCTTCCTGATCGGTGTAGGCCTTCATAACCTTTATCAGCTCGCCCTTGTCGCCCTGCGAGAACGAAGCCTTGTCGAGACGGTTCTTGTTCTTCTCGATGACGCTGTTGGCCGCACCCACTATGTTTTGTGTCGAGCGGTAGTTCTGCTCCAGCTTGAAAGTTTTCGCCTGGGGGAAATCGTTCCGGAATTTCAGGATATTTTCGATTTTCGCTCCCCGGAAGGAGTAAATGCTCTGCGCGTCGTCGCCCACCACGCAAACATTGGTGTGCTTCTCGGCAAGGCGGCGGATTATGATATACTGCGCGTAGTTGGTGTCCTGATACTCGTCCACGAGGATATATTGGAAACGCTCCTGATACTTGGCCAGCACATCGGGGAAATCGCGGAACAGTATATTGATATTGAGCAGCATATCATCGAAATCCATCGCGCCGTTCTCCTTACAGCGGCGCATATAGGCCTTGTAGACCTCGATGAACTCGGGCATCTTGCGCTGGCGGTCTTCGGCCACATACGACGGGTTGGCCTCGTATGCCGCCGGGGTCACGAGGTTGTTCTTCGCGAGCGAGATGCGCGAATGCACGGCGTTGGGCTTATAATGCTCGTCGGGCAGGCCCATCTCCTTGACGATGGTCTTTATCAGGTTGCGGCTGTCGGAGGTGTCGTATATCGTGAAGCTGGCCGGATAGCCCAGTTTGTCGGCCTCCATGCGCAGTATCTTGAGGAAAATGGAGTGGAACGTCCCCATCCAGAGGCGGTCGCTCTGCTCCTTGGACACCATTTTGGCTATGCGTTCGCGCATTTCGGCGGCGGCCTTGTTGGTGAACGTGAGCGCCAGTATGCGCCAGGGCTGCACACCCTGTTCGAGCATATAGGCTATGCGGCTGGTCAGCACGCGGGTCTTGCCCGACCCGGCACCGGCTATGATAAGCGACGGGCAGCCGTAGTTGACGACCGCCGCACGCTGGGCCTCATTGAGGTTCTTGAGTAATTCGGACACTTCTTTTCTCCTGCTTTTTTTGAATTACAAAGTTAGGGTTTCGCCGGGATTTTATTGCTTTTTCGAACAAGTTATTTCTATTATTCGGTGTCGCCTAAGGCGACACCGGCAGCCTGCCGCCGCCCCACGCGGCGAGCTGCGTCGTTACACAACTTGCCCTCCGCCGACGGCAGACTGCATTATTGCAACCACACGCTATATTTTACCCCATATATTAAATCCAGGAACTGATTTTTTAAGAAAATTTATAATAAATTTGCGTTCGGCACGTTCAATGGAAACGAAACACCGGTAACAGGCGGCCGAAAGCCGTTTTTTTGACATCACGGGAACAACAAAACTTACTATATAATGAGCGACGTTATCAATATCAAGGAGCTGAACGAGCGCATAGGACGCGAAAGCGTTTTCGTCGATACGCTTTACATGGAGATGGGCAAGGTCATAATCGGTCAAAAGCACCTGTTAGACACCCTGCTGATCGGCCTTTTGTCGAACGGGCATATCCTTCTCGAAGGCGTGCCAGGCCTCGCCAAGACGCTGGCCATCACGACCCTCGCGCAAGCCGTGGACGCAAAATTCAGCCGCATCCAGTTCACTCCCGACCTTCTGCCTGCCGACCTTATCGGTACGCTCATATATTCGCAGAAGAAAGAGGAGTTCGCGGTCAAGAAGGGGCCTGTTTTCGCCAACTTCATACTCGCGGACGAAATCAACCGTTCCCCGGCCAAGGTGCAGAGCGCACTTCTCGAAGCCATGCAGGAGCGCCAGGTTACCATCGGCGACGAAACGTTCCCGCTCCCGCAGCCGTTCCTCGTGCTGGCCACGCAGAACCCGCTCGAACAGGAAGGTACATATCCGCTTCCCGAAGCGCAGGTCGACCGATTCATGCTCAAGGCCAAAATCACCTACCCCAAGAAGCAGGAGGAGCGCGACATCGTGCGCCTCAACATGATGGGCGGCGGTTTCCCGACAGTGAACAAGGTCATCACGCCGGACGATATCGTAAAGGCGCGCGCGGTGGTGAACGACGTATATATGGACGAGAAGATCGAAAAATATATCATCGACATAATCTTCGCCACGCGCGAACCGCAGGATTACAACCTGAAACAACTCGCGGCGCTCATCAGCTACGGCGGGTCGCCGCGTGCGAGCATCTCGCTGGCCAAGGCGTCGAAGGCCTATGCGTTCATCAAACGGCGCGGCTATGTAATTCCGGAAGACGTGCGCGCGGTATGCCACGATGTGCTGCGCCACCGCATCGGCCTCACCTACGAAGCCGAAGCCGAGAACATCACCTCGGAAGAGATCATAACCGAGATACTGAACAACGTGGAGGTGCCGTAACCGTTCGCGCCTCCCTGCCTTACCCGACAACCCGACAAAACCCCTGACACCATGAAAAACCTGAGACTTTTACTCGTGTCGCTCACCCTGCTTCTGGCCGGAGCGTTGGGTGCCGAAGCGAAAGAAAAACAAAGCACGCTGGACATCCTGACCTCAACAATCTGGGGACACGATTGCGGCAAACACTGCGATGCTATCGGAGATGCGATTTTCTTTACGTTCGAAAAGGGAACGGGCAAGCAATTGATATATTGGAAGGGCATGAAGATGGCGGATGCAACTTTCACTTATTACCTGAGCGATGAACCTGTAACCAAATACAACAAAAAGAAAGAAGGGAAAGTTAAAAACGGCAAGTACATAATAATAGTGTACACCGGCTTCGGGGACAGCCCAATGAGCGAAATCCTAAAAAAACAGGGAAAAGACCCGAATAAACCGACCCCTCCCGCAAGCCATGAAATCATAGGCATCAGCGCTCAGGAATTCAGCCTGCCCTCCGTAGGAGTCGATGGCACATTCGTTCCGTGCTCCGACCTTGCCGCCGAGGAAAAGCGACTGGACACGATCATGCAGAAGATAAAAAGTCAGGAACAGCAAAGTAAACAACCGACAGACAAACCACAGCCGAACAGGCAGCCTGTCAGAAAATAATACGTTTGGAAACCAGCAACGACATACTCAAACAGGTCCGCAAGATCGAGATCAAGACGCGGGGGCTCAGCAACGAGATATTTGCCGGGCGCTACCACAGCGCGTTCAAGGGCCGCGGTATGGCGTTCAGCGAGGTGCGCGAGTACCGCGTGGGCGACGACGTGCGCGACATCGACTGGAACGTGACCGCGCGTAACAACTCGCCATACGTCAAGACTTTCGAAGAGGAGCGCGAGCTGACAATGATGCTCATGGTCGACGTCAGCTCTTCGCGTATGTTCGGGACAACGGACAAGCTCAAAAAGAACATAATCACCGAGATAGCCGCCGTACTGGCGTTCTCGGCATCGGAAAATAACGACAAGGTAGGCTGCCTGTTCTTCAGCGACAAGGTCGAGAAATTCATCCCGCCAAAAAAAGGCCGCGCACACGTTCTGATGATAATCCGCGAACTTATCGAGTTCCGGCCGGAAGACACGGGGACGTCGCTGTCCGAACCTCTGCGCTACATAACGAACATGCTCAAGAAACGCTGCACGATGTTCGTCCTGTCGGACTTCATGGACAAGCCCGAGGACATGCAGGCTTTCGAGGACGCGCTCAAGATCGCAAGCCGGAAGCACGACATCGTGGGCATCCGCGTCTACGACGAGAGGGAAACCGAGTTGCCTGACGTTGGCATAGTCGAGTTGAAAGACGCCGAAACCGGCAAAAAAGTATGGGTCGACACCTCGTCGAGGAAAGTCCGCGACCGTTACAGCGAAGAGTGGATTAAGCACTCAAGCGAGGTCACGCAGATACTCAATCGCGCGAAGGTGGACAACGTGGCCGTATCGACAGGCGAGGACTATGTGAAGTCGCTGATGAAACTGTTCAAAAAGAGGTAGGCATGAAGAGGTGGCTGGCAAAATACGGTTTGGCGATCATCGCGTGCGTGGCGATGTGCATACCGCTGCTCCACGGGCAGGGAAGCCCTCAGGCCGGGCATGGTTCTTCGGGCGGCCCTGTCCCCCCTGTCGTGCGGGCTTCGGTAACACCCGACAGCGTCTCGATAGGCGATCACTTCACACTCGAAATAACCGTCGACAAAGACCTTATGCAGATAGTCGACTTCCCGGCTTTCGAGGGGAAGATGGTCAGCGACCAGATAGAACTGCTTGAGGAAGGCCCGGTCGACACGCTCAAACAGGACGGCCGCCGGATCGAACTGCGCAAAAGATACAGGCTCACAACGTTCGACGAAGGCTACTACACCATCGGCAAGATCCCGGTAATGTGGATCGACAAAAACCTCACGGATACGCTCTATTCGGTGGACTCGCTGATGCTTACCGTGACCACGTTCCAGATCGACACCACGAAGCAAACCATCTACGACATCAAACCCGTGGCGAAAGCCCCGTTCAACCCGATGGAAATACTGCTGTACGTACTGGCCTACATCTTCATAATAAGACCGTTAGTCATAGCGATTGCCGCCATCGTGATACTGCGCAAGAGAAAAAAGGACGTAACCACGGGCAAGCTCAAGCCGAGCGAACCGCCGCACGTCGCCGCCATCCGCAACCTCGAAATGCTCCACAACCAGAAATTGTGGCAGAACAACAAGCATAAGCCCTATTACACGCGCCTGACCGGCATCCTGCGCGAATATATCGAAGGCCGGTACGACATCAACGCGCTGGAAATGACCTCGGAAGAGATCATGGAGGCGCTCTCTGACGCAGGGATAATGCAGAAACCGTATGCCGACCTCGACAACGTGTTGCGCGAGGCCGACCTCGTGAAATTCGCCAAATACATACCCGAGGCGGAAGACAACGAGAAGGCCTACTTCGCCGCGTATTACTTCATAGAAAACACCAAACCGACCGAGGTCGAAACGACGGCGGTCGCGGAGGCAAACGCACTTAAACCGTATGAATAGGCGCACGTTACATATCGTCATGTTCACGCTCGCCCTGCTGTTTGCGGGCGGCGAGGCGTTCGCCCAACTCATGCCCGAGCGCAGGTTCATCCGCAAGGGCAACCGCGACTACGAGAAAGGCAACTACGCCGAAAGCGAGATCGACTACCTGCGGGCGAAAGGCAAAGATTCGCTCTCGTTCGCGGCCGGGTACAACCTCGGTAACGCCTACTACAAGCAGGGGCGCTTCGAGGAGGCCGCCGCCGCGTTCTCGAAACCGGCGCCGAAAGGAATGACGGTCGAATCGCTGGCGCATAATTACTACAACGCCGGCAACGCGCAGTTCCAGCAGCGCAAGCTCGAAGAAGCCATCGAAAGCTACAAGCAGTCGTTGCGCCTGAACCCCGGCGACGTAGAGGCGAAATTCAACCTGGCATATGCGAAAAAGCTCCTCGAAAAAGACAAGGAACAGCAGCAGAACGACCAGAATCAGGACAATAACGACAACAAGGACCAGCAGGACAAGAACCAGGATCAGAATCAGGACAAACAGCAAGATAAGGACGGCCAACAAGATAAGGACGACGATAAGCAAGACCGGAATAACGACCAGAACCAGGACAAGCAGGATCAGAACGGCCAGGGCCAGCAGGACCAGCAGGACCAGCAGGATCAGCAGGATCAGCAGGATCAGGAGCAGGGCGGCATGACAAAAGAGGAGGCCGAGCAGATGCTCCAGGCCATCGAGCAGGGCGACGAAAAGACCAAGGAGAAGGTCGACGCCCAGAAAGGCCGCGCCGTGGGAGGGTCGTCAAAGAACTGGTAGAAGAGGTTCATCGAAGAACAGGCAGGAAAGGTTCATCGAAGAACTGGTAAAACATAAAAGCATAAGCCCGCCGGAAGATTGAAGCCGGGCGGAAACATATAAACACCTCATGGACAACATAACACGATTCGCGAACCCCGACCTGCTTTGGCTGCTGTTGGCACTTGTGCCGATGGCGGCCTACTATGTGCTGCGCACATGGCAAGGGGACGCGGCCATACAGGTATCGAGCGTTTCGGGTGTGGAGGGTGGAGGCAAACCGCTGAAATATTATGCCCGCCACCTGCCTTTTGTGCTGAGGTGCGGGGCGATAGCGCTGCTCGTCATAGCCCTCGCCCGCCCGCAAAGCAGCGAACAGGGCAGCCGCACATCGACCGAGGGCATCGACATAGTCCTTGCCATGGACGTGTCGGGCAGTATGCTGGCGCAGGACTTCAGGCCCGACAGGATAACAGTGGCACGCGAAGTGGCGTCGAAATTCATCGTGGACCGCGCCAACGACCGCATAGGGATCGTGGTGTTCGCCGGCGAAAGTTTCACCCAATCGCCGCTCACCACCGACAAAAGGACGCTCATCAACCTCATGTCGCAGATCCGCAGCGGCCTCATCGAGGACGGCACGGCCATAGGCAACGGGCTCGGGACAGCCGTAAACCGCCTCAAGGACAGCGACGCCGAGAGCAAGGTGATAATCCTTTTGACCGACGGGGTGAACAACTCTGGGCATATCACACCGCTCACTGCAGCCGACATAGCGGCTTCATACGGCATCAAGGTCTACACGATAGGCGTCGGCACGAGGGGTACGGCGCTGATGCCGGGCTACGACCAATGGGGGAACAGGGTACTGGCCCCGGTAGAGGTCGAGATCGACGAGGAGGTCCTGACCCAGATAGCCGAAAAGACAGGCGGCGAGTACTTCAGAGCCACCGACAACAAAACCCTCCAGCAGGTCTACGACCGCATCAACGAACTGGAAAAGACGAAGATCGAAACCGACGACTTCACGAAATACAACGAACTTTACGCCATGTACGCCCTCTTGGCGCTGGGGCTTCTGGTGCTGGAGTTCCTCGTCAGCAAACTGTGGCTGCGCCGCATCCCGTAAACGAAACAGAGAGTATGTTCAGATTCGCATTCCCGCATATGTTCTACCTGCTGTTGCTGATACCGGCGATGGTCGGGATATTCGTCTACACCGTGAGGGCGAGGCGCAAACGGCTCGAACGTTTCGGGAAACGCTCCACCATAGCCCTCCTCTCGCCGGAAGCGTCGCCCCGGAGGGTGCGCAATAAATTCATCCTGCTGCTTTGCGCCGTCGTGTGCATCATCGTTGCGCTGGCACGCCCGCAGTTCGGATCGAAACTGAAAGAGGTAGAGCGCGAAGGCGTCGAGATCATGTTCGTGGTGGACGTGTCGAACAGCATGCTGGCGGAAGATTTCCAGCCCTCGCGCCTAGAACGCACCAAATCGGCCATAAACAGGCTTCTGGACGGGATTAAGCAGGATAAGATAGGGCTGATAGTCTTCGCCGGCGACGCGTATGTGCAGCTGCCCATCACGTCGGACTACCGCGCCGCACGCAATTTCGTGGCGCAGATCTCGCCCAACCTCGTTTCGAAGCAGGGTACGGCCATAGGTGCGGCCATAGATATGGCGGCGAATTCGTTCTCCTCCCAGAGCGAGGGCAGCCGCGTGATAATCCTCATCTCGGACGGTGAGAACCACGAGGACAACGCCCTCTCGGCAGCCGCGAATGCAGCGGACAAGGGCATCACGATATACTCCATCGGCATCGGCACCCCCGAAGGCGCTCCGATTTCGATCGGCGGCGAATTCATCAAAGACAAGGACGGCAACATGGTCGTGACGAAACTCGACGAGCAGGTATTGCAGCAGATCGCCATATCGACCGGCGGAGGCTACATCCGCGCCACGAACCAAAGCATGGGGCTGTCCGAGATAATCGCCCAGGTCAACGACACCGAGAAAGCAAGGTTCACTTCAACCGTCTTCGAGGAATACAACGAACAGTACCAATACCTTATCTGGGCGGCGCTCGCGTTCCTGCTGCTCGACATGCTGATGCTCAGCCGCAAGAACCGTATACTCGCCCGGTTCAACATCTTCCGTCCATCGAAGAAAGCGTAGACCCCGGATCCCTCGACAAACAAAAAGGAGCGCCCGTATGGGCGCTCCTTTTTAATTCTGAATTATCCCTTTAAATCTTGACGGCCTTCTTCGAAGAAGGCCGTCAAGTGCCCCCAAGGGGGGCGCCTGAACCAGCCGCTTGCGGCGTATTATATTCACTTCCGGCAACCGGGGGGCAAAGGCATCGTGCCGCAGGGATGTGACAGGATCATCACAATAAACTCTCCGCATTGCGGCGGGCTGCCACACTCGCCCCGGCTCGTTCGCGCCAGTCGCCGGCGGCATACTGCATCAAAGGGGGCTTTTGCGGATAAGTATAAAACCCCCATGCACTAAAGTACATGGGTTTAGTCAGAGGAATAAATTCCTCTTTCCGGGTTGCAAGGCAACCTTCATCGCCGCCCTTTGGAGCGGATGGCGGCGATGAAGAACGGACGAATAGCCAGAAAAAACAAGAAATTATAGAAACTAAAGTAGCTGAAATAAAATTGCGGGGTTTTAACCATTAACAGCAAACAATAAAAGGCTCCCTGACGGAAGCCTGTTTATCTTAACACCGGTCAACGCGCGACGCCCTATTTGCCTTTCGACATACCCATCCTCGGGCAGCGCGTGAATTCCTTGTTGCGGTCGAACAGGTAGCGGTATGTGGTGTGCATTTTATGGCGCTGGGCGCAGACGTAGTTCTCGACCATGCGCATCATCACGGGATTGAAGTCTCCGATCCACGCGAGTTCCAGCGTCTTGTATTTTATATCACCGCGAGCCACGGCCTGCTCGAACTCGTATATGATCCCCGACTCGATGCCTTTGCCGTGGAAATCGGGCGTGACGCCGAATATTATGCCGAAAACACGGTCGGCCTTGCGCATCTTCAGCAACCACAGCAGGCGCAATTTGTTTATAATGTTGAACTTGCCCTTGAAACGCCCGATCACACGGTTCAGGTCGGGTACCATGATGAAGAAACCCACCGGCTCGTCGTTGAAATAAGCGAAATACACGATATTCTCGTCGATTATGGGCTTCAGCGTATTCATCAGCTTCTGGGCATGCTCGTAGTCTATCGGCTTGACGCCCGGGAACATAGCCCACGCCTTGTTGTATATAAGGCGGAAATCGTCGGCCACCTGTTCGAGGTTCTTCTTGCTGATGTGCGCGAACTTATACCCCGGCGTTTCCTGCAGGCGCTTTACCCTGTCGTACACAGACGGACTCAGATCGCCTGTCGTGATGTTGCGGGAATATGTATGCTGATTGAAATAGTTCTGAAAACCGTAATTTTCGAACAGCTGGATGTAGTACGGCGGGTTGTAGTTGTTGTTGTAGAGCGGCTGGAACTCGAATCCGTCGACCAGCAGCCCCCACCACGAATCGCGGTCGCCGAAGTTTATCGGGCCGTCCATCGCCTCCATCCCGCGCTGCTCCAGCCACAACTTGGCGGCATCGAAAAGGATGTTGGCCACTTTCTGGTCGTTTACCGATTCGAAGAAGCCGCATCCGCCTGTGGGCTGGTCGTTGAGGGCGGCCACATCCTTGTTGTAAAATGCCGCTATGCGGCCCACGACCTCGCCGGAAGCATCGCGCAGTATCCACCTTATGGCCTCGCCATCGGCGAATTGCTCGTTCTTCTTGGGGTCGAACACCGCTTCGATATCGTTGTCGAGCGGATAGACCCAATAGCGGTTGCCGGCATAGATACTGCGGGCGAGGTCGAGGAATTCGCGTTTCTGCTTTTTGGTTTCTACGACCTCCAATTTATATCGTTCCATAAGGGTATTCCATTACAGTTAGAATAACAAAGATAATAAACCGCCTGCGTTCTGCAATGTGGGCGGCGCACATTTATTTCGGACAAAAGCAGGCTATCCCGTTTTTTTGCACTATTTTTACAAAATACAAGCCTCTCAGACGATGGAAACTACCAGGTCATTTTCAGCGCCCTCCAGTACCGACTACCGCCAGTTGATGCAACGCCGTATCCGCAAGATAATGCTGATATGCAGCAGCTACGATGCATACATACTCGAAGAAGACGGCCAACTCGAAGCACAGATCAACCAGGAATATTATGACCTGAACCTGAGCAACCCTCCCTCGATAACGCGTGTGGCGACGGCCGGGGAGGCGCTCGAAATTCTGAAAAAAGAAACAGATTACGACCTTCTTATCGCCATGTACAACGTCGGCGAGCTGAGCGTGTTCGACTTCGCCAAGAAGGTCAAGAAAACATACCCCGAACTACCTGTGGTGCTGCTGACCAGCTTTTCGAAAGACATTTTCCGCAGGATAGACCACGAAGACCGGTCGGCGATAGACTACATATTCTTCTGGTACGGCAACGCCGAGCTGATGCTGGCGATCATAAAGCTCATCGAGGACAGGATGAACGCCGACAACGACATACTCGAAGAGGGAGTCCAGGCGATACTCCTCGTGGAGGACTCGATAAAATATTATTCCACCTACCTACCGGCCATATACAAGCTCGTGCTGAACCAAAGCCATGAGTTCCTGCGCGAGGCGATGAACGAACAGCAGCAAATGATGCGCAAGCGCGCACGCCCGAAGATCCTGCTGGCCACGAACTACGACGAAGCGGTGGGCCTGTACGAAAAGTACAAGGAAAACCTGCTGGGGGTCATTTCCGACGTGGGGTTCGTGATACACAAGAACGACCCGAGCGAAATGGAAAAACTCGACGCGGGCATCGACCTGTGCCGCCTTATCAAGCACGACGACCCCTATATGCCGTTCCTGCTCCAATCCTCGCAGGAGAGCATGCGCGAGGTGGCGGCCGAGCTGGGTGTGGGCTTCCTGCTGAAATATTCCAAGACGCTCCTTCTGGAGCTGGGCGACTATATCGGCCAGGAGTTCGGGTTCGGCGACTTCGTTTTCCGCGACCTCGAAACGGGCGAGGTCATAGGACGCGCCAAAGACCTGCGCGACATGCAGCGCCTGATACGCGAACTGCCCGAAGACGTGCTGCGCTACCACACCTCGCGCGACAACCTGTCGAAATGGCTCTACTCGCGCGGGTTGTTTACCATTGCCTCGACCGTGAAAAAGCTGAAAAGCAGCAGCTTCGAATCGACCGACGAGCTGCGGGCTGCATTGTGCAACATAATCCACGACTACCGGCTTATGCTCGGGCAGGGCGTGGTGGCGAAATTCGACCCCGACACATACAACGAAACGATAGGTTTCGCCCGGATGGGTACGGGTTCGATAGGCGGCAAAGCCCGTGGCCTGGCATTCTTCAACACCATGATGCTCAAGCACGGTTTCTATGACAAATATCCCAAGGCGAGGGTTCTTATCCCGCGCACGGTAGTCATCGCGACCGATTATTTCGACCGCTTCATCGTGGACAACGGACTGAAATACGTCATCAACTCCGACTTCTCGGACGACGACATACTCTCGGAATTCGTGAGCGCACGCCTGCCTGAAGAGCTCGTGGAACACCTGAAGATCATCATCCAGACCACGAAAAGGCCGCTCGCCATACGCTCAAGCTCTAAACTGGAAGATTCCCACTACCAGCCGTTCGCGGGCATCTACTCGACATACATGATCCCCTACACGAGCAACTCGGACCAGATGCTGCGCCTGTTGGGGAAAGCAATAAAAAGCGTCTACGCGTCTGTCTTCTACGCCGCAAGCCGCGCCTACATAATGGCCACGGACAACCTGCTGAGCGAAGAGAAGATGGCGATCATAATACAGGAAGTCTGCGGCACGGAAGACCAGGGATGGTATTTCCCGACGATATCCGGCGTGGCGCGTTCGCTCAACTTCTACCCCATCGGCGACGAAACGCCCGAAGACGGCATCGCCAACATCGCGCTGGGGCTGGGCAAGTTGGTTGTGGACGGCGGCCAGACCCTGCGGTTCTCCCCGAAATACCCGAAAAACACATTGCAGCTCTCCTCGCCGGAACTCGCGCTGCGCGACACCCAGAAGGAAATGTACGCCCTCAACCTGAGGCCGGAGGAATTCCGCACCTCGATAAACGATGCCGTGAACCTGGAGCGCTTCGAGATAAATTCGGCTACCGCACGCGGTTTCCGCAACATGAAATACGCCGCCTCGACTTGGGATATGCAGAACCAGTACATATCGGAAAGCAGCCTGGTCGAAGGGCGCAAGATCATAACGTTCTCGCGCGTACTGAAATACGACGCCTTTCCGCTGGCCGACATCCTGCGTGACATGCTCGAAATGGGCAGCCGGGAGATGCGCACGCCCGTCGAGATAGAATTTGCCGTCAACATGGACGTTCCGCCGGGGCGCGAACAGATGTTCTACTTCCTGCAAATACGCCCCATAGTGGAGAAACAGGGGCAGAACACGCTCGATTGGTCCGAGGTGGATACCTCGGACGCGATAATATACGCAGAGAGGGCGCTCGGCGTGGGCGCAGTGGAGAACGTGAGGGATATAATCTACGTCAAACACGCGGATTTCGACACGACTCATACCGAACGCATGGCCGCCGAGATACGCGCCCTGAACATCAAAATGCGGGAAGAAGGAAGCGGATATGTCCTCGTGGGGCCGGGCCGCTGGGGGTCGAGCGACCCGTGGCTCGGGATACCGGTCAAGTGGCCGGACATCTCCGAGTCGAAAGTGATAGTCGAATGCGGCATAGAGGACTTCAGGGTCGAACCAAGCCAGGGCACGCACTTCTTCCAGAACCTCACGTCGTTCGGTGTAGGCTACCTCTCCATCAGCCCGTTCCTGAACGACGGGAGCCTCGACACCGCCGCGCTGGACGCCATGCCGGCCGAGTACGAAGGCGAATTCTTCCGGCGGGTACGCTTCCCTGAGCCGCTGTATATTTTCATCGACGGCCGCAACAACAAGGCGATCGTCAGGAAGAATTAACGAAAACGTTACCCGGAAAATGCCGCAAGCAGTTTCGAAATTCGTACCTTTGGGGCGATTAAATGATTAGAAGATAAAAATGGACGCAAAAAAGAATCTGACGTTGGCTCTGGTGGCCCACGACAACATGAAGAAAGACCTCGCCGCGTGGGTCGAATGGAACTGGGAAGCGCTGCTGCAATGCAAGCTCGTATGTACGGGGACGACCGGCAAAATGGTGGAAAAAACACTTGCCGAACGCCGCGGCGAAAACATAGAGGCGGAAGCCAACATAACCCTTCTGAAATCGGGACCGCTTGGCGGCGACCAGATGCTCGGGGCGATGATCGCGCAGGAACAGATAGACGCGATGTTCTTCTTCTGGGACCCTATGGAAGCCCAGCCGCACGACGTGGACGTGAAGGCGTTGCTCCGCCTGGCGACGTTATACAACGTCCCGACCGCCTTCAACCGCTCTACGGCCGACTATATCATATCGTCGCCGCTGTTCGGCAACCCGGACTACACACCCGAAGTGAGGGACTACACGAATTATATCAAACGTTCATGGGCCGGCGCCGAGAAAGCGAAAGTCCCTTTCAAAAAAAGACCTCGCCGCAAACCCAAGAAACAGCAATAGGTTTTACCCGCATACTGATAGCGCAGACCGCCTGTACGCATAAAAAAGACGCCCTTCAAGGCGTCTTTTTTGTTTATACCACTCGGGGAAAGCGAGATGGCTTGCCCGTGCGGAAAGGTTGGGGCGCGAAATAATTTTGCCGCTCTGTCCGGGTGCCGAAAAGCACCCTATATCTCCACCAGCGAATTCTTAATGGCGAAAACGACGAGGCTCGCGGTGTTCTTGCAGCCCGTTTTGAAAAGGATGTTCGCGCGGTGTTTGTCGACGGTGCGCTTGGAAATGAACAGTTTATCGGCAATCTCCTGGTTCGACATCCCCTGGCAGATCAAGGGCAATACCTCCAATTCGCGCACCGACAAGCCATCTTCCGGCTCTTCGGCACTGGCTTCTGCATGCAACGCCGCATTGGACGCAGCCTTCATCGTCCCCACAAGCCCCTGGAGCAGTTCCTGCGAGAACCAACTGCCGCCTTTGGCGACCGCCTCGATCGCGGCGGAAACCTCGCCGATCTCCGAACTTTTCAGCAGGAACCCTTTGGCCCCTGCCTCGACCATACGGAAATAGTACTCCTCGTCGCCGTGCATGGAGAGGGTTATTACTTTTAGCGAAGGCACGAGTTCCAGCGCCTTCGCTGTAGCCTCGAAACCGTTCATAACCGGCATGTCGATGTCCATGAGTACCACTTCGGCACCGCTCTCCGGCAATTTGCCGAGGAACTCAAGGCCGTCGCCGGCCTCCCCGACCACGTTGAACGCGCCGCCAAGTCCCAGCAGCCCTTTCAGGCCGCCACGGAACAGCGCGTGGTCGTCGACCAGGAACACATTTATTTTACTCTCGGCATCATTCATTTTTCAGTCCGACCTTTATTACGGCCTTCATACCCTCGCCGCGACTGCTGATAATCTCGGATGTCCCCTTGAGCGACGATATGCGCGAACTTATATTCGAAAGCCCCATGCCGACGTCCATCATGGCCTCCGGGTTGAACCCGCGGCCGTTGTCGGCATAGTCGATAGCGATGACCTCGCCGTCGTAACCGAGCGACAGGTCGATCTGCGAAGCGCCGGAGTGCTTGATGCTGTTATTTATCAGCTCGCACATCACGCGGTAGAGGATAACCTCCACATCCGTATTAAAGCGTTCGTTCTTTAGGTTGGTTTCGAAGTTTATCTGCTCTACCGTGCCTTTCGACGAAAGTTTGTTTATGAAGTTCGACATCCCCTTTGCAAGCCCGAAATCGTTGAGTATGTGCGGACTAAGGTTATTCGAAATCTCCCTGAGCGAGGCTATGGCCTCCTCGATCACATAAGATGTATTGTCGAGTATCTCCTTGCTGGCCGCGGGCATATCCTGCCCTTTGAGCGCCGAGAGCGACATGCGGGCAGACGAGAGCAACGGGCCGAGGCCGTCGTGCAGCTCTTTCGAGAACCGCAGCCTCTCCTTTTCCTCGGTTCTGAGTACCGTGTTCAGAATGCGCCTTTCGGTAAGGCGGCGCTGGCGGTTGAGCTGGTCGATCCAGTCGAAGACCTTGCGCACGAGAAATACCCCCACCGCGAAGCACAGCGACGTCGCAACTCCCATCCACACGAAGAAATCCTGCGGGACGTTGAGTTTCGTTTCCCACGCCACCTGTATGTATTCCGCGCACCGGATGACGGTCATGAGGATAAGCGCGGCGGTTATGAGTATCCACGACGAGTTGTACTTAGTGCGGCTCATAAGCCTCACGGCGATGGCGGCGGCGATAAGCTGCAACACTATCGAGATTATAAGCAATATCTTGAGTACCATATCTTTCTATGCGGTTGGTATGTGCCTCCCTGCCACCTGACACTAAACAGGCGCAGGGCATATTTACAAAGATAATGTTTTTTTGGAATTACTTGCCGCAGATAGCGGAAATAGGCATCCTTCAGGCTCCGATAACCCCCGAGCCTACCAGCTCCTCGCCGTCGTACCATGCGGCGAACTGCCCGGCCGTTACGCCGCGCTGGGGTTCGTCGAACACAACGTAGGTCCCGTCGGGTTCGAGTCTGAGCGTGCCGGCCTGGAGCGGCTGGCGGTAACGGATACGGATGCTGAACCGGCGCGCACTGATCTCGTCAGATGCCGCGTCGGATGCAGTGTCGGGTGCAGTGTCGGGTGCCGGGCCGGGCGACGTACAGGTGGCCAGATCGGGCCTGATCCAGTGCATCTCGTCCGGCTCGATGCGCAGCGCGCGCCTGTAGAGTCCGGGATGCTCCTGCCCCTGGCCCACATAAATAACGTTACGCTCGACATCGGTCGCAATAACGAACAAAGGCTCGGGTTTGCCGCCCACGTTCAGGCCCTTGCGCTGGCCTATGGTATAGAAATGCGCTCCTCCGTGTTCACCGACCTTCACACCGTCTTCGGGCGCATAGGCATACGGACGGGCAATTTCCGCCAGACTGGAAGGTTCTTTCTTGTAGCCATCCCAATCGGCAGGTATCTCGATTATGTCGCCTTTTTTCGATTTCAGTTTTTGCTGGAGGAAGACCGGCAGGTCGACTTTACCCACGAAGCATATTCCCTGTGAATCTTTGCGCTTTGCCGTTGCGAGTTTCTGTTCCTCGGCGATGCGGCGCACTTCGGGCTTCAACAGTCCCCCGATGGGGAACATGGCGTAACGCAACTGTTCCTGCGAGAGTTGGCAGAGGAAATAGCTTTGGTCTTTGTTGGGGTCACTGCCAGCCAGCAGGCGGTAGACGGGCTTGCCATCCACAACGGTTTCCTCCCGGCGGCAATAGTGTCCCGTAGCCACACGGTCGGCGCCCAGTTTGAGCGCTTCCTTGAGAAACACGTCGAATTTTATCTCCCGGTTGCAAAGCACGTCGGGGTTGGGTGTACGGCCACGTTCGTATTCCGAAAACATATAGTCCACCACCCTTTTGCGATATTCTTCGCTCAGGTCGACGTAATGGAACGGGATATCGAGGCGTTTAGCCACCAACTCGGCAAACATCTGGTCGTCATACCACGGGCAGTCGCCTGCAAGCGTCCCCGTCGTATCGTGCCAATTGCGCATAAACAGCCCCACCACGTCATACCCTCGCTCCTTGAGCAGGTACGCCGCGACGGAAGAATCCACGCCTCCCGACAACCCTATGACCACACGTTGTTTCATTTGTTTTTTATTTTTGCCGCCACTGAATTGGCGGCAATGCACCCTCGCAGGCCTTTATATATCAGTCGTTCAGCGACAACAAACCCTCCGGCAACGAAAAACTAATTTTGCGCGCTTTCGTGTCGACTTCCTCGACAAAATCCTCCACAGCAGGAATAAGTATCTCGCCCGAGGCCGTTTCAATGGCGAAGAGCGGATTGAGTTCGTTATCTATATAAGCCGACACCCGGCCCTCCAAAATCTGAGCCGCTCCATCCTCGCGTATAATTGCCGCATAGCCTTCGAGGTCCTCGAAATAGAGTTCGTCGCTGTCTTTCTCGTCCTCCGCAGGCTCCATGAAAATATCATGGCCCACGAATTCCTCTGCCCTTTGGGTGGTGTCGATATCGGCGAAACGCACGAGCGCGCCGTTGCGCCCCCTGCGTTCGAAATGTTCGGCAAAAAGAGGAACCGCCAATGAGTCTACAACGACCCACAGCGGTTCCTCGGTATTCAGTCCGTCCGGAAAACTGTCGTGAAGGCTGAGCGTCAGCCCCCCGTCAGTTCCGAAAAGTTTGCCGATCCTGCCTACTTTGACCAGCCCGCCTTTCGACGCGCCGGCATTGCCGGTTCCGGTTCTTTTCGTTCCCATGTCGGACGATGTTGTGCGACTGACGCCGCAAATTAAGCCTCAGCAGCTGTTTCTTCTGCTGCTTCTGCAACTTCGCCTGCCTCAGCAGCCTCTTCGGCAACTTCTTCAGCCGGTGCTGCAACAGCGGCGAGCTTCTTGGCGGCTATCGCTTTAGCTTTTTCTTCGTTAGCTTTCACTTCTTCGGCATGGCGCTTCCTGGCTGCGGCGTCTTTGTCGGCCTGGAGCTTGTTCTCTTTCGAGCTGATCTTGCCTGCTTTCTCGCTCATCCACTTGTCGAAGCGTTTCTGGGCTTCGTCTTCGCCGAACGCGCCTTTGGCAACACCGCCGAGGAGGTGTTTCTTATACATCACACCTTTGTACGACAGGATGGCCCTCGTCGTATCGGTAGGCTGCGCACCCTTCTGCAACCAGTCCACTGCTTTGTCAAAGTTGAGTTCGATGGTTGCGGGGTTGGTGTTGGGGTTGTACGTACCGAGTTTCTCGATGAAACGGCCGTCGCGCGGCGAGCGGCTGTCTGCTACTACGATGTGGTAGAAAGCGTATCCTTTCTTACCGTGGCGGGCCAATCTGATTTTTACTGCCATTTTTTTAGTTTTTTTCGGGCCCTGTATTATCCTAAATACCGCGGCCCGGATTAATATTCGGACGAACGCGTCGCCCATTAACTATATTACCGTCAACACGTGACGGGAGCGCAAATTTATATCATTCCCCGGTATTTTCCAAATAAATACATGGCGACTGCGGTTTTTGCCTGTCATTTTTCGCTGATGGCGGCAAGAGACAACCGGCCACGAGACAATTTCCCAAGATGCTTATCTGCAAGAATTCCCCTATACGGCGAGAGGGACGAGCCATACGGGCCGCGCGTGGAGCGCGGCCTCATGGCCAGTGTGTCGGGAAGCTTGCCAAAGACAAGCCCTGCAGCCTGCCGTCGCCCCACGCGGCGGGCTGGTCGCTTCGGCGACTCCGATAGAGCGGGAAGGTCGATGCACACCCGAAGCGCTGTACTGCGAAACTACGCCCACCGCCGACGGTAAACCGCATTACAGTGGCGTTATTGCGGACAAGCAATTTTCTAATTGCGACACGCCCCTGTCAAGAGCCTTGCCGCGGCATAAAGGTTGCGTGTTTTATATCGATCGACCTTATTAAATATCCTTATTATGAAAACATTAAAATTAATGACAGTAAACCCTCTCGCGACCGCATTGGTAATATTCGCAGCGGCAATCGCGAGCACGGCAAACGTCTTTGCGCAAAACGCCCAAAGCGCCGCCAACCCTAAACACGACCCAAAGAAGCATGAATTAAGGGTCGGAGCGGGTATTTTCAGCTCCAACGACCTGATCGACACCTATTCGGACATCACGAGTACCGCGCTGACAGGGGAGATGTACTCGGTATCGGACGAAAAAGCGTCGGGCAATTATTCGCTGACCTACCGGCACAGGCCCAAATCGCGCTTGTCGTTCGGGTTCGCCCTGGTATACAGCCGCCTCGACACTGACATGTATTCCGACGAGGATTATTCGGGAAAGTCCCTGAATAATTATTTCACCATAGCCCCCGAGATAGAATACAAGTACATCAACCGAAAGAATTTCAAGATGTACGGGTTCGTCGGCGCAGGCGTAACGCTCAACAGGCAGGAGGTCACGGAACCTGACGCAACATCGACATCGAACAGCTGGTATTTCAATTTCCAGGCGACGCTCATAGGCGTCCAGCTGGGGCATAATCTCGGCATCTACGCCGAAGGCGGTTTCGGCTACAAAGGCATTGCGAGCATAGGTGTCTTCGGAAGTTTCTGACCCGAGCGGCACAAGCCGGCCGTCTATTTCAGCCAGTTGGAGCCGAAGACGATGTAGTACCCCCAGTTTTTATCCGACCCCATGGCGACATCGAGTCCCATGCGCAGTTTGAACTGCCTGGCTATCAGGTAGCGGAACCCCGTACCGAAACTGTACGCCCATTCCGCGCTGCCGAACTCGCTCCATTTATCGAAGGCTTTGCCAACGCCTCCGAAGCCCATGACGCTCCATCGCTCGACCACATCCCAGCGCACCTCGCCCTCGGTCAGCAGGTCGGCTTTGCCCTGGTAGCGGTTGGCTGGCAGGCCGCGCATGTCGACGAACGGCAGCATGTAGAACGGAGCGTCGCCGATTGCCTGCTGGCCGTCTATGCGCAGGCCGCCGATTATGTTGTGCCGCAGTGGAAGGTACATGTAGGCGTAATAGTTGAACCGCCAGAAGTCGAAATCGCTGCCGAAGACCGAATTGCTGGACGATCCGTCGAGATGGAATTTTATCCCCCTGTCCGGGGTAAATGTGTTGTCGCGGCCGTCGAACTCGATCCTGGCCCCAAGCTGGCTTATGGTGAGGTTATTGTCGATGCCGCTCGTGAAATCGTCGGGAAGGGGTACTGGCAGGGCAGGGCCTGTGTATTCCACCTTGCTGTTGAGGAAAAGGTATTGCATCCCTCCGTGCCATTTGGAGTAACCGATGCGCCGCATAAGCGAAACATATACAGGTATGCTCCTGATGTTGAAGTCGAACTCCTGTTCGCCTCCCAGCGCCGGAATATCGCGGTAGAAGGTCATGTTGATGCTCATATATCCGCCTCCGCCCATGTAGCGCATACGCCCCTTGTCGAACGTCCCCATGCGGCCTCCGATCACCCCCCAGCTTTTGTTGGCTGTGTAGAACCCTCCGCCCATCGTTATGTCGGGCGGGACGGGAAGCACTACCTGTTTCCCTTTGACCTCCCTGACCATCGGCGTCCGTTTAGCCATGAAGACAGGGGCGGCCCCGACGCCGAACCCGCCGAGCGATGGCTCGGAAATAATTGTCACGAGCGGAATGAAACCGTTGGCTTCGATCAGGAAGTCGCTCATGTCAAACGCCCCGTCCAGGGAGTCGCGGAACGATATATCCTTGAATTTGACATGTTTTTTGACAAGTTGCTGTGCATGCGCTTCGGCGCAAAGGCCGATGACGGCCGCTAAAAGGATGGCTGGCAGTAACTTTTTCATGAGGGCAACGGTTTAATGTCAAGTAAAAGGTTAAAAAACACAAGGTAATTACATACCTGTTTACATTAATCATTTTATTTCTTCGTTACTTTTTACCATTGCCGTAAAAAGCAACCAAAAAGGTCTAGAAAATAAGTCTCACGTAAGACTCCTCCCTTTTATCCGTGCCTTCGGCACGCCTAACGGTCGTCGGACACAGTACGTCTCGACTTATTTTCGTCCCGGTCGGCTGTAACCAGCGAAAACCAATAAGATGTCCAGTCATCAAATTTAGATCTCCAGATTCTTACTCGGTGTAAAGTTGTATATAGTTGCCAATTTATTTTATCCCGAACCTGTAGTTGGCCGACAGCAGCAACGATGTGCGTCCGCCGAGCAGCCCCGCCTCGGCCCGGAACAGGTAATGCCGCGACAGCTGGTACTGCATCCCTATCGACCCCGAGAATTTATGCGTCGGGCGTTTTTTGAGCGAATAGCTGACCACCGTATTGTCTATATCGTCGTTGATCTCCGGCAGGTTGTCATAAACTGTTTGCGCCGCCTCTTTCATGACAGTGTACTTGGCCATGGTCATGTCGGGATAGTCGGCTTTTGTGCTGTTGATTATCGGTTCGAGTTTCGACCCTGTCAGCTCAGGGGCTATATCGCCCAGGTCGATCGTACCATTGGTCGAATGGTTGATGAACATACGCCCCGAGGCTACCCACATCGATATATTCTGCTCCCGTTTGAGTTGGACTGTGTAGCCTACCCGCAGGGAGATATTCTGGGCGCTCACCGTCCCGCTGATCTTCTCGAAATATGACCATGTGGAGTTGAAATCGAGCGCCGAGAAGAAATTATTCACGCCGCTGGCCAGCGTAGCCCCCACGCCCAGCAGGTTCCCGTTAAATTTCGCCTGTGCGGAGAATTGCACCGGCTCAACGAGGGTGATATCGGTAGCAGTCCATGTCCTTCCGGCCAGCCCGTAAACGTTAAGGAACGGCAATACGTACAGGTCGGCCCTCAGGTTGACGTTCTGTATGTGCGCCTCGCAGTTCTTGAACTCCACAATACCGTCGAGGTCGTACATCTGGCTGCCGTTGAAACCCACCTGAAGCCCTGTGACATCTATGTCCTGCGTTCCGGTAAAAACGTTCAGCATGATCCCCGACGGGTACGGCAGGAGGAAGCCCCTGGCCTGCGCCCTCGCTCCGAGGAAAGGAAGCAGGTATGGGTATTCGTTCGATTTCAGGCTGTCCTGTGCCGACGAGGGGGTGATCTTCACACCCGAGCCTGCCTGCCCCATCGCGCATACGCCGCTCGCGGCCATAAGTACTGCTAAAACGGTCTTGATTATTTTCATATGATCGCTATTTTGAGGCCGGAGCCTTGTTGCTGTGTGTTATCGGGATGCCCACCCCGAAGTTGAACGCCATGTTCTTGCCGCTCAGGCCGGTGCTTTTCTTGTAGACGTCCACAAGTCCCTGCTCGTAACGCAGGCCGAGCTGCAAGCCGTTGCCCTTCATGAATCTATACTGCACGTCGAAGGCAAGCCCGAAATCGACCATGCCGTAATCGCTTTTCATTTTCATCTTGAACGAGAGGTCGCCCTGGTCTCTTTTGGCCGAATACACATCGGTGGCCCCCATCCTGAAACCGACATAAGGGCCTGCGCCGACCGACCAGGAAGGGGTGAGGCAGTAGCGTGCAATGGGCGTTATCTCGAAATAGGTTATATCGCGTTCGATCACGTCGGTCCCGTCGATCACGTCCGGGTCGTCGGTCAGGGCCTCCGTTTTCACATCAAGGCCCGAAGCGCCTTTGGGTGCCTTGAAAACCATATAGTTCTGGAGTATCCATTTATTTTTGTCCCCCAGTTTCACATCGGTATACGCACCAACGGAAAAAGAAAGGTTGAGATTGAAATCGATGGTTTCGGCCCCGGTGATCATGCTGCCCTGCTCCGCGAGGAAAAGCCCCAGTTTCACGCGGTCCGTTTCCAATTTTTTGCCGAACGCCAGGGCGATCAGCGCCTGGCCCTTGCCGCTCAGCGGCACGAGGCACATGGCGAGCAGCAATACGATAGTACATTTTTTTTTCATTCCAAATGATTGTTATATATCCGATTATATATTTTGATATGTGGGTCGCAGGCAGGCGTAACGCACCGACAGTGCAATATTCCAGCGTCATGTTCAAAAAACATACCAAATGCCCGGGAGCCATTCACTTTCATGCTCCCGGGCATTTAAACGCACTGAAACTACGGAAAACAGCACCTCCTCCGGAACACCGGCACTGAAGGCGGCAACGGCTATTCGTAAGAGAACACTTTATTGAAATCGTTCTTCATATCGACAATGACCCAACCTCTGGCCTGCCCCTCGGCAAGGGCTTTGTCCAGCTTCCCGATCTCGGAATCCTTGTCGTAGGCGTATTCCCTCCCGGCATCGGTATGGTGGAGGATCAGCGAAAGATTGGGCAGGGCGTTGGTCGATGTCCACTGGAGCATCTGCAGGTCGCCGTCGGAGTTCCCGAAAGCAAGAATAGGCTTATGCCCTATGATCTGGAAAATAGCCTCTGGCTTGCCCTTGCCGTCGTCGACGTGCCACAATTCGGGGTTGACCGCCACATCCTGCGCCTGTTCGTTCCACGACGCCTTAAGCATTGTCCCTACCACCTGCTCGGACGGTATGCCATAAGCCTCGTTGCTGAAATTACGGATAAACATGGACGTCCCGCCCGACACGATGAACGTTTTGAACCCGTTATCGCGCAGATAATCCAGCAGTTCCACCATGGGCTTGTAGGTCAGCTCCGAATACTTCCTGTTAAACCGCTTATGGACTGCCGTGTCCAGCCATGCCACAGCCATTTTGTCGAACTCCGCGGGCAATACGGCGGCGTGCGATATGCCGAACGCCTCGGCCAGCCCTTTCTCTCCGCTTTTCATAAGCGGCCCGCTGTCCCCGGCAACCAACGCCTCGATAAGGCTGTCCTTTTGCAATTCGGGTTTGGCGGCCGCGAGGCTCTTCAACGCATATATGGAGAACACGAATTCGAAATACAACGGCTGCTCGCACCAGAGCGTCCCGTCGTTATCGAACACGGCGATTCGCTCGGCCACAGGGACGAATTTATCGCCGGACGGGTTGGTGACCTGTGCCACGAAATCCACGATAGCTTGTTTGGACGGGGTGTCGTTCCACGAGGGTAGTGCGTCCGCCGCGCCTTTTTTGCACTGTCCTCCGCAGCACGAAACCACAAGCAAACCTGCCGAAACGATCAACAGGTAATTTAATTTTTTCATATTTTATACATTTAGAAGAACCATTATCCGACGAACAAAAGGCATACCAACACGCCGGCCGGAAAAAAGATTTGCAAAATTAAGAACTGCAGGCGGCGGAGCAGAGCGTGACCTGCGGCCAGTGCCGTGGAAAACTATCGAGGCACGGGCTGTTTCATTTGTTGCGAATAATTGTTACCTTAGCCGGGCAAACAAACCCGATGCCAATGGACAGGACAGCACTCTTCCCAGGTTCGTTCGACCCCTTCACGATGGGGCATAAATACATAGTCGACCAGGGCCTCAAAATATTCGACCGGATCGTGGTCGGCGTGGGGGCGAACAACGAAAAGCGCGGCCTGCTCACGGTCGAGAACCGCATAAGGCTCATATACGACATCTACGGCAACAATCCCAATGTGGAGGCGGTGGCCTACAATAAACTTACAGGGGACTTCTGCCGCGACATCGGAGCGGATTTCGTCCTGCGCGGCATGCGCAACACTGTCGACTACGAGTACGAACGCGGCATAATGCTCGTCAACCAGAAGCTCTACCCGGAAATTACCACCGTACTCCTTTTCACGCCGCCGGAGTTCGTTGCCATATCGTCGAGCACGATCCGCGAGCTGGTTTCATTCGGCCACGACACCACCGAACTCATGCCCGAGCAGATAGACATTAAAAACTACCTATAAACCATCAACGATATGGAATTTACAGCAGAAATGATCGCCGGTTTCCTCGGCGGCGAAATAGCGGGCGACCCGCAGGCCAAAGTGAGTACCATCGCCAAGATAGAAGAAGGCGCCCCTGGAGCGCTCTCGTTCCTCTCGAACCCCAAATACGAACATTACATATACGATTCGGACTCGTCTATCGTGATCGTCAACAAAACTTTCGAGCCAAAGCAGGCGGTCAAGGCGACGATGATAAAGGTCGACGACGCCTACGCCTGTTTCGCCAAGCTGCTCGAACTCTACGAGGCGAGCAAGCCGCAGAAGAAAGGCGTGAGCGACAAGGCGTCGATAAGCGCGTCGGCAAGCTATGGCGTCGAGTGCTACATCGGCGATTTCGCGTTCATAGGCGACAACGCGAAGGTTGGCGACAACTGCAAGATATACCCGCAGGTATATGTGGGCGACCGCGTCAGGATGGGCGACAACGTCACGCTATTCCCGGGCGTCAGGATATACGAGGACTGCGTGATCGGCAACAACGTTGTCATCAACGCCGGGACGGTCATCGGCGCCGACGGTTTCGGCTGGGCCCCCGGCGCAGACGGGAAATACAGCAGGATACCGCAGTTGGGCAATGTCGTGATAGAGGACAACGTTGACATCGGCGCCAACACCTGCATCGACCGCGCCACGATGGGTTCGACCGTTATCAAAGCGGGCGTCAAGCTCGACAACCTCATCCAGATAGGGCACAACTGCTCGATAGGCGAAAACACCGTCATGGCCGCCCTGACAGGCATAGCCGGGTCGGCTAAGGTGGGCCGCAACTGCATGTTCGGAGGGAATGTGGGGCTTGCAGGCCACATAACCATCACCGACGGCGTTCAGTTCGGAGCGAAATCCGGCGTGCCGAAAAGCATCGCCGAACCGGGTCTATACATGGGCTACCCGTCGATGCCGATCTCGAAATTCAACCGCGTCACGGCCATATACCGCAACCTGCCCGACCTGGCGGCGGAAGTCGGCGAGTTGAAGAAACAACTGATAGAACTGCTCGCAAAGGAGAAATAAATAGTTTACCTCATTGATGCTTGTCATTGTATTTCGGCTTGCGTTGCAAGCCGTCAGCCCGCAGCCACCCGGCGCGGAGGGCTGATATCTCGCAGGCTCGACATAGCCTCCGCTGGCTGCGGACCGAAAATGACAACAATTTGTTCTTTACCTCTAATCATATAACAGATACCCAGATGCAAAAAAAGCCGGAAAGGCCAGCCGCCACGAAGATAATCATGGGTATCGACCCCGGTACGAACTACACGGGGTATGGCATCCTTGAGGTTCGCGGCAATGCCCCGAAATGTTTGGTGCTCGGCTACATCCAGCTGGTCAAACTTACCGACCCATACGAAAAGCTCAAACGCATTTTCGAACGTGTGGGTATGCTTATCGAGGAATACGCGCCGGACGAGGTGGCTCTCGAATCGCCGTTCTTCGGCGACAACGTGCAGAGTATGCTCAAACTCGGGCGGGCGCAGGGTGTGGCCATGGCGGCGGCGCTGACACGCGGTGTCCCGGTGTTCGAATACGCCCCCCGGCGCATCAAGCAATCGATAACGGGCAGCGGCGCCGCCTCGAAAGAGCAGGTCGCCGCAATGTTGCAACGCATACTGAACGTAGAGTATTCGCTCAAGAAACTCGATGCCACGGACGGCCTTGCGGTGGCGCTTTGCCATCATTTTGAGAGTTCGTCCGCGATAAAAGCCGCCTCCGGCAGCGGCCGCAAGAACGCGCTCGGGGGAGGGCTGAAGTCCTTATCGCGCGGCGGCAGCAGCTCATGGGAGGACTTCCTGTCGAAAAACCCCGGCCGCGAACTGAAATCCGAAAAAAAGAAACCTGCTAAATAAAGAAGAGGCACCTCTGTAAGGCACCTGTCTGTTTTAAGGAATTATCCCCTTGGGGGCTTATTCTATCTTTTTCGGCCTGCAGCCAGCGGAGGCTGTGTCGAGCCGGAGGCGAGATATCAGCCCTCCGCCCGGGTGGCTGCGGGCTGACGGCGTGCTTCGCAAGCCGAAACCATAATGACAAACCCCCAAGGGGATAATTCTGTTAATTAATACACCGCAAGCGGCAGGGAAATCCAATCAATTGTCAAATGATTTAAGTTCATTCCCACACCGACTTCATCGAGTAGACCTCCAGCTTCCTGATTTCGATGTTATTGCCGTAGAAACGGTAGCCCTCCTTGTTGTTCCCGTGCGGACGGCGCTCCATCGAGAATGAGTACGCGCCGCCGTCCACGAACACCTCGAACGAAGTCCTGTCCACTATTATATCAGCCGAAATCTCCATACTGGTCATGTCTTCCGGCGAGTAGAAAACGCCGTTCACAGTGTTGGGGTTCAAGTCGTAGCGCAGTATGTTCTGACCGTAGAGGTTCAGTCCCGCGTCTGTCGCATGGGACAGTTTAAGCGTCAGCTTGATCCGCAGGGCTGCGCTGTCGCTGTACTGGCGCAATATCTCGTTGCCCTCGCCGGCCCTTATATTATCTTTCGAGACAAGCAGCGTCTGCAACCCGTCTACCTCTTTGATCGGGTTGCTGAAAAGCCTCACTCCGTTTTTCGTCGTGCGGAGCGTAAGCTCGGTCGGGAGCAGCATCTGTCCGTTGAATGGCATGCCCGGGTGCGACATACGGCTCCACCCTATCTGGATGCGCCTGCCGTCCGACGCCGGAATATTGCCGTAAGTCTGTGCAGCATAGAACGTTCCGGTGGTATAGTAATACTTGCCGGCCTCGGGTGTGAACTTCTTGCCGTCGAACGAGCCTATCATATAAGTCCCCGATGCGCCGTACATCACCCATTTTTTATTGGCCTTATTACCGTCTACCGGCAGTTCGAACAGCTCCGGGCACTCCCAGAATCCGGTTATATGGCTTTCGAACTTCCAGTCCTTGAGGTTGGCCGAAGTGTATATAGAGTGGCCGTCCCTCTCGTTCAGCGCCATGACCCACTCCTTGTTGGGCGCATACCAGAACACTTTCGGGTCGCGGGTGTCGACGCTGCCCCATTTATCTTTCGAATCGATCACTGGGTTGCCCTCATACTTCGTGAACGTCCGGCCTTTGTCGAGGCTGTAGGCGATGCACTGCGTCTGGCGGTCGGGGGCGGCGGCCGTGTAGGCCACAACCATCGCGGGATTCTTACCCTTGTTCCAACCCGCCGTGTTGTTATAATCTATCACGGCCGACCCGGAGAACATGGTCCCGAGCTTATCGGGGTAGAGCGCCGGGGCCAACTCCTTCCAATGTACGAGGTCTTTGCTCACAGCATGGCCCCAGGTCATGTTCTCCCAATCGCGTTCGTAGGGGTTGTGCTGGTAGTAAAGGTGGTATTCGCCGTCGTAATAAATGAGGCCGTTGGGGTCGTTGATCCATCCGCGACGGGCGGTAAAATGCAACCGTGGGCGATTCTCCTCCTTATACATGGTTTCGTGGCCGTCCGGTTCGTCGGATTGGTATATGTTCCCAAGCCCGCCGGGGTTGCCCGCGTATGAGATCTTTATGGTTTTGCCCTTGTACGGCGACACGTCGGCGAACACCCAGTACTCGGGCGCGTCGGGGGCTATCCGCACCACGAACGAGCGTTCTTCTTTTCCGTCGACCGAGAACGTCATCCTCGCCCTGTCGACACTGTGCGCGATCGGGAGGTTAAGGTACTTTTTGGTTATTTTCATCGAAACTTCCGCCGCACCGGCCTGCCCAGCGGCCATAAGGAAAGCGCAGAACGCCAGGATCAAACCTTTTCTATTCATCATAAGGGTATTTTAGTCAGTAAGTCAAAGATATGTATTTTACAGGCAATTGCCGCACGGTGCGGCACAAATTTCGGCTTTCATAGAAAGCCGGCGCCCCGCAGCCACCCGGCGCGGAGTGGGCGCTTTCTCTCCTTTGGCTCATCGCACCCCACCGCTGGCTGCGAGCCGAAAACATCATCCTGCCTGAACTGACAAATAGCTATCACCATATTGCACGAAAAAAGGGAAGCCTTCCGGCCTCCCCTATTTGTCTATCGGGATATCCCTTGTGTGTCAGCGGGGAATTATCCAACCGCCCCCAATATTAACCGAGATACGATTTCAGCAGTTTGCTGCGAGAGCTGTGGCGCAGGCGGCGTATGGCTTTCTCCTTGATCTGGCGCACGCGTTCGCGCGTAAGCCCGAATTTTTCGCCGATCTCTTCGAGCGTCATTTCGGAGCAACCGATGCCGAAGAAATATTTGATTATATCCTTCTCACGATCGGTCAGCGTAGCGAGTGCGCGTTCCACCTCTGTGCCGAGCGACTCGTTGATGAGCCCGCGGTCGGCATTGGGCGAGTCGGCGTTCACGAGTACGTCCAGAAGCGAGTTATCTTCACCGTCGGCGAACGGCGCGTCCACAGATACGTGGCGGCCCGAAACACGCAGGGTGTCCGAAACTTTCTCCTTGGGCAGGTCGAGCGCCTGCGCCAACTCTTCCGGCGATGGCGTACGTTCGTGTTCCTGCTCGAAACGGGCGAACGCTTTGTTTATCTTATTGAGCGAACCCACCTGGTTGAGCGGCAGGCGCACGATACGCGACTGCTCGGCCAGAGCCTGGAGGATCGACTGGCGGATCCACCATACGGCGTATGAAATGAACTTGAAACCGCGTGTTTCGTCGAATTTCTCAGCGGCCTTGATAAGCCCCAGGTTGCCTTCGTTGATAAGGTCGGGGAGGCTCAATCCCTGGTTCTGGTACTGTTTTGCCACCGACACCACGAACCTCAGGTTCGCCTTGGTCAGTTTTTCGAGCGCTTCCTGGTCTCCTTTGCGGATTCGTTGGGCGAGCTCTACTTCCTCTTCGACAGTTATAAGATCCTCCTTCCCGATCTCCTGCAAGTATTTATCCAGCGATGCGCTCTCACGGTTGGTAATGGATTTCGTGATCTTAAGTTGCCTCATAATGCCTCCTTTGTTTGTTTTACAGGCAGCGGACTCATAATCCGCCGCCCTTTATTTAGTTTCCAGTCTTTACTTAATAACTTGCTGAGCGTCCGTCGGGATAAACCCCGTCGATCTGGGAAATCGCTCCGTCGATCTTGTCGAGGTCGGCCATCGAATGCACTTCAGTATCGTTGATGTGGGTGATAATGAAATTCTTCCGGACCTTTTTGTTACTCAGGTATCCGCCTTCGTCGATAGCCGTGACCTTTATGCCTCCGGCGATCTGCAGTTCCCTCTTCTCCCTGTCGGTCACGTCGGCAAACTTACCCCCGAGCGCTTCCTCTATATTGAACCTTGTGACGGGTTCCGCCTTTCCTGCCTTATTACGAAGAGTGACTTCGAATTGTTTCACTTTTCCTTCCCTTTTTACTGAAACAGTCACTTTTTCGTTCGGACGCTTGGTTCCGATGTACTCCACGAGCGAACTCGACGTGTTCATCGGCTGGCCGTCCACCTCAATTATTATATCGCCTTTCCTGATCCCGGCGGCTTCGGCGGCGCTGTTCGGCTGCACTTCCATTACCTCCAGGCCCTTTTCGTCGCTTATTTTATTACCCTTGTCATCGATCCCGGCTGGGCGGTACTGTATGCCGAGCAGGCCGCGCTGAACTATTCCGTACTCTTTAAGGTCCATCACAACCTTCTGCACTATCGACGACGGGACGGCGAACGAATATCCGGCAAAACTCCCTGTGGGTGATTTGATAACGGTGTTGATCCCCACGAGTTCGCCGCGGACATTGACCAGTGCTCCCCCGCTGTTGCCGGGGTTCACGGCGGCATCGGTCTGGATGAACGACTCTATGCGGAATTCGTTCGGGATGACGTTCAAATCGCGCGACTTGGCGCTTATGATCCCGGCCGTGACCGTTGAGCGGAGGTCGAACGGGCTGCCGATGGCCAGCACCCATTCGCCGAGGCGCAGGTCGTTGGAATTGCCAAACACGAGTGTCGGCAGGTCGGCAGCCTCGATCTTTATAAGGGCCACGTCGGTGGTCGGGTCGGTGCCGATTATCTTCGCATCGAAAACACGGTCGTCGTTCAGCGTGACTTTCAGCTTCGAGGCGTTTTCGACAACGTGGTTGTTCGTGACGATATAGCCGTCGGGGCTGATTATCACGCCCGAACCTCCGCTGCGGCGTTCCTGCGGTTGTTGCTGTTCCTCGTAATAGCCGTCCGGTATACCGAAGAAATCGAAGAACGGGTTGCGTCCCGCGCCTCTGCCGCCGAACCTCACTTCCTCGGTCTTCTCGATGTTAACCACGGCTTTCACCGAATTTTCTGCCGGGTAGGTAAGGTCGGGATAATTTTCCCTTTCGTAAGCGGTAAAATGGTTACCCGCGCCGCTGCCGGCGAATTCGACGACCCTTACATCTTTGGCCGATCCGGCTTTGGACGACACCAAACCGTTGACACCCCACGCTGTCAGCCCTGCCGTCAAAATAGATGCCGCCACCACGGCGGCCATAAACTGCATCCTTTTCATAGTCTTACTAATTTGTGTTTAATAGTTAAAAAACAAAAAGGTCGAATTTGTGCATCGGCGATTAGTTAGAAGAATTAAAATGATATTAAAGAACGGCACCGGGTTAAATATATTGCGTATGCGCCCATGCTGTTTTGTAATTTTCCACGAAACTCCCACACACAAGAATCGGGCCCCGCATACGCGAGGCCCGAGCCTGAATTTATACCGACAGCTCGAAGCCGCATGGGTCGTTGCCTATAATTTGAACGCTTTTTTCAGCCTTTCCACTTCGTCGAGTTTTTCCCAGCCGAAGAACTCGACTTCTTTCTGCACCTCTTTACCGCGCACGAAGAACGTTTCTTTGCGTGTGAACGGACGATTACCGAAGTGGCCGTAAGACGCCGTGGCCTCGAAAATCGGGTTCTTCAGCCCAAACCTCGCGACGATCTTCGCCGGGCGCAGGTCGAACATTTTGCCGATCCTGGCGGCTATCTGCCCGTCGCTTATTTTAAGGTGCGAAGTCCCGTATGTGTCGACATATATGCTGAGCGGCTCGGCGATGCCGATGGCATAAGACAGCTGCACCAGAACTTGGTCGGCTATTCCTGCGGCCACCATGTTCTTCGCAATATGGCGTGCGGCGTATGCGGCGCTGCGGTCGACTTTCGAGCTGTCCTTGCCCGAGAAGGCCCCGCCGCCGTGCGCACCGCGACCCCCGTAGGTGTCCACGATTATCTTGCGGCCCGTAAGCCCCGTGTCGCCGTGCGGGCCGCCGATAACGAACTTGCCCGTTGGGTTCACATGCAGGATATAGTCATCGCCGATCAGTCCTGCAAGTTTGTCGTTGGCCCTTTCGAGGCGGGCCTTTACGCGCGGAATCAGGATATTGCGCACGTCGTCCTTAATTTTTTTGCCCATCGCGGCCTCGGTGTCGAAGTCGTCGTGCTGGGTCGAAACCACAATGGTATGCACGCGCGACGGGCATCCGTTGTCGCCGTACTCCATCGTCACCTGGCTTTTCGAGTCGGGGCGCAGGTAGGTCATAACCTTGCCCTCGCGGCGGATGTCGGCAAGCTCCTTGAGGATAACGTGCGAGAGGATCAGCGTCGCGGGCATGTACTCGCGCGTTTCGTTGCAGGCGTACCCGAACATTATGCCCTGGTCGCCCGCACCCTGGTCGGCGGCTTTTTGGCGCACGACACCCTGGTTAATGTCCGCCGACTGCTCGTGGATCGCCGACAGCACGCCGCACGATTCGGCGTCGAACTTGTATTCGCTCTTGGTGTAGCCTATTCTGCCGATAACCCGGCGCACGGCCGACTGTATGTCGACATAGGCGTTCGAGCGCACCTCGCCTGCCACGACCACAAGACCTGTGGTACACAACGTTTCGCACGCCACCTTCGACTCGGGGTCGCGGCGCAGGAATTCGTCGAGGACGGCGTCTGAAATCTGGTCTGAAACTTTATCGGGGTGTCCTTCCGACACCGATTCCGATGTAAATAAGAATCCCATTTTAAAAATTTTTAATAATTAAACTTTTTAAAACGGAAAGGCGGTTGGGAATAAAAAAGCTAAGTGAAAAAAGAATGCTGTTTTAGCAATTTTTTTACGTGGTAGCAATCAACCAAATCTTTCCACATTGCCAGTTAAGGCGGCACAAAGATAACGTATTTTTCGCAAGGATCGCATATTATGCCGGATTATTTTTTTGTCGTTATCCGCAAAATACCCCCTGAGGTCTACCGCCAGCGGCGGACATAGTTTCGCAGCACGGAGTTTCGGGAGCGCATCGACGCTCCCGCTCTATCGGGGTGCCAGCTGCCGGCGATTGGATGCGTCGAGCCGCAGGCGAGTAAAGCAGCCAACCGCATGGGGCGGCGGCAGGCTGCAAGGCTTGCCGTTGGCAAGCCTCCCAACACACTGGCCATGAGGCCGCGCTCCACGCGCGGCCTGTGCGGCTCGCTCCGCTCGCCGCATAACGAAGCATTATTGCAGATAAACAATTCATTTTTTTGTCTTCACGCCAAAATGCAATAACTTCGCGGCATGGAACTGAACAACCTGCGGCCTGCCACGGGCGAGGGCCGCAAACTATACATCGAAACAGACGGATGCCAGATGAACGCCGGCGACAGCGAGATCGTGGTTTCGCTGATGCAGGCCGACGGATATGTCTACACCGACGACATCGCTTCCGCCGACATCATACTGGTCAACACCTGCTCGATCCGCGACAACGCCGAGCAGCGTGTCTGGACGCGCCTGAAAGACCTCAAGCGCTACAAAAAAACAAAACCCGGACTGCTCATCGGGGTCATCGGATGCATGGCCGAGCGCCTGCGCGAAGACCTTATGGAGAAGGAGCGAATAGTGGATATCGTGGCCGGGCCGGACTCGTACCGCGACCTGCCGAGGCTGGCGAAAGATGCCGCCGGTGGCTCGCGCAGCGTCAACACCCTGCTCTCGACCGAGGAGACCTATGCCGAGATATCGCCCGTGCGCCTCGACAAAAACGGCGTGAGCGCCTTCATCGCCATCATGCGCGGGTGCAACAATTTCTGCACCTACTGCGTGGTCCCCTACACCCGCGGGCGTGAGCGCAGCCGCGACCCGCAAACCATAGTGAGGGAAGCGAGGGAACTTTTTGACGCCGGCTATCGCGAGGTGACGCTATTGGGGCAGAACGTGAATTCCTATTCGTGGGAAGACGCCGGGTTCGCCGACCTTCTCGAAATGGTGGCCGCGATCGACCCGGCGCTCCGTGTCCGCTTCGCCACACCGCACCCAAAAGATATAAGCGACCGCGTGATCGAGGTTATGGCCTCGACACCAAATATCTGCAAACACATACATCTCCCGGCGCAGAGCGGAAGCACCCGCATGCTGGAACGCATGAACCGAAAATACACCCGGGAGTGGTACCTCGAACGCGTGGCAGCCATAAAGCGCCGCATGCCCGACTGCGCCATCACGACCGACCTTATAGCCGGCTTCTGCGGCGAAACCCCGGAAGACCATGCCGACACCCTTTCGCTGATGCGCGAGGTGGGTTACGACTTCGCCTTTATGTTCAAATATTCCGAGCGCCCCGACACCCAGGCCCAGCGGACCATGGACGACGACATCACGGAAGACATTAAGACCCAGCGCCTCAACGAGATAATAGCCTTGCAGAACAAACTGTCGCTGGAGAGCAACCGGCGCGATGTCGGCAAAAGATTCGAGGTTCTTGCCGAGGGCGAATCTAAGCGCCGCGGCGACCAGCTTTTCGGACGCACGGGACAGAACAAAGTGGTCGTGTTCGACCGCGGCACATACGCGCCGGGCGATTACCTGACCGTCGAGATAACCGGCTGTTCGTCCGCCACGCTGATGGGGCGGTCTGTATGACTCTGGCGGCCGAATAAAATACAGGCCACCACAAACACCAAGCCCGGCTTTACAGCCGGGCTTGAGTTATTTCAACACCCGCTCTTTCATCCGTCCTATCGACTGAGTACAAATTTCCGGACATCTCCAAAGGGGAATACCACTACAATTGAATATAACATAACAAAATTATGCTATTAAAATCGGTGTCGCAGGAGCGACACCGGCAGCCTGCCGCCGCCCCACATGGCGGGCTGCTTCATTCGCCGTTGGCTCACTCGCGCCCACCGCCGGCGACAGACCGCAAAGGGATATTTTTACGGATATACATTTTTTATCGGCGCAAATACTTTGCAATGACCGGAGTAAGCAGGTCGGCGTAGCGCATAGTCCCCAGATCGGAGAAGTGTATACCGTCTACGGTAGCCTCACCGTCGCTGCCGATCATTTTTTCGGAAGACACCAGCGCCACATTCCGGTCTTTTTTCCTTATGGCTTTAAAAACCTCGTTGATAGCGGCATTCTTATTCTTGACTTCCAGCGCTATAGCCTGATTGAACAAAGTCGTTGGAAATATGGGGTCTTCGACAAAAATGATCGGGGTGTTCGGGTGTTTATTCCGTATGATGGAATAGAAGCGTTCCGTCTTTTCCCTTATTTCAGTGACCGAAGCGTTGGGAACGAAGTCGAGTATGAAAAGCCCGGGGTCTTCCACTCCGGCCATTACCTCCGCTATTTCGTAGTCCAGTTTGGCGTTTCCGCTGAATGCAAGATTAATGAATTCCCGGTTAAACCGGCGCGACAGGATACTCACATGGGCCATCCCCGGGCGGCTCGCGCTTATCCCCTGCTGGATACTCGTCCCGTAACACACCACCGGATTCTTACGGGATGGGAGATCCACATGTGGGTGCGAGATCCCGGACGTGGAGTCTATCCCTATTTCAAGCGACGTGACGCAATCGGAAAGGGAAAGATAAAGCATATACTCACGCATCTCCGGCTTCATCCCGGCAATGATCCGCGCCTCGTTCTCCTGGCCTTTGGGAATAGCCGCGTTGACGAACCTCCATTTCCCGTCGACCAGGCAATAGAGGTCCAACCCTTTGGTATTCACGTCGGTAATATGGCTTGAGTGGTTGTTGTATAACACAGCCCATTTAACCCCTATCGCCGTGCTGTTGGTGCGGAAGCGTACCGCGAGGCCGGTGCTGTTCCTCCCCAACCTCCAGACCGGCTCCCTTACTTTTCCTTTCAGCGTATCGGGCAGGCGTTCGTAGAGCGTTTCCGTTTGCGCGGTGGCTTTGCCAAGCAGCGGAAACGCGGAAACGTCGTGATAGACAAACTGTCCGTTCACGGACATTGCCGACATAAGGAACAGGATAAAAATGACATACGGTTTCATGAATGCATTGATATTATTTAAACATTTATGCTTATCACTACCCTTGTGTACTTTGGCTATCATTTGGCGGCGAGCAACGCGAGCCGCACTTCGTTATCCGGCAGGCGGTTGAGTGGTAGCGAAACCGGCAGTCCGCCGCCGCCCCACGCGGCGGGCTGCTTTATTCGCCGTTGGCTCGTTCGCGCCCACCGCCGGCGGCAGACTCTATGCAACGAAAGATATTATTACTATCAGGCGCATTACCTAATATAACTTCTGCTACTTCTACCGCCTGCCTTTTTTGCTTTTGCGGCGGGCATCGGCGTTGCGGTACTCGGCTCGGTATTCCGACAGGGTCGGAAGCTCGACAGGCACGACCATGCCGGTTTTAAAGTCCATCGAGGCCGTGATCGTGAAGTCCAGCTGCTTGCGTGCGAGATCGGCCCGCAGCACCTTTATGCGCACGGCGTCGCCCAGCGTGAAGCGTCTGCCGTTTCTGTGTCCGACGGCGGCGTAGTCCTTCTCGTTGAACGTGTAGATATCGTCCTGCATATCCCTCATCGAGGCCATGCCTTCGATATGTGTCTCGTCCAGCTCGACATATATACCCCACTCCGTGATCCCCGAGATATGCCCGTCGAACTCCTGCCCGATCCGGTCGAGCATGAATTCGACCATCTTGTACTTTACCGAAGCGCGTTCGGCTTCGGCGGCGCGCACCTCCATTTCGGACGAGTGCTCGCATTTCGCCTCGTAGGTTGTCTTGTCCGGCGACTTGCCGCCTCCAAGGTAATTGGCCAGCAGGCGGTGCACCATCATGTCCGGATAGCGGCGGATGGGCGAGGTGAAGTGCGTGTAGTATTTGAACGCGAGGCCGTAATGGCCTATGTTGTCAGTGGAGTAAAACGCCTTGGCCATCGTCCGTATGGCGAGGGTCGACACCACGTTCTCTTCGCTTTTGCCATGTATCTTGGCCATCAGGCGGTTCATCTCTTTGGCGATCTGCTTGCCGCCCTCGGCCTTGAAGTCATAGCCGAAGCGCAGGATGAAACTCTTGAAATTAGCCAGCTTCGTGGGATCGGGATCGTCGTGTACGCGGTAGACGAACGTACGGTCGGCATTTGCCTCGGGGCCCCGCTTCTTGCCCACAAACTCCGCCACTTTCTTGTTGGCCAGCAGCATGAACTCCTCGATAAGCTGGTTCGATTCTTTCATCACCTTGAAGTACACGCCCAACGGCTTCCCGTTCTCGTCGAGGTTGAATTTGGCCTCCTCGCGCTCGAACGTGATGGCCCCGTTCTTGAACCTCTCGGCACGCATGGTCTGCGCCAGGCGGTTGAGCGTGAGTATCTCTTCCTTGAAATCGCCGTCCTCGCCCTCGATTATTTTCTGAGCTTCCTCGTAGGTGAACCTGCGGTCGGAAAGCGTCACGGTGCGGCCCAGCCATTGCTGTTGTATGTTAGCCTCGTCGTCCATTTCGAAGACCGCCGAGAAAGTGAGTTTTTCCTCGTTGGGGCGCAGCGAACACAGCTCGTTCGAAAGCCTCTCGGGAAGCATCGGCACGGTGCGGTCTACGAGGTAGACCGATGTGGCGCGGTCCTCGCCTTCGACGTCGACGATTGTCCCGGGCTGCACGTAATGTGTAACGTCGGCGATATGCACGCCGATCTCCCACAGACCGTTCGAGAGTTTGCGGATCGAGAGAGCGTCGTCGAAGTCCTTGGCGTCGGCCGGGTCGATGGTAAAAGTCGTCACCGAGCGCATATCGCGGCGCTCGGCGTAATCCTGCTTCGTGATCTCGCCGGGGATGGCGTTGGCCGCGTCCTCGACCGACGGGTCGAACATATAGGGCAGGTCGTACTCGGCGAGGATGGCGTGCATCTCGGCGTTATTGTCGCCCGACATCCCGAACACGTCTACTATCTCCCCCACCGGGCTTTTGCTTCCCTCGGCCCAGTCGAGTACCTTGACCAGCACCTTTTCGTTATCTTTAACCTTCTGGCCCTCTTTGAGATGCACGAAGATATCCATCGGCACCTTGCGCGAATCGACCTTCACGAAACCGTAGCTTTTGCCTTCCTCTATCTCGATGACCCCAACGTAGTTCTTATTGCTGCGCTCGATTATCTCGACTATCTCGCCCTCGGGCGCACCACCCTTGCCCACACGGTTGATTATGAACTTCACCCGGTCGCCGTTCATGGCGTGCCCCGCGTTGCGGGCGTGGATGAATATGTCCTTCTGCTGGCCCTCGGCCTTTATGTATGCCGATCCGCTCGCAAGCATATCGACCACACCTTCCATCGCCTTGCGCTCTGTCGGCGTCAGGCGGTATTTGCCCGAGCCGACCGACTGTATCGCCCCCTGCGCGAGCATTTCCTCCACGATCCGGGCGGTGGAACTGCGTCCCTCGCTGTCGGCCCCTCCGCTCGCCGCGGCGAGGCCCTTGACGGTATACCGCCTTGTGGGGAACAGTTTGAAAAGCTCGGCTATCGCCGCACTGCGGTCCATCGCCTTGCCGTGCCTGCGCACAGCGCCCATATCTTTATCTTTATTTATTTTCTTCTTTGCCATATCTTAATTTTGCTGAATGCAGTATCAAAGGTAAATATTTTAAGGTTATATGCAATAACACCCTGCGGCGCCGCAGGGTTTACCGCCTGTTGCAATAAAGACAATTATGTTCATATAATTTCACAAAATCCCTGCCTCACGCAGCATTGCGGCATAGATTTCGGCCTTTTCGGCAATCGGCTTCGGGTAGGCCCTCGATGACGACGGCATACGGTAGTGGCGCAGGGTGCGGCCGCCGTACTCGAACTCTTCGTATTGCCCGACCTTGGGCTGCGCCGAAGATGTTATTTCTGCGAGCGTCTGGGCGGCCTTGTCGCCGGTGGTCACAATCGTGCGGCAGCCGGGAATTCGAGCCAGCATCCCCGCGATATCGGCCTGTTCGGCTATTTCGAGGAACTTATCCGAAGCGTTCCCTTTGTGACGGACGACCGAATGCGCCGTATCGCTCAGTGCGATGCCTTTTTCAGTCAGGAACCCCGCGATCCGGTCTTTGTCGAACAACTTGCCTCCCGGAACCACGAAATGGTCCTTGTCCCCAAAAAATACCAGTCCGAAAATACGCCACATATCGTTCTGCAGGTTGGGATAGAAGAACTCCATCGACCACCTCGCCCGCGGCGGAGGAAAGCTCCCAAGCATAAGCAGCCGCGCCCCCTCGGGCAGGAAGGGCGGCAAAGGGTGGGTCTCGGTATTGTCAACTTGCGTCATAATCTTCGCATTCTAAAAATCGTCCGTTCGGGTCTTCATCCCGGGCAAGCAGCTCTACCGCGCGCTCATACTCCCCGTCCGGCACCATAATATATGGCCTTGCGCCGGGGCGCGTCACGACGACCGACAGCTCCCGGTTGGAGGCCTTATTGAAAACCACCGCGTGCAAACCATCCTCCTCAAGCATGCCGGCGGCCAACATCGCTTGAAATTCATTACCGGAATCCTTCACCGCCTTCATAGCCCCAGTGTTTTTTATACAAAAATAGCATATTTACCGCACAAAAAATGTGGCGGAAAAATGAAAAGAAATGTTATCTTTGTAAGTTAGAAACCGTTTTAACGACGCAGCGTAAAACATGAATACAGGAAACGTAATTGAACTGAAGCACGCCTCGATATACCACATGCCGCCGGGCAGGGACAAGCCGCCGGGCGGAAAGAACTCCCTGGCTGGATGCGAACTGGTGCTTTCGGACGTGAACGTCGAAATAGGGCGCGGAGAATTCGTCTACCTGATCGGCAAGGTCGGTTCGGGCAAAAGCACGTTCCTGAAGACACTCTACGGCGAAGTGCCGCTGCTCGAAGGCCATGGATACGTCGCCGGGTACGACCTGCGCACGCTGAAACAAAAGGACGTACCGTACCTGAGGCGCCGGCTCGGCGTGGTGTTCCAGGACTACAACCTGCTCACCGACCGCACGGTATTCGCGAACCTGCACTATGTGATGAAGGCCACCGGATGGAAGAACGAGACCGACATCCGCCGACGAATCGAAGAGGTGGTGATGATGGTCGGACTGCTGAACAAGGAGTACAAAATGCCGTTCCAGCTTTCGGGAGGAGAGCAGCAGCGCCTGGCCATTGCCCGCGCGATGATAAACAGCCCGGAGCTGATCCTCGCCGACGAGCCTACGGGCAACCTCGACCCGGCTGCGGCAGACGGCATAATGACCCTTTTCACGGAGATCGCCGCCACAGGATGCTCGGTGATAATGTCAACGCACAACCTGGGCGTCATCGAGGATTACCCCTCGCGCACGCTGAGTTTCATGCAGGGGCGCGTGGAAGAGGTCGACATAAAGTCGATGCTCGGGATATAACACCCTGCGGAGCAACATCCGCCAGACCCAAACCAAGAAAAACATAAATCAGAGATATTAAGTAATGAGCAACGAACAGCTTAACAAAAACACACAGGAAGAATATTCGGCGTCGAGCATCCAGGTGCTCGAAGGCCTCGAAGCGGTACGCAAAAGGCCGGCGATGTACATCGGCGACATCGGCGAAAGGGGACTCCACCACCTTGTTTACGAGGTTGTGGACAACTCGATCGACGAGGCGCTCGCCGGACACTGCTCCAACATCGAAGTGACTATCAACGAGGACGGCTCGATCTCGGTCGAGGACGACGGCCGCGGCATCCCGGTGGACTACCACGAGAAAGAAGGCAAATCGGCCCTCGAAGTGGTGCTTACGGTGCTGCATGCCGGCGGTAAGTTCAACAAGGATTCGTACAAGGTGTCGGGCGGTCTGCACGGCGTGGGCGTATCCTGCGTGAACGCGCTCTCGACCCTGCTGGTGGCCGAAGTCCGCAAGGAGGGTAAAGTGTACCAGCAATCGTTCAGCCGCGGCATCCCCCAGGGCGATCTCAAGGTCATCGGCGAATCCAGCGGCAAGGGTACTACCATAACGTTCAAGCCCGACAGCGAGATATTCACCACTACCGAATACAAGTACGAGATCCTGTCGGCACGCCTTCGCGAACTCGCGTTCCTGAACAAGGGCGTGCGCCTCAACATAACCGACAAAAGGGTTAAGAACGAGGACGGTTCATACCTCCGCGACGAGTATTACTCGGTCGAAGGGCTCAAGGAGTTCATCAAATTCCTCGACGCCACGCGCGAACCGCTCATCGAAGACGCCATCTACCTCGACACCGAGAAGGAGGGCATCCCGGTCGAGGCCGCCATCCAGTACAACACGAGCTACAGCGAGAACGTACACTCGTATGTGAATAACATCAACACGATCGAGGGCGGTACGCACCTGACAGGTTTCAGGCGCGCGCTTACCCGCACGCTGAAAAAATACGCTGACGAATCGGGCATGCTCACCAAACTCAAATTCGAGATCAGCGGCGAGGACTTCCGCGAAGGGCTCACGGCCATCGTATCGGTGAAAGTGGCCGAGCCGCAGTTCGAAGGCCAGACCAAAACCAAGCTCGGCAACAGCGAGGTGGCCGGAGCGGTGGATCAGGCAATAACCCAGGCGCTCTCGAACTACCTCGAAGAGCATCCCAAGGATGCCCGTCAGATCGTAGAAAAAGTTATCCTCGCTGCCACGGCGCGCCACGCGGCGCGCAAGGCCCGCGAGGCTGTGCAGCGCAAGACGGTTCTTTCTGGCTCGGGGCTTCCGGGCAAACTGGCCGACTGCTCCACGCGTGACCGCGACATCGCCGAGATATTTTTCGTCGAAGGGGACTCCGCAGGCGGTACGGCCAAGCAGGGCCGCGACCGTGAGTTCCAGGCCATCATGCCGCTGAGGGGTAAGATCCTCAACGTTGAGAAGGCGCAGGAACACAAAATGTGGGAAAACGAGGAAATCAAGAACATGTTCCTCGCGCTCGGCGTGTCGAAGGGCACTGAGGAGGACAGCAAGGCGCTCAACATCGCCAAACTGCGCTATGGCAAGGCCATCATCATGACCGATGCCGACGTCGACGGCAGTCACATCGCAACGCTCATGCTGACGTTCTTCGTCCGCGAGATGAAAACGCTGATCGAGAACGGGCATATATATATCGCAACTCCGCCGCTCTACCTCGTTAAGAAAGGCAAGAACGAGAAATACTGCTGGACGGAAGACCAGCGCGAAGCGGCCATCAACGAACTTGGCGGCAAGGGTGTTTCGGTGCAACGCTACAAAGGTCTTGGAGAAATGAACGCCGAACAGCTCTGGGAAACCACCATGGACCCAAACAACAGGATCCTGCGCCAGGTGACCATCGAGAGCGCGGCCGAAGCCGACCGCATATTCTCGATGCTCATGGGCGACGACGTTCCGCCCCGCCGCGAGTTCATCGAGAAACACGCTACATACGCCAATATCGACGCATAAGGCCGGCACAAGCCGGTTTATGCCCGGAAACACAGACCGGGAAGCGGTATAAACGAAAGTGGCGATTAGTAATATGATCGCCATTTTTTGCTACCTCGACTAAGCAGTTCCGCAACAAGTTAGGGGATATTGTAAAAGATATTATTGCTTTCGGCAATCGCCATTTCCGGCAGCCCGAAGCCTCTGGCGTCCTCCCGGCCGCCGGAAATGTAACACACCGCAGGTGGAAGGGAATTTACCAAAAGAGACTAAAGAAGGAAACATGAAAAAGATCGACCCTAAAGAACTTAAACCCAACGCCATCAGGCTGATCGGCGAAGAATGGATGCTGGTAACGGCCGGCGACATCGACAGTTTCAACACCATGACCGCAAGCTGGGGTGCTTTGGGCGAGTTATGGTTCAAGCCAGTCGCGTTCGTGTTTATCCGCCCGCAAAGGTACACGCGCGAATTCGTCGAAAAGAACGATGTGCTGACCCTGTCGTTCTTCCCCGAAAAATACCGCAAAGCCCTCGGCTTCTGCGGCTCGCACTCCGGACGCACTACCGACAAAATAGCCGAAACTGGCCTCACCCCATATGAAACAGAAACAAGCGGCATCGCTTTCCGCGAAGCCTCCATCGTACTGGAGTGCCGCAAGTTATACCGGCAGGAGATGGAAGCGGACGCGTTCATCGACAAAACGATAATCGAAAAAGCATACCCGGCAGGTGATTTCCACACCACATACGTCGTGGAGATCGTGAACGCCTGGGTGGCGGAATAAGGCCGGCACCTTTGCCGACCAGTGCATTCTGCATAAATTTGTTACACATCGTATGATTAACAATCTAAAATCAAATATTATGGGTTTCTTTTCAGAGTTCAAAAAATTCGCGATGCGCGGCAACGTCATGGACATGGCGGTCGGTATCATTATAGGGGGCGCATTCACACCTATCGTCAACTCACTGGTCAACGACATTATTATGCCTCCGATAGGGCTCCTTTTGGGTAATGTGGATTTTTCGAGCCTGGCCGTGACCATCAAAGCGGCAACGGACACGACTCCGGCTGTAAATATCAATTACGGCATATTCATCAATATGGTCATTACATTCCTGATCGTGGCCATGGCCGTATTCATTCTTGTAAAAGCTATGAACCGCCTCACGGAGAAAAAACCGGCGGCACCCGCGGCTCCCCCCGCCCCGACCGAAGACCAGAAACTGCTTGCGGAGATCCGCGACCTGCTGAAAAAAGATTCGCAGAAATAAAAATATTTTTTTGGCGGGATTAAAATATTTACTACTTTTGTCCTGCCTTGAAGAAAATACCGTTGGTATATCCAAGGCGCGTTCATCGCACAATGGCGGGATAGCTCAGCTGGTTAGAGCGCATGATTCATAATCATGAGGTCCGGGGTTCAAGTCCCCGTCCCGCTACGAAATGAAAAGGCTGAGATTACTCTCAGCCTTTTTTGTTGCATTCAATCTACAGTCAAGCACAAACAGTTAAGGTTGGAAAGTCATTACATCCATGTAAGTGGCATTCTCCCCGAAAACATATACGTCATCAGTATATATCTCAAACGGTTCAGCCCCTTTCCACGGATCGCCCTTATAGGCCCCGACTTTGAAATAAGGACCTTTATCTTCATCCCTCCAGAATGTCGCCTGGTTTTTAAGGTCGATTTTTTTCATACCGTCCCACCATACTTCAAGAAATCCGTCCGATTCCTGGGTCCATTTCACATGAATGACCACGGTATGCCATGTGCCGGTAGTCATTTCCCCCAGCACATATTTGGTACAGGCGATATCCTTTTCCTCTGTGGGACGCTGAAATTCGAAAGAAACCGAACCGTCGCCGTACAATTTGATATGAGTGCCGACTCCCCCGCAAGCCTGCCGGAATATGCGTTGGGTCGGATAGGTGGGGAATTGCGCTATTATGGCACCGACTCCGCGGTTAGTCGGCCAATAATAACTTACCCTGTACCAACGGGTATCACCGATTTTAGCCCTTCCCTTATGACTAACCGTTAGTTCGGCACGTTCATCGCAATTCCATAATGTGTGATACAAGGCTTTTCCTGCCTTGTCGGGGTCGTATTTGATTACTATCTTCTCTGTTTCGCAATCATTGCATCCCTTGTCATGGCACTCCCGATACGATCCTTTCAGATCTCCCTCGTCAAACGTATTGTAATATAAGAGGGCTACCTTTTGTGCATACATACTTGCACTGGTGAGCAAACAAAATGCTGTGAGTAAACCCAAATGCCTCGTTTTCATAATTGTGGTTTATTTTCATATATTTGTAAATGTATGAAAATAAACCACAATATTGACACTCACAAAAACAGGTTGCGAAAATTTCGCAACCTGTTTTTGTTTTCAGCCCAATGCGCAACCGCTTAAATACCGTGGAAACCACGTTGAACCCAAATCGACGGCCTCTAAAGCGAAAAATTCAGTCTCAGCAACCCGATCGTGGACTTTTCGTCCCCTGTGATAAAATAGTGGAAGGCCGGCTGGAGGCTGACATGCGGGAGGATCTCGCATTGCCACGACACTTCGACAGACGTTTCGACAGCCTCCCGGAAGTCGGCCCTGTTAACCAATACCCCGAACATATCCTGTTTTTTTGGACACATAAGGCCCTTGAACAGGACGCCGCCGCCGTAATAATTCCGGCACTCGTTGCGTTCGCGCGGGGCGAACGAACCTTGCAGCAATATCCCGAATTCCCTGTTTCCCCACTGGGCGACAGACTGTTCGACACTGCCCCAAACCGCGTAATTCGAGGCTGTCCTGACTTTTTCTCCTCCTGAGTAGTCGTCGTATGGGCTGTGGTATGCCGCCCCGAGGCTATAGAAGCCATACTTGCCCGAAGCCTTGGTGTACGAAATTTCCCCGATATCGAAGATGCCGTCATGCGCGGGCCTTATGTTGAATATCGACGGTTCGTCGCCGTAGAGTTTGCCGGCAACGCCGTTGTAGAGGCTGTTCTTGATCGTCCAGCTTTCGGACAGGCGGAACTCGGCGTGCAGCCCCATGGCGGAAACCGGGTAGTTCGCGGCAGGCATATTATCGGCGATGGTCGGATATATGCCGCACGAACTGTTCGCGAACAACGCCGTGTAATCCTGTATGAAATAGTCCTCGTTGGCACTTCTCACACCGGCGAACAGGCTCACGTCCTTAAAATGGTGCGTATATCCCATCATGAATATATTGAGGGCCATGTTGTCGGCGTCGATATTCGAGTAGCATTGCAACGTTTCGGCAATGCTCCTTTCGGGGATTTTGTAGAAGGATATGGTTTGCAGGGCGAATTCGCCGTTACGCCAAGGGGTATAGCGCCCGTCGAGGACAAGAAGGTTCGCCCAGTTGGCTTCGCCTTCGAAGTTAGCCTGCACCTCTGTCACGTAATCGAGCCCGAAAGCCAACTTACTCTCCTGCCCGGCGGCGAAAGAAGAGGCCGCACACACTAAGCCCAAGACAGTCAATATTCTTAAAGTCTGTTTTTTCATGAATGGAGTTTTAGACAGAACCTGCAAGGCAGGCCAAAAATTTAGCTGCAAATATAGCAATTTATCCAAAACTGCATCATCGGCAGTAATTTATAGATATTTACAGCCGCAATAATACAAACGCCGAACGAGTGCGTCCGAAGCAAGGAAGGTTGCGGCACGTGTGCCGCAACCTTCCTTTATAAACAGGCGGATAGCCTGCAAGAATTACTCCGCCGCTTCCGCGTCGCCGTACCACTTGATCCTGTTCGACACGAACATTATCACGCCCAGTATCACGAACAACCCTATGCTGCCGGCGAGAAGCGCGGCGGCCTCAAGCTGAAGGATAACATAAAGGAAGCCGTAGAGCGCCGCGAGTACCAAAGCCAGCGTCACGGTAGGCTTGCGGTTCTTGAAGATGGTCGCCGCAAAGGCGGTTATCAGCCCTATCGTGGCAACAGACGAGATGAGGTATGCCAGCCCGAAGCCCAGTATCTCGGCGAACGATATGAGCAGGCTGTAGAACAGTATCAGCGCGATGCCGACCAGCACATACTGTATGGGGTGAATCTTCTTGCGTGTAAATATTTCGACGAAGAAGAACACCACGAACGTCAGCACGATGAACATCAGCGCGTACTTTACCGACCGCTCGCTCTGCTGGTATATGTCGACCATGTCGACCAGGTTGACCCCGAAGCTGTTCTCGCTTTCCGAGTACATGCTGTCGCTGTCGAGCCATGTGTCCGGCATATTGCGGTTGAAGCGCGACATCTCCCACTTGGCGGCGAAGCCTCCGTCGGGCAGGGTGAACTCAGGCGTGTAGTTGCCGATGAAGCCCGGATCGGGCCACTGCCCGTCGACATTCACTACGGTCGTCTGCCCTATCGGGAGGAAGTTGATACTTCCGCTGCCCCTCAGCTCGAACGACACACTGAACGCGAGCTTACCGTCGATGGGCGTATCTTTCAGGTCGACCACCAGCAGTTCGCCCATAAGGTTATCCGAACTCGGGCCTGTGGCTATCTCGAACGAGCGTCCGTTCATTTCGAAAACCGGGTCGCCGGCTATACCCCGCCTGTCGGACAGCCCTATTTTGATGTAGGGTTTATAAGCCGAGAGGACGTCTGATGGAAGAAGCGAGGGATCGAAAGCGTCGAATTCCCCTTCGATCGTAACCACGCTCTTATACACTATTGTTTTGTAGATGCTGTAGTAGCGCTCCTCGGGGAACAGTTTGCAGTTGATCACGAGCTTCTCCGGCGCTATGTTGAGCGTTTCGGTCTGGGTGTATTTCTTATTGTCCTCTTCCTTGACGAGCTTGGCGAAAGGTATCGCCAGCACAGGCCCGCTAAGGGTCTGGGGGCGGCTCCATTTATTGTCGATTTTGCTGACGGCCTCGTCGCGGGTGTCTTTGCGCTCATTGACGACGCCTCTCACGAGAAGGCTCGGGATCAGCAGCGCGAGCGACAATCCGGCTATCATCAGCCCCTTCAAAGTGTAGGAGGTCCCTGAATTGTTTTTTTTCTTTTCCATGTTCAAAATTATTTTTAAGGTTAATTACTTTGCATTACAAAGTGAATGGGGTAAAAAAAACGCGACCCCTTTCATTCCATTATTTAAAAAGTTGCTCTAACGCGTCGATATGTGCCTTGAACTGCGTACGGCCCTCCGGCGTTATGGCGTAAGTCGTGTTTGGCTTGCGCCCGACGAATTGCTTCGCCGACGCCACATAGCCCGCCGCTTCCAACGCCTTGAGGTGGCTGGCGAGGTTGCCGTCCGTGAGCTGCATAAGCTCCTTCATGCCGTTGAAATCCGCCGATTCGTTGACCGACAGAATCGACATGATCCCAAGGCGCACGCGGCTCTCGAAGACCTTGTTCAGCCCCGAAATTATATTATCCATTACGTCGCGCGTCGTATTTGAGATACATGATAAGGCCGTAAACAATGTGGCATACACCGAATCCTATAGTCCACGCAATCAGCCCGTAGCGCCCGAAAACAGCTGCGGCGAGACCCAGGATTATCTCCGTGATGCCAAGGTAATGCACCTCGCCGTAGGTATATTTCGAGGCGTTGACCAATGCCAGCCCGTAGAAAATAAGGGTGGCGGCAACGACCGTGCGGATATCGCCCTTCAGCAGGTATATGACACAGAACAGGCCGCCGGTCACGAGAGGCACGGCGAGGCTGTACAGGATGCGGTAGGTCACTTTGTTGAAAAGCCCCTGCCCGTTCCTTTTCGCCTTGCGCCACGACATGAAAAACCCTATCCCAAGCGACACCGCCAACACGGCGGCCGCGTCGGCAAGCAGAATCATGGCCTCCTGCATGCGGTTATAATCCGTGGCCATCGGATCGCGCAGCAGGTAAAAATAGGCGAATGCCGCGCCAATGATCGCCGCAATCCCGGCCGCAATCCCCGACAAGCCGCTGAGCGAAAGGAATTTGGACGATTTCTCCATCATCTCCCTGATAACCCTGATATCTTCCGTCTGAGTATTCATAAATGCTAATTAAAAGTACTTTGTAGCGCAAAGTTATGAAAAGAAACGAATATCGCAAAAAAAATCTACTTTTGTCAAACATATTTCTATTGGTATTATTTTTGTAATAGGCAAGCACATTTCCCGCAATCACTAAAACATTGAATATATGAGAACTATGAAAACGTTTTACGCAGTGGTCACAGCGTGTGCCATGGTCGCCATGACATCATGCGGACAATGCAGCAACAAAAAAACGGCCGAGCAGTCGGCCGAAACTTCGTCGAGGGCAGCGGACGTACCGGTTACCATGGACCTTATAGCAGGGTATGCCAAATTGAGCATGCACAAGGATTCCATGCAAACGGTAATAGCGTCTTTCGATTCGCCCGGCGGCGAGGCCCTCTACGGTCGCCTTGTGTTGCCATCAGGCAGCGTCGGCAACCTCCGCTTCAACCAGATCACGATGCCCGACGGGGCTACCGACGGTCCTTTCGGGCATGAAATAACTTATGACCTGACCGGTGCCGGAACCTATGCCATGGCCATAGGCGAAAGCCAGATGCAGGGCGATCCCTACAGTGGCAATTTCACGGTGGAACTGTACTCGGGGGCTAAAGTACCTCACGAAATGCCTGCAGGATACTTCGTCAAGAACACTGTCGACACCCTGGCGGTCAAATCGCTGACGATAACTTCGAAGAAAGAGTTCGACGACCTCTTCGGCATGGCGACCACGATGAAGTCGAAACCCACCCCGATAGACTTTTCGAAACAGTTCGCGATAGCGGTAATAGGTAAACCGACCAACACAGGCGACACATACGAAGTCGGCGCCCTGCTCAGGAAAGGCGATTTCACGACACTGGTTTACCGCATAACAAAAGGCGAGAAACAGAGCTACACCAGCCGTCCGTTCCTGCTCGTAGCAGCCGACAAACAGTTCGGCGGCGAGGTACGCATCATCGAACCTCTCGGGTTCTAATTCCGACGAGGGCGGCGGGTAATCCTCCGGCACACAGCTCAATAAACGCTGGCAAAAACAAAGGCCGCGACCGTTTTACGGTCGCGGCCTTTGTAATCAGCGGATCACATATTCGGGACAGGGAGGCAATTACAGCTACGCGCCGGAGTGATCGCCACTATGCGCCAAAGTAATCGCCCTTCCGTCGGGGGACAAAGCGTCGCCGCAATTCGGAACTAACGCATGTTTTTGCACCAATGTTAAAATAAGCGGGATTATTCCGTTTCGACTTATAATCACGCTGACGAAGAAAAACATGCCATACAAATACTGTCAGGCGCCCCCTTCGGTGGCGCCTGACGGCCTTCGAAACAGGCCGGACAAGATTTAATTGGATCGTTCCGTTATTATTTCTTCCGCAGCTTGTTGGCCTTGACGCCCTCGAAGGTCATCTTCACGGGGAGTATCTTGCCGTCTTTGTCGAAGAACATTTCGTCGATGCACGTCGCACGGCTGTCGCGTCCCTTTTCGGTCAGCGGGCGGCGGTGGTAGACTATGTAATACTTGCCTGACTCAGGCTCGTGTATGATGGAATGGTGGCCGGCGCTGGTGGCCACCTCTGGATCCTGCTGCAATATCTTGCCTTCGCGCACGAACGGCCCGAACGGCGAGTCTGAAATGGCGTAGGCGACGCTGTAATCGGGGCTGCCCCATCCGCCCTCGGACCACATAAAGTAATATTTGCCGTCGCGGATGAACATGAACGGGCCTTCGGTGTAATTCTTGGGGGTTATCTCCCTGTAGAGCGTGCCGTCGTCGAAAGGCAAGATGCCGGTGAAGTCGTCTTTCAGCTTCACGACCATGCAATGTCCCCATCCGCCGTAGTACATTAGCCAGGTGCCGTCCTTGTCACGGAACACATACTGGTCTATCGGCTGGGCACGGTTCACTATCGTGTCTATCAGCGGCTTGCCGATCAGGTCTTTGTACGGGCCTTCGGGCCTGTCGGCGACGGCAACACCGATCCCGCCCACAGCGCCGTTCCTCTGAATGTCGTTGCCTGCAAAAAAGATGTAGTATTTACCGTCCTTTTCGACCACGGCGGGCGCCCACATTGCAGAATCCAGCCACGCCACCGCGGTCGTGTCGATCACGCGTTCGTGCTTCGTCCAGTTAACCAGGTCGGGCGACGAGAACGCGTCGAGGAATACCTGCTCTTTATATTTGGCCGAGTAGGTCGGGAATATCCAGTAGCGGCCGTCGAGGATCATGCCCTCCGGGTCGGCATACCACCCCGGGAATATCGGGTTCCCCGCCCTCTTGGCGGCACACCCCTGCCCCGCGAACACCGCGAAGGCGAAGCATATGACCAAAATAACGCTTGTCTTTTTCATAATAGTCGGGATTGTTTTATCTACAAACATACGAAAAAAACAGACTCGACATAATAGGTTCCGGCACAATAAAACGGTTATGGTTTTCATTATAAAAATATTATCTTTGACATTTGTTAAAGCCGGCCGCCACACACGGGGGCAGACCGCGCAAAAACCCCCAATCTGAAAAAAGCAACAGCGTGAAACGGTTCGTATACGCCATTCTTTTCTTTCTGTCGGCACTGCACGCGCAGGCCGCAGAAGAGCTCATGTCATATAAGTACGAGGTCGACAAAGGACTGTCGCACAACACAGTACGGTGTGTGATACAGGACAGCGACGGTTTCATGTGGTTCGGGACCGCCGACGGGCTCAACCGTTTCGACGGGCGGCAGTACAAGATATTTACGGACAACAGCCCTTCCAAAGAGGGGCAGATAGGCAACAACTCCATCTACAGCCTCGCCGAGGACGACCAGGGACGCATCTGGGTCGGCACGGCACGCGGGGTATATATTTACTCTCCGGCCACGGAGACATTCGAAAGGTTCGGCACACGCACGGGCGACGGCAACGGCATAAACGGGACGGTGCGCCTGATAAAATTCGACGACCCCAACACCATTTGGTTCGGCACGTCGGGACAGGGGCTTTTCATCTACGACACCAAAGCCGACACCCTTTCCCAGACACGCAAATACGGCCTGGTCATCGGCGACATCTCGCGTGCCAGCAACGGCATAATCTACGCCGGCACCAACAGCGGGCGGATAATAGAGTTCGACACCGACGGGAATTTCCTGCGCGAGTTTATGCCCGACATCAACTATAACGACCGCGGCGACAGGAACATAACCGCCCTCTACAACGACAAGCAAACCATCTACTGCGGCCTGGGCGTGACCGAGCTTCAGGCAATAGACAAAAAAACGGGGCAGACCAAGATCTACCGGCTCGACGACACGAAGTATTCGGTTTCGCATTTCCGCAAGATATTCCCTCTGAGCGAGGAAGAGTTGCTGATAGCCACCGACAACGGATTGTTCATTTTCACAAAATCCACCGGCAAGTTCCAGCCGTTCGACACACGCAACCTGTTCGGGATCAGCGACCAGTCGGTACTCGACATCTGGCGCGACCGCGAGGGCGGCCTGTGGATCGCCACGGAATACGGCGGCGTGAACTACATCCCCCGCAACCTGAGGCCCTTCGGCCATGTGATCCCTGTCGGCGGCGGTTACAACGGCGGACGCGTCGTAAGCTGCTTCGCGGAGGACGAGAAACACAACCTGTGGATAGGCACAAAAGACGGCGGCCTTATATACTATTACCCGGACAAGGGTTCCATGACCTTCTACGAACCGCGAGGCGCCGACGGCAATTCGATAAGCTACCACAATATACAGTCGCTGATGCTCATCGGCAGCGAATTGTGGATCGGGACGTTTTCGAGGGGGCTGGACGTGATGAACACCGCCACGGGGCGCGTACGCAACTATCGCCACATACCCGGGACAGACAACAGCATAAGCGACAACACGGTAACGTCGCTGTTCAAGGACCGCCAGGGGAACATATACGTCGGGACGGCATGGGGGCTTAACAAATACAGGCCCGAAACCAACGACTTCGAACAGGTTTCGCAACTGGGCAACCAGGCCAGCGTCTCCGACATGATCGAAGACAGCCGCGGAAACATCTGGTTCGCAACCCTCGACATGGGCATATACAGGCTCAAGCCGTCCGACGGCACCTGGTCATACTTCTACAACGAACCGGGCAATAAGGCCACCATCCCGAACAACAGGGTCACTTCGCTGTTCGAGGACGACTGGGGTACGATCTGGATCGGGACCGAGAACGGCCTGTGCCGGTTCGAATACAGCATCCCGGGCATAGTGAGGATAGACGACGAGAAACGGGCACTCCCCAACCGCATGATATCCTCAATAGAACAGGACCAGGACGGTATGCTCTGGATCGCCACAAGCGGCGGCATATTCAGCTTCAACCCGACCACCAACACCGTGGAAAGCCGCTACACCAAAACCGACGGCCTGCAAAGCTCGCAGTTCAGCCCCGACGCCTCGCTGGCCGCCTCGGACGGGAAGCTCTATTTCGGAAGCATCAACGGGTTCAACTTCTTCAACCCCGACCAGCTCGTCACGAACGACTACATGCCCAATATCACGATTACGGGCATGAGGGTCAATAACGACCCCGTAATCCCGAAAGACCGCATCGCGGCGACCTCCATACTCGGCAAAACCGACACTCTCCCCCCGGCCTCCGGGACCATAAGGCTTAAACCCGGAAGCAGCAACATCATCATAGACTTCGTGGCGCTGAGCTACCAGTCGCCGCAGAAGAACAAATATTCGTACAAGCTGGAGGGCTGGGACGAGAAATGGATCGAGACCGAGAACAGCGCCTCGGCCTACTACAACAACCTGCCCGCCGGCAAATACACCTTTCTTGTGCGCGGATCGAACAACGACGGGCTGTGGAGCACACAGACCACCGCGCTCAGGTTCGAAATACGGCCGCCGTTCTATCTAACCACACTGGCTTACGTCATCTACGGCATCCTCATACTTTCAGCCATACTGGCAGTGTATTTCCTGATAACCTACTCCCAGAAAAAAAGGCTCCGCGAGTATGCCACTGAACAGGAGCGGCTTAGTTACCACTCGCAGATTGACTTCTTCACCAACATCGCGCACGAGATCCGCACGCCGCTCACGCTGATAAAGGTACCGCTGGAATTCATCATCTCCTCGGGCGAAGGCTCGCCGCAGGTAAAGAACTACCTCGACATGATGAACACCAACACCAACAACCTGCTCAACCTTATAAACCAGCTGCTTGAGTTCCGCAAGAGCGGCGAAGGCGAATATGCGCTGCTGGTACAGAACCAGGATGTGAAACAGTTGCTGACAGACATCTGCGCCAGGTTCAATTCGGTGGTCAACATCGGCAACCTGAAGATGGAACTGAACCTGCCGGAGGGCGAGGTCTTCTTCAACATGGATGCCGACGCTTTCTCGAAGATCGCCAACAACCTCATCTCGAACGCGCTCAAATACGCGAAGACAAAGATCGTGGTTTCGCTGCGGATGAAGGGCCATACGCTCGAATTGTCGGTTTCCGACGACGGGAAAGGCATCGACATGAACGAACGCGACAAGATCTTCGACACGTTCTACCAGCCGGAAGGCAGCAAGGCCGGCAGCGGCATCGGCCTCCACCTGGCCAAACTGCTGACCGAGAAGCACGGCGGCACGATACAGGTGGCAAACAACCGTGACGGCGGGGCCGTATTCACCGTTACCCTGCCGACGCTGGCAAGGGAGCGCGTGCTGGTCGGCGATTCGGTGTCGGACGCCGTAATCCCCTCTTCGCATACGCCTGAGCCCTTGGATGAAATATCGGAGGACGACAAGGAACGTATCCTGCTGGTGGAAGACAACGACGAGGTGCGCAGGATCACAGGCGAATTCCTCGAAATATACTACGACGTGCGTTACGCGGCGAACGGCAAACAGGCCATCGACATCCTCGACCGCGAGAACATAAGCCTCATCATAACCGACCTCATGATGCCCGAGATGGACGGCTACGAGCTGTGCGAATTCGTCAAATCCGACATCCGCTACTCGCATATCCCCGTTATCCAGCTCACGGCCAAGACGTCGCTGCAGGACAAGATCAAAGGGCTTGAGTACGGGTCGGACGCCTATGTCGAGAAACCTTTCTCGCTCGAATTCCTGCACACGCAGATAGACAACCTGCTCGAAAACCGCCGCCGCCTGCGCAACGCCTACAACACACCCCCATCGGCGAAGATCGAGGTCGGCAACACGGTGTACAGCAAGAAGGACAGCGAATTCATCGAAAAACTCAACGCCGAAATCGAGAAATACATCCAGAAAGAGGACATCTCGCTCGACCACCTGGCCGAGAGCATGTTCATGAGCCGGTCGAATTTCTACCGCAAGATCAAGGGGCTGTTCGGGGTGTCGCCCAACGAGTATGTGAAGCGCTACCGGCTCAAACGCGCAGCCTCGATCATCGCCCGCAACGAATGCCGCATCAGCGACGTGTATGTCAAGGTCGGCTTCAACTCGGCGTCCTACTTCACTAAGTGCTTCAAGAAATACTTCGGCGTGCTGCCCAAGGATTACGCGGCGAGCGTAAACTCTTCGTCAGACTTCGACAACGTGCCGGATGAAGACGACGATGACGAATAAGGCGGTATAAACCGCCATCCATGAAAAAATAACGAACCCAGCCATTTAGGCTTGTTGTTACAGTTTCGGTTTTTCCGGCCTGCAGCCAGCGGGGTGTCTTCCGGCACACGGGTCATTTCCCATGACACGGAATGGGCTGGAACATCAGCCCGCACCAAAATGTTAATGGACTATCCCGTTTCGACTTGCAATCACGCAGACGAAGACAACGCCTGCCCGGCTTGCCGCGCGGAAAGGACAGCAAGCAGCAACGTTTCCAGGCCTGCCGCCCGCGGGACAAGCCGCATATACCGCATAAAAAAGGCCGCGCACTTAGACAGGTGCGCGGCCTTTTTTATGCGGTAACGGGATACGGATTACATCCCCGATTTTATGGTAATTTCCTTGTAGATCGGGAGTCCCATCGTCTGGCTGCCGGCCATACCCTGAATGACCATACGGTATTCCGTAAACGCATCCGTCGTGTAGAACTCGACCTTGGCTTTCCCGTTCATGTCCGTTTTGACTTTCGGGTTCCAATATACCGTCACGCGTTCGTCGGGGTCTGTCGATTTGTTCGTCCCGTCGTATTTGGGCGAATAGAACTTCGCAGGAACGCTGTAGCCGAGAGGCCTGAACTGGAAGAAAGAAGGCGTTTGCCTGACCCTGTCGGATATCCCCATCCCGCCCTTGGTGTGGATGATAACCCCGCCCTGGACCGGGTCGCCGAGAGCATCCATCGTAAGCATAGACAAAGTGACCGGATCCCTTACCACCCATATTTCTTCGACCTCCGATATAGGCAGGGAAAAGAGTTCCCGGTCGCTATATCCCATTTCGTCAACAAATATCCTCGCGGGCTTGTTCCTCAGGTAGAGCCTCTCCGTCATGTCCGTTTCGTCTATCCTTATCTCCACTCCCACGGATTCGAGATAGTCCCTGATAGTCGAGTATGCCTGTTCTTCCAGCTGCGCCGCGACGATATGGTTGTCGGCATAATCGTCGTACAGCCTTTTCTTCGGGTCTCCGCCGTCTGCTCTGGCTGTTACGGTAACCGTTTCGAGGGCGTATACACGCTCGCCGTTCTGGTCGTAGAAATACTGGATTCCTCGCGACTGGTAGAGGTCTGCCGCTTCGCTTACAGGGGGAGGGGCGGTTTCCGGCTTGTATACGAACCTGCCGGTAAGCAAGTCAGGTTTGATCCTCGCAAACATTTGTTCTTCCATTACGACCTCCACATTGGTTTTGTTGCCGTTTTGCTGGCCCTGCAAAATAAACGTGGTGTTTTTCGGGAAAGTGAGATTTGTCGCCTCAAAGAAGCCTGTCGAGTCGGCCTCTACCTCCTGGAACAGCGCGGTTTTTGTATCGGGGTCCTGGTTTATCCCGACCAGCAGCATCCTCCCCGTCGTGATCGTCTTCTTTCCCCATAACGGCTTGATCTTACCTGCAAGGTACTGCCCTTGCTCTATGGTAAACGGCATATTCGCAGGCTTTCCGCGGAATATGCTGTCCACGTCGAAACGCGTCCAGGCCTGTGTCATCATGAGCAGGTCGGCTTTCGCCTCGCGTTCGCGCAGGGGAACGCTCTTATCAAAATAGTAAGCGGCGTTTTCCACCTTCCCCTTGATGTCCGAACTCATGGTAAGATAGCTGACTATATTTTCGGATTTATCCGCGACAGCGCTTTTGGTATCGACAACCGATACAGACAGGTCTGCCGGCAAAGGCTGTGTGCCACCGTAAAGGACATTGAGATCGAGCTCGACTTTCTGCCTGCGGGCATACGAAGGCCTCAGGCCATCCACCTGCACCTCAGGACTCATATCTTTGTTTATCAAGACCATACGTTCGCTCAGCGCCGTACCTGCCTGGTCGACGACGAAGCAATGCAATATCCCCTCGGGCAGCGACGCTATCGGCAACTGCAATGCTGCCGCCGACTGGATATTTCCCCAGCGTACTACGCGGCCACGGCTGTGAACGACAAGGGCGAGACCTGTATAGTCGAAGTTCGGAGTTCCCTGCACCATACAGGTCAGGGTTCCGTTACGGATCGATGTGCTGACGGCCACGCCCGATTCGGCAACCGTGGGAAGGCGGAAAGAAAACGCCTTGCCGTCCTCGGTCGTGACATCGGCGAAATAGCTCGTCCCTGCCTGTGCCTGAATTGCGAAACGCCCCATGCCGAGGTGCTGCGATTCGAAGAAACCAACCATATTCCCGAGGCTGTCCCTCACCTGCCCCTTGACCGCGACGCTTTTCCCGTCCAAACCTATGGCCTTGAACCCTACCTGCTGCGCCACGCCGGCGAGTAAATGCCCGCCTTCGGGCATGAACTGCACGTCTATCGAGTCGCTGAACACAGGAGTCCTGTAAAGGCGTTCGAACTTAGCCAAATCTTTACCGCCATGAAATTGGACATTGAAACCTGTTACGTTAAGCATCGTTTTATAACTGAACGACGTTTCGCCGTCTTTGTTAATCATCTGCGTCAGTATATCTTGTTTCCCCCCGTTCGCATATGGCGTGACGTCGACAGTGCCTCGGTAAGGTATTCCGCCCGGGGTGCTGATCTTCATCCTCACATCGACCGTATTATTATCGGTATTAGGGAAATAGGAGACATTCGATATCACATTATTGTCGGACGCGTTGAATATGTACACCTTCTTTTTGAAAAAGAAGTCGTCGCTAAAGTTCTGCATCCAGTTCGTGTAGGCAACCAATTCGTAGTTTCCCGACGGCCATCCGCTGGGGATCTTGTAGGTGGCCTGAAACACTGAGTCGGTACGCATGATCTGCATGCGATGCATCATTTTGTTCTCAGGGTCGCGGACCTCTATATACATCAATCCGCTGTAGGAATACGGGGATAGTGTGGCGGCGTCGGTGCGGTATGCGCGCATCCATATCGTTTCCCCGGCCAGATAAGAATCCTTATCCGTATGGATATAGATTTTTTCCGAGCCGTATGCCTTTGCATAGGCATCGAACATTGTGGGAAATTTTGCCGGGTCTGCCGCCTGGGTTTCCGGCTGCAGGGGAGCCTCTTGTCCATACGCATTCCCGGCGAAAGCGGCAATCAATATTGCCAGGCCTGCTACAAGCCGCGGCACAGATAAACGAGCTGTCATATGATTTCAGTTTAACGGTAAAAAACGCTTTAACACAACAGCCGCAAAGTTAATACTTTGCGGCCGTTTATGCAAATTACAGATTTAAAGGGCTATTACCATCCGGCATTGTTGTCGCCGGCACCGCCATAATTCCTTGCGGTTACCTCCGGATAATCGCCCGACTCCTGGCCTTTAAAGAACATGTGCGGCTGCGGTATTGTTCCCGGTGCGGGAACATCCGTACTCACGAGACCGAACATAAATTCATATGGACGCATCCTCCAGCTTTTACCCGCAGCAGTAGCGTCGGAAGACGAACTCATACCATCGCCCAAACGGTGGTTGTTAGCCGACCTCAAGAAGAACCTCACGCGGCGGGTTTCGATAGTTTCCTCCAGATAGTACGTGTAAGAGCGCATTTGCGTATCCCTGACGAACCATATAACGCCGGTATACCAATCCTGATCGTCCATGGCCACTGCGGGCTTATTAACTTTCTTATGGTCTTTTATTACAGTCCTCGGAGTTACAAGGGCAAAATAACCCGTCGGGTTCCCTTGCGCGTCTTTCGGAGCGAAGCCCCAGTTACCGGCTACCATCTGATCCCTGTTATTGCTGACATTAGTTGCCGGCGTTCCAGCGTCGGAGTAATTAATAGTGCGGCCGGGATACGGTACATTGTTTATCGGGTTTTCATAAATAGAATAACCCTCAGGACGATCTGTCCACAATTCCCATCTGACCCTGTATGGGTCATTTTGCGGATCGTAGTTATACACTCCGTTCCTGCTTCCGCTTTGGATTGTTACCGGAGGCGCACTCGGATCGGCCGGATCCTGCCATTCATACGGCGGTTCCACGTAATACTGGAAATACATAAGGTTTTGCATTACATCACCGTTACCATCCGCATTCAATGATTGACGTGTCCGCATAGTGTTGAATTTCACCGGTCTCTTAAAGTCTATGTCTATGATACACCAGTTAATGGTAGTGTCGCTGCCTCGGCTTGCATTTGCGTTTGAACCCATACCGGTTCCTCCTTTCATGCCTCCGAGTGAGCCTGCCGTACCGTGAGCCCAACCGCCGTCTGCAAGAAGACGAGCTTTATTACGGTCTTCGCCCGGTTTCGGATCTCCTGCGTCTGCCGAGTTATACCATATGTAAGTACTTGAGTTAAAGCCTGCTTGCGTAGCTATTGTAGTAAACCCTCCTGACGCAGACTGCGACGAACTCCTCATGAGGTTAGGATTATACACTACAGGACCCTTCCAACCTGTACCGGCCGGATCCGGATAGTTGGGGTTGGCTTCTATTATTTCGGCATAAGCGGTCCATTTTTCCGGAGCCTTTTCAACGTCCTTGTAATACGGCTTCTGGGGCCATACTGCAGCTTTCCTGGGAGGGTTGGTTCCGGCGGGCCATTTATCTTCGGTTACCAGAGGCCTGTCGCCAGGGAACCACTCTATCCCTGCGCGGGGATAATCGAAGAAATAATAATTTCTCGTTTTACTATCATTAGCCGTAAATGCGTAATCCTTTGTAAGTTCCGGGAATCCCTGGTTCCTGATAAACTCAACGACATGGGCCGAGTACGGGAACATCCACCACCTGAAGAACGGCCTGAGGTCGGCATCGGCATATTCGCAGGCAGCCATTACGAAGAAGTCATGTGCGTCCTGTTCATACTCGTTTACAAAGCCTGTTTCGACGCTTCGCTGGTTGATATATCTTATAATCCCCCAACCGTAATGCTGTACGAGTTGCATGAAAACCATCATACGGCGGCCTTCGAGATTAGCGTTATAGTCGGCACGGGTCTGATTGGGAGTTCCTCTGAAGTCGCCGCCATTGTTATCCCAGCCTGAGTTACTGTCAACCTTTTTCCCCTGTTCGGTATTCGTATACAAATTCGCATACCACATATATTTACCGGAGTGCATATTGAGATACGGACTCTTCATCCAGTTCGTCTTCAGGATGTTATTACACTGAAGTGCCTGGGTATATCCGGTAGACCCCCAGTAAGTGCCGTTGCTTATTTTTTGGCAATAATAGAGGTTGGCAAGTCGAAGCAGCGGATATTTCATCCATGCAGCCGTTGCCCACTGGCCATAGGTGGTTATACCGAAAGCGTATTGTGTTCCTGCGAACACGGTATTCGCGCGGTTGTTGTAACCGAAAGCCAACTGGTCGTCCTGGTTCATATACCTGTTCTCGTCGATTATGTCAGTACCCCTTATGTTGGTACTTTTCAGTACTCCGATAGGATAGCCGCCATATTTCCTTTGGTCCTGCGAATAATCATTGGCGCCCGAACTGTTAGCTACGATTGTTTGCTTTGGGTTGGGAAGCTGAATGTCGGCATATACCCTGAATATGGGCAGCTCATAAGTGTCGGCGGGGGGATAACCTCCGAAATCGAGGAAAGCGTCCACCAGGTTTTCATATTGCTGCAGCAATCGGTCGGGGTTGGTAAGATAATACATCTCTTTCAACGCGAACGTAAGTATTATCTTCGGCGAGCGCAACTCTGTCCAGTTAAGGAATGCGAGTTCGCTGTCGTCGGTAATCGACGTATCCCTCAGTTTCCCGTTACGCTCTTTTATCGTGCGCACATAATACTGCTGGACAGCGGCATCCGATCCTTTGAAATAATCGAGCGACTGGTATGCGTCGGTTACCCTGACACTTACCGAGTGTTGTGCGGCCTGTACATCTTGCGGTTCATAGTAGAAGTACAGGTATCCGCCATAGTTACTCGATATCTGATTGATCTCCCCGGGTATAAGGGCTCCGCTTTTGGTAACGACGGAAGCGCGCCTTCTTGCCTGATCTGCGGCGAGCCTGTGGGCAAGACCGACCTGGTATTTGAGTCCTATTGCATTTGCGGGAACGTCGATAAAGACCACCTCGTCGAGACCTACATAAAGGCCTGTACTCTGGAGTATCGGGGTTTCCGGCGAGTAAGGTATGGGTTTATACTTACCGATAACCGTTACCACGGTATCCAGCTTGGTCACTTGGGGGTTCACCGGGCCGGGATAGGTATCGGACCACTCCCACATCGGGTTTTCCGGAATTTCCGGATTTCCGGGAGTTATGAACCCGGCTTCATCTTCCAAGCCCTTCTCGCATGCTGTGAATCCACAAACAAGCGCTGCTTGCAAAAGGCATAATAAAAGTTTTTTCATTGCTGACATAGTTTTAGGTTGGTTATTCAGCGTTATTCATATTCATTAATTTCAGGTCGTACTTGATAAACCAGTTCTCCCTATCCCTAAGGATTTGGGCTGTTTCGAACTGATCATCCAGGGTAGTATGTTTCTTGGCGATTTGAAGTGCCAATATATCCGGATTGTCCAGATGCATAGCCATGCGCACCAGGGTAAAGAAACGTTTCCCTTCAAATCCCAGTTCACGCCCTGTTTCCACAGAGATCAAACTGTCGATTATGAACGTCCTTCTTGCAATATACTCTTCGTATTCAGCCCATCGCGGATCGCTCGGGCCTGCCATTGCTATTTCCTTGTAAATATACTCGCCGGTTACAACATCCTTATTGTTCAGTTTTCGGAGCCTTTCGCTCATAAACTTGCTGTCGGTCGAGGTTATTCGGGGAACGCGCCTGTTCTCGCCGTTCTCATATGCTACACGGCCGCGCAAACCATTACACTGAGTGAATTTAGCGTGCCACCAGGCAGGCGAGTTGAATGGGTATTGCTGTCCGTTTGCCTGAGACGTCCTTGTTCCGTAGTTTATGAGGGAGTCGGCCGCCTCGAACTTGCCTTCTCCGACAAGGGCTTCCGCAATGTGGAGGAACAACTCTCCCGCACGATAAATATGGAAATATTTATCGGCAAGGCCCGGCTGATAAAATTTAAGAATTACACGGTCTACACCGTTGTAAGTATCCACAGTGTAAACAAGTCGGGGATCATAATAGTAAGAACTTGATTGTAGGAACGGGTAATTCTCCACATATGTATCACCGCCGCTTACGCTCATGCTCTCATGCGAATAATTGAACATGCTGACATATGTCTGGGTAGGCGCCAAAAGATATTTGTAACCTGGGTTCATGGCAGACGGATAGAAATTCTTCATCAGCGAGTTATCCTGTCCCTGAGCGCGGGTCCAGAAGACTGTCGTCATCGCTTCATTCGAATGTTCATCTGAGAAAGTAGACAAGTACATTTTAGCCCAATCGTTCTTTTGGAAATATTTGGATAAAGACCACCTGTTAGCATCGCCGGCACTAACCACACCCTTGTCCGTCACGAGGTATATTCCCCTTTTCGCGGCCATGTCGTAGTTTTTGTTCCACAGATACAGTTCGGTGAGCAACGGGTCGGGCGCAATAGACATCCTTCGCCACTGGAGGCCGCTTACACCGAACATTTCATCGATCTTTACAAGCATAAGCCCGTTTATATGGTCTACACCGGTGGTCATGAAATATATCAACTGCGGTACGAGTTCTTCGAGGTCCATCCAGTTTTCATCGACCATCTTGGCAATGTCGATTTCGTTCGTCATAGCGTAGTCGTAATACACGGCGCCGCCATAGAGTTTACCCAACGTCAGGTATGCCCATGTTCTGAGACATACCGCCCCGGCTATCATCTGACGATACACATTCGTCGGGATAACGCCCGGATATTTGGAGTTGTACTCCACGGTATTACGCAGGAAGTCGTTACTGTTCATGACCAGTTTGTAGAACGGGGCGGGATTATACAGGTCGTTAGCTTCCGCTTCCGACATGTTGTAGTTGTACACATCCCAGTATTTGGCCGTGGCCTGGTCGGTAGGCATCATCATGTCGCCCCTGAGTTCGGTTACGAACACGAGCTGGTCCGTAACGTCCTGAAGATTTCCCAGAAGTCCTATGAAGTTTGCGTAGATAGTCGTTTTTTCATCATAGTTATCTTCTTTCTTGATAAAGTCTTCGGGCCTCTGCTCAAAAAACTCGCATGAATTTAAAGAGAGTAATGAAATTCCGGCAACAAGTATAATTTTCAACTTTTTCATATAGTTCATCTTGTTTTAATCAATTCGGGCACTGTTTAGAAGTTCATTACAAGACCAAGTTTAACATACTTCGGCAACGGAATCTTACCAAGGTCCATGCCTTGCAACTCCATATCGTACGAATAGCTGAACTCGGGGTCAGATCCTGAGTATTTGGTAAAAGTCAGGAGGTTCTGTCCTGTAAGGAACACCCTAAGGCCTGTGAAGAAGAGTACCTTTTCGTCTATATCATAGCTGAGTGTCAATTCTTTCAGTTTGATATAAGATCCGTCTTCTATCCAGCGCGAAGAGAACCTGTTGTTCATTCCGCGGTCGATAAACGTCACGCGGGGGATATTCGTAACCTGTCCTTCTTTCTGCCACCTGTTCTTCATGGTTACAGCCTGGTTCGCGAACTCGGTTCCCGATTCGTTCATACGGCGTACTGCGTTGTACACGTCGTTACCCACGCTGAAAGACCAATTCATAGAAAGGGTGAACTTTTTGAGCGTCATGGTGCTAAAAATGCTTCCATAGTAGTCAGGAGCCGGATTACCGATAATTTCACGGTCGAAGTCGGTAATATAGGTGTCGCGGTCCCTGTCTTTAAATATAACGTCACCGGCCTGGAAAGAGTATCCGCCTTGTGTTTTATAATTCGCGGCCTCTGCCTCAGGAGTTCCCCTGAAAACGCCCTGGGCTGTATATCCATAGAACGAATACGGGGATTCTCCGACGCGGTTTATAACTGTAACACCGTTGTCCAGGTCGATTACCTGCTGTTTCAGGCCGCCCAGGCTGATTATTTCGGTATTAAAGAAGCCTATATTTGCACCGGCCCTCCATTTGAAGTCGCCTTGACCGAAGATAAGTGCGCTGACACCGCCTTCGATGCCTCGTGTGCGCAGTTCGCCATCATTCTTGAACATCGAGGAGAAGCCATAGGAAGACGAGATCGGCTTTTCTATAAGCATATCTTTTGTATTTTCCTGATATATGTCGATGTTCGCGGTAAATTTATGCCCTGTGGTTGCGAAATCCAAACCGAGGTCCAGGTTGTGCACCTTTTCAGGGCCGATCTGGAGGTTCGGGACACCTGCGCGAACGAGGCCTGAGATGTCGCGCACCTTTTTAAGCACATAGTAATATGTACTGTAACGGCTGTTGTAACGGCTGTTCGGGTTTACGCTGTATTCTGCTCTCAGCATCAGGTTTGCCAGTTTATCCGAATTGCGCAGGAACGGCGCGTTATCCAGTTTCCAACCGACTTTAAGTGCCGGGAATACGAATACCCTGTCCCCGTAGCTGCCGTAGGTAGACGCGGCGTCCACCATCGCTGTCGCGTTGGCAAAGAGTTGGTGGTCGTAGTTATATCCGGCAGACAGGTAACCGTTCATCCAGTTCCATACTTCGTTATAACCCGTAACCTCGCGGCTGAGGTCTGTGACACCACCAAGGTTACGTATTTTATCGCCCGATGTATTATACCCCGATCCGCTGCTGGCATTTTCGCTTGTAGACATCATCTGCCATCCGAGGTCGAAGTCCAGGTTATGCTTATCCTTGATCGAGAGATCGTATGCGAGGTTTATTTTGCCGTAGTAGTTCTTTGATTCAGTCGCACCGCTTCTTACGGTGTTATACGCTATACTGTTCCCTTTGATAATTGGAGCTACTGCCTTAGAGGTCTTACCCCCGGAGAACATATCTTCTTTTGTGTAGTTGTACGTAATACCGAATTTAAGATCCAGGATCAGGTTGGGCCTAAACTTATAGTTCGCTCCGGTATTGATCAACATGTCGTACCTGCGTATCGTACTTTCCGTTTCAGACCTCATTGCTACCGGGTTACTGATCTGCATGATCGGATCGTAAGGGGTGTAAAGGTCTGTTTGGCGAAGCCTTGCATTGTATTGGTAAGCGGTGTAAACCGGTCCGAAGCCATAAGCGGCGAGCATCGGGTTTGTCTGCCTTACCATACCCTGCTCATAAGCCTCCATATCGGAGTAGTCGAATGCCACTGAAGCGGTAGCTTTGAGTTTATCGCTAAAACTGATATTGGTATTGCCTCGAGTATAGAATTTACTTTCTTTCGCGGGATCGACGACACCCTCCATAAGTTGGTATCCCGCCGTAAGCATATACCTTACCACGGCGTCGCCCCCTGTTACTTTAAGCATGTTGTCTGAAGTAAACGCCGGCCTGTAAAGTTCATCCTGCCAGTTTGTATCATATTTGTACATCAGGTCTTCAGCCTCGCTCCATGCCGACGGAGCGTTAAGGAACGGGAAGTACGTAAACAGTTTCGACTGGTCAACCTGCGTAAAAGCGAGGTTCGATATATAATCCTTGAACTCGGAGGCGTTCATCATAGGTATCTGGCGGCTTATGAAACCCACGCCCTGGATAGTGCGTACTTCAACACGGGTTGCGTTGGCGATACCTTCGTCGGTATTGACAACGAGTACGCCATTGCTGCCGAGTGAGCCGAACTGCAGTGCGTCCGCACCTTTAAGCAGGGAAAACTGGCGCACTTCATTCACATTGATCGGGGTCATTATATCCGGCGAGAACCCGTTAATAACGCTCGAAAGGTTCTGGTTCGCACGGTATGGGACACCATCCACAACCATTGTTGGGGTATTCTGGCTCAGGAACGAGCGGACGCCGCGCATGTTGATGAACGAACCTTCACCGTTCATGCCGCCTTTCCTTATCACGCGCAGGCTCGGGAATGCACCGACAAGGGCGTCGCTGGAATGGTCGTATCCTTCGCCGATATCGGTAATATTTATGGCCGTCGCAGTACCTGTCTTTCCGCTGGTCGGCACTTCGCCGTTCAATGTGCCATACTTGTCGGTATTACGTGTCATGTCCATCCTTTGGAGGTAGATCCTTATGGTATCTTCTCCGGACCTGCCGAACAGTTCCACATTTTCCGAATAATAACCCTCTTTCGTGACTGCCAATACAGATTGTGCCGATCGGAGTTTCATGGAGAACCGGCCCCGCTGGTTGGATATGACATTACCCTGTAATGACATCGGCGAACTTATCTGCGCAGTAGGGATCAACTCCTTTGAGTTGGCGTCGTAAATAACGCCGTGTACTTCAGGAGTTGCCTGAACTTCAGCAGTCGGTCGTCTTGGTGCATCGATCTGGGCGTAAGAGGCTGTCGCAATGCTAAGCGCTGCGATAACTAAAGTCGAGTATTTTATCAAATTACGCATCTGTCTAAATTTTTCGCTTTTACATAAAGTTTGATTCAGAACTTGCCGGATAGAGTCTGGTAAGTCCGACCTGTATCCTTCGCCATGCCCTATATTTGGTTGCATCCTGTTCATCCGTCGGGAACAGTTCGATTTCAACCGTTACGGGATCGTATTGTCCTGTTATATGGAAATCCCTTACAACAAGCACTTTACTGTCATCTGTGTTGTATGTATTTTTCGTTATGCCTTTCACTTTGAACTCAGACCCGTTGATCCTAACCATTACAGAGTCCGTTTCATTGGCATACGTGTCCAACGTCTTGTTGGTAAACCGAATACCCACGTCATAATATCCTGGCATTATAGACAGCGGCTGAAGTTCAGGTGTAGCTATCCCTGTCATTTCGTCCACAACGTCAACCATGCTTGCGGATTTATAACCGTAATATGCCTGTTCTTGCCCGTCGGTAACGAATCCCGCACGTCCAAACTGGATGAACACACCCTGCGGGCTCTCCTGGGGACCGGTACCTGTGGTCTGCACGTTACCTACCCACCAGTCAAGTCCGTCAGGCTGGGGAACCATTCCGCCGACTGCATTGCGCGCAAAATACGGGTTGAATTCCACATATTTAACATACATCGTTTTAGGCACCCTTACCTTGTTCACAACGTAAGACCATCCATTGAGATATTTAGTAGGATTGGTTTCGTATATTTCCTGATACTGAGTCCTGAAGGTATACAGTGATTGCACTTCCCATTTCGATTTCTCCGGATCCGTATCGTTACGTACCCACAGCGAGTTCGACCACGCCGAATTAGGCACCCATGTCCTCTGCGTTGGCTGTATGCACGTTCTCATCAGCCAGTCCATCCATCTCGCGGAGTCTTCGGGGGTAACAATATAATTCGCAGCGAGGAGGTAGTTGCTCATATCCCTGTACATTCCTGCGATAGCGTCGTTTGTCGGCACGAACAGCGTGAACGTTTTGGTTATATCTTTCAGGTCGGCATAGTCGAGTATGTTGTTGGTGGTTTTGTACACCTTTTCCCATACGGGTACACCGAACTCGTCGACGTGGTATGCGACGCTACTGTCCTTGTCGAAAGACGTTATGTCACGTCCAAGCAACGAATCACGGAAAACGGTATAATCGCCATCAAGGCCGGCAACGTAGTCATACAGCGTAACCCTCGGCAGGAACCACTCAGATATCTCGTGTATTATACCGTTAGAGCACGTTATATCCGTGTTAAGCAGTTCGATCCCATCGACATAGAATATACCGTTGTTATACTGAACCGGCATATACCTTCCGCTCAGTGACGCTATTTTACCGCCGGTCTTTGATTGCGCGAGGAGCGCCTCCGTATTCACCGAAGTAATGCTTATGTGGTTTTTGAGCAGCCTGACCTTTTCTTCATTTGTCAGGGTCAGCACCTCTGCCGGCATATAATCGTTAAGAGGCACCCACATGGTCAATATCACTTTCGCCTTATTAAACGGCTCCAGGAATTTTGTTTCCTCAAGCAGCAAGGTAAAAGTGGAGTATTGAGGATTCTTCTTCAATTCCTCGATCAACGGTTGGCCTGCCGTTTTGTATTTGTCATCGTTGTAATACCGATCCATCGGATCCTTACACGCTGAGAAAGCGACAAGGCACAGTACAGGTATAAGTCTTAGTATTTTCATATAGTCTTTATTTTTCATCGCCATTAGAATTAATTAGATCTGACTACGGTATCGGATCCCAATAATCGTAAAACACAACCGGGTAATCCTTCGGAATTGCAGTAGTCCCGGACCATGCAGGCATCATTACGATTCTGTCTATGCCGGCCTGTCCGCCAAATTCCCCTACTTTCAATTTTAAAATAGGCGGGTCTTCCGTACCGAACCTGATATCGTTAGCCCTCCATTTTTCAAGTTTGGGGCCGGTCTTGAAGTCCACGACATCCAGGTTCGAGCGGTTCAGCGACACGGCGTATTTACCTCCAAGGAACGCATCGGTACCTTTTTCCACATAGGGAGAATAGCGCCGGTCGTTACCAGTCATCGGCATCGGTGGCAGCTGAATATCAATATTACCCACAGATCCGAGTGTAAAGTACAGAGCGTCGTTATTCAGGAACCTGCCGTTATCCATCCATACGTTCGAATACCATACCTTGGTGTCAGCAGAATATTCCGTCCAATAGAGAGTGGGGACGTCGCCGTTAACAATTTCGAATGTTTCGGCGGCTACGCCGGCAGCTATGTCATTCTGGTAGAAGTCTATCGCCTTGAACTGCATTTCGTCCGTAGGTTCGTATTCCACCGGGAAAAACGCCATCCTGTTAGGCTTGAGCATGATATTGTTTATCACTTGTATATAACCGTTAGACGCGGGGATATCGCGCATTTCGGGCAATATTTGAAATGAATTATTGTCTGGCGCCACATGCGGATTAAATACCAGACCGGACAATTGGTCTTCGATACAAAGCCCCCTCATATTAGCCCTTACTGTGTTGTAAGGATATATTATCTTCCTTTTCAGGCGCGATCCGTCATTTGTGAGCGGGTCGATCGGGAACAAAGCAAGGTCGCTGTAAGACAGACGCTTGGGCACAATATGATATGCAACGAACTGCCAGAAATGCGACTTCTCACTTGACGGGTCTTCACTAAAACCGACCTCGGCGTCGAGATAACGCTTAAGACTTTCATAATCGGTTATATCGTATTCGTTGAATGCTTCGTTGGTTACCGCGAATACGGTTTTTTCTTCCTGAGCGTTTTTTGTCAGCCTGTCCGGCCCCAGCACAAAGTCAACCGATTCATTTTCCAGATACTGATCGAGGCCGCTATGCTTCAAGGCATCGATAAATATCGAAAATATCTGTTCCCCTTCATCGTTTACACGAGATTCGAGTACTTGCATCAGGTTCTTGAACTCGGTCACAAGCGGAGTATTCAATACATGTATGTATCCGTTTGTCACATCGATATCCGGCTCGATAATAAGCGAAGGCTCGTCATCGCCGTTCAGGATGTACCTCGTTTTTTCCACCGGATCGTACACGGCCGTAAGGTAAGTTTTGAGCGCTGTTCGGCGCGGGATCTTACCGTTCATGTTGCGGGCCGAAATCTTATAATTGGGAATAGTGTGGTACTTGACAAGCCCCTGAAGCTCGCTCAATTCCACATCAAGGATATCGTCTACTCCAAAATGACTCCTGGCATATTCTTTAAGCGGGCCATTTTTGACCGCGAAGTGTGTCGACTGTATCGAGGTAAGGTTCAGGGAATTGAAGTACCCTGTCTTTTTCAATACCGCCACCCAATCCGAGAATTCAGGTTGAGCTTCCAGATACAGTGAGATCGGGTCTTCCGTATAAGCACGGAATGCACTGTCAAATGGTTCGTCACAGCTGGAAAAGCAAAGCATGATTCCTGCCGTAAGACCAATAAGCCTTTTCATATATTTCATTTTTAGCATAATCGGTGTTTTAGGTTTTGATTACTTGCCTTTTCCTAATTATAATATTCGTTTTGAGTCAGGACTCCGCCGGAGGAATCAATTTCATCCTTGTGTATCGGGAAGAAATATCCGTAAGGATCTTGGAGTTTCCCCCTGTATATGTCCCTGTTTTGTGCCGGGATATCTTCCACGAGTATATTTATAAGGAGGTCCTTGTATTGTGCATCTTTCTTCAGCGCTATCCTCACCAGGTCGAACCAGCGTTTGCCTTCGGCCAGGAACTCCCTTTGCCTTTCGAGAAGGAGATATTCGAGTCCTTCCAATTCTGTAGTGAACAAGGCGGGATGGGGTGCGTCAAAACCTCCGCGTTCGCGTATAGTGTTTATAAGGTCGTAAGCTGCGGTGTAATTTTCCACATTTCCTTCCTCTTTCATAATAAGCGCCTCCGCTTTCATCAGGTAGATTTCTGTGAGCCTGTAAACAATGAAGTTCACATCCCTGTCCGTATCTGCCCTGCCGGACGTGCTGCCTGCAGAAGTAGTGCTGTATTTCCATACCCTTGTTCCTGCGGCATCGTACCTAATACTCCTTACGTCGTCTCGGACATGACGCAGTCCCTGACCCGATACACCTGCATTCGTACCATACAACTTTCCTGTCTGGTTGTGTCCCAGGCGGGCTGGAACGAGCAACCTTGATTTGCCGATACCGTCTTTATGGTATAACTGCTCCAATATCGGGCTAACCTGGGTTCCTACCCATTCTATTTCAAAGATACTTTCAGTCGAGTTGCCGGTCGCGAATATCTGGTTGTACCATGCGGCATCATTTACGCCCAGCAAAATGCCTTGTTCGGTCTTACCTGTAAATGTCCGCACAAGTTGCAATATCCCATCCGGATTATCTAACGATTGTTCGTTATTCAATATTTTTTCGCAGTAGATTATTGCTTTGTCATAATCTTCCAGCCACAGGTAGATATCCGCCAGCATGGCGAATCCGGCCAAAGCCGTACCGCGTCCTTTACTGAGCCATTTGGCGCCTTTCCTGTCAGGAATAAGCCATCCGCCCTCATCGGTTTCTGTTCTTGGCCTTGTAATATCTTCCAGTTCGGCAGCGAGTTTCCTCAGGATTTCCATGCCGTCGGTTTTTGCGATTGCAAACGGTTTTTTGTCATCCATATATGCCTCTGTCACATACGGCACGTCCCTGAAAGCCCTCACGAGATAGAAGTAGCACAAACACCTCAGCCATTTCATTTCGGCTATTTGCTGTTTGCATAATTCCGACGTATACGTATCGTCGATGTTCAAGACTCCGGGTGCGTATTCTATCACCTGGTTGCATCGGTTGATTACGCTGTACAGGTCCGCATAGTTCGCAAATGTGTTTACATCTGAGATTTCGAGATCTTTTACTTCCCTGACGTTTTCAACCCATGCATCATCTCCGCTGAACGATGTATTACGTATGAGGCAGTCGCCGCGAAGTTCTCCCCAGTAGAAGATATCGGTTGCGGCATTAGTCTGTAATCGCCTGTAAGCTCCGGCTACCATTCCGTCGACGAATTCTTTCGTTTGCCACGATTCTTCGAGGGATATCTTATCGAAGTCCTTAACGTCCAGCCATTTTTCACAACTCTGTCCGACGATCATGGTCGAAACGAGCAAAAGTGAAGAAATTAATATTTTACTATATTTTTTCATATTCGATCTCATTCTTAAAAGTCAAACGAAAAACCTAATGCGAACTTTCTCGGGGAAGGCGTTTTACTGTTGTCTTCACCTATGACAAATGCATCGCTACCGGCGCCGCTAAACGGGATTTCAGGATCCACCCCTGTATACTTGGTAAGCGTAAGGATGTTATAGGCATTGAAGAATATACTTGCTCTCTGTAAACGCAATTTATTTTTAACAAAGTCCTGCGGGATGTTGTAACTGAGCGTAACGTCCTTGATCTTGAAGAATGAAGCGTCTTCAATATACAGGTCTGAAACGAGCGAGTTTCGGTTCGTACCCCACAATGCGCGCGGTATTTCGGTAATTTCCCCTTTGTACCTCCATCTTGCGAGGGCATTGGTCGACTGGTTGTTGGCGTCGCTCATCTGTTCCGAGTTGAGTCGCGCTTTGTTGTAAACGTCGTGTCCCAGACGCATTGCGAAAGACGTCCTGAACATGAGGTCACGCCATCTGAGTACGAGGGTTGCACCACCGATTATCGAAGGATACGAGTTACCGAGGTATATGATGTCGTATTCATTGATGTTACCGTCGTAGTTCTGGTCGCGGTATCTGGCATCGCCTGCTTTTTGCTGCCAGGTTCCGCCGATTTTCATTGTCACGTTCTTGCCGTTGATATCAGTAATTACGTTTCCGTAACGGTCACGCGCGAACGTTTCCGGGTAGTCCTGATATATACCGTCAAACTGGAAACCGTATATAGATCCGACAGGTGTTCCGGCGATAGCTTTCCTCGCCACGTTACCGTTACCAAGCGTATATCTTTCCGGTTCCATGTTGTCCGGAAGTTCGACCATACGGTTACGGTTACGGGCGACATTGACATTCTGGAGGCTGATGCGGACTTTATTCTTGCTGTCATTTTTACCGCCGAACGTAAGGATGTCTTTGAAACCTACGCTGGCCTCGAATCCTCGGTTTTGCGTCATACCCGAGTTGTAAACGCGCAGGGTCGAGAAACCTGTATTCGAAGGAATCCTTGCGTCTTTCTGGGTAAGGTTCTTGGACTGCTCCTGATAATAGTGGATATCGAAATTAAGTTTACCGTCTTTAAACAATTCACCGCCGACCGAGATATCATAAGTAGATACGATTTCGGGAGTGAGATTATAGAGCTGTATCTGCTCCGGCTGTATCGCCACCCAGCTTTCGCTTCCGTACCAACCCGATTGGGAATATGTACCTGTAACTTTGGTCATATCCTGCCTTCTTTGGGTACGTCCAACACTACCTTTTAAATTAAGCGTTTTTACCCACTCCACGGTCTTCATCCATGGTTCTCTTTCAATGTTCCATCTCCAGTTGAGTGCCGGGGTAATATTGCCCCACTTAGATCCAAGTGCATTATCCGAGTTCGCGGCAACGCGTGCCGAAGCGGTGAGGTTATATTTTCCCCTGAGCGTATAGGTCGCCGATCCGTAAACACCAATGTTCCTGTATATATTTTGACCAGAGCTCATTCCGGTAACTTTACCGCCTGCAGCCGGAAGGCTGACTTCGCGGGCGGCGTTACCCGAAGTCGTCAACGAATATGCGTTGGCGGTTTCTGCCGAAATCTGTTCGCCGAGCGTTAAAGTAAGCGTGTGGTTTTTATTACGTATCGGTACCACATACCTTGTCTGAAGACTGATATACGTTTTGGAGTTGTTGTTCAGCGATTCATTGCCCCTGTTATACTGGCTTTCAGACCAAGTGGCGTTAACGGCCGACTGCGGGAGGAAGAGGTTGTACTTGTTGGTAAACATTTCAAAAGACACGGTTGCGGTTGCGGTAAATCCTCTGAACAAGTCGTACTGTGTCGAGAACTGCGCCCCAATGTTCCTTGCGTACAATCGATTCACAGATTCCTCGACCAATGCCAACGGGTTAGGCATGGTGCTCTGCAGTACCTGATCGTTAGGTGCTGTGAAGTACTCGTCGGTCTGATTTCCCTCTGTGTCAATTACCCACGGGCTCATGTTAGGCATTTTCTTGAGTGCGATCGACCTCACTGGTTCTATTTCCCATTCATCATTAACTTTGCGTTCATAGGGGGCGTTCTTGGTCGATTCCGAATAATGGAACGACGAATTTACCCTGAACTTGCTGGAGAAGCGGTACTCTACATTAAGGCGCGACGTGATCCTGTCATAGTCGGAACCCACAGTCGTACTTTCGAATGTACCGTACGCAAGGGAGAAGCGGTATTTTACTTTATCACCGCCACCGGACATAGCAAAATCAAAATCGTTATTATACCCTACCTGTGTTACGAGATCGAGCCAATCGGTATTCTGGTTATACTCGTCAAAGTAATTGTATGCCTTGTCGTAAAGTATATCTTTCTGATTATTCAGCATATTAAGGCGATCCGGAGCATAGTTGCCGTCTTTCACGTAGTTGTACATCGCATCCTGCATAAGCACCTTATACTGCGAGCCGTTGAGCAGGTTGAATTTTTCGGGCTTCATCGAAAGCGCGAATTTATCCGAAACACTGAAGTATGGCGTATGGTTACCGCCCTGCTTTGTTTTTATATTAAGCACGCCGTTCGCAGCCTTGTCGCCCCACAACACAGTCGCGGCAGCATCTTTAAGCACCTCGATTTCCTGGATATCATTCGGGGAAATATTCACGAGCGACCCGAAATTTTCTACGGTTGCGTCAGAGAAGTCGAAGTCGGTGTCGACGGTGATATCCTGCGGCACGCCGTCGATGACGATAAGCGGCTGGTTGTTCGCGTTAAGTGACGAAGTACCGCGGATACGGATAGTCGAGATAGAACCCGGGTCGCCGTCGCCAATGATGTCGAGACCTGCGACCTTACCGATAAGCATATCTTCAACCGATACGACGGCCATTTCCTTGAACTGCTCTATGTCGATGGTTTCTGTCGCATAACCAATAGTTGTTTTGTCCTGTCCGAAACTGTCGACATTCACAGCCTGTGCGGTTACGGTCACGACACCGATGTCGATACCTTTGCTCTCCGTAAGAGTTACATCCACTCTGGCCTGGCCTGTATACGGTTTCTTTTGGGTTACATATCCCACGAAAGAAAACGACAGCGTAAGGTTTGTTTCGCCTTTAGGTACCTGAAGCATAAAGCTACCGTCCAGACCGGTCGCAGCACCGCCGATCGTACGTCCGTCTTTATTTTCCCACGTAACTGTAGCACCCATGAGAGGCCCCATGTTGTCGGATACGATACCCCGCACAATCCCTTCACTCTGCTGGGCAGCCAATGCGAACGGGGAAAGTATTAGGAAAACTGTCGATATTATAGTTAAAATATGTTTCATTATATCGAATTTAAGGATTGGTTAAAAATCATTACCTGGGATCAGGCTCGAAGCCGGGAAGCACTTGTCGATAACGAACACTATCCCCGATGTACCTCTGATTGCCGGTAATAATAACTTTATTGTCTGGTCTGATGAGCTCGGATCCAGCGGCCAATAAGTAACGGTTTTTGCAACCTCTCCTTCCTTACTCTGAAGGTACATGTGGAGCGGGTCCGCAGGATTCCAGCCTACCTTGCAGTATAAAGCTTCCTGAAGGGTCTTATAGTCGTATGCTGTTCTGCAAACGTATTCATAAGCGTCATCTGTCTGTCCGAGATAAGGATCCATTCCCTGCAGGGCATAATTGTCCATATTATTCTGGAAACGGTCTATAACATAGAACTGGCACCACCTCTTCAACAAGGCTTTTCGCTGGGCCTGCACTTCCACATCGACGGTTCCGTCATCTCCCGGGTCGTAGTAGGGAATTACGGCACCTTGTCCCTGTGCTTCTGCGGCTGCGATCGCCTCGTTGCTCGGCGCGAACATCATGAAGTCTTTCTGGGCATTCCAGCCATCTGCAATCTGGTCACTACTATTAAGGAGACCGCATTTTTTACAGAGTTCCTTGAACTTATATGCGGGTTTCCATGACTGGGAACTGTTTGATCCGCCGACAAGCTGTATCGACAAACTTACATTGTCATTGGCACCGCGCCCCCTGATAACTTCCTGCAGTTCGTAAACCGTACCGTATTTTATGCCGTCCTCTTCTCCGTATGAGTTAGGCGAATCCTTGTACCCGAGCGGGTTGTCGACTTCGTCATAGAACTCCCCGTCGAGGGTGTATATGTATTGCGAAGCGCCGTTCGAAGCCTGCCTTTGCATTTTATAGAACCTGAGATAATGCTCGTCGTTTGCAACCTGTTCATCCGACAGAGGCTGCGGCGCAGGGATATGCCCGTAAGACAGGTGCATTTTCATAACATCGCTCACGTCAGTCACACCCAAGGTACCGTAGTTGCCATAGGTATAGCTGCCCCAAGAGCCGCTGGAACTCGACGCTCTCTGGATGTCCATCTGCATCGGGTCCGACGTATTCGGCTGAATCCTGTATCTGGTAGGCCCCAACTGCGTCAACAACTTACTGTCGCTTACCACAAAAAGTGTATATGGGGTATCTTCCGACGCTGCGGATACTGTCATGTACAAATCGCCCCTGTTGAATCCTTCGGCAAACATCCGGAATGTTTTATCTCCGCTGTTTATTGCAAACAACGGCCTGGTAAACCTGTCGAATACGTACGAGGTATTAACAGTATTGACACCATAGACAATACCGTTGGCGGCCATTTTTATATAATCGACCTGATCTTCCGTAGGTTTGAAGTTTTCGCTGTACGCGCCGGTCACACCATTATTAAACAACATGGTAGGGATCGTAAGGTCGCGCTTGTCGAAGAAATGCGCTATAGCGATATGGTAAAGGGTATTGTACGGCAATTCATCGATTACCTGATTCATGTCTTTTGCAATGGGGGCCCAATCGGGGAGATTGGTCCTGATCCATGCTTCCAGTGCCTCGTCCGACGGGATCATCGCTGTAACCGCCCACCTCATTGAGCGCTCTATGTTCGAACCCAATTCGTCATGGTACGTCCATTCGCTCGCCAATTCGGGCATGCGTCCGGTAGAAGACGGGTTGGCATATGTATAGTGGTAGAACAAACTGTCCCCGGGAAGGGCATATTGATCGGACAGGGACTTGTCCCATGTATACTTGTTCAGGCGCTGTATGATACGCGCGAAGATTTTATGCGTCGATGCAAGTTCGCCGTTCGTCGTAGCGTCGAGCATTGAGTAAATGGTCGGCTGCGGGAGAGCGACTTTATCTATAGTATACAAATAGCCGTTATCGGCGGGGATACCCTGCTCCGTCACGGCCGCATCGCCTACGTAAAGATGATTGTCGCTGCCTATCCAGTTGACGTTGGGATACATACGCCTGTATTCTCCCTCAATATCCGCCACACCCTTGTTCTTAAACAGGTTTGTAGTGAATACGGGCAGGTATTTCTCCCTTTTATACAGCTGCACCTCCCGGTGGTTGAGCGGGTCCTCGTAATAACCCATAGGCTCCCTCGCCAGGGTTTTATACTTATACACCTCTCCTTTACCGCGTGCGGCTTCCGGGTCCGAACTCATGGTAAAGCCCATGAAGTCGTCGAGGCTCCACGAATATTGGATAATGTGATAAGACACCACCCTTGTCAGTAGCTCCAGCTTTTCCTCATCCAGGAGCACTTCGGACATGTTGCTCACTTCAAGGACATTCGTCATGTAGTCCCTGAACGCCGCGTTATTGGGGGCGAACACCGTCAAGAGGTCGCTCTCGTTGACGGCCTTTTTGTAGCCGGTAATGTCAAGGGCCTGAAGGAAGAGTCCGTAATCGCCTCTATCCTGAAGGTTCTTGTATATACTACCCTTGGAAATTTTAGTCGCACCTTCCCTGCCGTAAGGCCACCAGTCTTTACAGCCAAAAAAAGCAAGCGACACGGTAACAATAAATACCAGACGTCGAAATAAAATCATATTCGGTCTTTTTAGGTTAGTTTTTTAAAATAAATTTCAGATCTTTTGCGTGTCCAAGCTACTTGCGGCACGTTTTAACGATGCAAGAAAGGAATAAAGCCTTTTTTGCGCGTGTTCTAACTGGTCAAAAATTGTAACATACTATTCAAATTGTATTTGGGGAAGTTTTAAGTGTTCTGAACAAACCGGGGAGGGATCATCTCCAAGCCTCTTTCGCCCGGCGCGCATAGCACATTCGGACACCCTTCCCGTTTACAAAAATATCATTTTTAACATAAAAACAATATAAAGAAGAAAATATATCTCAAAGAACCTCAAAAAACTCTCGCTTCCGGTCATTCTTCTTCATTTGCGGGGCGCCTCCCTTCGGACATGCCCGCCATAAAGATAATGAAATTTATTCTTATTCCAACTTTCAGGCGCATTTTAGCAGGCGTCCTCGCAAGATAACGGACCGGCCTGCCCATCGTTCGTCATCTACAATGCTAACGTAATAATATCCCGTAAATTATACATATATCAATACTAAAACGATAGTGGCAATCTTTTTGCTGAGCCGTGTGATATATAAAACGTTTAACTTTGTCAGGACAGTATATAATTACCCGGATTATGGCAATATCAGGCAACATTACAGACAAACCCGAGAGGGTCGTCGTCATCGGCGCTACGTCCGGGATCGGCCGGGCGCTCGCCGCAGCATACCTCGACGCGAACCCAGCCAACAAGGTCGGCATCACTGGGCGGCGCGGCGAAGCGTTGGCAGACATGCAGCTCCAATACCCGGATCGGGTCTTCAGCAGGACGATGGATGTGCAGCTCGAAGAGAGCGTGGGTCTTCTGCACGACCTGATCAGCGAAATGGGCGGTGCGGACATCATAATATACAGCGCGGGGGTAGGCCGTAACAATACGGGGGATCACGAGATGCATGCCGACACCGAAATGCCGACGGTCTACACCAACACGGTCGGTTTTACGCGCGTCGGCATATTCGCGTACAATTATTTCCGCAACAGCGGCGGCGGGCAGTTCGTGGCCATCGCGTCCATAGCAGGGCTGCGTCCGTTGCGCCAGTCGCCGGCATACAGCGCCACGAAACGCTACCAGATACATTACATGTCATGCCTGGCGCAGCTGGCGCACAAAAACAGGGAGCATATTCGTTTCACGACCATTATACCCGGGTTCATACAGACAGACCTGCTCCGGCATAGATACCCGTTGGTCGTAAGCCTGGAGAAAGGAGCACACCTTATATATAAGGCGATAAAAAAGAAGAAGCGCCGGGCCATCGTTCCCGGCCGGTGGCGGCTCGTTGCGTTTATATGGCGGCTGATCCCGTTCTGGGAGAAGTTTTAGCAGCCATGACGGCAATCGCTGCAAACAAGTTGGCTCTCGAACACATAAAATTTACTCTCCCCGTCCCGCGATTCTATATGCGACGGATTTTCGGTACAAAAACAAACGACGTCCCCATCACGCGAAATTATCTCGCCTGCGACATAACCCTTCACGGGTAATCCTGCGTCTTCGGTTATGTTGCCGCACGAAACCACAGGCGTTTTTTCGTCTATGTGCCAGGTTTTTCCGAATGCATCGACAAACGAACAGGTTACCCGCCCGGGAAAGTATTCGTTCGAGTATTCGATTATATCAACTGCCAGATCCGCCCTGTTCGTTTTCATTTATTCCCACACCTAAATTATCGGTTCTGCTTTACCGCAGCGATAACACCACCAATATTCGGCTTCTTCATCGATCATATATGAGTCCGATTTTTCATTGCCGCAAACAGGACAGTCACGCATTTTACTTTCATCCTCAAATGCGTGATAACCGCACTCGCAATGCCATTGGGTCAAAGGAGATTCCTCCTCATCGATATACCATGTAAAAGACAGCTCTTTACATTTCGGGCAGATCTGAAGCACCATTACCGCCTCTTTTTCAGAATATCCTCCACAAGCCCTATTATCTCGTCCATATCGTGGTCGGAGGATGTCTTTATTGCGACGCTATTGTCATTGTACACCTGGTACACCCGGGGGTCGGTGGTCGAGAAAAGCCCAAGCACCGGGATGCCCGCCGCACCGGCAAGGTGCATGATGCCGCAGTCGGCGCCGATATACATCTCGGTGTTGGCCATGACGGCCGCTATCTCGAACAGGTCGCGGCTGTAGAGCGATATTTCGCGGAAATCTATCTGCGAAACGTTCTCCATAGGCAGGATTTCGATGAAATTGTATTCGCCGCCGAATTTCGCCTTCAGCTTATCGTAGAACTCCATCCACCACTCTTTCGGGAAGCATTTGACGCCCGTGGCGAACGTGTAGAGGCTTATGGTCTTTTTGTCGTTGCCCACGAGGCCGCGCAGGACTTCCGCCCCGTGCTTCATATCTTCGGCGGTCAGCTTGATATCCAGGCCTGAAATCGGCTTGTTATCGACGTCGGGCATTCCCATGCTCTTGAGGAAGCTCCTCAGGCAGTACACCGGCTTCTTGGCCATGTGCATGTGGTCGTCATGCACGAGCATATCTTCCGGCATCTCGCAGAACAGTTTGTACTTACCTCTGGCCACCGTTGCCGAGAGGCGTCCGGACGATGAATTGGGGATCACGTTCACTACGAGATCGTAGGAATACCTGCGCAGGTCGATCCACACCTTCATATATGCGAACAGGTGGCGGAACGGTTTTCCCGGCAGGCGGATTATGCGGTCTACCTGCGGATAGTTCCTGAACAGGATGCGCGACAGGTTCCCTTTAACGAAAAGGTCGATCTTGCAGTTCGGAAGATTCTCGCATACCTCCTTGACCAGCGGCGTCATCAACAGCTGGTTGCCGAGCCTTCCGTTCGGCCGGCATAGAAGCACGCGTTTTATCGCAGCGGGGTCAATCTTCGAATCGGGGCCTTTGTACGTCGTTTCGTGGCTCAGGCCGCTTGTCAGCCCGCGCAGGATCGACCTCCGGATGGAATTGATATTCATTTTATATAGTCGTTAAAAGATACGGTTCGGAATAAAACACCCTACCTTACCCTGTCCATATACTTGCTGTAGCATATGAAATTAGGGTTCAGGAGCGACATCTTGTTATACTCCAGCCCGTCGTACCCCGGGAGCGACATCGTAGCGCCTCCCGCGCCTTTGAGGATCGCCTCACCGGCCACCGTGTCCCACTCATAGGTATTTGTCGTACGGACATACACGTCGAGCGTCCCCTCGGCCAGCAGGCAGAACTTATAGGAGCTTCCCTGCTGCACGACCTCGGCGTCGGGATATTTGAGTTTGATCATGTCTATGTACCTGAACGTTTCGTCGGTATTGTGCGAGCGGCTTATGCCTATCCGTATCGGCTTGTTCATCCCTTTGGCGAGCGGGAGCGACTGGGCGTTGCCGATTATTATATCCATCGGGTATTCGGCGTCGGCTTCGGCCTTGACGCCGTCCTTCATCCACGATTCCCCGTCGCGGACGCAGAAATACATCTTGCCCAGATACGGGACGTACACGACGCTCATAACGGGCCTGTTATCCGCCAGCAGGGCGATATTGACCGTAAACTCGCCGTTGCCCTTAATGAACTCCTTCGTGCCGTCCAGAGGGTCGACCATCCAGAAAAGGTCCCACCGGCGGCGCTCCTCGTAAAGCATCTCGCGTCCCTCCTCGCTGAGGAGCGGGATGCGGGTCTGGGCGAGGTATTCCTTTATGATGTTGTGGGCGCGCCTGTCGGCCTTCGTGATCGGCGAGTTGTCCTTCTTGAGGCTGATATCATACTCCGCCTCGTGCTCGTAGACCTCCAGAATAGCCGCTCCTGCCCTCAGGGCCGCATTGTATGCCTTTGGGAATAGGAAATCCCTTTGTTCTTCTGTCAGCATAATATATAGTTTTTAATCTCTCAAACCTTGCCGGTCACGTCATTTCGCAAGTTCGAAACAAATCAACCCTCCGCCTGAGCAGTCCACCTGTTTCACCACCGGCCCTTTTATTTTCTCGCCGCCACGGCCGATCCATGTCCCTTTCGGGAAGCGGACCATCCTCTTGTCGGCGCCGTCCACACACGGTGCGAACAGGTATTTCGGCCCCAGCATGAACTGGTCTGTGCAGTCGAAGAACGAACTGTTCGGGAACTGGTATTCCATATGTCTTGCGAGCGGTTCTCCCGTCCTGCGCGAGTCGAGCACGAGCTTGCGCATATAATCCCCTATCGAGGCCCTGAAGTTCAGCGCGTCCTTAACGCCCTGGTACAGCTTCGGGTCGGTTATATTCCACGGCGCGAAATCGATGCTCACGACCGGCATCCCACATTGCAATAGCAAATAATCGGCCATTTTTCGCGGGCCTTGAGCGTCCATATGATAAGATGACGCCTGAATGTATGGATATCCCATAAGTCCGGCTGTTATAATTTCAGAAATACCCCCTGTTCTATTTCCCATATATGGCGCGTATGGCATATCCGGAGCATCTTTGTATAAAACAAATGTCATGTCATCGCGCAAACTCATCATATTATTGATGAAGTTCTCCGAATCTGCACGTCCACCGTCGAAACAAAAACCATCGAACCCATATTCCGCCTTGATTTTATCCACTCCCGTCTTCAATCTTTCGAATTGAGTCGCGTCACCGATATCCAATACTGCACGAGAAAAACCAACAACATCACTATGGATTTGATTGTTACGCTTAGCTTCAGCATAAACCTTTCCCCACATAGGCACGAACGGCGTAACGGTCAGCATAACTTTAAACCCAAGCGTATGAAGCCTGTCGACCATACGTTTGGGATCGGGATAAAGTTCCGGATCGAACTCGTAAGGGCCACTCACCTTCTGCCAGCCGTCGGCCACAACCATTATTCCAGCAGGGAAACCTTCGGCAAGCAGTTTTTCGGCATACCCCACAATCGTTTCTTCATCCAAGGCATATCCAAACTCATGCTGCGTTTCATACATAGGCAATGCAAACATATCCGGGTCTGGCGACTGCCCCAATGTGAAATTCTTCAGCGCACAAACCACATACGCCTCACGGAGAGTCTTCCCGCCTTTTTGCACCTCTATTTTTTCGTCATTCGAGGTTATCGTGAATTTTTCGTTGTCAAAAATAACATTTATCGGATTTTCGCTGTAAATATACCGTCCGGCATTAGAAACCATGACCGACTTATAATTTTCACTGCTGCTATTCACAACTCTCCCAGACGGCCCTCCCTGCAGTGGCTGCTCCAGCCTTCCGAGGTAATCCAACCCCCACCATTTCTCGCCCTTGAGCACCGGGATTTCGGTCACATACTCCGCGGCATTCGCCGCAAAAGCAACCACGCAGGCCGCCGCCAACAACAATATCTTTTTCGCCATCATTTAGTAGTCTATTTTTTTCATTAATGTCGTGAACGTCGTAACTTTTTCGCCGAACATCAGCCCGGCAAACTGTTCGTACTCCGCCAACAGCTCTTCGGCGTAACGGCTGTAGGCCTGGAGGTCTTCGGCCTCGGTTATCAGCGAATATGTGAAATGGTCGACCGGGTCGGTGGAAACGATCCTCGCGAACGAAAGAATGCCGCACCCCTGGCTTTTGAGGAACGGCAAATATTTGCCCGTAAGTATACCCAGCCATGCATTCTGCACCCCGGGGTCCACAAAAAAAGAAGTATTGACTATATACATGCGCCGTTAATTTCCGGTCTAAGTTAATACATTCCGGCGGGATATTAAAATTTTAAGGCCGTCGGAAAGAAAGATATTGCGATAAAAAAGTTTATGTTCGGTTTGTTTTATATTGAATTATACATATCTTTGCAGTCCAAATTGTGCAAACATTTATAATTACACATGTACGTAATAGTAGAAATTGCAGGTCAGCAATTTAAAGCTGAGAAAGGTCGTAAGCTCTATGTTCACCGTCTTCAGGGGGATGAAGGTTCCTCTGTAAGCTTCGATCAGGTACTGCTAACGGAAAGCGACGGTCAGGTTAAAGTAGGCACACCTGTTGTTAAAGGGGCCTCGGTGAAAGCGACAATCCTTAAACACCTCAAGGACGACAAAGTCCTCGTGTTCAAGAAGAAACGCCGCAAAGGGTATCAGAAGATGAACGGCCACCGCCAGTTCCTCAGCCAGATACTCATCGAAGAAATCAACGCATAACACTTAAAATTCCAGGGAAATGGCACACAAAAAAGGTGTAGGTAGTTCGAAGAACGGCCGCGAATCGGAAAGCAAACGTTTAGGTGTTAAACTTTTCGGCGGACAGTTCGCAAAAGCTGGTAACATCATCGTACGCCAGAGGGGTACGGTTCACAACCCGGGCGAAAACGTTGGACTGGGCAAGGATCACACTCTGTTCGCACTCGTGGACGGGACGGTTACTTTCCAGAAGAAATCGTCAGGCAAATCTTTTGTCAGCGTAACCCCGCTGGCCGAGTAACACATAGTCTGAAACCTAATGAAAGGGCGCTACCGAATCGGTAGCGCCCTTTTTGTTTCGCAATTCCCTGCCAACACCCGAATGGCACCGAGTTTGCCTGACATATAAAGAATATAGAAACTATTAAGCATATAATATTATGAAAACTAAAAACATAATCATGCTGACGGCGGCAGGGATAGCCGCAGGCGCCGCAGGAGCGGCGCTCTACCTGATGACGCGGCCCACGATACACGGCACGGTGCAGGCCGTACGTGATTTTGACGCGGAGAGCTATTTGGGCAAATGGTACGAAATCGCTCGCTTAGACTATAAATTCGAGCGGGGACTATCCAGGGTCACGGCCGAGTATTCCCTTAATCACGACGGGAGCATCAAAGTTGTCAACAGCGGCTACGATGCGGCCAAAAGGCAGTGGCAAAGCGCCGAAGGCAAGGCCGTTTTCGCCAAAACCAGGGATATCGGCATGCTGAAAGTATCGTTTTTCGGCCCGTTCTACGCCGGGTATAACGTAGCGGCCATCGACAAAGACTACAAATACGCCCTCGTTTTCGGGCGTAACCTCAATTATATGTGGCTGCTTTCGAAGGAGAAGACCATGCCCGAGAAAGTTATCCGCGACTACCTGCAGATAGCCGCGGACTCCGGATACGACACTTCGCGCCTGGTGTGGACAGTGCAATAGACGGACGTATTAACAGCAAGCCCGCCCCAGAAAGGGCGGGCTTGCTGTCTGTCTCCTTACGCTACACCTGCTTGCCAGATGCCGACTATCGTTGCCCCCATACGAGCAGGCATATCGCAATATGCGGCGGACAGCTACTAAATTAAACGCTTATCCGCAAAAACACCCCTAATCTTTAAATAAGTCAAATATTAATCTCTTGGTGTCGCTTCGCGACACTGGCAGCCTGCCGCCGCCCCACGCGGGGGGCGGCGTCACTCGCAGAAGGCTCGTTCGCGCCCGTCGCCGACGGCAGGCTGCACCGCAGGGGTAATATTGCGGATAAGCATCCTAAATTATACTAAAATGACCCGCCTACTCCAACGCCGACCATAACGCCGCGTTTGCTGGTGTCTTTCTGCTTTTTCGCTTTTTTGCCTTTCACGAAATCAGGGACAACCTTCAACACCTCCTGCTCCATCACAGCGTAACCGGCCTTGTTGGGATGCACCCCGTCGTTACCGTATGCGGCTTTCAAAGCCCCGTCGGGTTCGCTCATAGGGGTGAAGTAGTCGATATAGGCGAAGCCTTTCTCCAACGCAAAGGCCTTGATGTCGGCGTTCAGGGCAGCTATTTTCGCAGGCACGTCCTTGACCTCCAGATTCCACCTGTACTCTTTAACAGGCAGAACGGAGCTGAGTATCACCTTTATACCATGGTAGTCGGCCAGTTCGGCCATCGACTTGATGCAGTCGAACGTGAGCCGCGGATCGTACTGGCCGTTATTCTCGGCTATGTCGTTGGTTCCCATATTTATAACCACCGCAACCGGTTTCAGCTCGATAACGTCCTGACGGAAACGGAGCAGCAACCCCTGCGTCGTCTGTCCGCCGATGCCGCGGCCTGTGAAGTTGTTGTCGGCAAAGAACGCGGGGCTGTTCTTGGGCCACGCGTCGGTGATCGAGTTGCCCGCGAAAACGACAGTGCCGGGCTTGACGTTAACGTTTGCCTGCTGGTAGCGGTCGAGCCTCACTACGTCTTTCAGGTTGGGCCTCTGGGCGAATGCCTGAAGCGATAACGCGCATAAAGTTGCGGCGATCAAGATTTTTTTCATAGCGGTTTATAGTTTAGTAGATTTTTTCAAGTTCCGCGATCGGCACTCTGCGCACCTCGCATTTGCCGATGGTCACGGGAAGTATCATGTTTATGTCGTCCGTGTCGCGTTTCTTGTCGTGGCGCATCACCTTCATAAGTTTCTTGCTGTCGATGCCCGAGTCGAGTGGCAGCCCCATTCGCTCCACAACGTTCTTTACGCGTGCGGCATCCTCGTGGGCCATCAGCCTGAAGTGTACCGAAAGTTCGCAGGCCATCACCAGCCCTATCGCCACCGCTTCGCCGTGCAGGAAAGCCGAAGTGCTTTTTTCGATGGCATGGCCGAACGTATGCCCCAGGTTCAGGAGTTTGCGCTCCCCGGCCTCGCGTTCGTCGCGCTCCACGATCCCGGCCTTAACCTTTATGGCGGCGGTTATCGCACGCTTCAGCAGGCGCATGTCGCCGCGCAGGTCATCGAATGTGTTGGTTTCGAACAGCGAGAACAGTTCCGGGTCGGCGATGACGCCCGATTTGATTATCTCAGCCAGCCCCGCGCGGAATTCGCGCTCGGGCAGCGTCTTCAGGAGCGATGTGTCGCACAGCACGAAATCGGGCTGATTGAAGGTCCCGACCATGTTCTTGTAGCCTTCTATGTTGACCCCGTTCTTGCCGCCCACACTCGCGTCCACCTGCGCCAGCAGGGTGGACGCCACGAACCCGAACCTCAGCCCGCGCATGTATGTCGATGCCGCGAAGCCCGCGACATCCGTAACAATGCCGCCTCCGAAGCCGAGGATGAAACATTCCCTGTCGGCGTCTTTCTCAATAAGTTCACGGTAAATTTTGTCCATCGTCATAAGGGTCTTGTTCGTTTCGCCCATGCCGATGATTATGTGGTCGTAGCCGTTTATTATGTCCATGTGGCGGCGGTGTACGTTGGAATCGGTTATTACGATAACGCGCTTTCCCTGCGGCAGCCACTCGCGCAACTCACCCAGCACATCCCCAACCACTATACGCGACGGCTCTCGCCCTTCTCTTTTGACTTCTATAATTTCTTTCATAAAGGTTTATCTCGAATAACAAAGATAGCATATTTTATCGTACCTTTGTGCCCTACAAAAAACGAAAGATGCAAAAAATCAGGAATATCGCGATCATTGCGCACGTAGACCACGGAAAGACAACGATGGTCGACAAAATGATCTACCACGGAAACCTGCTGCGCGAGAACCAGGGCGGCACGGGCGACCTTATCATGGACAACAACGATCTGGAACGCGAACGCGGGATCACGATCCTCTCGAAGAACGTTTCCGTGATCTACAACGGCCATAAAATCAACATTATAGACACCCCGGGCCACTCCGATTTCGGAGGCGAGGTCGAAAGGGTGCTCAACATGTGCGACGGCGTTCTGCTGCTCGTGGACGCGTTTGAAGGCACGATGCCCCAAACGCGTTTCGTTTTGCAGAAGGCCCTTGCGCTCGGCAAGAAACCCATCGTGGTCATCAACAAGGTCGACAAGCCCAACTGCCGTCCCGAATACGTCCACGAGCAGGTGTTCGACCTTATGTTCACACTCGACGCTACGGAAGAACAGCTCGATTTCCGCACCATCTACGGAAGCGCCAAACAGGGCTGGATGTCGCACAAAGCCAACGAAAAAACCGACAGCATAGTTCCGCTGCTGGATACGATCATTGACGACATACCAGCTCCGGCAATGGTCGAAGGCACTCCGCAGCTGCTTATCACCTCGCTCGAACACTCGCCCTACCTGGGCCGTATCGCCGTGGGCAAGCTCACGCGCGGAACGCTGAAAAGCGGTATGCCCGTCACCCTTGCAAAGCGCGACGGCGTGACAATGCAGAAGACACGCATCAAGGAACTTATGGTTTTCGACGGCCTCGGCAAGGCGAAAGCCGAAGAGGTGCAGTGCGGCGAGATATGCGCCCTCGTGGGCATCGACGGATTCGAGATCGGCGACACGGTTTGCGACTACGAAAACCCCGATCCGCTGCCCCCCATCGCCATCGACGAGCCTACGATGAGCATGCTTTTCACGATCAACGACTCGCCGTTCTTCGGCAAGGACGGCAAGTTCGTGACCTCGCGCCACATCAAAGACCGCCTTGCCGCCGAGCTTGAGAAGAACCTCGCGCTCAGGGTCGAACCGGGACTCACGGCCGACAGTTTCATCGTTTTCGGCCGCGGCGTGCTGCACCTCTCGGTACTGATCGAAACCATGCGCCGCGAAGGCTACGAGCTTCAGGTGGGCCAGCCCAAGGTCATCATAAAAGAGATAGACGGCAAGAAATGCGAACCTGTCGAGGAACTCACAATAGACCTGCCGGAGGAACACGCGGGCAAGGCTATCGAACTGGCTACCAAGCGCAAAGGCACGCTCGCGAATATGGCTACGGATAACGGGCGCACACGCCTCGAATTCGACATCCCCTCGCGCGGGATCATTGGCCTGCGCAGCAACCTGCTCACGGCCACCGCTGGCGAAGCCATCATGTCGCACCGCCTCAAAGGATTCGAACCCTACAAAGGCGAGATCGAAATGCGCCAGAACGGCTCGATCATCGCGCTCGAAACGGGCAACGCCTACGCCTATGCCATCAACAAACTCCAGGACAGGGGCAAGTTCTTCGTGGCACCGGGCGAGGACATCTACAACGGCCAGGTTGTCGGCGAAAGCACACGCGCCGAGGACATGGGCGTAAACCTCACCAAAAGCAAGAAACTCACCAACATGCGCGCCAGCGGCTCGGACGAAAAAACGAGCATCGCCCCGCCCGTGATCTTCTCGCTCGAAGAAGCGCTCGAATACATCAAAGAGGACGAATACGTGGAAATAACCCCTAAATCGATGCGCCTGCGCAAAATACTCCTCGACGAAAACGACCGCAAACGAGCAGCCAAGTAATCAGTTTAGATTAGACATAACTTTGTTCTCTTTTGCAAAAGAGAACCAGAAAACTCTTCTGGAAACTTCGTTTCCTGCTATTTATTACAAGCCAATAGAGAGGGCCCCGTTGGGGCCCTCTCTATTGGCTTGTAGAAGATTATCATGAGATACGCAGTATCTCCAAAAGTTCTTTGGTTCTTTCTTACAAGAAAGAACCAAAATGCCCCTAATCCAACCGACTTATTTATGCCGTTTGGCGAGTTCTTTTTCGATGTCGGCTATCGAACATCCCATCTGTTCGAGGAGAACGAGCAGGTGGTAGATCAGGTCAGAGGCTTCGTAGAGGAATGCGCCGCGGTTGCCTGCGACAGCTTCTATGACTGTTTCAACGGCTTCTTCGCCCACTTTCTGGGCTATCTTGTTGACGCCTTTGGTGAAGAGTTTTGTGGTGTACGAACCCTCGGGCATGCCGGCGTGGCGCTTCTGGATAACAGCCTGGAGGTAGCGTATGAAGCCTTCTGTATCGGCACAGTCGCCTTCGGGAGTTGCAAAGCAGGTTGTCGTGCCGTTGTGGCAGGCCGGGCCCTGGGGTACGACCTTAACGAGCAACGTGTCGGCATCGCAGTCGGCGGCCACCGACACTATGTCGAAGAAATTGTTGCTGGTTTCGCCTTTTGTCCATAGGCGCTGCTTGGTGCGGCTGTAGAACGTCACACGGCGTTCTTTCATGCTTTTCTCGAAAGCTTCCTCATTCATGTAGCCTACCATCAATACCGCAAGGGTACGGGCATCCTGTATCACTGCCGGCACAAGGCCGTCCGCGTTCTTCGACGCGTTCAAATCACTGAATTTCAACATATTTAGGATCTATTAACATGATTATTTTCGTCCTCTTTCCGCTGCTTGCGACTGGTCTAAATCACATCCCGCGGCTGCGGGGGCGGCGATAAAATCGCCGAGCCGCGGAATGTTGCGCTTCAGCGAAGGCAAAGGCCGCTTGCGGATTTTGCCGAGCGTCAGCAACAAAAAGAAACTTAATGTGGCGACTGCCAGAAGCAGTCGCAGCCTTTACAATACCCCGAAGTTTGCGGCAAGGTTGTTTATTCAGACTCTTAAAGTCTTACGTTTATTCCTTTTTCGTCCAGCGCTTTCTTAAGCACCGGGATCGGTATCTCGCCGTAGTGGAAAATGCTCGCCGCGAGTGCCGCGTCGGCCTTGCCCTCGGACAGCACCTGCGCTATGTGGTCCACCGTCCCCGCGCCGCCCGAGGCTATAACCGGGATCGAGAGGATGTCGGACAAACGAGCGTATGTTTCGCACGGGTAACCGTTCTTTGTGCCGTCGTGGTCCATCGACGTGAACAATATCTCGCCCGCACCACGCTCCTGAGCCTCTTTCGCCCATGTGAACAGTTCGCGTTCGGTGAGGCGCTGGCCGCCGTGCGTCGTCACGACCCACTTGCCGTCCACCACCTTGCCATCTATGGCCACGACAACGAACTGATTGCCGTAGCGGTTGGCTATTTCGTCAATAAGCTCCGGCCTGCGCACTGCGGCACTGTTGATGCTGACCTTGTCGGCACCGGCCTGCAGGAGCCTCGCCGCGTCCTCAACGCTCGAAATTCCACCGCCCACGGTGAACGGAATGTTCAGGCCCTCGGCTATGCGGGACACCAATTCGGTGAAAGTCTTGCGGCCCTCGTTGGTGGCGCTGATGTCGAGGTAGACGAGCTCGTCCGCCCCTTCAAGGGCGTATTTCTTGCCCAGTTCCACGGGGTCGCCCACGGTCTTGAGGCCGACAAAATTGATTCCTTTTACCGTTGCGCCGTCCTTGATGTCGAGGCACGGGATTATTCTTTTCGCGAGCATTCTTCGAGTTGTTTTAGGGTTATTCTTCCTTCGTAAAAGGCCTTGCCGACGATCACGCTGCGCAGGCCCATATCGTTGAGTTTGAGTATGTCGTCCAGCGAGCTGATGCCGCCGCTGACGGTTATGTCGATCGCGGGGAACAGGCCTTGAAGTTCTTCGTAGAGGCCGAACGTGGGGCCCTGGAGCATGCCGTCCTTCGAGATGTCGGTGCAGATGACCTGCGACAGCCCGTCGCCTGCGAACTGCTCGATAAGCGTCCGGGCCGACACTTCGGAAGACTCCAGCCATCCGTGAGTGGCCACGAAACCGTTTTTGACGTCGGCGCCGAGTATTATCTTTCCCGGCCCGAAACCGGCCAGCCATGTGCGGAACTCTTCGGGTTTGGTTACGGCTACGCTACCACATATGGCGCGGTTCGCGCCGGCCGAGAAAACGGCTCGCAACGCCTCGGCGCTCTTAATGCCGCCGCCGTACTGTATGTCCATCCCTGTACGCGCCGCAACCTTTTCAAGCACCGCGAGGTTCTTGGGTTCAGCCGCCTTCGCCCCGTCCAGATCGACCAGGTGGAGCCTGCGGATACCCGCGTCGCGGAAGCGCACCGCGACCTCCGACGGGTCTTTGAAATATGTCGTTTTCTGGCCGTAGTCGCCCTGCGAGAGGCGCACGCACTCGCCGCCTATTATATCTATCGCCGGTATTATCTCTATCATACGCCGGTTAATTTATGAAAGGTATGGCAAGCGGGTACTTCCAGTAAACCCCCTGGTTGGCCTTGACCGCCGCGAGAATTATAAACACTATCTGCAGTACACCCAGCGCTATGAGTACGGGGATGCCTATCAGGATAAAGCAAAGCACGATCGCCACGACGACATAAATCGCCATGCTTATTATGAAGTTGGTTATGTTCTTGCCGTGCCTGTCTATCTCGGGGTTCTCCTTGTTTATCTGCCACATGACGATAGGCGCGACCAGCCCCGCGAACGGAATGACGAAGCTTGCGAGTTGCGAGAGGTGCATCAGCAGAAGGTAATTGTTCTCACTCATTCCGAGCTTGTTGTTCTTTGGGGTTTCACCGGAAGTAGCCGAAACATCCGACGGCTCCGGCGATGCCGGACCAGTCTGTTGAGCCGGCTCAACCGGCTCCGTCTGTCCTGTCGGCCCGGCCTGCATGGTCGGTTCGGTCGGTTCGGCCGACGGCGTTTCGGAGTCGAGTATTTTCGCTTTCTCGCTCTGGAATTCCTCTTCGGTCAGGACGCCTTTCTCCCTCAACTCCTCTAACTTGACCAGATCATCGTACTTGCTCATAGCTGTCTTTTTAAAGGTTGCACAAAAAATTCTTTAGTATCGCCTCGCCGACCGTGCCGCTCTTTTCGGGATGGAACTGCGTGCCGAAAAAATTGCCGCGCTGCAAAGCCGCGCTGAACGGCTTCCCGTAATCGGTAACCGCCACCGTATGCCCGCACAACCCGGGAGCGTACGAATGTACGTAATACACATATGTTCCATCGGGCAGGCCCTTGAATATCGGCGAGTCGAGGTTCTCGACCGTATCCCAGCCCATATGGGGAACTTTAAGCCCCGGCGCGGGTTCGATCTTCGCAACGTCCGTGTCGAAAATACCCATACATTTCGTGTTTCCCTCCTGGCTGCCGCGGCACATGAGCTGCATGCCGATGCAGATACCCAGCACGGGCTGTGTCAGGCCGAGAATTACGTCCACAAGCCCCGATTCGCGCAGGCTCGACATGGCCTGCCCTGCCTCGCCCACCCCCGGAAGTATCACATGCGAGGCGGCGCGCAGTGTACCCGCGTCGCCCGTCACGACATATTCGCCGCCGAGCCTGGCCAGCGCGTTCTTCACCGAGCGCAAATTGCCCGTTTTATAATCTATTACAGCTATCATAACACTCCTTTGCTGCTCGGCAGGCTGTACGCAAAGACGTCCCTGCGGATGGCCGCGCGCAGCGCCCTCGAAAAGGCTTTGAAGATGCCTTCGATCTTATGGTGTTCGTTTTCGCCTTTCGCCGAGATGTGCAGGTTGCACTTGGCGGCTTCGGCAAAGCTCTTGAAGAAATGCTTGAACATTTCGGTCGGCATATCACCTATCATTTCGCGGCTGAACCGCGCGTCCCACTCGAAGTCTATGCGGCCGCCGAAATCGAGCAGCACGATGGCCGACGACTCATCCATCGGCAGCGCGAACCCGTAGCGTTCTATGCCGCGCTTCGACCCCAACGCCATCAGCACCGCCTCTCCAAGCACTATCGCCACGTCTTCCATGGTGTGGTGTTCGTCGACGTGGAGATCACCTTTCACGTCCACCTGGAGCGAAACCCCGGCGTGGTGCACTATCTGCCACAGCATGTGGTCGAGGAAGTTGAGGCCGGTCGAAATGGCCGATTCGCCGCGGCCGTCGAGGTCGATCGCCACCTTTATCTTCGTTTCCGAGGTGTTGCGTTCGACGGTAGCCGCACGCTCGCCGCCGCGGATGAATTCCGCGACCTTTTGCCAATCGGTCGTAACCAGCACACATACGTCCCGCAGTCCAGCGGCCGCGACTTTCGCGGCGGCTTCGGAGGTTTCGTCAGCGATCAGTATGGCTTTCGCGCCGAGGTTCTTCGCCAGCTGCACGTCCGTGGCCCTGTCGCCCAGCACATACGACCCGGCAAAGTCATAACTGCCGTCCATATACTTGTCGAACATGCCCACTCCCGGCTTGCGGGTCGGTTTGTTCTCCCACTCGAAACTGCCGTCGATAAGCTGGTCGTCGAACACGACGCCCTCGCCTTCGAGCGTTCTGAGCATCTTGTTGTGTGCAGGCCAGAACGTGTTCTCCGGGAAGCTGTCCGTCCCGAGGCCGTCCTGGTTTGTCGCCATCACGAACTCGAAACCCAGCGGGCGCAGCGCCCTCAGCGCCGAAATCGCCCCCGGCAGGAATTCGAATTTTTCGAGGCTGTCCACCTGCTCGTCCGCCGGCTCGACTATTATCGTCCCGTCGCGGTCTATGAACAGCGCTTTTTTGAGTGGTTGTTTCGTTTCCATGAACATATCTATTTTGAGGCCAGGCCGTCGAGTATCTTCAGCATTTTTTCGTTCTCCGCGGGCGTCCCTATCGTGATGCGCAACATCCCCGCACAGCCCTTTATCTTCGAGCGGTCGCGCACGATCACGCCACCCTCGATGAGTTTGCCGTACACCGCGCGCGGATCGTCGAGCTTCACCAGCACAAAGTTAGCATCCGACGGGAAAACGGCACGCACCAACGCGTTTTTTTTCAGTTTCCGCACGACCTCCTCGCGCTGGCCGTTGAGTTCGGCTATCTGCGCCGATTTGTCCTGCGTCAACTGTTCGAGGACGATCTTCTGCGTGATGCCGTTGATGTTATAGGGGTATTTCACGTTGGTGAACAACGCTATTATATCCTCGCGGGCGAACGCCAGCCCGAGCCTGAGCCCCGCCAGCCCCCACGCTTTCGAGAGTGTCTGGAGGATTATCAGGTTGGGGTATTGCGCCAGTTTCGGCAGCCACCCGTCCTTCGGCGAGAAATCTATATAGGCCTCGTCGAGGACAACCATACCGCCGAAACCCTTGAGCAGGCGCTCAATGTCCGAGGCCGGGAAAGCGTTCCCTGTGGGGTTGTTCGGCGAACAGAGGAACATCAGTTTGGTGTTTGCGTCCACCGCCGCGAGCAGCCCCTCAACGTCGAGCGAGAAATCCTCGCGGAGCTGCACCTGACGGAACTCCACATCGTTCATTTCTGCGGCGACCTTGTACATGCCGTAGGTGGGCGCTATCGAAACCGCGTTGTCCACGCGCGGGTCGCAAAACACCCTGTAAGCGAGGTCTATAGCCTCGTCGCTTCCGTTCCCGACGAAGATGTTCTTGGCCGGCACGCCCTTGATCTGCGACAGGCGGGCTTTAAGCTCCTTCTGGTAAGGGTCGGGGTAGCGGTTGTAGCCGTTGTCATAGGGGTTCTCGTTCGCGTCGAGGTACGTCCCTATCGGCCCCGTGTATTCGTCCCTCGCGGTCGAATAGGGCGCCATGGCACGGATGTTTTTGCGTACGAGTTCTATCGGGTCTTTCATAATGTGCGAATTTACAAATTTTAACAGGATTATCCCTTTCTTTTGGCATGCTTACATTCTTCATCGCCGCCCTCCGCCTCTTTAGGGCGGCGATGCGGGTTGCAAAGCAACCCGGAAAAACAAGCGCAAGCCTGAAAAGAATAATTCTAAATCTTAACGGCTGAAAGGCAGCCGTTTCCCTTCTTATCGCTCGGTAAAGCCAAACAAGTTTGGCTTTACTCTCACTCCTGCATCGGTTTCAACCTTATTTCCACGGCGTTCCTGTGACCGTCCAGCCCCTCGGCGGCGGCCATGTCCATCACCGCGCGGCCAATGTTCTTCAGGCCGTCTGGGGTGAGTTCCTGAATGGTAACTTTTTTCACGAAGCTGTCAACGTTCACGCCGCTGAAGGCTTTCGCCCAGCCTGCGGTGGGGAGGGTGTGGTTCGTCCCCGAGGCGTAGTCGCCCACGCTTTCGGGCGAGTAGTTGCCCAGGAATATGCTTCCCGCCGCGGTTATCCGATCGGCCACGCCCCACGGCCCGGCCATCGAAATTATAAGGTGTTCTGCGGCGTATGTGTTGGCAAAGTCTATCATCTCCTGCACCTCGTCCATTACGACTATAAAACTGTTCTCAAGCGAGCTTTCGGCCAGTCCGGAACGGCTGAGCGCCGCCAGCTGCACCTCGACCTGCTTTATCACCTGCTCGGCGAACGAGCGCGAATCGGTGACCAGCACCGACTGGCTGTCGGCGCCGTGCTCGGCCTGCGAGAGCATATCCGCCGCCACAAATTCCGGCCGGGCCGTAGAATCCGCCATGACCATCACTTCCGACGGCCCGGCCGGCATGTCTATCGCCACCTCGGACAGCGAAACCAGCTGCTTGGCCTTGGTCACGTACCTGTTCCCAGGGCCGAATATTTTGTCGACCTTTGGGATGCTTGCCGTGCCGTATGCCATCGCCGCAACTGCCTGCGCCCCTCCGGCCATGAAGACCTTGTCCACACCGCACACCGATGCCGCGTAGAGTATTTCGGGCGCGACACCGCCCGACTTGCCCGGCGGCGTACAAAGCACTATCTCGGGGCATCCCGCGACCTTGGCCGGAACCGCGAGCATGATCACGGTCGAGAACAGCGGCGCCGACCCTCCGGGCACATAAAGCCCCACCCTCTGCACGGGAACATTCCTCTGCACGCACCTCACGCCGGGCATGGTTTCGATATCGACACCCTTCGAGAGCTGCGCCTCGTGGAATCTGCGCACGTTGGCCACAGACATTTCAATGGCCTTTTTCAGGTCTTCGTCCACCAACCCTGCGGCCGCCTCGATCTGGTCCATTCCCACATCGACACGGGTAAGCTCCACGCCGTCTATCTCCCTTGCGAGTTCCGTCAGCGCCCAATCGCCCTCCTTGCGTACCCTGGCTATGATCTTCTCGACACGCGCCCCGATAGCCTGGTCGTCCGGCAGCGCGCGGCGTGTTATTTCGTCCCAATCCCGCCTCTCGGGATTTACTATGACTTTCATTACAGTATCATTTTTTCGAGCGCCAGGACAAGGATATCCTCGGCGCCGATAGCCTTAAGGCCGCTTATTTTTTCCCAGAGTTCCGAATCACGCACCACGACGTGCAGCGAACACCAACCCTCCTGCGCCAGCGAGAGGATCGTGGGGCTTTTCATCCCCGGGAGCATTTTGACCGCCTCGTCCACCTTGTCGCAGGGCAGGTTCATAAGCACATATTTCATTCCCTTGCTGCGTTCCACGGCACTGAAACGGAAAAGTATCTGTTCCACCGTTTTCTTCTTTTCGGCCGGCATATTCTTGTTCGCCACAAGCACAGCTTCCGAATCCATCACCTTCTCGACCTCGACAAGGCCGTTCTTCACGAGCGTACCGCCAGAGCTTACGATATCGAAAATAGCGTCGGCCATCCCCACCAGAGGCGCAACCTCCACCGAACCGGCTATCTCGTGTATCTCGGCCTTGATGCCATTCTCCTTGAAGTATTTTTCGAGGATGCGTGGGTAGGACGTGGCGACGCGTTTGCCGTCGAACCATTTTGGGTTATCGTATTTCTCGGTTTTGGGCACGGCCAGCGAGAGCCTGCATCCGCCGAAGCCCAGTTTATGTACGACATCGACCTCGTAGGGTTTCTCGGCCACCTCGTTCATCCCGACTATGCCTATGTCGGCTACGCCCATCGAAACCGCCTGGGGTATATCGTCGTCGCGCAGATAAAGCACCTCTATCGGGAAATCTCCCGATTTGGCGAGCAGCTTGCGTTTGCTTTCCTCGATCGTTATGCCCGCGTCGGCGAGCAGCGCGATGCTCTCTTCGTTAAGCCTTCCTTTGGCCTGTATGGCCAGCCTGATTGTTTCCATGATATATATGTTTTTATAATTATTTGTTTCGTCCGTTCCTGCGGCCATCGGGGCCATCAACAAAAAAGACCTGCCCTGTGAGGCAAGTCCCGTATTATATCAACCGCGTATTCTAAAGCACGAACATAACACCCTGACCTACCTCGACTGCGAAGTATGATGATGGTGATGTATGTTTGCGTATGCGATCATTTCCAATGGTTTCTACGGCAAAGATACTACCTATTTTTAAATATCGAAATGTTTGCCGGTTTTTTTATGCACTTATCCGCAAGAATAACCAGCCGTTTTATTTATCGGTGTCGTTTCTGGCGGCGCCGGCAGTCCGCCGCCGTAAATCGCGTCCGTATCTGAAAGACAGCGATTGCTTTGCAATCGCCACATCCTGCGGCTCGAAATCTTCGATTTCGCCCCCGCAGCCGCAGAATATGAATTTATCAAGCACAGCAAGCTGCGGGGAATTCAACCCTTAGAGATTAACGCCCTTCCGCCCCAAAAACGACCGCTATCAGGCAGCCTTCCCCGTGCAGCAGGCAGACCAATGCACTTTCGCCGCCGACGACCGCCTGCCACAGGTTCATGTCAACCGCCGCGCGAAAACCACCTTCACGGCCTGTGATCCTGATGTCGCGGATAAAGTCCAGCCCGTCGCAGCCGGCGTATTTATAAAGCGCCTCCTTGGCGCACCACATGGCCGCTTCGGGGTTCGGCAAGCCTTCTAACAGTAGCCTCTCGCTATCTGACACGAACCTGTCCGCGGCACGCGAGCAGTCGCGCCCTTCCGGCTCGATATCGACCCCGCACCGTCTTGGCGACAGGGCGACGCAAACCATGCTTTTGCAGTGCGACACGCTTATATGCGTGTTCGAACCCTCCAGATAAGGTGCGCCTGCCGTCGTATAGGCCACCGCCCCGGTGATACCCGCCTCACGCAGGGCTGCCCTCCACGCAAGCCTTTCCAGTCGCCTGACAGGCGAGGCGAACCCGACGGCGGAAGCCGCGTCTTCGGGCGTCACCAGGGCCGCAAGCTCTTCTTCCGTCTCGTCCACGCGCCACAGCAGAAGCTCCGCACCCATAATATTCTTACGCAGGACTAAAGGCATGTTTCTATCGGGTTCGGTTTAAAAATATCGGTAATTCCAAGTTTGTTTGCCTCAACTATAAAATAAGAACGCTGCCGTGCAAGGGCGATGGCGAAATTGTCGCCCGCCGCATTCGGGAGGCGGCGTACGCCCGGATTTTGCCCCGCAAGATCCGACAGCATTTTTTCGATTGTCATCGAGAGGGGAGCGGCATCCGACGGCCTTCGCATAAAGCCGAGTAAGCCCATCCATAAAAGAGCGTGGCCAACGGCACAACGCAAAGGCAACGCCGGATCATGCGCCTTACCCGTTCCGTCCGTCCGGGAATTCCGCCTCGCTGATATTCACCAGCACTTTGTCTATCCGGCGGCCGGCCAGCGCCTCCACTGTAAACTTCACGCCTCGCGCCGCGACGCTCTCGCCCTGTTTGAGGAAGTCGCCTTTTATCTCCAGCATAAGCCCGGCGAGGGTTTCGGCGTCGTGTTCCAGGTCGCCGAAATACCCCTCTTCCATACCCAGTATCTCTTCCACGTCGGCGAGCGCGGTCTTGCCCTCGAATATGTAGTTATAATCGTCTATCTTCTGGAAACTTTCGGGGATCTCCACGTCGGACTCGTCCGTGATCTCGCCGACCACTTCCTCGACGATGTCCTCCAGCGACACGAGGCCGAGGGTCGATCCGTACTCGTCAACGACGATGGCCATATGCACCTTCTCGCTCTGGAACTCTTCCATCAGGTCGTTGATCTTCTTGTGCTCCGGGACGAAATAGGGCTGGCGCAGGTAGGCCTGCCAATGGAAATCAGCGCCGCGGGTTATGAACGGCAGCATATCCTTGACGTAAAGTATTCCTTTTATGCCGTCTATGTTTTCCTCCCAGACCGGGATGCGCGAGAAACCCGACTCTATGATAACGCGTTTGACCTCGGCGAAATCCGAACCCATGTCGAGCGCGACGATATCCATGCGCGGCCTCATTATGCCGTTGACCTCCGTACCGGCGAACCCGACAATCCCCGACAGCATCTGCTTTTCCTCTTCGGAGTGGCTGCCGGTTATCTCCAGCGCTTTCGATATTTCGCCGATCGAGAGGTTCGTTTTCTTATGCATGTTCTTCGCGGAGGCCCCCGTGATGTTCACGGCGAGCCACAGGACAGGCTTCAGGAGGTGCTTCGTACCCATCAGCGGACGTGCCGTCATGCGTGCCATCCCAAGCGGATTATATGCCCCATACAGCCGCGGCATGATGACTGCAAACAGCAATAACACGAAAGTGACCGCGGCGGTCTTGATGGTGTACTCCCATCCCTCGCCGACCGAAAAATCCACCAGCAGGTCGATCAGGAATCCGGCAATAAGCACTATGAAAATATTCAGGAAAACGCTTGCCGTAACAATGGTCGCGGACAGGTAGTCGTGCATCCCCAGCAGGCGCAGAGCCGTTTCGTCGGCGGCGGAACCGCTTTTTTTCAATTTGTCGAGATCTGCCTCCGAGAGCGAGAAAAACGCCGATTCGGAAGCCGACACCAATGCGGACAAGAATATCAAAACCGCCAGCGCCGCGATCCATGCCACGGCCTCCGGCGGAAATTGATTGAAGGTCAATATTTGAAGAGGCGTTCCCAATATTGTTTCAGGTTAATTTTAGTTGTAGAGCCTCACGGCATTCGGATCATTCCCGTGACCCGGAGAGAACAGAAACGCCTGCCCGCACAGAAACGTTTCAGAGTGAAATGACCTGCAAATATTTCGGTGTCGCCGAAACGACTCTTAATCACTCTTAGTCGTCGAACAGGGAACTTCCTTTTTGCGGTTCGGGCTGCTTACCCTCCTCTTTCTTCAGTTTCACGCGGGTCGCCGAGGCTGTGTCACCGGCCAGTTTGATGCGCCTGCGCACATAGGCCGGGGTGTTTATCATACCTTCCATGTTGGCGTAACGCGCTTTTTCCTCCACGATTATTATTTCAGACTGGCTCCCGGTATCGGCATCCGCACCAGCCTTCCCGATACCGTGTTTCGTGAACGGGTCGGTCGGTGGTGTCCACCGTTTCCTGTCGGGGCGGCCCGATATAGGCTCCACGGGGATGGTCGGATCGGATGCCACAAGCTTGAAGCCGGTGGCTATGACCGTCAATTCGATGTCGTCGCCAAGCATGTCGTTCTGCCCCGCACCCCAGATAATATTGGCGTTCTTTCCGGCACGCGACTGTATGTAGTCGAGTATGCGCGTGGATTCGGCCAAGGTTACTTCCTTGTCGCCGTAGGTTATGTTGAACAGGATGCTGGTCGCTCCTTCCACCGAGTTGTGGTTGAGCAGCGGTGAGGAGAGCGCTATTTCCGACACCTCCTCGGCGCGGTCTTCGCCGCGGGCACGCCCCGACCCCATCAGGGCCACGCCGCTGTCCTTCATCACGGTCGTCACGTCGGCAAAGTCGACATTCACGATGCCCGGGCGCGTGATTATCTCGGCGATGCCCTTGGCGGCGGTGGCGAGGATATCGTTCGCGCGGCCGAAAGCCTCCGTGATGGGCAGTTCGCCGTATATTTCCTGTATGTTCTCGTTCTTGATTATCAGCAGCGAATCGACGCTCTTCTTGAGTTCCTCGATGCCTGCCAGCGCGTTCTTCATGCGCGCAGGGCCTTCCGACACATAGGGCGTCGTCACGATGGCCACCGTTAGGATGCCCATGTCCTTGGCCGCACGCGCTATTATAGGCGCCGCACCCGTACCCGTTCCGCCACCCATCCCGGCTGTCACGAACAGCATCTTCGCGCCTTCCGATTTGAGTATGCCTGTGATCTTGTCGAGGCTTTCTATGGCCGCGGCCTTGCCTTTCTCGGGCTTGTTCCCCGCCCCGAGGCCTTCCCCGATCTGCACCTTGATAGGAACCATACTGCGGTTCAGGGCCTGCTTGTCGGTATTGCACACCATGAACGAAACGTCCTGTATTCCAAGGTCGTACATGTGGTTCACGGCATTACCGCCCGCGCCGCCGATCCCGGCTACCATTATCATCGACGGTTCTACTTTCTCTATGTCAAACTCTATCAGTTCGTCAATCATCGTACCCCTGTTTTGTCGGTTAAATGGTGTTGTCGTCGTCCAGCACGTCGAAATCGAACGTCTTCTCGATTTTATCTTTCAGCGCCCCGAAGATTCCCTTGCGTTTTTTCTTCGAGGGCCTCGACGGGTCGTCCTCGAAGAATCCGTCGTCGTCCACTTCGGGATCTTCCACATCGAGCGGTTCGGCATATTTCTTCTTATCCGGAGCTTTTTCCGGTGTCCTGTGCGGAGCCCTTTCGGGCGTCTTTTCAGGTGTTCTCCCGGCCGGTGCGTCGTCCTTCGGCTTTTGCGCGGGGCGTGGTTTGGGCGCACCCGCGGCCGTGGCCGTGGAAACGCCGGCGCTGAGCGCCTGGGCGAGTATCCCGATAACGGTCGAAAGCCTCGGGTCTGACACTTTCTCCTTCGACTCGGCGTCGACATGTATGTCCGCGCAGGCTATACGCACTTCGAGGCCCATACGCTGCTCCATCATAGGTTTGATAGCATTCAGCAGGGCACATCCGCCCGTAAGCACTATGCCAGCTCCCAGCCTGCCTTCGTAACCCGAATCCTTAATCTCTTCCTTGACATAGTCGATTATGTCGAACAACCGCGCCTCTATGATCGCCGCGAGGTTTTTGAAAGATATCTCCTTGTGGTCGCTCGGTGTGCGTCCCGGGACCTTGATCAGTTTCTCACCGTCGACCATCGACGGTACGGCGCAGCCGTACTTCACTTTAAGCTCTTCGACGTAGCGCTCCATTATGCCGTAGGAACGTATATCCCTGTTGATGGCCTCCGCGCCTATCGGGACAACGCCCAGATAGCGCACGATGCCCTCGTGGTAGATGCAAATATCGGTCGTCCCCGCGCCTATGTCTACTACCGCCACGCCGAGTTCTTTCTCGTCCGGGAAAGTAACCGCCTCGGCCGTAGCCAGCGGGTTTATGAACAGCCTGGCCTGGCGTATATCGACCTTCTGCAACGCTTTCGTAAGGCGCGAGGTTATGTTGTTCTCGCCCACTATGAGGTTGAAAGTGGAACCCAGAGTCTTGCCGAACATGCCGACCGGGTCGAGTACTTCCTCGTCGTCGTCCACCACATAGAGCTGCGGAATGATGTGCAGGAGCGTGTATCCGTCCGGCGCCTTTATATTGCGCATGCTGTCGTTGAGCTTCCGGACGTCTTCCTCGCTGATCTCCCCGTCTTTACCGGCCACATGCACGTAATAAGGGTGCTTCGCGCACTGCACATGGCTGCCCGAGATACCCGTCACGGCCTCCGAAATGGTGATGCCGAGCCTCTCTTCGAGGGCGGCCACGGCTTCCTTGACCGACTGCGCGGCCAGCTCGACGTTCTTCACTTCGCCGCGCGAAACGCCTTTGCTCTCGCGCACTTCGACATCTTCGACCCTGACCTTGCCGTCAGCGCCCATGGCGCCGACCGCCACGGCGACGTTGCCGCTGCCAAGGTCGATAGCTACAATGTAATTTCTGTTTTCCACTTTATGATGCTCTTATTTATTTCTGTTTCCGGTTGTCACTTCGTACATACCACCTGCCCGTCGTATTTGAGGTCGATATACCTGTAATTGCCCCACCCTTCGTAAGGCAGGACGTTGCGGTAGAACAGCATCAACTTGTCGAGTTTCTTTTCGAAATCAACAAGTGTGCCGAGCCCTGCGACAAAATTGCCCACACGGGGAACAATTTCGACTTCAGGCTCACACCAGCGTCCCGCCGCGTCTTTCTGCGACACGGCTATCTGGACTATCTGTGGTCCCCAAAAATTATCTTCGGCGGTAATTTTCACAAAATTAATGAGATTACTCAGAAAAATGTACTCCCGGGCCTCCTTTTTTTGCCGTTCGTCCAACGAATCCTCCAACCGGCCGAAAAATCCCCGTTCGAACGGCATCCTGAAACTGCCGGTTATGACCGGGACATGCATTGCGCTTCCGGCCGGGATAGGGAGTATGCAGTCGTCGTCGGTGTAGTAGAAATTGTAGCCGTTGCTCATGCTGAACCGGGCGATGGGCCTGCGCTGCGACAGTTCGACGTGCAGTATGCCCCTCATGTCCGAGAACACCCTCACGTCCTTGACGAAAGGCTTGGCGGCGACAGTCTCGCGCACCCGCTCCGTGTTGACGTCCGCCAGGCTGGCGTTCAGGAAATCGTGCCCGGCCTCCTTCAGCCACCGCTCGACCATCCCGACGGACACCACGTTGACTTTCCCTGCGTCCCTTATCTTTATCTCGACCTTCTGCACGACCAGCCCCGCCTTCTCCTTGCCACTCAGGTTCGAGGCAAAAACAAAGTAGACCGCTATGGCAACCCACACGGCGACGCTCAGGATTATGTAGAAGAGCTTTTTCAATACAGCGGCACTTTATATTTTTCAACAATCATCGCGGCTATCGGAGCGCACCACGCGTCTATGTCGCCCGCGCCGAACGTGACCACCACGTCGAGGTCGCGCGAGCGCAACTCTTCCACGATTTTTTCCTTGGGGACTATCTTGTTCGGCACTGTCATGTTTCGTGCGATAAGTTCCGAATCGACACCCTCGATGGGCAATTCGCGTGCCGGGTATATGGGCATCAGCACCACTTCGTCGGCCAAAGACAGAGCCTCGGCGAAGCCCTCATAAAAATCACGGGTGCGGGTATAGAGGTGCGGCTGGAAAACGGCGGTCATCCTGCGTCCCGGGAACACCTTCTTCATCGACGTGATCGCCGCGAAGAGCTCCCTCGGATGGTGGGCGTAGTCGTCCATGTACACTATCTTATCCGGGACGTTGACCCAGAAATCGAAGCGCCTCTTCACCCCGGCGAAAGTCGCCAGACCCTCGCGCAGCCTGTCTTCGTCGAACCCGGCCACCCACAGCAGCGCCGTAGCGGCCACGGCGTTCTCGATATTCACCAGCCCCGGCACTTTCAGCATACAGCCTTTCACCACCCTGTCAGGGCAGACTATGTCGAAATTATATATCCCGCCGCCCTGAAGCGTTATGTTGTCGGCATAGAAATCAGGAGTACGGCCATAGGTTTGGCTGCCGTCGGCTTTCTTTTCGAGCGCATAACTGTAAACAGCCACCCCTTTTGGCGGCACAACTTCCGCCCCCTGTTTTACTATCAGCGAGCCTCCTGGCTTCACCTGCGCGGCGAACTGCGAGAACGCCTCTTTCATCGCCTTGTGCGTCCCGTAAATATCGAGGTGGTCGGGGTCGGTCGAGGTGATGACCGCGGCATCGGGGAAGAGCCTGAGGAACGAGCGGTCGAACTCGTCGGCCTCGACAGCCAGCCGCGCCCCCTCGCCCAGCACGAGATTGCTCTTGAAATTCTTCGAGATTCCGCCGAGGAACGCGCTTCCGCCGCCGTCGCCGCCAACGTTGCGGTGGCCTGTAACAGTGCCCGTACCTCCCTTCGCGGCGACATGGTTGAGCCATGCCGTCATCGTGGTCGTGGTGGTCTTGCCGTGAGTCCCGGCCACCGCCATCACGTACTTCCCTTCGGCGATATGCCCCAGCATTTCCGAGCGCTTCTCGACCTTGAAACCGTTCTCCATGAACCACACCAGCTCGGCATGGTCGGCCGGGACAGCCGGGGTGTAGACCACAAGCGTCGTGCCCGGGTCGCGGAATGCGGCCGGGATAAGGTCTACGCTTTCCTCATAATGTATTTCGGCGCCCTCGGCCGTGAGTTCGGCCGTGAGAGGCGTGGGCGTGCGGTCGTAGCCTGCCACCCGTTTGCCTTCGTGCAGGAAATAACGGGCGATGGCGCTCATGCCGATGCCGCCTATCCCCAGAAAATATATGTTGAGAGGTGCTTTCATCCTTCCAAATATCTATTGAAATCCTTTATTTATATGTCATTTTTTTAGCGGTTCCGCCGAAGCGGAACAGGCAGTCCGCCGCCGCCCCACGCGGCGGGCTGCTTCATTCGCCGTTGGCTCGTTCACGCCCTCCGCCGGCGGCAAACTGCACAGTAGTGGCATTGTTGCGGATAAGCATAATTTATTTCTTCTACTCCAATTCTTCGATTATCAGGTCGGCGATCCTGTCGGCCGAATCGGATATTGCCAGCTTCAGGATATTTTCCTTCAGCTCTTCCATCATGGCGCTGTCGCCCAGGAGTTCCATGGCTGCCGATACCACTTTCTCCACGGCTTCGGCGTCTTTGACCATCAGCGCGGCAGCCTTGCTCACGAGCGCCATGGCGTTCTTGGTCTGGTGGTCTTCCGACACGTTGGGCGACGGCACGAATATTACGGGCTTCCCCACAAGGCTCAGTTCCGAAACCGACCCCGCACCAGAACGCGATATTACCACATCGGCGGCGGCGTAGGCATAATCCATCCTCTCGATGAACGCCCCGCGCCATATTCCGGCACTGCTTCTGCCTGCCATGAACGTGTCCATCTCCTTCTCGTAGAATTTCCCCGTCTGCCAGATGACCTGCACCTCGCCCCTGGCGGCTATTTCGTCCACCATGCGCTTCATGGCCTCGTTGAGCGTGCGTGTCCCGAGGCTTCCGCCCACTATCAGTATAACGGGCTTGGACACTTCGAAGCCGAAATATTCGAGCGCCTCATCCCTCTTAGACCCACATCCCGAGAAATTCCCGCGCAGCGGGTTGCCAGTCATCACGATCCGCTCGCCCGGGAAGAACCTCTCCATCCCGTCGTATGCCACGCATATTTTGCGCGCGCGCTTGCCAAGCATTTTATTCGTCACGCCGGCGTAGGAGTTCTGCTCCTGTATGAGCGTTGGTATTCCCATCCTCTGGGCGCTCCACAGCACCGGGCCGCTGGCATATCCGCCGAACCCGACCACGGCGTCAGCCCCGAATTCCCTGATTATCAGCTTCGCCCGCGACAGGCTCTTCCATACTTTGAGAGGCAGCTTCAGATTGCCCAGGGTCAGCCTGCGTTGCAATCCGGCCACTGGCAACCCTTTTATTTCGTATCCCAATGCCGGGACTTTCTCCATCTCCATCTTGCCCTCGGCACCCACGAACAGCAGCTTTACAGAGTTTCCTAACTTTCGCTTTAAAGCCTCTGCGACAGCCACGGCCGGGTAGATGTGTCCGCCCGTGCCGCCTCCGCTGAGTATTATCCTGTATTCTTTCATCTTACCACCTGTTTTATTGTCCCGTGATCTCTTCCCTGGCGGTCTGAAGCGATTGTTCCTGCATCTGCCTGCTGACGCCCAGTATCATGCCCAGCGCGAGCGACGTGAACACCAGCGACGACCCACCCATGCTTATCAGCGGCAGCGTCTGCCCCGTGACGGGGAACAGCCCCACCGACACCATCATGTTCATGAACGCCTGCATCACTATCATTATGCCCAACCCCAGAACCAGCAGGCGCGGGAACACCCTCTCGCACTTGCGCGATATCATGACCGTGCGGAAGAACAGCCAAAGGTACAGCGCCAGCACCACGATCCCCCCTATCAGCCCGTACTCCTCTATTATGAAAGCGTATGCGAAGTCGGAATATGAGTGCGGCAGGTTGGCCCTCTGGGTGCTGTTGCCCGGGCCTTTGCCGATTATGCCGCCAGAGGCTATAGCTATCTTGGCCTGCACTTCCTGCAAGTCGTCTACGGACGACTGCTCCTCGACCTGCTCCGTCGGGGCGTATGCCTTGAGGCGGTTTACCCACGTCCTGCCGCGCCCCGAACCGGACATGGCCATCAGCGCGACGAGCAAGACACCTGCCAGCAAGACCAACACCACCAGTTTACCCAGTTCCCGCACCTTTACGCGCCCCACATAGAGCATCACGAGGCATGTCATGAACACCATTGCCGCGGTCGAGAGGCTCGAAGCGACAATGATCCCGCACGTCAGCGCGACCGGCACGAGCAACGGAAGCATCGTGTCCTGTATTATCTCCACATTCTTGCGCCTCTGCCTCTCCGAGAGGCTGGAGTACGGTATCGCGATTACCGGGAACAGGCGCGAACCGGCAATGGTATTCTGCCGCTTGGCGAGTGCCTTGGCGAGCATCATGACGACCGTCACCCTCAGGAAGTCCGACGGCTGGAACGTGTACGACGTACCGGGGATGCGGAGCCAGCGCGAGGCGTCGTTCAGGTCGACCCCGACGAAGAACGTCAGCGCCATGAACCCAAGTGCGCAAATGAACAGCAGCCTGGTGAACTTGGCGTATTTCTGGTAGTTTACCCGGTGGACGAAGAATATGGTTATGAAGCCTATCACCTGAAAAATGAACTGGCGCGAAACGTAGTGCGACGTGTCGCCGCCCGCCTCCTTGTAGGCCATGGAGGCGGTAGACGAATACACCACAAGCAGCGACACGATGGCCAGGGCCACGATCACGACCCACAGCGCCCTGTCGCCGCCGAAAACCCTCGCCGGGATATTGGGCAATTTCACTTTTATTTTCTCCGCAGCAGCCATTTCTATTTTGTTTGCATCTCTGATTATATTCATCTTATGATCAGAGTGATAACCATAATTTCATAATAAAACATACTTTCGGGCGCACCTGCCCCCCTCGGGGGCGCCCGACGGCCTTCGTCGAAGGCCGAAAAAGCTAAATAAGGTATAATCCCTGTTTAGCGGAGGTTGTATTGTTATTGGTGTCGCTCCCGCGACACCTGCAGTCTGCCGCCACACAACGCGGCGTCCCGGTCGCTACGACGACCCCGACAGAACAGCATCCTTATTTCACTTCCAAACGTTCCAATATGGCCTAACGTTCCTGTTCTTTCCGTGTCACGGAAATGACCCGTGTGCCGGAACGCACCTATTTGTTTTTCTCCACCCACTCTTTGAACTGCCGTCCCCTGTCCTCGTAATTGCGGAACAGGTCGAAACTGGCGCAGGCCGGGGAGAGCAGTACCGCGTCGCCATCGGCAGCCTCCGCACGCGCGGCCTCCATCGCCTCTTCGAGCGAATGCGTGTCGCGTACAACCGGCACGACGCCATCGAACGCCTTTACCAATTTCGTATTGTCCACACCCATACACACCAGCGCCTTCACTTTCTTCCGCGCAAGGTCTTTGAGTGTACTGTAATCGTTCCCTTTGTCCGTCCCTCCGGCGATCCACACCACGGGGCGGGTCATGCTTTCGAGAGCATACCACACCGAGTCGGTGTTGGTCGCCTTCGAGTCGTTTATGTACTCCGCGCCGTCTATCTCTCCGGCGGGTTCGAGGCGGTGCTCGACCCCTCCGAACTCTGTCAGGGCTTTGCGTATGGCATCGGCCGGAATCCCTGCCGCCAACGCCGCCAACGTGGCCGCCATAGCGTTATATGTGTTGTGTATGCCTTTTATTTTCAGCCCTGCCACCGGCATCACAAAAGTTTCGCCATCGGCAACAGCCATAAATTCATCACCCGCCAGATACGCGCCCCGCTGTTTTCCCGCCAGCCCCTCGCATCCTTTGGCCGAGAACGGCAGCGTCCCCATCGGGAGGGCAGACCTGCCTAACTGCGCCTGCGTCACGGGATCGTCGGCGCAGTATATGAAACTGTCGCCCGGTTGCTGGTTCTGTATAACACGCATCTTGCTGTCGGCATAGCGCTGCATATCGTAGCCGTAACGGTCGAGATGATCGGGCGTTATGTTCATCAGCACGGCTATGTCGGCCTTGAAGCGCTCCATGCCGTCGAGCTGGAAACTGCTCAACTCCACAACGTACCACTCATGGTCGGCCCGGGCGACCTGGTATGCCAGGCTGTCGCCAATGTTCCCGGCCAGCCCGACGTCGTAACCGCCCTCTTTGAAAATATTGTATGTCAGGGTGGTGGTCGTGGTCTTGCCGTTCGATCCCGTTATGCACACGAATTTTGCGCCGGTGTACCTCGCCGCGAATTCGATCTCCGAAATGACCGGGATGCCGCGTTCGCGCAGCTTCACCACTATCGGGGCGGTATCGGGTATGCCGGGGCTTTTGACCGCTTCGTCCGCCGCCAGTATCTTCTCTTCGGTATGCCGCCCCTCCTCGAACTCTACACCTTCGCTTTCGAGCGCGGCGCGGTATTTCTCAGGTATCCTCCCAAAATCGGACAGGAACACCTCGAAACCGGCCTTTTTCGCCAGCACCGCAGTCCCGAAACCGCTCTCACCACCGCCTAAAATAACAAGTTTCGCCATTGATTATATACAAGTTTACATTAATCGTTTTTCCCCTGTTAATTTACCGCTCACAAAAACCAAGCAGTCCGCCCCCAGCCCCCTTCAGGGGCGGACTGCCGGCTTTCTCCGAAAGCCTAATTGCGACCCTCAGGCTCGCCGGCCTTGCTCCACGCAAGGCCGCTTAGGCCGCCTGCGGCGGCCAGGATCTTTCTCTTCCCGCAGGACATTATACTTAAATTCACATTGTAACATTCCGGTTCAAAACCAGCTTCCTGCCATATCCGTGTGTCGGGAGGCGCTATCGTATTTTAAGCGTCACCAGCGCTATCGCGGCCAGCAGCAACTGCACGATCCAGAACCTCACAACTATCTTGTTTTCAGGGAATCCTTTCTTCTGGTAGTGGTGGTGCAGGGGCGACATCAGGAATATTCGCCTGCCCTCGCCGTATTTCTTTTTCGTGTATTTGAAATATGCCACCTGTATCACGACCGACATGCCCTCGACGAGGAACACGCCGCACAGCAGCGGCAGCAGCAGCTCCTTGCGGATCAGCAGCGCGAAAGTGGCGATCATACCGCCTATCGCAAGGCTTCCGGTGTCGCCCATGAACACCTGCGCCGGGTAGCTGTTGTACCATATGAACCCTATCAGCGCCCCGAAGAACGCTGCGGCGAACACCAGCAGCTCGCCGCTGAACGGGATGTACATTATGTTCAGGTAGTCGGCGTATATGACATGGCCGCCGAGGTAGGCCAGTATCCCGAGTACGGCGACGACCGCCGCCGAAACCCCGGCCGCCAACCCGTCGAGGCCGTCGGTAAGGTTTGCCCCGTTCGACACCGCCGTGATTATGAATATCGCCGCTACGACATATATTATCCACGTCAGAACGTCGCCCAGCTGCCCTTTGACAGGCATGAGCCAATGGTAGTCGAACTCGTTGTCCTTAACGAAAGGTATGGTGGTCTTGGACGCTTTCTGCGGTTCGCCGAGATAGACGTCGCGCTTCTGGCCGTTCTCGACAACCTCCACAACCTCGACCGCCTCAGTACTAACCTGGTTCTGTGTGATTTTCTCTTTTATCACGATATCCGGGCTGACGCACATCACCGTCCCGACTATCACGCCGAGGCCCACCTGCCCCACGATCTTGAAACGGCCGCTGAGTCCCTCCTTGTTCTTGCGGAACACCTTGATGTAGTCGTCTATGAACCCTATCGCACCGAGCCATACGGTTGCCACTATCATCAGCTGGATGTAGACGTTCGTGAGGTCGCCGAACAGAAGTATCGGCACCAGCACCGCCGCCAGTATCATCACGCCGCCCATCGTGGGCGTACCTTTTTTCTGCATCTGCCCTTCGAGGCCGAGTTCGCGGATATCCTCGCCGATCTGCTTGCGGCGCAGCAGGCGGATTATCTTCCCGCCGACCAGCACGGCTAGCAGCAGCGAGAAAATGATGGCCATGGCCGAGCGGAACGTAAGCGCCTGGAACATCGCCACGCCCGGGATGTCGAAAGTATCTTTCAGGTAATTTACAAGGTGGTAAAGCATCGTTTGATCGTATCTGGTTTCGTTAAAATTATCTACTCTTGTTACTTTTTCCTTGATGAAAAAGTAACCCGAAAATCAAGAAAATAAGCCTCACATCTAACTCCTCTTAGTCGATCGCTACCGCTGTCGCGAAAAGAGTGTTATGGTTACTCACTTCCAAGCGTTCCGGTTCAAGCTAACGTCCCTGCTCTTTCCGTGTGCCGGAAGGCACTGTCTCGACTTATTTTCGTCCCTGCCGGTCGCGGCAACACCGAAATCGCCTCTATTCTATCTCGCGGCGAAAGCCGCCGCCAATTCCTCGCGGTCGTCAAAATGGTGTTTGACGCCAGCTATTATCTGGTACGTTTCGTGACCCTTGCCGGCCACCAGGATTATATCTCCCGGCACCGCCATCATCACAGTCGTTTTTATCGCCTCACGACGGTCTGTTATCGAGAGGTATTTCGCCCCCGGGTCGATGTCCGCTTTCATCTCCTCTATTATCACCGCCGGGTCTTCGCTCCGGGGATTGTCCGAGGTCAGTATGGCGAGGCTGCCCCCCGCGGCGGCGATGCGCCCCATCACGGGACGTTTAGTGCGGTCGCGGTCGCCGCCGCAGCCTGCCACTATATACAGCTTCTGTTCGGGCGTGCGTATTTCGTTTATGGTGTCTATCGCTTTCTGGAGCGCATCGGGTGTGTGGGCGTAGTCTACGATGGCCGTTATGCCGTCTTCGGAACGGACAGTCTGGAAACGCCCGTCAACCGGATCGAGCGAACTGAGCACCTTGAGCACCTCGTCCTTTTCGGCGCCCAGCAGCCTCGCCGCGGCATATACCGCGAGCAGGTTGTAGGCGTTGAACCTCCCGATGAACTTGACCCAAATCTCGCTGCCGTCCATGTTGAGCAGCATGCCATGGAAGTGGGTCTCCATGATGCGGACGCTGAAATCTGGCCTGCCCTGCATGCCGTATGTCTTGACTGCGGCCTTCGTATTCTGCACCATGACGAACCCGTTGCGGTCATCGGTGTTCACGAGCGCGAATGCCTTTTTGGGCAGGCGGTCGAAGAACATCTTCTTGGCGCGGATGTATTCGGCGAACGTGCCGTGATAGTCGAGGTGGTCGTGTGTGATGTTGGAGAATATCCCGCCCTCGAACGTGAGCCCGGCGATGCGTTCCTGCACGATGCTGTGCGAACTGACCTCCATGAAACAGTATTCGCACCCGGCGGCCACCATCTCGGCCATCATGGCGTTGAGCCTTATGGGGTCGGGGGTTGTGTGGGTCGATTCCATGCTCTTGTCCTCGATGCGGTAGACCACGGTCGAGATCAGTCCGCACTTGTAGCCCAGCGCGCGGAACATGTCGAAAAGCAGAGTTACAGTCGTGGTTTTGCCGTTCGTCCCCGTGATCCCCACGAGCCTGAGTTTCGAGCTGGGATTGCCGTAAAACGCCGACGAGGCGCGCCCCAGCAAAGCGTGGGCATCCTGCGTGACTATCCATGCCACACCTTCGGCGGGCGATTCGGGCAACCTCTCGCAAACCACCGCCGAAGCGCCCTTTTCCACGGCGGCGGCTATGTATTCATGCCCGTCCACAGTCGTTCCGGGCAGCGCGAAGAAAAGGCTCCCCGCCCCGGCGGTGCGCGAATCGAACGTGAGCGAACTTATCTCCACATCTTTGGGGCCGCTCCACGAGGCGACCTCCATGCCCTGTAATATCTCCTTTAACGTCATCATACTCCCAATGTTAGCATTACCGTTTCGCCTTTCGTTATCCGTGTACCGGCATCTGTCGATTGCGCTTTCACTTTACCCTTACCTGTGAACATTACCCTCAGCCCGCGCTCCTCAAGCAGGAATATGGCGTCGCTCAGGCCCATACCTATTACCGACGGCATCAGCGCCTCGTCTTCAGGCAGGACAGGCACCGCCACGAGCTTACCTTCTTCGTCGCTGCTTACCTTAACCCACTCGCTGTCTTCCTTCGGGGCCTTGACCTTGACCGACAGTTTCGAGGCCGTGCGCACCACGTCCTTCTCGCGGCCGCCCTTTATGTCCGCGGCAGCTGGCATCACCCCATCACCGTTGTTGTCCACCGGCGTATGCCAATCGGGGTGCGAGGCGTAGACCCTGTCGGCAATGGCGCGGAATACCGGCCCCGCGAGCGAGGCGCCGTAATATGTGTTGCTGCTGTGTCCGGGGCCGTAGTATGTCTTAACGGCCACGATGCACGAGTATTTCGGGTTGTCGGCGGGGAAGTACCCCACGAGCGTCGCAAGATAGTCGCGCCCCCCTCTGGCGTCCATATAACCGCCGGAAGCCATCGTCATCTGCGCCGTACCGGTCTTTGCCGCCACCTTGTAATACGGGTTCTTCAACGCGTGCGCGGCAGTACCCTCCTCGGCCACGCCCTCCAGGCATTCGCGGGCCAGCGCCAGGGTTTTATGCGAGCATATCGCCTGGTTTATGACCTCCGGCTCATAGGTATGCACCGTCTTCCCGTAGCTTTGTATCTCTTTCACCAACAGCGGGCGCATGAGCTTGCCCCCGTTGGCAACGGCGTTATACAGCGCAAGCGTCTGCATCGGCGTTACCTCAAGTGCGTAGCCATATGACATCTTCGTGAGCGTCATGCCGTCCCAAGCCCTGACGTTCTTCGGGTCTTTGATCGACGGGTCTTTCACTATCGGCGCCTGTTCGCCCGATATCTGCATCCCCAGCGGCTTGTCGAAGCCCATCTTGTTCACGAAGTTCACAAACCTCTCCGGCTTGTCCCGATACCGCTCGTACACCGACTTGGCGAAGCCTATGTTCGACGACACTTCGAACACGCGCCGCAACGGAATCACAGATTCCTTGTGGTCGTCGATCACGTTCACTATACCGACCCGTGCGCGGCCGTTCTCGCAGTCCACCATGTCGTCGAGCGACATGCCGCCGTCTTCCAGAAGCGTTATCAGGGTCGCCAGCTTGAACGTCGACCCGGGTTCCGCCCGGCGACCGATGGCATAGTTGAAATCGTCGGCATACACGCCGGGCGACTTGCGCGTGATATTGGCCATGGCGTGTATCTCGCCCGTGGCCACCTCCATCAGCACCACCGTGCCCCAGTCGGCGTTGCCGGCTTCCAACTGCCTCTTGAGCATGGTTTCCGCCACGTCCTGTATGTCGACGTTGAGCGTCGTCACCACGTCCATCCCGTTCACAGGCTCTACGTTGAGCGCGCTGGGGACCGGCACGCGGAACGACCCCGACACCTTTTGCCTGAGTTCAAGCCCGTCCTTGCCCGTAAGTTGGCTGTCGAAAGCGCCCTCTATGCCGACCTTCGTCCCTCCCTCGTTCACGCTCCCTATCGTCCTGGTTGCGAGCGCTCCGTGGGGGCGTATCCTCCGGCTTTCGGGTTCGGCTATATATCCGCCCTTGTTTTGCCCGAGCCGGAATATCGGGAATTTCCTTATCTGCTTCTCTTCGAGGTAAGACACCCTGCGCGGCCCTATCTGCTTGAAGCGGTTCTTGTTCTTTTTGGCCCGGGCGTTCACGAGCATCGTCTTATACGACGCCTTGCTTGCATCCCTGAAGAACGCCGAAAGGTAGTGCGCCAGCGAATCGACGTTGGCGCTGAACACCTCGTCCGAAAGCCCTCCGGCCGCAAAGTCCATCCTTACCGTATACTCGGTTATGGACGATGCCAGCAGGCGTCCGTCGCCAGAGAGGATATCGCCCCTGTCGGCCTGTATGGCGACATAGGCGTAGGTTATCTCCCGCGCCTTCTCGCGCAGTTCGCCGCCCTCCGGCCCATATTGCACCCACAGTACCTTGACTACTATCGCCACGGCCGCCAGCAGGAAAAAGAAGTAGAGCCAGCGCACGCGGCGCAGGATATCCCTGCTTATTTGTGAATTTTCGGCCATCGCTGCTACTCCGGTATTACCCTGTTCGGTTCGAGGGATTCCCGAAGCGGTATACCCCGCCGTTCGATTTCCCTGATTATGTTACTCTGCCTTGTCGCCTGCATGCACTCCGAGGCGATCGTCATCGATTTTGTCCTGAGTTCCCTCACTTCGCGCGTGAGCGTGGCCTGCTGACGGTGCAGCTGCTGCATCGAGAAGATGTTCGCGATGTAGAGGAACGCGAGGAACGCCACGAAAACAAGGTAGGGGTACGTCTTTGTGACCCCCTCGCTGGAAAGTATGCTTCCCGTCATCAGCGCCGTGAGCGCCTCGCCCAGTTTCGACCTGCGGCGTGGTCCGTCCTCTTCCGCGGCCTGGCGTTCAGGGCCGGTCTGATCGTCTGCGGCGCTCCGGTATCCGGAACCTGCCGCGCCGCCGCGTGCGGCGTTTTTGGCTTCCAGGCGGTGGAGTTTTTCTTCCAACTTGCGTTTTTTGCGCATCTCACGACGGCTCAGGCGGCGGCGCGGTGCCTCCTCCCACGGAGCGGCTTCGCTGCCCTCGCCGGATTCCCCACCGAACCCGTCGGATTCGAAAGCATCCATATCGTCGTCGTAACGCATTGTTTTGTTTATTTTTGTAGATTTCTATATGCTACCTATATCGTGTTCCCCGCACCTTGCTTAGTTACACAAGCCACCTGACTTCCAATTAGGAAATAACCAATCCTCATCTAAGTCTTCAGATTTTAATCCTTCTTCTGTCCCCATCACTTCATACACGCCACTTCTAACTTTAAGCGCCATTATTGTCTTAAAACATCCGTTCCTTCATTCAGAAGTGGCATATAGATTAATTCTTGCTCCATTGGTATCACTTAATTCCATATTAATTGGTTCCGTTTTGCGGAACCTGCAGTCTGCCGCCGCCCCACGCGGCGGGCTGCTCATTGCGCCTTCGGCTTATTCGCGCCCTCCGCCGGCGACAGACCGCACAACTGAGGAATGATTTCCTCAAATCTTCGCCCCCGCCCTGAGCTTGGCGCTTCGCGAACGGGGGTTGCGTGCAAGCTCCGCATCGGACGGCACAACTGCCTTACGTGTAACTATATCGAACGGCGTCTGGGCCCTTCCGAAAAAATCCTTCTCAACCGTGCCGTCGAAGTTCCCGCTCCTGAAGAAATTCTTCACGAGCCTGTCCTCAAGCGAATGGTACGATATGACCACCAGCCGCCCCTCGGGCTTCAGCACCTTCAGGCTCTGCTCCAGCGCCATCTTCAGCGCCTCCATCTCGCGGTTCACCTCGATCCTCAACCCCTGGAACAGTTTCGACAGGAACTTGTTAGGGTCTTTCTTCGGGGTGCATGGCGCGACCGCGTCGATCAACTCGCCTATGGTTTCCAACGGCTTTGCACCGCGTGCGCGGACTATGCAGTTCGCCGCCTTGAAAGGCGTTTCCACCTCTCCGTAAGTGCCAAGAATCCCGGTCAGCTTCTCCGCCGTGTAGTTGTTCAGCACCGAGGCGGCCGTGAGTTTGCCGCGCTGGTTCATCCTCATGTCGAGCGGCGCGTCGAAACGGAACGAAAAACCGCGCTCGCGCGTGTCGAAATGGTGCGACGAAACCCCGAGGTCGGCCAGTACGCCGTCGACCTGTGTAACCCCCAATGCCCTGAGCTGCCCGCGCATAAAGCGGAAATTGCTTTCCACGAACGTGAAACGTTTGTCGCCGAGCATATTCTCCTTTGCGTCGGCGTCCTGGTCGAAACTGAAAAGCCGTCCTTTTTTACCAAGTTTCGAGAGTATCAGCCTGCTGTGCCCGCCGCCCCCGAAAGTGAGGTCGACATACACCCCATCGGGCTTGATATCAAGCAGTTCGACGGACTCATCCGCCAGCACGGGTATGTGATAATCTTCCATCGGGAAACGACTCGGGTAATTTAGGCGTAAAGATATGGCAATTATACCCCTTTTCAAAACCGTTTTCGTATATTTGCCTAACTAAATATCCACAAAATCCATAATTATTTCCCCATGGACAAACTCAGCATAAAAGAGGTGTTGCGCAGTAAGGCGCCGGGGATTTCGAGGTGGGTCCCGGGGTTCGTGAAGAACTACCTGCGGCGCATCGTACACGAGGACGAACTAAACTATTACCTTGAGAATTTCTCACACCTCGACACCATTGAATTTATCCGCGCATCGCTCAATCACATGGGCATCACGTACAGCGCCGCCGGGCTTGAAAAACTCGACCCCAAAGGGCGTTACATCTTCGCCTCGAACCACCCTTTCGGAGGCATCGACGGGCTGATGCTGGCGGTGGAGATAGCGGGTTATTTCGGCGACGTGAGGGTCGTTGTAAACGACCTCCTGATGAACCTCGGACCACTGAAACCCATCTTCGTCCCCATCAACAAGCACGGCCGCCAGAACCCGGAGTACGCCCGCCTTTACAAGGAGGCGTTCGAGTCTGACATGCCGATAGTTACGTTCCCGGCCGGACTGTGCTCGCGCCGGAAAAAAGGCGTGGTATGCGACTCGGAATGGAAACCCAATTTCGTGAAACAGGCGGTGGCTACCCGGCGCGATATCGTCCCCGTTTTCTTCGACGGCAGCCTCTCCGATTTCTTCTACAACCTCTCGAACCTGCGCACCAAACTGGGCATAAAGGCGAACATCGAGATGCTCTACCTCGCCGATGAAATGTTCAAGCAAAAGGGGCAGCATTTCGAGATCATAATCGGCGACCCCATTCCGTGGCAGCAACTCGGAGGCGGCAGCGACGCCCGCAAAACCGCACTCAGGATACGCGAGGAAGCCTACGGCCTGAAGAAAGGCGGAATGTCGCGCTAAAACGCCCGGCGCGGATAAAATGGCTGATTTCGCGCAACCCGCCTGACAAAACGCTTATCCGCGACAAAGTCCCAATCTTTTGTCTCGGCGGACAGTGAAGTGCGCCCGCAACCCCGTTCGCAAGCAGCCTCCGGAACGTTGGCGGTCAGCCCGCAAACTTGGAGGACAATTACGTTGAAAATTAAGCAGAGTAAATAACTGTCCGAAAGGATATAAAAAGAAGTCATGAATAACAACGAACAAAAACATCTTGGGAAATTTATTTTTGAAATTGAGGGAAAACCCCAAAAGAAAGGGTGGCTTAAGAAAACAAAAAGCCATCTTGCATTTTATGAAAAAGGCATTGTTATAGAGGAGCTTGGCGATTATATTGAGATTTTGAAAAAAAATATTGCCAATATATACTACTCTGCGCCAATGGTTGGCGATTACGACTGTGTTACGGTAGAAATCGACCACTTTGACGAAGGCGAACATAATACTTATCCATTTGACGAAACTACTTGGAATGGTATTTCTGCCCGTGTAGATAAATTGCTGGATAACGAATGGAATGATTTCCGTAAGCCAAAAACAGAAGCGCCCGATAATGTCAAATGGTTTAATGCGGTGAACGCCGTTATTACTCTATCATGCGAGGGCGATTCCGAACTTTTTGGCGGCGATATAAAGTCTCCTGAAATTGCAAGTAACTGCCGCGAGGATTTATTTGAATTCTGGAGCGTAAACGTAAGACAGGATTTGCTTGACTGCTTCGAAAAGCTGTATGCAGGACGTTCGGCGGAACAAGCCAAGGAAATAATTGAAGAAATCGTGAAATCCGGCGGCGACCCAAACAAGCTAAGCGAGGGCAACCGTTATGAACTCGAATGGAGGCAAAGCAAAAATGCCATAGCATGGGATATGGCACGTATGATTCGGATTGCCTCACTTGGCTACCTTGCCGATTATGTATCTTATGACGAAGCGATTAGCTATTGCATTGTAGCAGGCAAGAAACTACAAGGGTTATTCCACAGTTGGGACGATATGTTCTTCAATTACATGCAAGGTTATATCTACTGGTCAGGTGAAGATCCCAAAGATGAGGAAAGTGAGGCTTATCTGCGAATAAAAATATATGAGTGGTTAAAAAAACAGCCTAAATCGCCTTATCGTATTTATTGGTATACAGATTTGGAGAATCGTTCGTAATTATAGTATGATGGAGTCGTTCGGGCTTTATGTCGGTTTATTTTTTTGTGTTATTTTACTTGTCTATATTCCTTTTTTACACCTCTATATGAAGCGTAGAAAAGATAAAGCCACAGTCTACGAGCACGAACATCCCGAAGCCGTGAAAATTTATTTCAAACGAGTGGAAATAGATGACACATTAGAAGTTATCAGTGTAGACAACGAAAAACCTGTAATACATTCGAAAGGAACAAGGCATGGATTTTATTTATTGCCCGGCACACATATCATTCACGTCACATGTTTCTGGGCAGACATAAGCATTACCGCTTTAAGCGGGTACGGATCACATACAATCCGAGACGAAAAATTTAACGTAACGGTAGAGGCAAATAAAGAATATTTATTGTATTGCAACCGTACTACGGAAAAATTTGAATTCAAAGAAACATAAGACTGCCGAAAAACCAACTGCCTGCCTGCTTTCAGGCGGGGGCGAAAGCGTGGTTCTCAACTTTTGCCGCCCGCATCACTTTCGGCATCGGCGGACAGTGAAGTCCACCACAAACCCGCTCGAAAGCAGCTGTGGGCACGTTGAGGGCGTCAGCCGTCGGAAGTGCATAACGAAAAATAGAATGCAATGAAAGAAAAAGTATATAGTGTCGACAATTATTGGGACATGACTATTATAGAGGGAACTGCTGATTATAATGGTCGTGCATTTTATTATACAAACATCTTTTCGGACGAACAGGATGATTGGACGGACGAATTTCTCTTAATACCTCTATTCGATGATATTTTTACGCTTAGTAAAGACCTTTGGAATTATTGGTGTCATTGGTTGACAACTTACAATGAGACAAAAATTCCTCATGTAAGAGAATATGCCAAGATTAGAGCAACTAAATCGTTTGAGGAACTTGTGACAATGGATACGGATTTGGGGGAGTGGGAAAGAGCGGAGAAGAATTATCAAAATCAACTTGTCTTTGACAATTACATAAAATTACATGTGCCGATAATTAAATCAAAAGGCTTATTCAGTGGGAAAATTAACGGGACAGAAACCTTTGTCGAATGGACAGAAGGTAGAATAACCAAAGAAGCAATTAGAATTCTTCATTCGGAGAATGTGAAATCTGCAACAGAGATTTTACTGTATTTGAGTTTCAATTTTGATGATTGGCGATTAGTCCAAAATGAATGTATTTCACTTATAGAGGACGAGAAACTGAAAGAAGATATTAGACGATTAGCAGTAACTTGCTTGGGACACTTGGCACGAATACACTCGACAATAGACAAGGAAAAAGTCGTTCCTTTCCTTAGATTGTATATGAAACAAGACAAACAAATTGGAGGAACTATTGCTGACACATTAGAGGACATTGAATTATTTACGAAATGACAAAAAATGCCGAACACCCAACTGCGCGTCTGCTTCCAGCGGGCGGCGATGTGGTATCATCACCGTCTGTCGTCCGCGCCAACTTCTTTTTTCGGTGGACAGTGAAGCGCCCAACCGACTAACGAAGCAGGCGCAGAGACCGCATGACAGAGGGAATTGCGGATAAGAGTATAAAATAAACACATGTATCCCATGTTTTTACACAGCAATTTGTTATTTTTGTCGGTCAAAACTCATTCGAGATGAAACTCCTTATCGAACCGGTATCGCAGGCGCTCATCGAAAGCGAATTAACCGCGGAACGTTTCCTGCGCGACACGAACAATGCCGGGAATAAAATATACGTGATAACGGCAGCCGATTCGCCCAACACCATGCGCGAGATCGGTCGCCTGCGCGAGCTGGCTTTCCGCGACGCCGGCGGCGGCACGGACGAGGAGGTCGACATAGACGAACTCGACCTTGTGGAGGACGGCTATAAACAGCTCCTCGTGTGGGACCCGAACGCCGGTGAGATCGTAGGCGGATACCGCTACATAGTTTCACACTCGGAGCATCCCAAGAATTTCTCCACGGAGCATTACTTCCGCTTCAGCGACCGCTTCCGCAAGGAATTCCTGCCCTACACGATAGAACTCGGGCGCTCGTTCGTCCAACCCCACTACCAGGGCTCGCGCGAAAACCCCAAAGGCATATACGCGCTCGACAACCTGTGGGATGGCCTCGGGGCGCTTATAGTGCAGAATCCCGACATGAAATACTTCTTCGGCAAGGTTACCATGTACGGCGACTACAACCGCGAGGCGCGCAACCTGCTGATATATTTCCTGCGCAAGTATTTCCCCGACCGCGACAACCTCGTGGAGCCGATATACCCCATCGAACTCGACATCGACGACGAAAAGATGGCGGCGCTCTTCACAGGCGGCGATTTTACCGAGGACTACAAGATCCTAAGCCGGGAGATCCGTTCACGCAACGAAACCGTCCCGCCGCTCATCAATTCCTACATGAACCTTTCGCCGACCATGCGCGTCTTCGGCACGGTGTGCAACCCCGATTTCGGCAACGTGGAGGAAACCGGCATCCTTATAACCATCGAGGACATCTACCCCAGCAAGTCGGAACGCCACGTCAAGAATATCAAGAACACAGGGAATTAACCATATAATTAACAAAATGCGTGAGATAACCCAAATTTGGGTTATCTCACGCATTTTGTTATATTTACCGGAACAAACAATCCCTAAGCCCGATTGGTATGAGAAAGTTGATCATGTTTGTGTTCGCTCTGTTTTCGGCGTTGTGCCTTTCGGGGGCACAAAAGGGCACCAAAATCCCTAATGCGTACAAAAAACCGATAGGAGGAGCAGAACAAATCATTTACAGGGGTAAGACATACCTGATGCGGGAATGGCCATTTTCCAGTTATTGGATAAAACATCCGGAGATTGTCCCGGGTCCTCCCTACATCAAAGACTCTGACAAGCCCGAATATCGCCACGAGAAATTGCCTGACGGAACCGAGGTAGTGATATTGCTAAAGGATATGTCCACTGGCCCCACTCCGAGGCGCATCTATAACTGCACATTCGAGATCGTCGACAAACAGTTGATCGTAAAAGATCTTCAAGTCCGTGAAATTGATCCTTATGGAGATTTCACAGTGCCATATCCGAGGAAAAGTATCTTGGACGAGGTGTTCCCGACCGAGGAGAAAGCCCGTGCCGATTGGTTCACGGGAGTGCTGACCCTTATCGACGGCAAAGTAGTGGAACTTGTCCATGTACGTGAAGGACCTCAACGCAAATACAAACACTACATTTTGCTAAAAATAGAGAATGGTAAACTTGTGGACCAACGCAGGGTAACCCACGCCCAGATGGAAGATCGTGAAGAGATCCGCGAATGGTCCAAACAGGCTACAAACAGGGCTGACACCTCCCGATCAAGGAAAAGAGACAGGTAAGCTAAAGGCTGTTGTTCACATAAAAAGGGGATGATTTCATCATCCCCTTCCTTTGTATTTTACCCCTATCCAGGGATCAAATTCCGTCTATTTCTTCCCCTTCGCGTCCTTTTTGGCGATTATCGCGCGTGCCTCTTCCAGCGTCATGGCGGCCGGATCGGTGGTCTTGGGTACCGGATAATTCTTCTCCTTGTACGATATGTACGGCCCGTAGCGGCCTTGCAGGACCAGCATCTCGGGTTCCTCGGCAAACGTCACAAGGGGCGTTTTAGCCGCCTTCTGCTGTTGCTCTTTCTGCGCCATCAGTTCCTGCGCCCTCTCAAGGGTGATTTCGTAGGGGTCGTCGGTCTTGGCGAGCGAGGTGAATTTGCCGTCGTAACGCACGTAAGGCCCGAACTTGCCGATACCGACCACGACGTCTTTGCCGTCCAGCTCGCCAAGCGAGCGCGGAAGCGCAAAGAGCTGGAGCGCGTCGTCGAGCGTTATCGAAACGATTAGCTGCCCCTTTTTGAGCGCCGCGTAGCGCGGTTTCTCGCCTTCGGCGGCCTCGATCTGCACCATAGGGCCGTAGCGGCCGATGCGGGCGGTCACCTGGCGTCCGGTCTTGGGGTCTACGCCCAGCACACGTTCCTGGTTTTTATATTCGGGGGCTGTTTCCAGCGCCTCTTCCACATGCTTATGGAAAGGCCCGTAGAAGCGGCTTATCATCTTCTCCCAACCCAGTTCGCCCTCGGCGATCTCGTCGAAATCCTTCTCGACCGTCGCCGTGAAGTTATAGTCCATGATGGTCGGGAAATGCCCTTCCAGATAGTCGTTCACGAGCATCCCGATGTCGGTCGGGGAAAGTTTGTTCTTTTCGCGGCCTGTGTTCTCCGATGCCGTTTTTTCCTTTATTTCGTTCTTCTCCAGCGTCAATACCGCGTACTCACGCTTAACGCCGTCCTTGTTCTGCTTAACCACATAACCGCGGTTGATGACGGTACTTATCGTGGGGGCGTAGGTCGAGGGGCGGCCGATGCCGAGTTCTTCGAGCCTCTTGACGAGCGACGCCTCGCTGTAGCGCGGCGGGGCCTGTGTGAAGCGTTCCGTGCCGGTTATCGAGAGCGCCATAAGTGCGTCGCCGCTCTTCATTACGGGCAGCATGCCTTCTTCGTTCTCCGCCGCATCTTCGTCCGCAGACTCCGAGTAGAGCTTCAGGAAACCGTCGAAAAGCACTACCTCGCCGGTGGCGGTAAAGTGTTCCGCTGCGGTATTTATCCCGATATTGACAACTGTCTTCTCTATTCTGGCGGCAGCCATCTGCGACGCCACCGTGCGTTTCCAGATAAGTTCGTAAAGCCTTTTTTCCGCCGGAGTTCCCTCCACCTGTTTGCGGTCGAAATACGACGGGCGGATGGCCTCGTGGGCCTCCTGCGCTCCCTTGGTGCTGGTCTTGAAGTTGCGCGGATTGGAATATGCCTCCCCGAACATCTTGGTGATCTCCTCCTTCGAAGAGGCTATCGCCTGCGCCGACAGGTTCACCGAGTCGGTACGCATGTATGTTATCCAACCGTTCTCATACAGTTTCTGGGCGGTGGACATTGTTTGCGCGACCGACATCCCGAGCTTGCGCCCCGCCTCCTGCTGGAGCGTCGAGGTCGTGAACGGGGCTGACGGATTGCGCATGGCCGGCTTGCTCTCGTGCGAGGTTACCGTGAACTGCGCCCCCTTGCATTTTTCGAGAAAATCGTATGCCTCTTTTTTAGTCGCGAACCGCTTGTTGAGCTCGGCCCTGAATATCGTCTGCTTGGGGTCGGCGGTATTTATGAACTGCGCGGTCACGCGGAAAAATGGCGACTGTTCAAAGCCTATTATTTCCCTCTCTCGCTCTACCAGCAGCCTCACAGCCACGCTCTGCACCCTGCCGGCCGAGAGCGATGGGCGTACTTTGCGCCACAGCAGCGGCGAGAGTTCGAAGCCTACAAGACGGTCGAGCACCCTGCGTGCCTGCTGCGCGTCGACGAGCTTCATGTCCACCGTTCTGGGCTGCTCGATTGCCGACAGGATGGCGTTTTTTGTGATCTCGTGAAAAACGATCCTCTTGGTGCTTTCCACCGGCAGGCCGAGCACCTGTGTCAGGTGCCACGCGATAGCTTCCCCCTCGCGGTCTTCATCGGACGCGAGCCACACGGCGCTTGCTTTCGAAGCGGCTTTCGCGAGTTCGGCCACGACTTTCTTCTTATCTGCCGGCACTTCGTATGCGGGCTTGAAACCGTGCTCTATATCTATCCCCAAATCCTTTTTGGCAAGGTCGCGGATATGTCCGTAACTCGACTTCACTACGAAGTCCTTGCCGAGGAATTTTTCTATCGTTTTCGCTTTTGCCGGTGATTCGACTATCACCAAATTGTTCTCCTGCATCTGTTCCTTCTTTTCAAAAAAGAGAAAAAACCTAAAGGTCTCGGCTTTAGGTTTGAACTCGTTGTTTTTATTTAATCAGCGCGTATGTTATCACTAACTCTATCTCGCGGCTTTTGTCAAGCGGATCGCCGAGGTTCGGGGTCTTGTTTTGCAGAACCACCTCCTGGAGCCTCGTGAAATTGCTGGCGTTGAACGCCGGCGCTATCCAAAGCTCGCCGCGGGTGTCGTCAGGGTGCATTATAAGCTGCCTCGCATACGTCGAGACATCCATTTCGTACTGCGCCTTGCTGTAATTCAGGTATCCGCCGAATTTAGACTCCTTGGAGTTTGCGATCTCGTCCATGTACGGATAATCGGGCATGCTCACCGGCAGATCGCCTTTGTAATCGAGGTATAGCCCCATCCTGTATGGCAGGTTCATCATTTTGGCGGCGTAGTCCGGGTCGGACTTGTCATACGCCAGCGGCAGTATGAGTTTCGCCTTGTCTATGAACACCGAGCTGTATTCCGTGCCGTTGGAGTTGAGTATGCCTGCCAGCTCCTGCTTGAGGGCCTGGTCGAAACTGATATACCCCGAAGCGCCGACCATGGTCTGCACGTACATTTCCTCCTGCTGGTCCACAATCGGGTTGCCTGCATCGTCGTACAGTGCGGGCATTACCCATGGCTTGCCTGGTTGCGGCGTCCCGTTTTCGTCGGTTCTCTCCTGATAACGGAGGAACGTGGCCGGATCGATGCCGTTTGTCGCGGAACTGTAATCATGGTCTACGAGCATGATCGAAAGGTTCGAAAGGTCGGCATACGACGCAGCTTTGTCGTCGAAATAGAACTTCGTTTCCAGCGCTTTGGCGGTTGCGCCGTCGGCCGGGTTATGCGTGTATATCGCGAGGTATGAAAGATCCTGCAGGTAGTAGCTGTCTACCATCAGAACCTCGTAGATGGCTTCGCCCGCCGATGGGGCTTTCGGCTCGAAATAGAACCCGGGGACCGCGGCATGGAACTTACCGTCCCCCACCTCTTCGTCTTTCCAGACGGACTGGGGAAGCCCTACTATGCCTTCGAGATATGCTTTGCCATTATCATACAGCGCCTCGCCCTCTGCTCCAACGGGCCACAGTTTTTTGTAGCGCGCGCCGGCGATCTCTTTCTCCAGCGTGAATTCGAACACAGGTTCGGTTTTATATTTACCGGACATGTCGTAATCCGAATAATATTCTTTAGTGAAATCGATCCACGTATCCGACACGGCTTCGTCCAGAGGGAAGACGCCGAATGTTTGGGGCGCAGCCGTATTGCCGCTTATTTTGTTTACATACAGCACTATATACGCCGAGTCGACTACCGCATCGGCAGCCCCGAAATAGTGGTTGCCCCTCTTCGTGTACGACACGAGCGGCATGAACTGGTTCACGCTCCTTACCGTTGTCCTGCCGAAATCCGTTGTCATGCTCCCGAAGGCCATCCCGCGCAGGCGGCTGGTCGGGATCGAATCGGAGTACGCGGCATATGATCTGATTCCGGTAAATGTTCTGGTCGTCACTTCCACCCTCTGGTCGTCCGGCACAAGGTGAAGCCCGAGCGTGTCGTCAACGTCAGTGCAGCCAACCATAAACATTCCGCCGACAGCCACGAGAAGCGATGCGGCAACGGCGATGAAAGACTTCCTAAAATAACCCTTCATATAATTCCTGATAATTATCCAAATAGTCGGTCGTCGACTTGTCCTGATACCACAATGCCGGTTTTCCGCTCTGTTTAACGTATGCCGCCACTTCGGGGTTCGGGTTTTGCGTGTCCAGAACCACAGCGTCGGCTTCATTAATAACGAGCTTCATCAGGTTTTCGTATGAAGGTTCGGCTATAATCTTCAGTTTGTCCATGTCTACGCCCTCGTTCGCGATCTTGGCCGCGAAGTTCGGACTGAGCGTCCCGGGGAACGCGTCGTCATAGATCGAAACGACTATCTTCACGTCGGCGAAGAGCGGGTCGTCGTTCATTATCCACTTCAGGTATATCGGGGCGACGGCCGAGAACCAGCCGTGGCAATGCACTATGGTGGGTTCCCAGCGCAGTTTCTTCACGGTTTCGAGGACGCCGCGCGCGAAGAATATGGCGCGTTCGTCGTTATCGGCGTAATGGTTTCCGTCTGCGTCCGTGAGCATTGCCTTGCGGCTGAAATAGTCCTCGTTGTCGATGAAATATATCTGCACCCTGGCCGAGGGAATGGAGGCAACCTTTATGATGAGCTGGTGGTCGTTGTCGTCGATGATCAGGTTCATGCCCGAGAGCCTGATGACCTCGTGCAGTTGGTTGCGGCGTTCGTTGACGCAGCCGTAACGCGGCATGAATGTGCGTATCTCGTTACCTTTTTCCTGCATTGCCTGCGAGAGGGTACGGCACAGCTGCGACATTTCCGTTTCAGGAACGTAGGGAGTTATTTCCTCACAAACGTACAATATTTTGCACTTGCTCATGCTTAGATCGAACCAGTTTATGGATGCTAAAGTTTACAAAGGTAGGAAGAAATTGCGAGAAAAGCCCCAAACTGCCGCTTAAAATTATCTGGAATAGGATTTTAGGCATGTTTTCTTCCCTGTCCGGCCATCGGTGTCGCGCGGCCTCAACAGGGGCAGTGCGCTGGGAGGCTTGTCTTCGGCAAGCTATGCCGCCCGCCGTCGCCCCATGCGGCGGGCGGCAACTCCGCACTCGCCTTTACCAGGCAGCGTGCTTGTTTTAACCTCTAATGATTGAATGCCCGTTCTCAATGAAAAAAGGAGGCCATACGGCCTCCCCTTCCGACTGCCTTCCGGCCGCCGCTATAATATCAGCATCGCGTCGCCGTAAGTCCCGAAACGGTAACCTTCTTTCTTCGCAACCTTGTATGCGTTCATCACGGTGTCGTAGCCCCCGAACGCCGCCACCATCATCAGGTGGGTCGAATACGGGAGGTGGAAGTTGCTGACCATCGAGTCCGCCACGCTGAAGTCGTAGGGATGGAAAATAAACTTGTTCGTCCAACCCTCGTACGGTTTCAACATTCCCTCAGTAGTCACCGAACTTTCAATGGTGCGCATGACGGTAGTGCCCACGGCGCATATCCTGCGGCCATCCTTCTTGGCGTTGTTTACGGTATCTGCGCAGCATTCCTGTATGAATATCTGTTCCGAGTCCATCTTGTGCTTAGTAAGGTCTTCGACGTCCACCATGCGGAAATTCCCCAACCCCACATGCAGGGTCACGAAAGCCTGATGCACGCCGTTGATTTCAAGGCGCTTCATAATGTGCTTGCTGAAGTGCAGGCCGGCCACCGGAGCGGCCACGGCACCTTCATGCTCGGCGTAGATGGTCTGGTAGCGCTCTTCGTCTATCGGCTCCACTTTCTCGCGCACCCACTTCGGGAGCGGCGTTTCGCCGAGGCGGAACAGGGCGGCCTTGAATTCCTCGTGGTCGCCGTCGAAAAGGAAACGGAGCGTACGCCCGCGCGAGGTGGTATTGTCGATCACCTCGGCCACCAGCAGGTCGTCGTCGCCGAAATAGAGCTTGTTGCCGATGCGTATTTTGCGCGCCGGGTCCACCAGCACGTCCCACAGCCTCAGTTCGCGGTTAAGCTCCCTGAGCAGGAATATCTCTATCTCGGCCCCGGTCTTCTCCTTGTTGCCGTAGAGGCGGGCAGGGAATACCTTGGTGTTGTTGAATATCAGCACGTCGTTTTCGTCGAAATAACCGACGATATCCTTGAATATCTTGTGTTCTATTTCGCCCGAATCCTTGTGCAGCACCATAAGGCGCGATTCGTCACGGTTCTCGGCCGGGTATTTGGCCAGCATGTCCGGGGTAAAATCGTAGTTGTAGTGTGATAACTTCATCTTATATCTGAAAAAATGCGACTTTATATTATACGTATGAAAACACGTTTTGTTTCAGCAGTGTAAAAATTTAGGGAATTATACAGGTTTACACTTCTATATTGTTACTTTCTTTTGCATTGCCCAAAAGAAAGTAACCAAAGAAAACTCTATAAAATAACCCTCACATATAACTCCTCCTTTTAGTCGCTTCGCGCCTAACGTTCGTCGGACATAAATATGTCTCGGTTTATTTTAGTCCTGTTCGGTCTCTTTCCTTTCCTGCTCTTTTTGGCGCAGCCGGGCAAGGCTGTCGATTATCTCGTCCATAGTCATTCCATCGTCGGCCGTGAAGCCTCCGCTGCGTGTGCGCCGCAGCGACGAGAGGTATCCCCCGCTGCCAAGCGCCTCGCCCAACTCTTTGGCTATCGAGCGTATGTAGGTCCCCTTGCTGCAGTTAATGCGCACTTTCACCCTCGGCAGGTCGAACTCCAGCAGCTCCATCCCGTAGATATTTATGAGCGCCTGCTTCATCTGCACCTCGACCCCCTCACGGGCGTATTCGTAGGCGCGCTGGCCCTCTATCTTTTTGGCCGAATACACCGGCGGGGTCTGGAGCCTCTCGCCCGAAAGCCCCATCAAAGCCTCCTCAACCATCTCCCTTGTGATGTGCTCGTAGGGATAGGTCTGATCAACTTCGTGCTCCATATCGTAACTGGGAGTGGTCGCCCCCAACATTATGTCGGTAACGTACTCCTTTTCCTGCGCCTGCAATTCGTCGACGCGCTTGGTGGCCTTGCCCACACAAACCAGCAACACCCCCGAAGCCAACGGGTCGAGCGTACCGGCGTGCCCTACTTTTATCTTGCGGTATCCGCTTTTTTGCAGCCCGTACTTCACTTTTCGCACGGCGTCGGTCGATGTCCATCCGAGCGGTTTGTCGATATTAATAACGTATCCTTCGGCGAGGTTCGTATCCGCAGGTATTCTTTTCATGCTTTCTTTAAACAAAACTCATTATTACCGCCGCCGCCCCGACCGCCACGCAATAGAGCGCGAACCAGAGGAGTTTTCCGCGGTTGACTATCCTTATCATCCAGCGGCAGGCCAGCGTCCCGGTAACGAACGCCGCTATGAATCCCGCAAACAGGATCATGAACGGCATCGACTCGCCGGCTGGCATTTTCATCGCCTCGATCACGTTCGCCCCTATGACCGGCACGAGCACCATCAGGAATGAGAATTTGGACACTTCCTCGCGTTTGACGCCGAGCATCAACCCTGTCGAGATGGTCGAGCCTGAGCGCGACAGCCCGGGGATAACGGCCACGGCCTGCGCGATGCCGATTATGAACGCGCTTTGGGGCGTCACCGGTTTCGTGCGGGGTTTGGCATAGTGCGCGAATGTGAGCAGCACCGCCGTAACCAGCAGCATCGCGCCTACAAGCCGTATATTGCTGGTGAACAGCGCCGCCACCTCGTCGCCGAACATCAGGCCCACGAATGCCACGGGTATCATCGAGATTATCAGGTTCAGCACGAACACCGTTTCGTCGTTCATCGTAAACTTAAAAAGCCCCCTGAACAGCCTAAGCAATTCGCGCGCGAATACCACTATCGTACTGAGTACGGTAGCGGCATGTACGGCGACGGTGAATTGCAGGTTGTTCGGTTCGTCTATCCCGAAAAGATAATTCGCCAGTTCGAGGTGCCCACTGCTGCTGACAGGCAAAAACTCGGTAAGGCCCTGGATTACCCCCAGGACTATCGCTTCCCAAACGCTCATCGTTTACTTCCCTTTAGATTTGCCCTTGCTCATTATTGCGTATCCCACGAACGCGAAACCGCCGAGAATGAGTATCGTCGAAAGAGTGATCCTGCGGAAGCTGAACATCTCGTAGTTGAACTCCGTCGCGGGGTTATCGCTTCCGCCGCCTGTCATCAAGATGAACCCGAGGACGATAACGGCAAAACCGATAAGCATAAGTTTATAATTGCGCATGCCGAGTGCCATTTTAGCTTCGGCCGGGTTGTTCTTCTCTTCGGTTTTTGCGGTTTTCTTAACAGCCATATCTTTATCGTATTAATACATGTGGATCTTATTCGTTCTCATCCTCACGAACTTATTCACGGCGAAAGCTGTGAACAGCAGCGAGATAAGCACTCCGAGCAGCAGCATTCCGCCGGCGATTACCACCAGCCCCATGTCGTTGGCCCCGAACCTTATCTCGGGCAGGCCTTCGTGCAGGCCCCACACCAGCAGCCCGAACATGGCGATGGCTATCAGCCCGGCATATATGCCCTGCCAGACGGCACTCGCAAGGAACGGCCTCATTATGAAGCCTTTCGTCGCCCCCACCAGTTTCATGGTACTGATTACGTAGCGTTTCGAGTAGATCGACACGCGTATGGTATTGTTGAGCAGGATGAGCGATATGAACAGCAGCGCCACCCCGAACATCAGGAGTATGAGGTTGAACTTGTTGATGTTGGTACCGATCTGGCTGATGACGTTGCGCTGGTAGACCACCTCGCCGACCTCTTCCCAGGCTGCTACCGTCTTTTCGAACTGCGGGAGTGCGTCTCCGTCGGCGCCATAGGCACTGAAACGCACCTCGTAGGAATCAGGCAACGGATTGAAATCGAGGAACATCTCTGGATCGGTCCCCGAATACTCCTTGAACTCCTTGATGGCCTCATCCTTCGGCACGAACCTGATGTCCTTCACGCCCGGAATGCTTTTGAGGCGGCCTCCCATGTCCTTCGCGGCCTGTTCGCTTACCCCGTCCTTGAGCATCACATACACGGCGATGCTCTCCTTCATCCTATCCGTAGCACCCATCGCACTGAGGATCAGGTAGCCCACCGACCCCAGCAGGAACAGAACCAGCGACACGCTGACTGTCGAGATAATGTATGAATTGCGGACTTTCCGCTTGAGCTTCTTGTTATCGTGCATTGTTTTTATCCTTTTTTCGTTTACACATTACGGCGGCCACCGCGGCGGCGACAAGCCCGAGTATTATTATCAATGAAGCGACGAGGGTCACGGTCGACGCCGTGTCGAAGCCTGCGGCACGGTAACGGAACTCGACCTTATGCCGGCCTTCCGGCAAGTAGAGTCCGCGCAGGATGTAATCGGCCCTGAAATGCGGGGCTTCGACCCCGTCGATATATGCCGTCCAGCCCTTGTCATAGTATATTTCCGAGAATACGGCCACGCCCGCCTGCGACGAGCTCGTTTCATACACCAGGTGGTTGGGTTTGTATTCCGTCAACCTGATATACGCGAGGCTGTCCGCGCCGTATTTCACGACCTGTCCGTCGGCGTATGTGGTTTCGAGGCGCTTTTCGGCCGGGAGTTTGGATATGTCCGCAAGCTGGTCGACCGCGAACTGCGGTGCGAAACGCTTGTCGGCGACCGCCTGCTTCTTGGTATTTATGCGTCCTATGGTTTCTATCTCGGCATCGGGCGAACCCGCGATTATCACTTCGTCCACGAACCACGCCGCCCCGTTGGCGTCGGGATTGAACATCGCGGCGGGCTGGCCGGTCTGCCTGTCCGCATCTATGATATAACGCGTGTTGAGCATATTGAGCGCCTCGCGGTTGCCCCCCAAAAGGTAACGGTCTATCACGTCCTGATAGCGTTGCATCTTGGCCCCGTCGTAGCCGCCCACCGAACGGTGGAAATACGAAGTGGTGCCGTCGCTGAAAGGATTGACTGTCATGTTCATTACCCTGAAGCCGAGTGTCGTGTCGGCAAGTATTTGCCTATCCGCTTCGGTCGGCAATATGCGTGTCGTTTTCGGTTCGACGAAGTGCTCCTGCGGCAGGTAGCGCAGGTTCACCGGGATAAGGTCGGCGCAAACCAGCACGGCCAATAGCGCTGCCAGAAGCCATTTCTTCATCTTGCCGAGCGAGAACATCCAAACCGTCCCTGCGGCGAGCAGCACGAAAACCAGCGAACGGAACGCGTCGGCACGCATCATCGAGATCCTGTCGGCGACCATCGCCGGTTCGAGGGAGCTGGCGAACTGCGCGGCGCTTTGCTGGTCAAGCCCGCCCATCATGCCAAGACGCGTAAGCATCGGCACGTCGCCAGGGCTTGTGAAGCTGAATATCGCTCCGCCCAACACGAGGAAGAACAGCGCCACCCCTCCTACGGTTATCGCCGAATATTTGAGCGCTTTAACCAGCTGCGGCTTGGTTATTTCCTCTTTCCACAACTTGCCCAGAAGCAATGCGGCAATGAAAGGCACGCTCCACTCGACTATCACGAGGATCATCGCCACGACGCGGAATTTGTTGTAGCCCGGGAAGTAATTGAAAAACAGCTCTGTGAACCACATGAAGTTGTGGCCCCAGGCGAGCATTATGGCGATCACCGTGATGGCCAGCACCCACCATTTGCACCGTCCGCGCAACAGGAACAACCCCAGCACGCACAGGAAAATGATGACGGCGCCTATATAGGTCGGGCCTGCCGTACCGGGTTGCGACCCCCAATAGGGGCTGATATACTGCGCCCAATCGCGCACGCCATATTTGGCCAGTTCCTTGCCCACCTCGCCGTTCTTCTCGAAGCCTCCGCCCGACGACCCTCCCATGAGGTCGGGGATGAACATATTGACACTCTCCATCTTGCCGTAGCTCCACGCTGTGGCGTAGTCGATATCGAGGCCCGAACCGCGGTCTTCACCGCCTGCGGTTTTGGCGGTAAGTTCGCTGCCGCCCCTGGTCGAGTATTTCGAATACTGCCAAGTGTCGTAAAGCGTCGAGGCGTTGGCCGCGCCGGCGAGTACGAACGCCACGGCTATCACACCCGTAACTTTCAAAAAGCGCGGCATGGCCTTCTCCCTGAACGCCGTGATGCCCTCGTTTATCCAGAAAGCCAGCAGCACCATCCCGAAATAATATGGTATCTGCGTATGGTTGGTCGAAATGACGAGCGCGGCGAAGAATGCGGTCACGGCCGCCCCCAGCCACATATTCTTGCGGTAAGCGTGGAACACACCGCCCATCATAAGGGGGGTATAGGCCAGCGCCCACATCTTGGTCACATGCCCGGCGTCTATTATGATGAAAAAATAGGTCGAAAGCCCATAGGCTATGGAGGGCACGATGGCCGCCCAGGGGTTTACGCCCCACATCAGCAGCATCACGAAGAAAGCCGCCATCGCGATGAATATCATCGAGGCCGGCGTACCGAGGAAGTCGAGATATGGCTTTACTTTCACTATCAGCATCGTCTCGTGCTGCATGTTGGTAAGCGTCGCCGGCATCCCCGAGAAACTGTTCCCGAGCCACTGCGGGTCCTCGCCATATTTTTCGCGGTGCTGCAACACCTCTTCCGTCTTGCCCTTATACTGGGTTATATCGCCCTGTCGGAGGGTTTTCCCCGAGAACTGAGGGGCGAAATAAATCGCCGGAATAGCAATAAACGCCGCCAGCGCCACCATGTAGGGCAGCAGGCATTTCCATAAAGGTTTCTTCTCCATTTCCCGGAATGTATTTATACGGTTTATACGGAAGTTACAAAGTAACGAAAAATTTCCGTAACTTTGCGTTTCATACCATCAACCTATGCCGAGTATCGAAAAAATTAAATCTCCGGTGGCGGCCGACCTCGATCGCTACGAGTCTTTCCTGCGCGCGTCGCTCCACAGCGACTACAAACTCGCGCAGACAATGCTCGATTACATTTTCGACACGCGCGGCAAGGGAATACGCCCCCTGCTCGTACTATTGAGCGCCGGTATGCACAACGGCGGCAAGCAACTTCCCGAGCAAAGCTACCTGGCGGCCATGCTTATCGAGATGGTGCATACCGCCTCGCTCGTCCACGACGACGTCATCGACGAAGCCGACCTGCGGCGCGGCCAGCCCTCGGTAAACGCAATATGGAGTTCCAAGCGCTCGGTCATAATCGGCGACTACATACTTGCCAAGAGTTTTACCGTGGGCATGCAGAGCGGGTCTTACGAACTCGTAGGCTACATAACCGAGTGCATAAACGCCCTTTGCGAGGGGGAACTGATCCAAAGCGAACAGAACGGCCTTCAGGAAATGACGCGCGGGATATACCTCGACATCATCTCCAAAAAGACGGCGGCCCTTATAGGAGCAAGCTGCGGGGCGGGCGCCATGTCAGTGGGTGCCGCCGATGATACGGTGGCGGCGATGCGGCAGTTCGGCAACGATATAGGCATGGCGTTCCAGATCAAGGACGACATTCTGGATTACAGCCCCAGCGAGAAGACTGGAAAACCGCTGTGCGGCGACCTGCGCGAAGGCAAGATAACCCTTCCCTTGCTGCTGCTGCTGGAAAAGGCGGATGCGAAGAAGCGCGAAGACATCAAAAAACACCTGCGCGATGCCGGGACATCGCCGGCCAGCTTCGATTATCTGTATGGCATGGTGCTGAATGAAGGCGGGCTCACAGGTGCCGGAGAGGTCATGAACGAGCATGTGGAACGCGCCCGCAAGGCTTTGCTCGCCTTCCCAGAATCGGCCTATCGCGATTCGCTCAACAACCTCTGCCTCTACATCGCCGAAAGGGACAAGTAACAGCACGTTAATACTCTACATCTGACATCGGTTCCACAAAGCGGAACCGGCGGTTTGCCGCCGCCCCATGCGGACGGTTACTTTATTCTTTTGCTCGCACCGCAACGCCCGAGGGTAAAATAAAATGCTTATCCGCAAAAATGCACCTGCGGTGTGCAGTATGCCGCCGGCGGTGGGCGTGAGCGAGCGAAAGCGAGTGACGCAGCCCGCTGCATGAGGCGGCGGCGGACTGCAGGGCTTGCCTGCGGCAAGCATCCCAAAGCGCGGCCCGTACAGTTTGCTACACTCGCCGTATCGGGGTATTTTTGCGGATAAGCGTATAAAATAACCCTCACGCTCTGTCCGTGTCGCGGAAGCGACCGCCTACGGCATACCGCATAACAGTGGCCATTATTGCAAAACATTCAGGATCATCCAGTTCCGACTTGTAATCTCTCCAACGAAGATAATACCTGTCGTACAAATACTTTTGTTCCCAAATCAAAAAACCGATTCCTTTTCCTCCTCCGGGAGTCGATCTTCGGTCTTCTTCCTTGTCACTCGGAAAAGCTAAAGCAACCTTCGCTTTTCGCTCACTCCTGCGTCAGTTGCGGGGCATAGCCTGCAAGCAGTCTCTGCTCCCGTTGCGAGCGTCGGTTCAGGCGCCCCCAAGGGGGTGCCTGACGGCCTTCTCTGAAGGCCGAAAATAAACCACCCGCAGCAAGCTACGTGGTATTGCAAAGACTACGACCGCTTTATGCAGTCGCAACATTAATTTCCTTTTTGTTGCTGGCGCTCGGCAAAACCCGCAAGCGGCATTTGCCCTCGCTGAAGCGCAACATTAATTTCCTTTTTGTTGCTGACGCTCGGCAAAACCCGCAAGCGGTCTTTGCCCTCGCTGAAGCGCAACATTCCGCGGCTTGGCAATTCATGCAGCCCCCCCCCCGAAGCCGCGTTGTCAGGCCGAAGCTCGCGGTGGGATGATAGCAACGAAGTGAATAGCAGCCCTCCGCATGGCGGAGCTTCGGGCTGCCGGCCTTCTGCGAAGGCCGAAAAACAAACCGCTTAGAAACTGTTTAAATTTATTACCGAAGTTATTTTTGTTCTATCGTCATTGATTTTTCAGGCTCTTCGCCGAAGACGTGGCGGGCCACGGCGAGGAGAAGAAACGGGAAAAGCAGTGGCGATAGGGCGAAAAGAACGAAATT